>CAZOQA010000040.1:0-20562 GCA_964581775.1 uncultured Thermoplasmatales archaeon | reverse complement strand
ACCCCCCCAGCCAGCAAGCCGCCTCCACGGGACCCCCCTCCACGACGCCTCGCCCCACGACGCCCTCGCCGCCGCGCTCATCGCCCTGGCCGCCATCGGCCTCTACCACCGCCTCACCAAGCGCACCCTCCTCGAACACGCCACCCGACAACGCCTGCTCGCCCTCCTCGACGAGCACGGCCCCCTCACCACCACCGACCTCGCCCGTCGCCTTGAGGTCAGCTACCGCACCGCCCGCCACCACGCCACCAAGCTCGAAGCCTTCGACCTCGTCTGCTGCATCCGCGAACGCAACCCCCAACGCTGGGCCCTGCCCCGCCAAGCCCCCCACACGAAAGCCCCCCTCTCCGAAGCCCGACGAGAGGTGCTCGCGCTCGTTGAACGCTCCGAAGGCGTGCACCTAAGCGAGATCGCCAGACGCTTAGGCATCGCGAAAGCAACCGCCAAACACCGCCTGGACCACCTGCTCGAACAAGGCTGGATCCAAGACGAGACCGTCGGCCCGCTGCGCCGCTTCTTCCTCACCGAAGACGGACGCACCCGCCTCGAAGCATGATCACTCCAAGAACCGATCCACCCGGAACAACGACCGATCCAACTCCGTCGACCGACCCTTCACCAACTGCTTGATCGCCTCCCCGATCACCGGCGCGAACTTGAACCCATGACCGCTGCACGGGCTCACAAGCAACGTGCGCTGCTGGTCCGGATGGCGATCCAACAAGAAATGCCGATCCGGCGTGTTCGTGTACAAACACACCATCGTCTCCCGCACCGGGCCATCCAAGCCCGGCGCGAACGTCGCCAAAAGCTCCCGAAGCGGCGCCTCATCCTCCTGGTCCACCAACCGGTCCACGTCATCCGGATCCACGCGAGAGCCCCCATGGTGCACCGCCACCTTCACACGTCCATCCGGCCGATGCACCCCGTAGAACACCACGCCCCGCTCCGGCTCGAACGTGAACACCGGCAACCGCTGCGACCCCTCCCACGACAAATCAGCCGGCGGGTCCACCACGAACTGCACCTGACGCTCGACCTCCCACGCAAAATCCAACTCCGGGACGTGCTTGGGAAGCCACGGCCCCATCGCGACGACCAGATCGTCCGCATAGAACGCGTTACCCTTGTGCGTGGACACGCGCACGTGGCTGGGATGCTCAGCCCACCCCCAAGCCTGCTCCCCGAACACGAGCCTGGCCCCGTGAGCTCGCGCCCGGTCCAAGTGAGCCTGGATAGCCTCCGGGACGCGCACGAAGCCCGCATCCTCCTCCAGCACAGCCTCGTGGTCCCCTCTCGGGTCGAACGCGGGGAAGCGCTGGCGGATCTGCTCCGCGTCGAGGGCCTCGTGCTCGAACCCGTGCTCCGTCAACGCCCGTCGGGCCCCTGGCACTTGCGTCCCGTCGGGCGTGCCCAGGTGCAGCCCGCCGGTGCGCGTGACGATCTCGGTGCCCGCGTCGGTTTCGAGCTCGCGCCAGAGCTGCCAGGCGCGTTCGATCCAGGGCACGTAGTCGGGGTGCTCGAAGTACGCGGTGCGGACCACGCGGGTGCGCCCGTGCGAGGAGCCGTAGGGGTGCGGGGGGTGGTGTCGGTCGAGGCCGAGCACGTCGTAGCCGGCTCGCGCGAGGTGGTCGGCGGCGGCGGAGCCCATGGCTCCAAGGCCGAGCACGATCACGTCGTAGCGATGGGCCACGCGTCCCTCAGGCCGGTCCGGGGATTCGAACCTTGGCCCCGCGCGGCCGCCGCGGACCCAAGATCGTCGCGCCGGCACCCGAACAGCCAAGAACCGCCCATGCTATGGCCTTTCACGCGCGGCCCATCGAGGCCCCGCGGGGCACGGAGGAGACACGATGCCACTTCGACCGAACTTCATCGAGCGACGCCTGATCAGCTCTGGAACGATCCCCAGCCTCATGTTGGACGGGGCCGCCAACCAGTGGGGGGGCCAGGCGCTGGTGGCTGCCATGGAGACGGGCCTGTTCGACGCCGTGCGCGAGCAACCCCGGGCGGTGCAAGAGATCGCTGACGCGACCGGGTCCGCCGAGCGCGGTGTCCAGATGCTTGTCCGCGCACTCGTCCCCTTCGGGTACCTCGAGGCGACCGGTTCGGACGCCGACACCCGCTACCGGCTCACCGAGGCGGCCAAGGCGTCGCTGCCCGAGGAGCACCTCGACCTGATCGGCGCCTTCTTCCGCGAGCAGGCCAAGCGCGGCTTCGACGCTGCCGAGGCCGTGCGCAAGGCACCCGAGGACGGGGTCGTGGGATGGGAACTTGTCCGGGACGGCGATGTCGGCCGAGGATACCAGGCCACGATGCGCTGGCTGGCCTCGGACATGGTCGAGCCGGTCGTCTCCAGCGTCGAGCTCCCGGACGGCGCCGAGCGCATGATCGACCTTGGCGGCAGCCACGGCCTCTACACCGTGGCCTTCTGCGAGAAGCACGCCCACCTCAAGGGGCGAATCCTTGACTGGCCCATCGGGCTCGAGGAGGCGCAGAAGACGCTCGACGATCGACCGGATGTGGCGGACCGGATCGAGCTGGTCGAGGGCGACTTCGAGGAGGACGACGAGCTACCGGGCGGCAACGACCTCGTCATGCTCGGCAACATCGTGCACGGCCTCAACGAGGCTGGCGCCCGGGAGCTCTTCGCCAAGATCGGCGAGGCCACGACCGACCGCGCCGTGTTGGCCATGGTCGACCAGGTCGACAACCCGCCCGACGATGGCGGGTTCCTCGGCTTCGATCCCACCGACACCCCGTTCTCCCGCGGGATCGCTGCCTTGGCCGGCTGGGGGCTTTTCCTCTTCTCCGGCGGCCGCATGCATGACTGGAAGGATCTGGTCGACTGGCTCTCGGAGGCTGGCTTCGAGGAGGTCTCGCACGAGGGGCTCACCGAGTCGCCCGGGTTCAGCCTGGTCGTAGCCAGGAAGTAGATCCCAGCGGGTCGACCCGCGTTACCGGGAACCCCGGGGATGGTCGGTGGGTGTCAGCGCCGTGGAACCGGTGGCGATGGACCCGAACAGCCAAGGCTCGGTCGCGGTATGGCATAGCACACGGAGCGATCGACCCCGCCGGAACAGGGGATGCCATGCCGCTTTCACCGAACCTCATCGAACGCCAGCTCATCAAACGCCAGGTCATCCCGGGGTTGCTCGTGGATCTCGGGGTGTCCATCTTCAAGCAGGAGGTCATGATCGCCGCCATCGAGACCGGCGTCCTCGACGCGCTCGACGAGCGCGCGATGACCCCCGACGAGCTCGCCGAGGCGACCGGGGGCCTCGCGGGAGGGCTTGCGCAACCTGTTGCGAGCGCTCGTCCCGCTCGGGTACGTGGAGACCAAGGCAGACGTGTACAAGCTGACCTCGGCCGCGCGCCGCGGGCTCCCCGAGGAGGACCTGCAGACGATGCTACCGTTCTTCAAGGAGCAGATCCAGCACATGGCCCTCGACGCGGCCAGGGGCGTCCGGGAGGCCCCCGAGGACGGCATCTACGGTTGGGAGAGGGTCCAAAGCGGCGAGGAGGGCCACGCGTACCAGGAGGCGATGCGGTGGTTGGCCAAGGACCTCGTCGACGACGTGGTCGACGCGATCGATCTGCCCGACGGAGCCAAGCGGCTGCTCGACGTCGGCGGCAGCCACGGCCTCTACACCGTCGCCTTCTGCGAGGAGCACCCCGGGCTCGAGGGCACCGTCATCGACTGGGAGATCGGGCTCGAGAACGCGAGGAAGACGCTCGAGGACCGGCCCGACATAGCCGATCGGATCGACCTGGCCGAGGTCGACTTCGAGCAAGAGCCGCTGCCCGAGGGCTACGACGTCGCGTTCCTGGGCCAGATCGTGCACGGCATCAGCCCGGAGGGCAACCGGGAGCTCTTCAGCAAGCTCGCGGACGCGACCACCGAGCTGGGCACCGTCGCGATGCTCGACCAGTTCGAGGATCCACCCAGCGGCTGGCTCCCCTTCGATCCCGCAGCCTCCAACTTCTCCGAGGGCATCGCCGCGCTGCTCGGGTTCAACCTCTTCCTGTTCAGCGGCGGTCGCTCGCACGCGTACGACGACGTCGCCACCTGGCTGACCGAGGCTGGGTTCGACGACGTCTCGCACGCGGCGCTCCCCAAGTCACCCGGGTACAGTCTCGTCGTCGCGCGCAAGTAGCCATCGTCGCTGCCAGCCCCAGATCCAGCCGAGGCCAGCTACCTCTAGGCCTTGTCCACCCGCTGATCGAGCCTGTCCTCAAGCCAGTGGCTGACGGTGATCAACCGCCGGGGGAAGAGCACCTCGACATCGTCGATGGCGTCGACCTCGAGCAGCGAGCGATGGTGATCGTCGGCCACGGACACGCTGTCCAGGTGGGTGACCGTGTCGAGCATCGGCATCGGGACCTCGGGCTCGGGCCTCAGCGAGGCGTTGATGAACATCGACGGTGGCAGGATGTCTTGGACGTGCTCGGCCACCGCCCGCCGGTCGGCGTCCGAGCCGAGGTGGATGAAGAAGCGCGCCAGCGCGCCGCCGGTCCAGCGGCGGAAGTCCATCTGCAGGACGAGCATCAGCGCGTTCTCCTCGATCATCTGCCGGTAGCGGCGCCGGTAGGTCCGCGTGCTCACGCCGGCCCGTTCGGCCGCCGCGTGGTCGGGCCCCAACGGTTCCACCTTGGACGCCGCGATGATCCGCCAGTCCAGCTCGGAGAGATCGGCGGGGCACCGTGGCGGCTCGAAAAGGGGCCCCATCTCGGTCCCGTCAACCCCCGCCAGGCGCTCGATGACCCGCTCGGTGCGATCGAGGCCGGCGGGACGCTGGCCCACGAGCGCGATCCCGATCCACGGGCCCACGTGGTCGAGGATCCCGGCCACGCCCTCCACCGAGGTCAGGCCCTCGAGGACCGCCGGCTTACGGCGCGGCTGGCTCACCCTCACGGTCCCGGCCGTGAACACGGCGTCGAAGAGACCCGGGTTCGGCCAGAGATCGTGGCTGACCAGCAGACCCGTCTCGTGCCACCGCTTCAGTCGCGTGGACACCGTGCTCCGCGCGAGGTTCACGTGGCGGGCGATCTCGCTGGCGGAGACCCGCGGGTCCAGGCGCCCCCAGCCGCCGACCTGGTCGCGGGCAAGCTCGCGCAGGATCGCCAGGTCCGTCTCGTCCACGGCGCCGGATGGATTCCCGTATGCAAAAGCTTCGTCCAGTTCCGTCGGGTTCGCGGACGGAACCCGATGGGAGCTTGCGCCGACGTCGGGAACCGTCGCTCCGCGCGACGCCGGAACGAAGTGTCCGCCGGCGTGTGGTCGCTGCGAGGATGACGCCGATGGAGACCCGACCCGACAAGATCCTGGAGATCACCGAGGCCTTCCAGGCCTCCAAGCACCTCTACGCCGCCGAGCACGTGGGCCTCTTCGAGGCTCTAGCCGACGGGCCCTCGACGATCGACACGCTCGCGGCGGCGGTGGACGTGCCCGTCGAGCGGCTACGTGTGGTCGCCGACGCGATGGTCGCGCTCGAGTTGATCGAGCGGGACGGCGAGGCCTACCGAAACAGCGAGCAGGCACAAGCCTTCCTCACCGGCCACGGCCCGGCGGATTTGCGCCCGGCGATTCGATACCGCGACGCGGTCAGCTACGAGATGTGGGACCGCTTCCCGGAGGTGGTCGCCGGGGAGGACGTGGAGCCACGCGAGTTCGACGACGACGAGCTGGAGCTGTTCAGCAACGCCATGGTCGCGTTCACCGGTGGCATGGCCGCCAAGCTCGCGAGAAGCTACGGATTCGACAAGCACGAGCGCGTGCTCGACATCGGCGGCGGCAAGGGCCGCTGGCTGACCGCGATCCTCGACGCCCACCCTCACCTCAAGGGCACGCTCTTCGAGCTCCCTGATGTCGCAGAGATCGCCCGACGTGAGCTACCTTCCCCGATGGCCGACCGTATCGACGTGGTCGGGGGCGACGCGCTTGAGGAGGCCCTGCCGGAGGGTCACGATGTCGTCCTCGTCGCCAACGTGCTCCACCAGTTCCCGCCGGAGACGAACGAAGAGCTCCTGGGCCGGATCCGCAAGGCCGTCGACCCGGGGACGCGCATCCTACTGGCCGACACGTGGACCGACCCCACCGGGACCGAGCCGCTACCGGCTGCGCTGCTCAGCGGAGAGTTCCTCGTCTTCAGCGGCGGCGAGGCGCGAGGCTACCGCGAGGACGAGGCCCGCGCGTGGTTAGAGGCCACCGGCTGGCGCTGCCTCGAGCGCGAGCACATCGAGGGCCCCGGCTCGGTCGTGATCGCCGAGGCGACGTAGACGCCAGGCCTTACCAGGCCTACGTGGACTGCAGGGGGGCGAGGGAGGGCGAAAGCGATGCGATCGGACCGAGCCTCGACCGGACGCCGATCTCCTCAAGCTGAGCGTTCGCTCGCCGGAAGCGCCAAGCAGGCATGGCAGCGCCATGCCGAAGCAGCACGATACCCGCGAGCGGGCGCTGATCGGTCAAGCCAGGGGGAGAGCGTGAGGTTGCGGCCGACCGAGTCTAGTACATATCGTCCACGATCCGCTGCCGGTGCAGCTGGTTGGGGCCGCCGAGGATGACGAGCGTGCGAGCGTCCCGGTAGTAGCGTTCCACGGGCGCGTCCCGCATGTACCCTGTGCCGCCGTGCAGGCGGATGGCGCTGCGGGTTTCTTCGCGTGCGGTCTCGGTGGCGTACCATTTGGCTTGGCTGGCCATGCTGGAGAAGGCTTCGCCGCGGTCGCGCTGGTTGGCGGCGGCGAGCGTGACCTGGCGGGCGGTGGTGGCTCCCACGCGCAGCCGGGCCAGGCGGTTTTGCGTCTCTTGGAACTCTTTGATGGGTTCGTCGAACTGTTCGCGTTGTTCGGCGAAGTCGAGGCTGGCTTCGAGGCTGGCTTCCATGAGCCCGGTGGCGCAGGCGGCGGTGGCGAGGCGTGAGACGCGCATGGGTTCTTGGATCTGGGTGAGGCCTCCGTCGGGTTCGCCGAGGATCTCGTCGTCTTCGACGCGCACGTCGTCGAGGTAGAGGGGGCCGGTTTGGGTGCCGTGCAGGCCGAGGATGCGTTCGGGGGGGCCGGCTTGGACCCCGTCGCGGTCGGCGGGTACGAGCGCGAGCGTCTCGCCTTCGGGGCTGTTGGCGACGACGAGGAGCGTGTCGGCGAGGGGCGCGGCCATGATCCAGGCTTTCTGGCCGCGCAGGATGTACCCGTCGTCGTCGGGGATGAGTTTGGTGTCGAGGTCGGTGACGTCGGCGCCGGCGTTGGGTTCGGTGAGCGCGAACGCGATGCGGTCTTCGCCTTGCGCGACGGGTTCGAGGAAGCGTTGTTTCTGTTCGTCGGTGCCGAGCTGGTGGATGGGGAGCACGCCCAGCGCGTTCGTGACGCCCATGAGCGCGGCGGTGGAGGCGCAGGCTTTGGCGAGCTCTTCGAGCGCGATGCAGAAGGTGACGGTGTCGGCGCCGGCGCCGCCGTGGTCCTCGCTTGTGAGCATGCCGAGGAGGCCGACCTGTTGGAGCCCTTCGAGGGCCTCGGTGGGGGGGCGTCGTTCTCGGTCGACGTCCTTGGAGGCGGGGGCGACGGTCTTCTCGCAGAGCTCGGAGACCACGCGCCGGATCATCTCCTGCTCTTCGGTGAGGTGGAACGGCATCGGTCTCTCGTGAGTAGGGCGATGGACGCGTAAAGGCTTGTCTGCTCTCGGTCTCAAGCAAGCGGTAAGCCACGGTGGAACGCCGGGTTCGCCCCGGGGGTTTTTCGTGGGCGGGCCCCGTGCGCGGGTCTGTGCACCGAGCTCGAACCGTGGGGTGCTTCGTCGTGACCGCGGCCGCGCTTTTGGCGCTGGCGGGTCTGGCAAGCGCGGGCCAGGCGGACGCCTCGATCCGGGTGGGCCCGGACGGGGACCCGGCCTCGGACGAGGCGTGGGTCGAGCTCGTCGACCACGAGCCGGGCACCGCGTACGCGTGGAGGCTGGATGTCCCGCAGGAGACCGTGCTCGTGGACGTCGAGATCGAGGACACCTCCCGCGTGGACCGGGCCCGGCAGTGGGTCCCGCAGGTGGACGGGTCGCACTTCGTGGAGGAGGATGAACTCGCGCGCGAGGATGCGACCCCGCCCGCGTTCAACCTCTCCACGCGCGACGATGCGTTCCTGTACACCCTGGCGGTGCCCGGGCCAGGCGAGGCGAACCTGACGCTCGAGCGCGACACGAGCCCCCCCAACGTGACGTTGGACCCTGTCAGGAACGTCACGCACTACGGGTTCACGGTCACGACCCACACCGGGGACCCGGCCAGGGGCGAGATCGTGCTCGAGGACGAGGACGGCGAGGTCGTGCGCACGCACACCACGCCCAGCCCCGGCGTCTTCCAGCGCTTCCCCGTCATCGGGCTCGACGCGGAAACGACGTACGCCTTCCACGTGCGCGTGTGGGACTGGTCTGACAACGAGGCCACCACCGAGACCCAGCAGGCGACCACGCTTGAGGAGCCCAACCCGCCCGGGCCCACCATCGAGGAGGTCTCCCCCCCGCCGGGGGCGACCGTGAACGCCTCCGAGGAGATCGTGGTCGAGGTCGCGTACTCCGCAAGCGGGTCCCCGGTGAACCCGAGCGGGATCAACCTGTTCTTCGACAAGGAACCCGTGCACGCGAGCCAGATGGAGATTCACCCCGACCGGCTCCGGTACACCGTCCCGGCGCCGCACGAGCCCCGCACGGTCTCCATCAGCGTGGAGGTCCCCACGCAAGCTGGAGGCACGAGCACGGAGCGCTGGAGCATCCACGTCGAAGAGGACGACCCTGCGCAAGCCCCCCTCCCAGGCGCGCTCGTCGCGGGCGCGATCGTCCTGGGCGCGCTGGCCCTCCGGCGCTGGAGATGAAACCGGCTGGTTGCGACCCCCCGGGGTTTATTGGCCTCTTCCGAATTCGGCGCGTTACTTCGTCTCGCGTCATGAGGTATCAGCCTCCGGGGGCGAGGACGGAGGAGGTACGAGGATGAACAAACGCGCACTATCCCTAGCGGTAGCCATCTTGATGTTGAGCTTCACGCTGCCCTCCGCGTTCGGCAGCGGGTCCGCAGCCGACGAGACCCAAGAGTACATCGTCGGGTTCCACGACACCCTCCCCGACGAAAGGAACACCTACCAAGGAGAACCTGTCGTGTTCCACGACGAGGATCTCACCTACTTCGTCGTCGAGACCAACAACCCCAACCAGTTCAAGGAACGCGGACAAAGCGACGACCGCGTACGGTACATCGAAGAGAACCACAACGACTACGAGCTCGCCTACACGCCCAACGACGAACGCTACACCGACCAGTACGGCGTACAGGAATCCAGCGCGCCCTCCGCGTGGGATACCACGCTTGGATCCACCGCCGTCGAGCTGGGCCTGCTCGACTCCGGCATCACGGCCGAGCACGAGGACTTCGACGAGAACCGCATCAGCGGCTGGAACTACGTGAGCGGGAACGACGACATCTCCGACCACAACGGCTGTAACTACCACGGCAGCCACACCAGCGGCACCGCGGCCGCGCTCACCGACAACGGCGTCGGGATCGCCGGCATGAGCGAGTCCAGCATCATCATGCAGAAGATCTTCGACAGCGGGTTCTTCGGGTGCGGCGCCGCGTCCACCAGCCAGATCGCGCAAGCCATCAAGGACTTGGGCAACCAAGGCGTCCACATCAGCTCCAACAGCTGGAGCGGCGGCAGCGATCAAGCCATCCTCGACGCCATCGACGACGCGAACTCGAACGGCGTCGTCCACGTCGCATCCGCCGGCAACGACGGCTCCTGCACCGACTGCGTGGCGGACCCGTGGGCCAGCGTGTCCGACCAGGTCATCATCGTGAGCGCCTCCCAAGAAGGCGAGCAATGGTGGAGCACCTCGAGCGAGGGACCCGAGGTCAGCGTGATCGCTCCAGGCGCCAGCGTCCTCTCCGTGGACGGCGGCACCACCAGCGGGTACCAGACCCTCAGCGGGACCAGCATGGCCGCGCCCCACGTCTCCGGAGCGGTCGGGTTGTACATCGCCCAGCACGGACACCCCGGCGATCACTCCACCATGGAGCAACTGGTCCGCGACAGCGCGGACGACATCGGCCTCAGCGCGGACCGTCAAGGCGACGGGCTCCTGAACGCGGGCGCGCTCGTCGGCGACGACGGAGGAGGCGACGAGAACGATCCGCCCACGGCCTCGTTCACGCACGACTGCACGGATCTGGACTGCACGTTCGACGCCTCCGGAAGCAGCGACCCGGACGGGAGCATCGCCTCGTACGAGTGGGACTTCGGCGACGGGAACACCGACACCGGCGAAACCGTCACCCACACGTACGCTGAAGCGGGCACGTACACGGTCACGCTCACCGTCACCGACGACGACGGCGCCACCGACACCGCCTCGCAAGAGATCGACGTCACCTCCGGGAGCGAGAACGATCCGCCCACGGCCTCGTTCACGCACGACTGCACGGATCTGGACTGCACGTTCGACGCCTCCGGAAGCAGCGACCCGGACGGGAGCATCGCCTCGTACGAGTGGGACTTCGGCGACGGGAACACCGACACCGGCGAAACCGTCACCCACACGTACGCTGAAGCGGGCACGTACACGGTCACGCTCACCGTCACCGACGACGACGGCGCCACCGACACCGCCTCGCAAGAGATCGACGTCACCTCCGGGACCGAGGACACGATGCACGTGCACGCCATCAGCGCGTACAGCCAAGGCCCGCACGCATACTTCGAGGTGACCGTCACCGATGCCAACGAGAACCCCATCGAAAGCGTGACCGTGGACATCGAGGTCTGCAACAGCAGCGGTCAATGCGAGACCGGCACCGAGACCACGGACAGCAACGGGATTGCAGAGTACCGATGGCACCACGGCAGCGGCGACACGTACGATACGTGCGCCACGAACCTGGACCATCCCGACTACACCTGGAACCAGGACGACGACCACGCCGCGGACGGGAACTGCGAAACCGTGACCCCCTAGCCCGACCACGAAGCCGACAACCAGCTAGCCTTGGCCTGACGGCCAAGCGCCTTCCTTCCTCCTTTTCTTCCACCACATCCGGGCCCGAGACCAAGCCTTGGCTGGGTGCCTGCGAGGGTTTTTGGCCCCTCACAGCATTCCCTGACCGCGTCGCTCCCGTCGACCGGGGCGGCAAAGGGGACCCACAAGGATGGACCGACGCGGACTCGCTGCAGGGGTTGCGCTGCTGCTTTTGACCGTTCCAGGCTCGACCGCGGGCGTGGGCCTCTCGGGCACGATGGACCCGATCCAAGCCTCCCTCGCCGGGGACGATGCTCGCGAGTACGTGGTCGGGTTCCACGAGCTGCCCGAGGAGAACCACACGTACCAGGGCGGCGAGGTCACGTTCGTGGACGAGGAACTCTCGTACTTCATCGTGGAGACCGAGGACCCCGACCGGTTCGAGAAGGATGCCAAAAGCGACGAGGACGTCCGCTACGTCGAGACCAACCACCACGACTACCAGCTCCTCTACGAGCCCGACGACGACCGCTACGAGGACCAGTACGGGCCCCAGCAGGTCAACGCCTCCTCCGCGTGGGATACCACGCTTGGATCCACCGCCGTCGAGATCGGGCTGCTCGACTCCGGCATCACGGCCGAGCACGAGGACTTCGACGAGGACCGCGTCACCGGCTGGAACTACGTCTCCGACGACGGGGACATCTCGGACACGGGCTGGTGCGACTACCACGGGTCCCACACCAGCGGCACCGCGGCCGCGCTCACCGACAACGGGGCCGGCATCGCGGGCATGAGCGAATCCAGCCTCGTCATGCAGAAGATCTTCGACACGGGCTTGCTCGGCTGCACCGCGGCCTCCACGAGCAACATCGCACAGGCCCTCAAGGACCTGGGCGATGACGGCGTGCACGTGAGCTCGAACAGCTGGAGCGGCGGCTCGGACCAGGTGATCCTGGACGCGATCGAGCACGCTCGCGACAAAGGCGTCGTCCACGTGGCCGCAGCCGGCAACGACGGGTCCTGCACGGACTGCGTGGCGGACCCGTGGGCCAGCGCCGAGGACATGGTCATCGTCGTAAGCGCCAGCGCTGAGGGCGACCAGTGGGCAAGCTTCTCCAGCCAGGGCCCCCAGGTCAGCGTGATCGCGCCAGGGGATGGCGTGCTCTCCGTGGACGGAGCCACCACCAGCGGATACCAGACCATGAGCGGGACCAGCATGAGCACGCCGCACGTCTCCGGCGCGGTCGCGTTGTACATCGCCCAACACGGGCCCTCCGAGGACCACGCGTCCATGGAGCAGCTCGTGCGGGACAGCGCGGAGGACATCGGCCTCAGCGAGGAGCGCCAAGGGGACGGGCGGCTCGACGCGGGCGCGCTCATGGGCGACGACGGTGGGGGCGACGAGAACGACCCGCCCACGGCCTCGTTCACGCACGACTGCACGGATCTGGACTGCACGTTCGATGCGTCCGACAGCAGCGACCCGGATGGGAGCATCGCTTCGTACGAGTGGGAGCTTGGCGACGGGGCCACCGACACCGGCGAGACCGTCGAGCACGCCTACGAGGAGGACGGGACCTACACCGTGAACCTGACCGTCACGGACGACGAGGGGGCCACGGACGAGGCCACCGACGAGGTCACCGCGAGCTCCGGCGAGGACCCGCCCGGGGAGGAGACCCTCTTCGAGGACGGGTTCGAGGACGGGCTAAGCAACTGGACGGAAGCCGGAGAGAACAGCCTCTGGCGCACGGACCAAACGTGCGTGGACCCGTTCGAGGAGGACACGGTGCTCGCGTTCTCGCTTCAAGCCTCCTGCGACTACGACGACGGGCACGTCGAGGGGACCCTGACGAGCCCGGTCCTCGACGCGGACGCGTACGAGGAGGTCACGCTCTCGTTCGCCCACTTCTACGAGGTCGAGGACTGGAGCGGAGAGTACGATATCATGCAGGTCCAGGCCAGCGACGATGGCGGCGATGCGTGGACCACGCTTCGCCAGTGGGATGCCCGCAACCACACCAACGAGGACTGGGAGACGATCCAGGTCAACCTCACCGAGCACGCCACCAGCCAGCTTGTGCTCCGGTTCTCCTTCGACAGCGTGGACGGGTACACCAACGACCGCCCCGGCTGGTACATCGACGAGGTCCACGTCGAAGGCACCAACCAAGAGGCCCCCGAGAACGAACCCCCCGCCGCCAGCTTCACGCACGATTGCACGGATCTGGATTGCACGTTCGACGCCTCCGGCAGCAGCGATCCGGACGGGAGCATCGCTTCGTACGCGTGGGAGCTTGGCGACGGGACCACCGACTCCGGCGAGACCGTCGATCACGCCTACGAGGAGGAGGGGACCTACACCGTGAACCTGACCGTCACGGACGACGATGGCGCCGTCGACATGGACACCGACGAGGTCACCGTGGAGGAACCCTCTGCCGGCGTCCTCTTCGAGGACGACTTCGCTGACGGGGACGCAAGCGACTGGACGCGAAGCTCGCACGAGACGAACCTCTGGCGCGTCGCCGACGACTGCCACCCCGCCCCCGCCGGCGAGCACCAGCTCGCCTTCACGCGCGCTGCCCCCGACTGCGACTACGACGTCGGCCACGCCCAAGGCTGGATCCAAACCCCCACCATCGACGCCGCCAACGCGGACGCGCTGACCCTGTCCTTCTCCCACCACTACGAGGTCGAGGACTGGAGCGCCGAATACGACGTGATGCGGGTCGAAGTCAGCGAGGACGGCGGGGACGCCTGGACCACCGTGGACCAATGGGACGCTCGCGACCACACCAACGACCAACACGAGACCGAAACGTTCGACCTCACCGAGCATGCCAGCTCGCTTCTGCTGGTCCGCTTCAGCTTCGACAGCATCGACGACAGCTACAACGCGCACCCCGGCTGGTACGTCGACGACGTGCACGTCCTCGACGAGTAAGCCTCACTCGTCTGCCCCGAACTCGTCAAGCGAGGCTTGCCCCTCCCGCCCCGGCAGATCCCACGCGCGCTCGGGTTCGCCCATCCGCCGGAGCACCGCCGGGCCTCTAGGACCACGGGCGCAGGGAAGGGATCCTGCTCCAGGAGATCCTCCAGGCGGGCAAGCCCTTCGCGCCGGGACAAGGAGGGGGGAAGCTGCACGGTAAAAGGGCCCCGGGTCAGCCCCCGTCGAGCACGCTGTACCCGCTGGGCGCGTTCTGGTGGTAGAAGGCCGTCACGTAGTGCGTGAAGGGCTGCTGGAAGACCACGCACGTGGACGCGGGGGCATCGAAGCAGTCGCCGGTGGCGAAGACGCGCTGGACCATGACCCAGCCTTCCGATCGGGGGTTCAAGCTGCACCAGTCCTCGGCGCTGTCCTCGGCCTCTTCGCACTGTTGCGTGATGTTGCCCTCCAGGCTGGTCCAGTCGTCCTGGGTGAGCTCCACGCGCAGGGGGCTTGAGCCGCGCACGTCCATGATGCGCGCGTGCTCGTTGTTGATGAAGCCCTCCAGCTCCAGGATGGATCGAAGCGCGGGCGTGGTCGCGTCCGTGCCGCTGGATTCCCATTCGAGCTCGTACACGACCTCGGTCAGGGGCGGGTCGAGCTCGAACGTGTGCAGGAACCGGTCGTTGGTGGCGTTCCCGGGAAGGTACAGGTTGGGCACGGCGCACGCGGCCAGCGCGCTGTCCTCCAGGAGCGGTTCCCCGATGCTGGCAGCGTCTTGCCTCCAGCCGAGCCCGCACTCGATGAAGCCCTCCATGTCGACGGTGTGCTGGTAGGGCGTTTGGTCGGGTTCCTCGGCGAGCACGATGTCGAGGGTCTCCACGCGCCCGGCGTCCACGCGCACGGTTTGCTCGGTGGACAGGTACCCGTCCTTGTCGATGCGGACGGTGTGCTCGCCGGGGGGCACCTCGCTGAAGGCGAAGGACCCGTCCGCGGCGGTCTCCTCGAGCAGGCCGCGCTCGACGAGGCTCACCTGCGCCTGGGGGACGGCTTCGACGGCCGCGTTCGTGACGATGCCCTCGATGCCGCCGGCGTCCTCGGTGACGGTGGCGGTCTTCTGCAGATCGTCCTCGGGGTCCTCCTCGTCGCCCAGGCACCCGGCCGCGGTGAGGGCCAAAAGGGCTGCGAGCACGATCCAAGCCTTGCGCATCGACGGGGTAGCGCGTTGGCATGGGCTAAGCGTTTCCCTGCCCCGCGCGCGGCGAAACACGCTCTCAGCGGGCTTCGGTGCCCCCGTCCACGACGAGGGTTTGCCCGGTCACGAAGCTGGCCATGGGCGACAGGAGGAACGCATACGCGTGCGCGGCTTCCAGGGGTTTGCCCCATCGCGCCAGGGGGGCTTCCAGGGCCAGGGACTCGTAGGCTTCCGTGGTGCCCTCGAGCGTGGCCTCGGTCGCGATGTTGCCAAGCGCGATCGCGTTCGCGCGGATCCCGTGGCTCCCGTACTCGTACGCGACGTCCCGCATCAGGCCCAAAAGCGCCGCTTTGGCCTCCGTGTACGGGGTGCCCTTGTACCCGGCGAGCGCGGGCGTGGAGCTCGTGTACACGATCGAGCCCTCTCCCTGGTCCATCATGCCCTCGATGACGGCTTGCGTCCACGCGCGCGACCCGTCCAGGTCCACGCGGCGCACCGTCTCGAAGGCCTCCCGGTCGAGCTCGTGGAGCGGAGCATCCCACAGCTCCGGGCGAAGCGGGTAGCCCGCGATGTTCGCCAACCCGTCCACGCCCCCGCCCCAGTCCACGATGCGCTCGTAGGCATCCTGCACCTCGCCGGCGTCCGTGACATCGCAGGAGACCGCCATCGCGTCCCCGTCCTTGGCCTGGATCTCGTCCCGAAGCGCCTTCAACGGGCCCAGGCTGCGCGAGACCAACGCCACGCGCGCCCCCGCGCCCGCGAGGGCTTTCGAGGTGGCCTTCCCGATGCCCTTCGAGGCGCCCGTGACGACGATGACGCGATCCTTCAACCCCACGCTCAGGCCGCCCTGCTCGATCACGCACCCTGCAACCCGCAGGGTCCGGAAAGGCCTGTCGATGCGCTAGGCTCCCGAGCGACGGAACAAGCCCCACCCCGCGACCGCGACCAGGCCCGTCCCGGCCACGACGCTGCCCACCGTCAAGAACGCGCCCGCGGCCTCAGCGGCTTCAACGATGACATCTCGCGTCGAGAAGCTGTCCACGCGCACCAGCACGCTCGTCGTATCCTCGCCGGTCGCGACGAACGCTTGGCTCTCGCTGGCCGGGTCCAGGGCCTGGCTGGGGCTCGAGGCGTAGGCAAGCTCGGTCCCGTCCAGGAGCACGCGCGCGTCCGGGAAGCGCTCCTCGTCCACGTAGACGCCGAAGCTCAACCCGTCCTCGCGTTGCGCGTCCACCACGGCGACGACGCGCTCGCTGGTGTGCGAGATGCTCACGTTCACGTCCTGGTACGGGAACACGCTGGCCTCCTCTGCGACGTGCACCTCCGCGCCCACTTGCCCTGCGAGGATCGCGTCCACGACGGCCATGTCCGCGGGGCGGTCCGTGACGGGGCGCACCATGACGCCTTCGCCGGGGCGCACGTCCGCGAGGATCACGCCTTGGCTTTGCGCGGGGGGGGCCGCGGTGCTGGTGGCGAGGGCGACGGAGCGGTCCGCGTCGGGGTGGTCTAGGAGCAGGCCTTGCGGGTGCTCGTCGGCGGTCCAGCCGTCGGCGGGGGTGAGGGCGATGGTGGCGGGGTGGGTGCTCCAGAACGCGATGCCGAGGGGGCTGGAGTCGCCTTGCAGGGGGTTGGTGGGTCCGGTGGTTTCTACGCGTTCGAACAGGGGCACATCGTCGACGGTGACGTCTTGGAAGGACCCGTCGTTGCCGACGTTGAACCCGAGCGTGCCGGCCGTCAGGCGTCCTTGCGGGGCGACGGTGAAGGGGAGCGTGGTGCGGTTGGTGGCGTCGTCGTCGTCGCGCGCGTCGACGGTGAGGGTGTATCGGCCGGGGTCGAGCTCGAGCGTGTCGTGCACGGTGAGGGTGTCTTGGCCGTTGGCGTCGGCGGGGAGCGTGGTGTCGCCGGCTTGGAGGCGTACGTGCGTGAGGGGGGCTTGGGCGTGGATCTCGACGTGGATGGTGGCGGTGGTGGAGCCGATCACGTCGTCGGGTTGGGGTTCGTGCACGGTGATGCGGGGGGCGTCTTCGTCGTGGGAGGGGGCGGGGTCGAGGCTGAAGGCGGGGCTTGTGGTGTGCTGCGTGCCTTGGGGGGTCTCCCAGGTGAGGTGCGCGGTGTAGGCGCCTTCTGGGGCGGGGTCGCCGTCGTCTGTGCGTTGGTCCCAGGTGGTTTGGAAGCTTTCGCCGGGGGCAAGCTCGCGGCGTTGTTCGGTCCAGGTGGCGAGGACGTCGTGGTTGGCATCGCAGAGGCGTTCGCCGAGGGTGCAGTGGCGGATCTCGATGGTGGGCGTGCCGGTGGTGGGGGTGGAGGCGTTGTTGGTGACGGTGAGGTGGACGTCTTCGTGGGCGTGGTAGACGGGTTGGGTGGGGTGGATCTCGATGTTGGAGGCGTCTTGCGCGCTGGCGGGGTTCGCGGCGGCGAGGAGGAGCGTGGCGAGGGCGATGGTGGCGAGGGCGTGGACCGCGGCGGGGCGTCGCATCGTGGGTGGAGTCCTGGGTGTGGACGTTTAACGGGGTTGTGGTAGCTTCCTCGAAAACGCGGGACCCGGGGGGTCAAAAGGCGGGGATGAGGGGGTTGACCCCGTAGAGCCAGACGAGCGGGATCAGGAACCCGACGAGGGCGCCCCCGTTGAGGGCGGGCAGCCCGGCGTGGGGGCTTCCTTTGAGCACGCCGCGCATGAGGAAGACGAACCCGACGGTGGCGCCGGCGAGCGTGCTGATGGCGACGAAGAGGCTTGGCGCGATGCCGAGCACGCTGTCGAGGGCGGCGTCGTAGCCGCGAAGGAACATCATGCTGGAGACGACGAGCACGCCGGGGATCACGATGTCGCCCAGCCCCATGAACAGGGCGTCTTGGCCGGGTTGGGGGTCTTGGTCTTCGTCCTCGTTGAGGCCGGGTTCTTGCTCGACGGTGTCGTCGTCGATGTCGGCGTCCGTGACGGTGTCGCCTTGCAGGAACGAGTAGTCGCGCGTTTTGGGGACGACGACCATGATGGGGAGCCTGAGGCCCATGACTTGGTCGGCCAGATCGAGCATGTGCTCGGTGCGGTACACGGCGATGGCGTCGTACACGGCGAAGGCGATCAGGAGCACGAGCGCGGGCACGATGCCGAAGCTGAACCCGAACCAGCCGGTGGCGCCGGCGGCGACGCTGATGCCCACCGCGTCCACCACGTACCACTCCGGGTAGTAGTAAAGCAGCGCGGTGAGGACGACGGCTAACGCGACGCTGATGACGAGGTTCACGGAGCTGGAGATGGGCGTGGCCGCGTCCAGCATGGGCTGGTAGATGAACACCATCAGGAAGAAGATGGCCGTGAGGATCCCGAACTGGATCACGCGCGTAAGGCCCAGCTTGGCGATGACGAGGATCGCGGCCGTGAACACGACGACCAAGGCCAGGTAGATCAACGGGTTGGTGGGGTCCTCGGGGTCCTCGAACACGGGCGGGACCTCGACCGAGAGGGCTTCCGCGATGAGCATCGCGAGCACGATGGTGCCCACGAAGACCACGCCCATGATGAGGGCCGAGCGAAGATCGCGCCGGTCCACCTGCTCGTCTTCGCTGGCTGCGGGGGCTGCATCCGCTGGTGAGGGGTCCTCCTCGCCAGGGCTCGACGGCCGCGCATCAGCCATCGCGCCGGCAAGCCTGGAGGCCTACTTACCTCTTCTTATCCGGCCACCCGGCCCGATCCTCACCCATCCTGCCCGGTACGCGGCCACGCCTGCAACGCTCACCAGGACAAGCCCGGCCGTGAGCGCGGCCGGCAACGGGACCCCCGGCATCCACCCCCGGCCCAGGGAGGCCCCTGGACCGCGGGGCTCCTGCGCGAGCCAGGACGGCGAGGAGGCGGGCACGGGGCCCAGGTTGTCCACCGTCACGGGGACGAGCACGGACGAGGCCCCACCCGGGCCCCTGGCCGTCACGCGCAGCTCGTGATCCCCGTCCGGCACGCCGCGAGAATCCCACAGGATCGCCCCCTCGCCCGCGGATCCGATCGTCTCGAACCCCTCTTGTCCCTCCAGCCGGATGGACGCCTCGACGCTGGCAACCGGCCCGCTTGCCTCCCACGCGACGGTCACGACGCCGCGAACCCGCTCCCCCCGGCCCGGCTCGTGGAGCATCAGGCTTGGCGGATCCACCGATGCGTTCTGGCTCGAGCCCGCCGACCACGCGTGCGTCGTGCTCCACGCGCCCACGTTGCCCAGCGCATCCACGCCCCGCACGCGCCCCTCCCACTCCCACGGCGGCGCAAACGGCGCCTGGACCCGAGCCCCCTGAACCGCGACCGGGACCCACTCGTCCGAACCCACCGGGCGAGCCACCGCCTCCCAGCGGACCCCCTCCCGATCCACCCACTCCATCCCCCCCTCCCCGCTCACGATCCCCGGCGGCGCGGGGCCCGCGCTCGAGAAGGACACGTTCACCGATCCCGCGTGATGCACCTGCACCACGCCCGGCGCCAGGGCCCGCTCCAAGCGAGCCTCCACCACGCTCCCGCCGTCATCGGTCCGCTCCGACGGGACCACGCCCTCCAGCACCAAGAGCCCCTTCTCGGACCCCGCCGCCTGCAACCATGCCACCGGGGTCCCATCCACCAACAACCACCCCTCCCGGAACCCGCTGGACTCCTCCACCGTCACGCGAGCGAACACATCGAGCCTACCCGACAACGCGCCGCCCCCCTCGATGACCCTCGGGCCCGCACGCAACCGGTACGAGGCCTCCTCCCCCCGAAGCGGCGACCGGAGCACCACGTGCTCCTCCAACGCCTCCCCCGCCGCCCCGAACGCCCCGCTGGGTGTCGCCCGCACGAACCACCCGTGCCGCTCCCCATCCACCCACACCCGCACCAACACCTCCTCCTCACGCAACGGATCCCCCATCACCTCCACGTGGGCCACGCCCACGCGATGCTCCCGCCCCGCCACCTGGACCGACCCCACGCCCTCCCCGCGAGCATCCACCTCGATCACCGGATCCCCACCCGGCCCCAACACGGCCACGCGCGAGGGCGAACGAGCATCCCCCTCGAGGACCAACGGACCCGACACCACCACCTCCTCGTCCACCGCCTGCCCCGACACGCGCACACCCTGCCCCCCGAACGCCTCCACCCTCGCAACGGTTTCCCCGCTCGCCGCCACGACCGAGGCCCCCGTCACGCGACCCGACCCCCACCCACCCCCCTCCGGTAGAACCGACACGCCGGGGACCTCCCGCTCACCCACCGGCGACCCCACCACGCACGCACCCCCCCTGCAATCCACCCACGCCACCTCGCGACCCCCCGCATCCGTGACGACCACCTCCTCCACCAACGCGTCCCCGCTCCGGACCGACACCGGCGTCGAAACCTCCACCGACGGGGCCAGCCCCCACGACCCCCGCGCCCGAGCCCGGGGCGACTCCCCAGGACCCTCCCGCAGGCACGGCTGCGCCTGCGGCACGCCC
>CAZOQA010000039.1:0-21002 GCA_964581775.1 uncultured Thermoplasmatales archaeon | reverse complement strand
GGCTGGCGGCGTGGGGTTGATCGCGTGGAGCCCAGAACGCGGGACGCGCCGGTTCGTCGGGTTGTCCCGACTGGCCCAGACCCAATTGCGCGAGCTGAACGACGTTCACGAGCCGTAGCTGACGGAGAGGGATGGGATGCACGAAACACCAACAGCGACCGAGCAAAGATCCAGGAGAAAGCCCTGCCAGCGCTGCGGCGCCTCCCGCGACGCTGACGAGCCCACCAGCAAGCTGCGCGTCTGGATCGACGGCCAGCACCTGCGCGTGTGCCCGGACTGCCGCGACGAGCACGGCCACGAGGCACCCGGCCGCCCCCGGAAACCCTGCCAGGTCTGCCACGGGCCTCGAGACGAGGGCGAGGCGAGCCGTCTGCGCGTCCACTACCACGGATTCAACATCCCCGTCTGCCAGGCCTGCAAGGACCAGCTGGCGGAGACGCGGGATCGACGCCGCGCCACGCCCGCACCCAGCATCGACACGCGCGAGGACGCAGTCCGGTACCTGCGCCGAGCCCGGCACGGCGTCCCCACGACCCCGAGGGGGCTCACCGTATGACCGAAGACGAGCCACATATCAGGGAGAAGTTCGAGGCGTTCTACAAGTGCGAGCTGACAGACGAGGAGGTCCACGATCTCCTGGCTCGCACGATCCATCAGAACGAGCGCCTGCGCGCCGATCGGGAGGAAGCCCACGAAGCCTTGGTCACGCACGCCATCCACATGGACCTCGACACGCACAAGATGACCTGCCAGATGTGCGGCGAAGAAGGCCCCATAAGCGAGATGGTGGACCACGAACCAGATTGCTTACTCGCCAGCGTGGACACCGACGAGGAGCAGGTTGAACGGTGCGCGGACTGCGGGAACGTGCACACGCGACCCACGGAGGCGGGCCTTTGACCCTCCTCAGCCTCGTCCCCGCGTTCCTGCTCGAACTCTGCCTCGCCATCGGCGCACTCCTGGGGTGGGTGCAGTGACGCCGGACCCCCGACGAGAGACGATCCGCGGACTCATGGCCGAGATCCGCACGCACGTCCACGCCACCCAGGATCACCGGCTGGACATGGACGAGGATGCGCTCGAGGCTGCCATCGAGGAAGCCCTCCAGGCCACGCGGCGCCGCGCGCTCACCGAAGCCCAGGAGATCGCGGAGGACGAGCAGTGGCCCGGCATGACCGGGTACCACACCGCCGCTCAGAACATCGCCGAGAAGATCCACAACCTCCGCGAGGGCGACCATGACTAACACCACATGCGGCCACCCCACCGCTGACGGCTCGCCCTGCCAGAACCCCGCCACCGACGGAGACACGTGCTGGCTCGACGAGCACGGCGGCACCACGCGCGACTGCGGACCTCCCAAACCCCACCAGCACGAGCGAGTTCTCGAGGCCGCGCAGACACCCGCCAAAGTCAAAGACATCGCCGGGTACGCCGGCGCCCACCGTAGCACCCTCACCCGCTGGTACGCCTGCCTAGACGGCTTAGCCGACCCCGCACCCAAAGACACCGTCGACGAACCGTGCGACATCTGCACGGAGTATATGCGCGCGCGACGCCAAGGCATCGTCGACACCCTGCAAGCCTGCAGTCCCGAGTACCTCGCGAGCCTGCACGGGTACTCGAAAAAGGAAGTCCGCGAGCACGAGCTTGGAGAGGGGACAGGTGGGTTGGTGGAGGCGTTGCAGGGTGGGTACTTAGAGCACAAGGAGGAAGAGGGTGAGTTGGATGGTTGAGCACACGGGAATGGTTCGCCCGGATGGTAGATGGGCCTGCGGCTCCTGGTCCTGTCACGACTGCTTCGAGGCGAGCCCGGACGGCGGCGGTCCGCAAAGCCAGCTCCCGCCGGAGAAGAAGAAGCCCGGTCCTGAACCGAGGTTCGACGAAGCCCGGTTACGCCGATGGTCCGAGAAGGTCCGAGCGCGGGACGGTGCCTGCGTAGACTGCGGAGCGACGGAAAACCTCCATGCCCATCACGTCGTCCCGAAGGCCGAAGCGCCCGAGCGGGCTTACGAGCTCGAGAACGGCGTCGCGCTTTGCGAATCCTGCCACCGGAAACGGCACCCCGACCTCCCTGATGAGATGTGGTCCAATGCCTGACGCAGATGACCCCGATATCCTCCCCACGCAGATGGCGTGCGGGTGCGTTCGCGACCAGCACGGCCGCATGATCACCCCCTGCTCGGATCACGATCCCGACGCATGACCACGCAAGACCTCGCGCCCGCGCTCCGCGAAGCCGCCGCCCAAGGCGACGTCCACACCCTCTGCCAAGGGCTATATGGGCACAACCTCGCCCCGTTCCAGCAACGCATCGCCTACGAGATTGCGTACAGCTCGCACCCCCGCGTCGCCATCACCGCCCCCACGCAAAGCGGCAAGAGCTACAGCGTCGCCGACGGCACCAGCCTCCTCCTCGACAGCCACCCCGGCCCGCTCGAAGTGGGGCTCGTCGCGCCCAAGCGCGACCAGACCCGAACCATCCGGAACTACGTCGCCGCGAACATCGCGAACAGCCCCACGCTCGCCCAGCAGCTCGAGGACGCCCGCGGCGGCGACGCCAGCGCCCGCCTACGGCGCGAAGCCAGCAAGCGCCGTCTCACGTTCACGGGCGGCAAGGAGTTCGCCACGCACAGCGCCGGCGGATCTCTCATGAGTCAGGGCTGCGACGTGCTGATCATCGACGAAAGCGGCGAACTCACTGAGGACAAACACGGCGAAGCCCGCCGCATGGTCGCCGGCGCCGTCGACGATGAAGGCCAGCTCGTGGGGCGGATCATCGAGATCGGGAACCCCTGGGATCCCAACAGTGCCTTCGCCCGAAGCTGGAATGACCCCGACTACAAGACGATCCGCATCGACTGGCGCGAAGCCGTCCGCCAAGGCCGTCTCGCCACGAGCTACGTGCTCAAAGAGCGCGAACGGCTCTCCAACCTCCGCTTCACCATCTACTACGAGTCGCGGTTCCCGCAAAGCGCCGAGGGCGCCCTCTACCAGTGGCCGTGGATCCAGCACGCCGCCCAGCGCGACCCCATCGACTTGATCGATCCGAGCGAGCGGTGGAGCCTGGACGTCGCCGAGGGCGGCGCCGACCAGAACGCGTTAGCGCACGGCACCCGCGGCACCAACGGCTTGAACGTGCACAGCCTCGAGGTCTGGGACGAGGCGGACACGTCGAAGACGACGCGCCGGGTCCGCCGCACCGTGCCACCTGGCGCGAGCATCACCGTGGACAGCCTCGGGGTCGGCAAGGGCGTCGCGGACAACCTCGCCAACCCTGACGAGGACGACGCGCCGGAGTACGATGTGACGAAGTTCAAGGCGAGCCACGCCGCCAGGGACGACGACTTTCAAAACCGGTTCACTGAACTCGCCTACGACGAGATGCGCGACCTGCTTGAGGACCAGGTGGTCAGCATTCCCGATCATGATCGGTTGAAAAGCGAGCTGCGCCGCGCCCGCCGCAACTTGTCCACGAAGAAGATCCGCGTCGAGTTCGACGGGGAGAAGAGCCCGGACTGCGCGGACGCGGTGATCATGCTGTTGGATGATCGGGTCGGATCGAGTAGTTGGAGCAGCATTCCAGCAGGGATCGGATAGCATGGCTGACGTGTACCTACGGGAGGACATTCACCAATTGCTCCGAGACCGGCGGCAGGAGTACGCGGAGCAGATGGCGGACCCGGACGATTTGAACGAGCTCATCCGCCTGCTCGTCGCGGACGCGGACCGGGCCCGGGCGTTGGATGCGTCGATCGCGGAGGCGGTCGTGGAGAGCGGGACGAAGCAGTCGGTGTGGAGTGAACCCTAAGGAGGAAGACACGCATGGACGACACGATGAGCGACGCGGTGCCAGAGGCAGACCAACCCGTCCTTGACTGCCTCGACCGCCTGGAGCGGAAGGCCTTCGAGGAGAACATCCCCGTCGACAGGTTCAGAATCCATCCCGACGCAGCTGAACTCTGCCTGGTCAGCCACCCAGAAATGGTGCACCTGAGAGAGTTCAAGGGCCTACCGGTAACCGTGGACGCTCGCTTGGAGCAAGATGAGATTACCCCTGTGTGGGAAGGAGGCGTGCCGACCTGCTACGCTGCTGGCGGCGTAGACCTGCCTACGCGGATCGACATGGAGGACGAGCCTGATGGCTGACACTGAGGCCACAGAAAATCCAATCCTCGAACTGAGAGACGTTCTGTTTGAGAAACTGGAATATGCTGTCCGCAGGGGTTATGTTGCCCTGTACTTGGCTTTCTCTGCAGGCGCCTTCACCGGAGCTGTCCTGTACGATGGTCCGTGGGTCCTCTGGTTCATCACTGCGGCCACTGCGGTTGCGGCCATATTCTTCCACTGCACGAATCTGTCTCGAGACTGAGCGTGTACCCTGTTTCCTGGGATGGTCCTGGGATGGTGCCCGGATACGCCTAAGACCCTACGCACCGAACCCCCCCGTGCGTGAGTCTGACGGGTCGCCTCCGACGGTTCTTCAGCGGCGACGACAGCACCCCGCAACGCTCCAAACGCAGCAGCAGTAGTTGGGGCGACCCCACCAACGGCGCCGGCCCCACGCGCACCCTCATCTTTCGAGACACAGAGAACAGCGCGCGCCGGAAAACCAGCGTCAGCCGCGACAACAACCAGTTCCGCGTCAAGGCCGAACGCCCCAGCAGCATCAGCCTCACCAATCTCGAGGGCGTGTTCCGCCAGGAACCCCTCTTCAAGCGAGGCATAATCAAGCACAGCGCGGACCTCGTGCGCGAGTGGTTCACCCTGCGCACCCCGGAGGGTGAGGAGCACCCGCAGGACGAGGCATTCCAGGCGTGGGCGCGGACCCAGCGCCTCAAGCGCAAGCTCAACACGCTCATCGCGAGCAGCCACATCTACGGCGACGGGTTCCTCGAGCGCACCTGGAGCGACGAGACCACCGACGACCCCATCACCGTCGGCAAGGAGCAGGTCAGCGAGGCGGCCACGCTGGACGCGGTGTACGTGGTCGATCCGGTGAACCTCGACCTGCGCACCCCTGAAGGCGCGGACGACAACGCGTTCGCCGTCGAAGCCCGCCGAGGCGGGCAACAGGACCTCATCCTGCACCCCGACCGGTACTCGCAGCTGAAGCTCTTCGA
Organism: uncultured Thermoplasmatales archaeon; assembly: GCA_964581775.1. Taxonomy (GTDB): domain Archaea; phylum Thermoplasmatota; class SW-10-69-26; order SW-10-69-26; family SW-10-69-26; genus PWVY01. The sequence goes on along the minus strand of CAZOQA010000039.1, from coordinate 15,879 downwards.
CCTGCCCGGGTACCTACACGGCGTCGCCACCAGCGAGGCCGCGTACCACTCCGCGCACTCGAAGATTCAAGGCGACCAAGCCAGCGGCGAGATCCTCTACCACTGCGGCGTGCCATTCACGCACGTCATGATCGAGGGTGCGGACGACGACGAGACCGACGCCGTCACCTCCATGCTGAACAGTGACGAGGTGATCCGCGGGTACGCCAGCGACGAATCCCACACCGTCGAAAGCGTCAATCCCGGCGCGGTCGACCCGGGCCCGTTCTACGAGAACTTCGTCGAGAGTATCGCCGCCGCCGTGGGCATGCCGAAGGCCAAGCTGCGAGGCGCGCAGGCCGGCACGCTCGCGGGGTCGAAGATGAACGAGCGCGACTACCACGAGGAACTCAGCGGCCTCCAAGAGACGGTCTTGACGCCGTTGGTGAAGGACCTCGTGCAGGGCCACCTGGGCCTTGAGCAGGACGCGTTCATGGTTGACTGGCACGCGTTCGATGTCAGCCCCGAGGTGAAGGCGAGCGTGGATCGAGACCGCGCCCGCGCCTTCACTGACCTCGTGAACGGCGGCGTCAACCCGCGGGCTGCGGCCGAAGTGGTTGGCTTTGACCTGGACGACGACGCGTTCCGCGAAGTCGTGCCGAGCGAGGCGATGGGTACGATCCCAGCCGGAGGTGGCGTCTAGTGGCGATTCAGGGCGACATCCAGGAAGCGTGGGGCGACACCACGCGCCGCGCCGAGGAAACCGCAAAAGCCCGCGTCAAGGACGCGCACCTGCAAGGCCTCAACCTCGGCCTCCCCGAAGCCGGCCTGGACCCGCAGGTCAGCCCCGACCCGCGCGCGCTCCGGTTCGCCGAGCGCCACGCCGCCCGCGCCGTGCGGCGCGTGAGCACCGACATGCGGGACGAGATCGTGACCGGCGTGCAGACGGCCCTCCGCGAGGGCAGGCGTCAGGAGGCGGTTGAGGCGGCGATCCGGGACGCGTTCGACGGGGAAGCCTGGCGCATCCCCGTCATCAGCCGCACGGAACTGAACCGAGCCCACAACTGGGCGCGCATGGCGGCGTGGTCGAAGACGAGCGTCGTGCAGGCCAAGGAGTGGCTCACCGCTGGGGACGAGCGCGTGCGGCCCTCGCACGAGGATATTCACGGGGAGCGCGTGCCGAAGGACGTCGCGTTCAGCATCGGTGTCCAAGCCCCGCCCGGCGGCCCCAATTGCCGATGCACGCTAATCCCGGTCACCGAGATGACTGGGTTCCAACCCCCGCACACGGCCACGGGCAGCATCTTCGGCCTGGCACGACTCGAGGAGGAACTCGTCAGCGGCTTGCGCGGCGTGTTCCGGGCCGCCGCCCGGCGCGTCGCAGATCGCTTCCAGGGTCGAGCCCCAGCGAGCGAGCAGCGGCGTGGACGCGCGCCGGGGCGGGTGGTGGCATGAGTCCGGGCGTGGGCCTCGAGATCACCGACGAACCCGACTGGGAAGACCACATCGCGAACGTCGACCAGAACACCGGACGACTCAAGGAACTCGCGGCGCGGGAGATCGTGCGCCGCACCAAGATCCTCGCGCCCGTCGACACCGGGAACCTCCGCAACAGTTACCGCGCCGAAGAGCAACCGGACGGCGACTGGCTCGCCGGCTCGAACGTCGTGTACGCGCCCTTCCAGGAGTTTGACGCGCTTGGCACACCGCACCTACGACCGGCGCTCGATCAGGTTCGGCAGGACGTGGCCGGCATCGTCGGGCGCGTGCGCGGCCTGCTCGGAACCACGCCAGGAGGCCTCCTATGACACCACCAGCACAGGCACAACAGGCAGCCTCGCCAACAGCGCCCGGCGCGACCACGCAACCGGGCGACCAGGTGTACCGAACGGCCATCATCCGACCCGGCGTGTACACCCCCGGCGGCGGCCCCTTGGCCGGGAAACGCATCGCGATCACCGAGCAGTTCCTCCAGGACGCCGGCCCCACGCTGGAGGGCGAGCCGGTGAACCTGGAACACTCGCAGTCGGTGAACGACGAGATCGGGTTCCACCGCAACGTGGCCCTCGAGGAGGACGAACAGGGCATGGTACTGCGCGCGGACCTGCAGGTGCAGGCATCGCGGCCGCGGTTCGACGACGCTGTCAGCTTCATCGAGTCCCGCTTGTCTGCGGGCGAGACGCCCGAGTACAGCATGGAACTCCCCACGCCAGCCCTGGAGTGGCGGGAAGCCGAGCCGGGCGAGACGTTCCAGGGCGAACCGTTCGATATTATGCTGACCGACGGCGCCTTCGCCGGCGGCGCCCTCCTTTCAGAGGGCGCGTGCACGGCCGAAGACGGGTGCGGCGTCGGCCTTTCCACCGGTCAAGAGACGACAGACTTCTGCCCGTCCTGCGGCGAAGAACTCCCTTGCAACGGGAGTCGAACGTCCGTGGCGACGGGACTGAGCGGGACGACCCGCAAGAGGACAACCATGTCAGAGGAACAAGACGACGAGGGGTCCAGCGGGGACACCTCCCCGGACATCGAGCAACTCAAGTCCGACGTTTCGGACTTGAAGGGGCAGTTCGAGGAGGCGCAGTCCCGCGAGGACCCGGACGAGGAGCCCAGCGAGGTAGAGACCGAGCTCGAAGCGACGCGCGAGCAGTTGCGCGGGGAGCTGACGAGCCAGATCGAGGCTGCGCGCGGCGAGGACTACGTCGAGGACACGCTCGGCGAGGACCCGAGCCTTGAGCAGCTGGAGACAGCGCGGAACATGATCCAGGCCGAAGCCAGCGACGACGAGCGGGAAGACCCGGGCGAGGAGGACGGGGATGCTGGCGGCGAGGGGGATACGGAGGCGTCCAGCGCGGGGCGGAAGACCAGCGCCCAGCGCCAGCCCGGCCAGGACACCATCGTCACCCGCACCGGCCAAGATGTCAGCGTGCCGATGCTGAACAGCGTCCGCGAGCGCTTCGGCCTCGACCCTGTCGAGGAGGGCAGCCGGGACCTGAACCCGAGCCTCCCCTCAGCGTTCAAGCGCGCCGAACAGGCGCCGGACGGCAAGGACACACTCTTCCACCACATGGGGGGAGGCTCGTGACCATCGTGCACGCCCCCCAGCAGCCGCGCCAGCTCACCCAGTTCGAGCAGGACGAGCTCACTCGGTTCGGGACATCAACGACGGAGGTGACCGAGGGCATCCCGAGCGAGGTGTACAGCCAGCTCCTGCTGGAGGCGGTGTACGCGGCGGACAACCTCCGCGGCGTCGTCGCCGCCACAACCGTCGACCTGACGGCGACCGAGGGCGACACCGTGAGCGTGCCCATCATGCCCAGCCGCACCGCCTCGAGCGTGTCCGAGGGTGCGGCGGTGAGCGACAGTGCGGACGACCCGACCGAGGCGACGCTGACCCTGTCCAAGTTCGGCACGCGGAACGACCCCACGAACGAGACGTTCGAGGACTCGATCTTCCGCCGCCAGGACTTCACCGCGAACCTCATGGCGGCCCTGTCGGACAAGGTCACGGAGAAGCTCGCGAGCGTCCTGTTCAACGCGAGCGCGACCAAGACCGCCACGCTCGGCACCGCTGGGAACCTGGACGACCTGTACGAGCGCCTGGTCGAGGTCAAGCAGGCGATGAAGGGCGACGACCGCAACCCCACGTTCGTCGGGCTCCACCCGGACATCACGGAGCGGTTCCTCAAGGACGAGCGGCAGGGAGTGGTCGGGCAGAACATCGTGGTCGAGGGTGGCGAGGTGCAGAGCGTCGCCGGGCTGCGCGTGATCGAGAACAGCCACTTCCAGACCTTGACGAGCGCCAGTGGGCGTGTGTTGGCGAACGTGGTGGATCCCAGTCGCGCCGTGGCCGAAGCGTGGGGTCGCCAGCCGGATCTCACAGTGGACGAGACCACGCTCGCCGAGCAGGACAAGACCCGGTTGATCGCGTTCATGCGGTACGAGAACACGATCATCGAGAACAACGCGGTCGGCCACGTGAAGAACCCCTGAGGTAGAACCATGATTGGACTACAACTCGCGGCCTGGCTCGTCGTGCTCCTGGCACTGACGCCGACCGAGGAGATCCAGGCCGACAGTCAGACGAGCCTGACCGCCAACGCGCAAGCTGGAGAAACCGACATCGCCGGGTACAACCAGGTGCGATGCATCCTGGACGTGACCAAGGCGAACGGGACCACGCCGACCCTGGACGTGACGGTGCAGGGGTTCGATCCCGGGCAAGGTGGGTGGGTCGACACCAGTGACACGTTCACGCAAGTCACGGGGTCGACGACGACGGAGATCATCGACCTGTCCGAGGCGAACGACTTCGGGCGGATCCGGTTCGACTACGCTGTCGGGGGAACGAACCCGGACTACGACCTCACCGTAGGGGTCGTGAAGAAGAAGCCCGGGAGCGCCGCGTAGGAGGCGTTAGGATGGCGCGCTGGATCGTGCGGGACCCACGCGGGAACGTGGTGCGCGACACCACGGATCCGGAGGTGAAGCGGCGGTTCGAGCGAGGGGGCCGGTACACGGTCCAACGCGCCGACACGCCGGACGAGGAACAGGACGAGGAGGGGGGCGCAGATACAGAGGACGCGCCCCCCGACCCTTCTCCCTCTGCCGAAGACGAGGCGGAGGAAGAAGCCGCGTGGGACCCGGACGAGTACGAGCACAGTGACCTCTACCAGGCCTGCCAGAGCGCGGGCCTGAGCGTCGACTGGCCCGGCACGACCGAGGACTACGTGCGCGCACTGCGCGACGCGGGCGAGCACCCGGACGACCACCTGGACTGACCCATGCCAAGTAGCAGCCTGCACAGCCCAAGCCGCACACGCCTCGTGTCCGAGTCGGACGTGCGGGAGCGGTGCGGCATCGACGCCGACGACGCGGACCAGGCCGCCGTGCAGGCTGCCATCAGTGACGCGCAAGCCCAGTTCGTCAACGACGCCGCCCGCTGGAAGCAAAGCCTCCAACTCGAGGGGGACACGGACGGATCCAACAAGGACTTCGAGCTGCCCGAGCCGTGGCGGTTGATCGCCGACGACGACGGGGACGAGACGATCGACAGCGCCGACGTCCACGTCTACACCGAAGACGACAGCACGACCCCCCCAACGCGAACCACCGTCACCGTGTCGAGCGTGGACAGCCGGTTCGGCGTTGTCACGCTCAGCAGCGCACCCACCAGCGATCGAGAGGTCTACTTCGACGGGTACGTGCTCAAACGCGTCTGGGACACCACGCTCATCAAGAGCGCCATCAAGGCGCTCGCCAGTTGGTACGTCGTCGGCCGCGCGCGCGAGGGCAACGAGGTCCTCACCGGCAGCCCGGGCCGAGACGCGGAGACCGGGCAACAGTCCGACCCGGCTGGCATTCGCCATCTTCGCGACTACAAGCGCACGCTCAAGACCCAACAGGGGGGCAGTAGCTTCAGCATCGCGAGTCGGGACAAGAGCGCCGGGAGCGGGAGCGGCATCCTATGACTCGCAACCTCCTCCCCGCGCTGAAGAGTCAACTGGACGGGTTCACCGTCACCGGGGACGGATCGAACGGGCTGGCGAACGGCACCACGCACCAGTACGATTGGAGCAGCGTCGGCGAGCACCTCGGCACACCCGGCAAGCAGGTGTGGGGGCAGAAGGTCAGCGACCCCCACCGCCCCGCCGACATCGGCGCCGGCGCCGAGGAAGGCCAAGCCCGCTACCAGGTCGAGGCCCGGTGGCCGCTGAACGGTGGCGACGGAAACCTGCAGGATTTGGAGAAGTACGAGCAACTGGTCGAGGACGAGATCCATTCCCAAATCCGCAACGTGGAGACGAGCATCGGAGGGGATGAGGAGGTGATCGCGCACGTGAGCGACGCTCAAACCGTCGTCGACGAGGGCGGCGATGGGACCGTGGTCCGGGGCGTGCGCGTCGAGGTGTTCGTGGACCGCGTCGAGACCTACGCATAACCAGGAGACGACCATGGTCACGGTAAAGAAAGAGCAAACGGTCGACGACGAGACCGGCGTCACGAGCAACAAGAACGGGAACGAGTTCGGCCTGCTCGCGCATACCGATTTCATCGCGTTCCTGGACATCACCAAGGCCGGCGGGACCACGCCCACGCTGGACGCCAAGGTGCAGACCAAGGATCCTGAATCCGGGAACTGGGTGGACACGGGCGACAGTTTCACCCAGCAGACCAGCACGGGCACGACCAAACTCGAGGTCACCGGTCCGGTTGGATCGGCGCTCAGGTTCGTCTACACCGTCGGCGGCACGAACCCGGACTTCGACTTCACGACCGCGATCGTCCCAGAGCGGGGGGCGATCGCATGATGAGCGAGGAAACGGCGCTGACGCGCCGGTACAAGATCATGCTAACGATCGGCGCGACCACACTCGTCGCTGTCGCCGCGATGGCGATCGGCGAGACGGAGATCGCCAGCGCCGCCGCCGGTGCCCTATTCGGGTACCTTGGCAAGATGAACGGCTACGACCACGACGAGAACCAGGAGGACGCGTAACATGGTGCTGACCAGAGGCCAACAGAGCGAGATCCGCTACGTCGAAGAGAGTTCGCCCGGATCGACGCCGTCGAACCCAGCGTTCAAGCTGTTCTCGACGCAGACCAAGCGCATCGCGCCGGTCGTCGACAAGGAACTGCTTGAGGGCACCGACATCGCGCAGCTCGACGTGGAAGAGTGGATTCACGAGCAGGAGACGTACGAGATTCAGGTCGAGTTCCTCATGCAGCGCCCGGACGAAGTGCAAAAGTTCGCCGAACGCCAGAGCGACAACACTCCCCGATCGTTCACGCTGGAGTGGATTCCGAACGCGGACGCGAGCACCACGCACTACATCCGCCTGAAAGGCTTCCGACCCCAAAGCATCGACCTGAACGGGGCAGTGGGGAGCGCGTGGAGTGTCACCGTCACCTTCGTCGGCGAAAACATCGACACCCCCACCACGACCGATCCAGGCATCGGCACGGGCAGTCGCGAGGCGCACTCGAGCATTAGCGACACGATCAACACGTTCGCGGGGGCCGAGGTGCAGCAAGGCGGCGCGACGTGGGCGGCGATCGTGAACAACGTGAGTGTCACGATCGACCATGGCACCGAGCTCGAGCACACCAGCGGCCAGCAAGCCCCCGCCGAGGTCACCTACGGCCACCGGACGATCACGGGGAGCGCGGACCTGGCGTTCGAGGACGGCACCAAGCCCCTGTTCGACGAGACCGACAACGAGACGGAGTTCACGGTCAACATCCCATGGGGCACCAGCACTGGGGATCCGCAGTGGGACCTGACCACGGCCACGAGCCCCAACTGGAGCCCTGAGCAGGGCGTGGATGACAACCACATCATGGGCGCGCGCGAGTTCAACGCCCAGTCGATCAGCTTCACGACCGTCTGAGGATAACCATGCCAGACACTGACAACCGGAACCGGTGGGGCACGATCGCGTACAACCCGGAGCACCTGGAGGCGTACCGCAAGCCCACGATCCAGAAGATCTGCGAGGACTACGGACTCGACGCTACTGGCACGAAGGACGAGCTGCTTCAGCGCATCGCCGAGAGTGAGGCGACGCCGTGGACCGAGGCGGATGTCTTCTCCGACGCAAACCCTGGGGGTGACGACGCGTGACGCGGGAAACGTTCAGCCTCGACTGGGTGAACGACGGTGACCCGTTCGAGGTGACACCCGACAAGCTCAGTCTCGGCACGATCGAGGCCGGCCAGGTCGCGCGCAAGGAAATCCTCGAGAACATGGGGGAGGAGATCGAGGACGTGCCGGAGGACCTGATGGACCTCTACCGCGGCCAGGTCGTCGCCGAGATGGATCTCGCCGAGAACCGCATCCTCCTCTATCGGTTCCTCTCGCAGGTGGATCCGAGTCTCGAGGAGATGAGCAGTCGCGAGGTCGCCGAGCGCATCCCGGTTGGCCTGATGAACGAGCTGGGCGCAGCGCTCAAGGAAGCGCGGGAGAAGGCAACGCCGGACGAGGAGACACCGGGTATCGAGGACCCTTCTGGCTGATCCTCCAGGGCCGCCTCCAAGCGGCGGCGGAGAACATGGACATGCTGCTGGAACAGACCCGTCTGCAGGTCTGCAGGACCGCGCACACGCTCGGTGTTCTCCCGGACGAGGCTCGCTCCTTGCGGAAGGGCAGCATTCGCCGCTTGAAACAGGTGCGCGCGGAGTCGTCGGGGCAGCCGCATACGCGCAGGATGAGTCCCAGCGAGCAGGCCGTCAAGCACCAAGTCCTGGGGGGTGAGGAGTAGTGGCGATCGGCGCCGCCGGCACCGTGGACACGCTCAACGTGCGGATCACGGGCGACAGTGGCCCGTTCCGGCGGGAGGTCGGGCGCGCCAAGCGCGCGGCCAGTGGGTTCGGGCGCCTCGCCCGCGGCGCCATGCGCACCGCCGCCGCCGGCGCCACCGCCGCCGCAGCCGCCGGCGGTCTGGCGGCGAAGGAGTACATCGGGTTCGAGCAGGCTCTGGCGGAGGTCGAGAAGGCGGCGGACGCCGAAACTGCGCAAGCCCTCGAGAGTGACATCAAGAGCTTGGCGGAGGAGATCCCGCTCGCGCAAGAACAACTCGCGGGCCTCGCCGCGGACGCCGCTCGGTTTGGGGTGGAGGGTCGGGAGAACATCACGGAGTTCACCAGGGTCGCGGGTGAAATGGCGGCCGCGTTCCCGAACCTCGAGGCTGATCGGGCAGCGGAGAGCATCGCGAAGATCGGCACGCTCACCGAGACGCCGATCGAGAACAGTCGCGAGCTCGGCAGCGCGATCAACAGTCTCGGGAACGAGGCGCGCACGAGCAGCGGCGAGATCATCGAAGCCATGCTCAAGAGCAGCGGCGCCCTGAACCAGCTCGGCGCTGACACGGGCGAGATCGCGGCGTTGAACGCGACGATCAACGAGGTCAGCGAAAGCGCCCGCCGCGGCGGTACGCGCCTGCGCCGGTTCGCGCAGGAACTCCAGGACCCGCAGCGAGTGGAAGCGTTCGCCGAAGCCCTGGAGATGACGCCGGAAGCGTTCAAGGCGATGCGCAGCGAGGACCCGGTCGAGTTGATCCGGCAGATCGCGGAGACGATGGGCGAGGGTGGCGAACAGGCCGACATCCTCCGCCGGAACATGGGCAGTGCCAGCCGCACGGCCGTCACGGGCCTCTCTAAGAACCTGGATGGGCTCGCGGACAACCTGGAGACCAGCAACGAGCAAATGGCTACGGGTGAGAGCCTGGCGCGCGAGCTGGGCATCGAGACCAGCACCACGAGCGGCCAACTGCGACTCTTGCAGAACCGGGCGCGGAATGCGGCGATCACGCTCGGCGGCCCCGTCGTCGAGAACGTCACCGCCGTCACGGAGGGGTTCACGGACGCGTTTGGCCCGGACACGCAGAGCCTTGTTCAACAGACGGCGGGGTTCCTCGAGGACAACGTGACGGCCAGCGAGGACCTGGGTCAGGGCTTGGGGGAGGCGGCCGTGGAGGCCAGTGAGTTCGTCAGCAGCATTGCTGGCGGCGAGGACAGCAGCCCGTCGGCGATCGTGAACAACCTCGTCGACGAGCTGGATGGGATCAACTGGACCCGCCGCGGGGAACAGGCGGGGGAGATGGGGGCAACCATCGCGAACACCGTGAAGACGGAGATCGACCAGCTGGACTTCGAGCAGGCGGGCGCGGTGGCGTCGAACTTCGCCAGCGCCGTCGGCGGTGCCACCGAGACCTTCTTCGAAGAGGTCGAGTGGCAAAGCTTCGGCAAGAGCATTGGCCGCGGAACCCTCAATTTCCTCGAAGGCGCAGACTGGACGCAGGTCGGTGAAAGCATCTGGGGGGCCGTCAAGGCTGCGGCCGCGGCGCCATTCAAGCTGGGCTTCGGCTTGGGGCAGAGTGCAGTTGAGCCGTTGCGGGAGAGCGAAGCCGCCCGAGAGGGCAGCGATTTCCGGGAGCGCGTGCGCGAGCAGGCCCGCGAGGAGTTCGGGCCGAACACGACGATTCGGAACGTGCGGTTCGAAGACGATGGCACGCCGATCGTCACGGTCGACGACACGGACCGGTCCATTGCGCCGACCACGCCGCCGAGCCCCGCTCCCGGCGACTTTGACCCGCTCGCGGGGACGCCCCTGGCGGCGGGTCGGCATGGGGGCATCGTGACGCGGCCGACGATGAGCCTGATCGGGGAAGCCGGGCCCGAGGCCGTCGTCCCGCTCAACCGGACGCGCGGGAACCGTCCCCTCCCCGACAGCGTCGGCGGAACCACCGTCCGCGGCCCGCTGCTCTTTGTCGAGAACCTGACCGTGGAGAACGGGCAAGACGCTGACCAGATCGGCCGACGCCTCGGCAAACAAATCCGGCGGGAGCTGGACGCATGAGCCCCACCACCACGCAACCCGTGTTCGAGGTCGAGCAGACCACGGACAGCGTGGACCTCACGAGTGGGGACGACACGCGCGTGATCGCCGGTGACTACCTGGAACCAGGCGTCGACCCGAGCCAGGTCCCGCGCGCGAACCTCAGCGGCCGCAACGAAAGCGGCGTCCTCGGGCACATCCTCGCCGAGGGGAAAGAGGCCATGATCCGCCGCCACCAGGAAGACGCCTTCCCGGGGATCGTGGACGAGTGGCTGGGCAGCCACGCCGGCGACGTCCGCGCTGACGTCAGCCTGATCCACAAAGGCTACCACCTCCTGCGGCAATCCCGGTGCGACCCGTACACGTTCGACGAGGACGGCGACGCGAAGACGACACGGGACGCCGTCGTCGTCAATCCCTGGAACCCGTTCGTGTTCCGCGAGCACGGCGGATCCCTCGACGAGCACGGCGAACCCAACGCCGTGCACGGCCTCCGCCCGGACCAACTGCTCAAGCACGCCATCGGCACCCAATTCGCCCTACAACTGGACTTCCGGGACAACCGGTGGTTCCTGCACAGCCAAGCCACCGCCACGGACGCAGGCCTCAACGTGTACCAGGACGAGGAGACCGGGGACGGTCGGCCCAAGCTCCAGCGCGTCCGCAACGCCGGGGACGGCTTCGCCGCTGGGGACAAGCTCGAGAGCATCCCGCTCAACAACGGGGCGCCCGAGCGGGGCGACATGGGCGACGTCAGCACCGTGACCGTGATCCTCATCGGCGAGCTCAACGGCGCCCAAGACCCCACGCTCAAGGTGTGCCGGGACGCGCGCAGTGGCACCCGCACCTACACCAGCGTCAGCCTCTCCCGAACCGACAACTACAACGGCTCCAGCCTGTCGAAATGGGAGGGCCAGGTCGACCTCACCGGTGACGGTGCATCCGACAAGGACGATATGGGCCTCGAGATCACCATCCCCGGCAGCAGTGGAGATAGCGACTCGACGAAGCTGCACTATGGCTGCGTGCTCGCCGTCACCACCAGCGACACCGGCGTCACCGAGGGCACCATCGAGACCTACTCGAACCCCGCCACGTTCACCGCAGGGGACCAGGACTGGGTGGAGGCCGACTACCTCGGGGACTCGCGCCTGAAGATGGTGCAGAAGCTCCACAAGAGCACCGAGGCCGACGCGAACACCAACCGGAGCCCGCACTGGGACATCTGGATCGACGCCGCGCTCAACGCACACCTCGAGCACCGACGCGGCAGCGACATCAACCGCACCTACAGTCCAGGCGACAACCTGACGAGCATCGAGCACGAGCGCTACGGCGGCCAGCTCGCCTTCCGCGCGTGGGGGGAGGGGGCGGGGAAGAGCGAGCAGCAGATCCGCACCGCGGACAGCCTCAGCGACACCGACTTCGCCAACGGCGGGCTGAAACTACCGAGCAACGATCCGGCCACCGCGGACACGGGCGAGCTCGCGCGCACCGTCGTCTGGGAAAACCCCGGCCAGGAAAACCCCGGGCAACTGCTCCGCGAAACGCGCGCGTACCTGCGCATCCACAGTGAGCCTCGGAAGAGCTGGCAGTTCACTCCGAAGGTCGAGGGGCCGCGGTTCTACGAGCCGGGGGATGGGATCCCGATCGACGCGCCCGAGATCCGATCGACGGTGACCGAGCGCATCGTCGAGCTCAAGCGCTCGTGGAACGAGGACGAGCCGGAGGTCGTGGACGCGCAGCTCGGTCAGTCCCGTGACCAACTGACGCAGAGCTTCGTGCAACAGGTGTTCCAGCGGTCGCGCGAGGCGGCGAACCGCCCCCAGCCGGGCGCCGGCACCACTGGCCTATCTGGCCCCGGTATTCACTTCGACAAGGACATCTACGGCGTGCTCCCCTTCACGGTTAGCGATGGCGCGAGCATCGAGCGCGTCCTCCTCGAAATGACCACTGCCCCCTTCGAGGTCAGCGCGAAGGGTGCCCGAGGGAGCAGCCCGGCAGAGCGGATCCAGGGGAGCACGAACACGGATATTTGGAATCAGGATGAACGCTTCGAGGTCGCCTTCGATCCCTACAGCATCATCACGGATGTCTCCAGTGTCCCACAAGGTACATACGACGGGGGTGAGGCCACCGCGAATATTAATAATCAGGTTGGCGTCAACGAGGACTACGAAGTCCAGATCACGGCACGGAAAAGCGGGGAGACAACCGTCAGCAACCCCAGAACAGACGCCGCAAACACCGCCATCACTCTCAGCCAAGAGTCAGATGGGGCTGGTGGCAGTCCCCGACCTACAGCCATTGACCCGAACTGGGGGGGTCATTTCCGAAGTTTCGGGAGTGGTCGCGCGCTCAGTGTCAGCAATACGACCTACCGACTTACCGGTGACCTGAGCATCGCGTTGGTGATCAAGAACGAAGATACCGGGACCGGTAGCAACGCCACGATCGTGGCGGGAGAAAGCATCACGTGGGGTATTCGGCTCAACGCGAACAACAATATCGAATACTTCCACGTAGACAGTGGTGGCACCGAGCAAACCGTCAGCGGGAGTACGCAGTTCACCACCGAGGAAGACTTGCGAATATACGTCAAACGCGATACCACCAATGGCACGGTTACGGTATGGGTCAAAGGCGATACCAACAACACCAGCGGCAGCAAAGAGATCGACGCAGCAAATTACGGCAACGACCCCGCTGCTGGTGAAGGCAACAAACTCGTCTTGGGGAAACGCGACGAAGGGGGGACCAACGAAACCTGGGTTGGAGATATCAAACATCTTCGCGGTTGGACAAGCCTGAAAAGCGACAGCTTCATGGAGAAAGCGGTCGACGAGGATAACGCCAGCTTCTCAGACTTGCAAAACACCCTGAACGGGGATGAGCAGTTCGCCTTCTTCTTCGAGAAAGACTGGACGGACACGCAAACCATCCTCTTCACCGACACCAGCGCCACGATTGCAGACACAGACGACCAGTCGTTCAATGTCGCCTTCACGAGTGACGACGTGGATGTTGGCGGCTCCATCAAGTTCTACGTGGTTGGTCAGAAAGAAATCACTCAAGGCCAGAGTGCGAGTGCGGATACGAACGAACTCGGGCATGGCGCGGGGAACGAGGTGACGGGGACCGCTGGCCTGCAAGTGCAGAGCGTCGGTACCCACGAGCACGATCCAAAGTTCGGTATTTACCAGTACGACGGCGACAGTAGCGACGGCACCGGAACCCCGGTGTACGCGAAGGACTTGCAGTGGGGGGTGGACGTCAGCACGGACAGTGCCGGCATCCCGAACGACTGGGCGAACGAGAAACACCCCTTATCCTGGGGCAAGCCGGGCGGGCCGCAGACGGTGCGCGTCGACGTGACCGGGTGGCTCACCAAGGACAGCAACGGCGTGGTCAAGAACGGCGTCCATCACCTCTACCTGCTCGGCACGGCGGACGGGGCGAACGACAACCCGACCGGGCTCGGGCGCGTCCGCGCGACGCCGGTGATTGTGCGCAAGGAGCGTGAGCGCGCATGACTGCCTGGACGATCGACGCGACCAGGCTCGGCACGAGCACGGTGAACGTGCTCGTGCAGGACGACCCGGACGCGCCGGAGCGCGAACGCCTCGTCAGTGAGAAACTACCCGAGGAGGGCGAAGCACACCAGCACGCGGGCAGCGACGACGCCCGCCTCAGTTTCACGTTCCGCCTGGTCGGCCCCACGCCGGACATCTGGACGGAGCTGGACTTCATCCAGGGGCTCGTCGAGGGGGATACGGTGTGGACGCTGACGAACGAGGACACCGACGTGCGGTTGTGGCGCGACTCGCGCCGCTTAGCGCTGCGCACCGAGCAGGCTACGCCGGAGGTGAAGGATGGGATCAACCACTGCGACTTGCGCATCGACGCGGTCGTGGTCGGTGCCTGGCGCACGGACGGCGGGTCGTACACCGAGCCCATCAGTGGCAGTTTCGAGCAGCAGGGGGACGGGAGCTTCGACGATGAGGATGGGACGAACTGGGCGAACCCGATCGTGGAGCTTCCGGAGCAGGAGACGGGGTACCCGTTAGCGTTCAAGGCCTCGGATTTCTCGAAGGCGCAGCCGACGCTCGACTCGACGGTGGAGAAGACGGATCGGGACGGGCGGGTGCGCACGTGGGAACGGTGGGATCTGTCGAACTTCCTCATCCCCGCGCCCTCAAGCACGGGGGATGTGGGCGTGTTCGAGCTGGAGTCCAGCCCCGCGGAGCGGTTTCTGGGCCCGATCGGCACCACGCCACTGCAAACCGAGAGCGGCGAGGATCTTCTCACGGAGGATGGCAGCGTGATCCTGGCGCAAGGACAATGATACCATGAGCAAGGCGATTAGTCAACTGTCGAGCGTTACGGACGTGGAAAGCGGCGATCTCCTGGCCGTGGTCGACGTGAGTCCCACGCCGGACGAGACGAAGCAGATCACCGTCAGCGACTTCTTCACCAACGTCCCCGTCCAGGTCGACCTCGAAAAGGGGTTGATCGTGAACGACGCGCAAGGCACCGCGACTGCGGACGATGTCACGATTCGCAGTGGCTCGAAGAGCCAGTTCGTGTTTGTCGACGCCAGTGAAGACCAATTCACCATCGGCGGCACGAGCGACCCCGACTACGGGGAGTTGTTCGTGCACGGGCGGGATACGGGGACGGGTGCGGCGAACGATATCGTGGCGACGTTGGGCGAGGACGACGACACGGTCACGGTGAACGACAACAACACGACCAGCCTGGACCTGGTCCGCGTCCAGAGCCCGAGCCTCACCTCGAACAGCGGGTTCACCGTCGCCGACCTCGCAAGCCTCCACATCACGGGCGCTCCCGACGACAGCGATGCGAACGTGACCGCGACCAACAAGTGGGCCCTGAAGATCGACAGCGGCGCATCCTACATCGGCGGCGACGCCCGCCTGATCCCCGCGGATGTTTCCGCGGATGGCGGCACCCAGAACAGTCCCGTCCTGACGCTGCGCGCCAAGCACGACTCGGACACCACAGCCGGTGTGACGAGCAGCGACACGGACTACACGGTCGAGTTCGTCAGCCAACTCACGACCGGCAGCCAGACCGGGCACGTCGAACACTCGGTCGGATCCAACACGAACCAGCTCGTGTTTGACGCGGACAACAACCGAGTCGGGTTCGGGGAGGCCTCCCCCCTCGCCAACGTTCACGTCACTCAGGACCAAGCTGCCCTCACCGAGGTCCGGATCGACAATACGGATGCCAGCGGGTCGATGGCGTACACCATCCACGACGGGAGCAACCAGCGGGCGCAGTATCACTACGACACGGCCTCTGCGCTCCTCACGCTCGGCACCGACATCGCCTCGGGCCAGCTCTCCCTCGCCACGAACACGGACGTGGAAGCCGTCCGCATCGATAGCAGTGGGAACGTGACGCATCAGCAGGCGACCACATTAACCGGCAACGTGACGCTCCAGCAGCCAGATGACGATTATCAAATCACAGGTCGCGCGGCTGTTCTTTCCATCGAGAATACTGTGTCTGGGAACGGGGCGTTTCTGGACGTGGGCACC
>CAZOQA010000038.1:20210-21962 GCA_964581775.1 uncultured Thermoplasmatales archaeon | reverse complement strand
GCAAAGTGTGCAGCTGGATCAATTCGTTCTTGTGCACAGGTCATCCCCTCCTGCGCACCCGTGAACAACAAGGTGGGATATAAACGTTTGTCAACGAGGTCCCGGATTCCGTGCCGCTACGGTACGTCGACCCCCCTCCCGTCGGACCCGTGACGGCGCCGCCGGGCCCGGACCCCCACGTCGTTGGATCCCCCTCGACCCGCCCGCCGAACACGGGGCCCAGCCCGCCAGCCCATGAGGTCACCTTTATCCCCCCCGAAACCCCATGCCGGCCCAGGATGCGACGCGCGCGCCCCGGACGCGACCCCGCCAGCCCCCCGCACGAGCACGCCCGGGTGGCCGCCCTGGCCACGATCCTCACGCTCGTCGCCCTCGTCGGCCTGGCCGGGACCGCCGCCGCCATCCAAGACATCGCGTTCCGCCTGGAATGCCCCAACGACGCGAAAACCGTCCAACCCGCCTCCTCCCCCGAAACCTGGTCCTGCTCCGCCCGCCTCGACTACAGCAGCGGCGGCACCGGCCTCACCGATCCCCTCCAGGCCGCCATCGTCAGCCTCGACGCACCCGAGACCCCCGCCTGGATGGACGTCTCCATCGCCCCCAGCACGATCGTCTCCTACGGTCCCGCCCCCGGCGAAGAAACCGCAAGAACCCCCGTGCTCGTCACCGTGTCCCTCGACCCCCCCGCGCCCGCGTTCGAGACCACGCGCCTTGAGATCGAACCCACCGTCGAACAACACCCCCGCGAGGAAGGGGACCTCTCCACGTTCGCCAGCGTCACCGGCGCCGACCTCTCCGTCACGCCCGGGTACGTCAACAACTACGAAGCCCGCATCGTCACGGACCAAGGACAAGCCCGACCCCAAGACACGCTGCACTACCGCGTCGAGATCGACAACTACAGCAACGGACCCACCCGCTTCACCTTCGACCTCGTCAACGAATCCCCCCGGGGCTTCACGCCGCTTCCCCCCGAGCCCGTGCTCGTGCCCGCCGCCACGACCGGGAACCAAACCGGCGCCAACGCGACGCTCGAACCCGGGCACGCCTCGATCCCCTTCCAGGTCCAAACCCCCTACCGGAACGGGTACATCGACGAGCACACCCCCGTGCACCTGATCGTCTCCTCCGCGTACGCACCCGACCCCAGCGTGACCGGGGAGCAAAGCGTGCTCACCACGTACGCCGACTCCAAAGGCGTCTACGTGCCGGGCCCCTCGACGCTCGGGCTCGCCCTCGCGACGCTCACCGGGGCGCTTTTCGCCGCTCGACGCCGCCCAGACGGGCTCGCTTAGAGGTCGTCGGTCGTGTACACATCGACGCTGGAGGGCTCCTTGGTCACGTTGCCACGCTTCATGCCCACGACCGTGTGCACACCCTTCTCGTCCGCGATGTCCAGCAAACGCTGCGTGATCACGCCGTCGAACACGACCGCGTGCACGCCCTGGGACTTCTTGCGGAGCGTGTCCGCCAGGTCGCGCACCGCGATCGGGCCGTGCTTGACGGTGCCGCCCTCGTCCATGAGCACGCCTTCCAGATCCCCGCTGAGTTCGTCCAGCTTGGCCTGGTAGGCCTCCAGCGCGCCGGGGTCACGCCGGTCCGGTTCCTCCTCGGGCTCCGGCTCGGGGGGTTCCTGGTGCGTCTCCGGCTCGGCAGGTTCATCCCGCTCGGGCTCGGCCTCCTGCTCGGCCTCCTGCTCGGGCTCCGGCTCGGGTTCGGGCTCCGGTTCCGGTTCCGTCTCCTGGACCGTTT
>CAZOQA010000038.1:0-20110 GCA_964581775.1 uncultured Thermoplasmatales archaeon | reverse complement strand
TCGGGCTCCGGCTCGGGTTCGGGCTCCGGTTCCGGTTCCGTCTCCTGGACCGTTTGAGCCTCTTTTGAGGCCCCTTCGCCCAGGTCCTCGAGCTGGTGTTCCTCGATGAACTGCTGCGCGGGGAGCTTGTTCCGCATCGTCTTCATGATCTGCTTTTGCGTGAGCTCCTCGACCTCGCGCGCGTCGGGGGCTTGCGCAACGAAGTCCACGTCCGCGGTCTGCAAGAGCTCCTTGAGCAGCAGCTCCCCGCCGCGGTCCCCGTCCACGAACGCGGTCACGACGCGTTCGTTGGCCAGCTGCTTGATCGTCTCGGGGATGCTGGTGCCTTCCGTCGCGATCGCGTTCTTGATGCCGTTCGAGAGCAGGTTCGCCACGTCGCTTCGTCCCTCGACGACGACGATGGCATCCGAGGAGGAGACGTTCGGGCCCGCGGGCAGGCGTTCTTTCCCGTACGCGACGAGCTCTTCGATGCGCACGGCCTCCATGACCTCGTCCACGAGGTCGCTGGAGCCGCCTTGGCCTTCCTCGCCCATCGTTTGCAAAAGCTCCTTGGCGCGGTCCGCGACCCGGGAGCGTTTGGACTCGCGCACATCGTCGATGGTGTTGATCTCCACCTCGGCTTGGCAGGGGCCGATGCGGTCGATGCTCTCGAGGGCTGCTGCGAGGATCGCCGTCTCGGCCTTGTCGAGGCTGGAGGGCAGCGTGATGTCGCCTTCGGTTTGGCCTTGCTTGGACGAGACGTCGACCTCGATACGGCCGATGCGGCCGCTTTTCTGCAGGTCGCGGAGGTCGAGCTCGTCCCCGAGCAGGCCCTCGGTTTGCCCGAAGATGGCGCCGATGACGTCGGGTTTCTCGACGACGCCGTTCGCGGTCATCCTCGCTTTGATGAGGTACTTCGTCGTGGTCGGATCGAGGTCCATGGGGGTGCTCCTAGCGGTTCTCGCACACAGGAGTCGGGCCCCGAAGGGCTCGGGACAGGCGCCAAGCGGGGGAGGCCACCCCGGGAGGAGTGGCCGGTCCGATGATCGAGTCAAGCGGGTGAGTGT
This sequence comes from uncultured Thermoplasmatales archaeon, assembly GCA_964581775.1. Lineage (GTDB taxonomy): Archaea > Thermoplasmatota > SW-10-69-26 > SW-10-69-26 > SW-10-69-26 > PWVY01. The sequence continues at coordinate 19,064 of CAZOQA010000038.1, read as the reverse complement.
GATCACGAGGGGTTAGACCGGGCGCCCGCTCCGGGAGCGGTGCCCGCCCCTATGCACGCACCGCACACATGGACAAGATGTTCAAAAGGTTAGCGGTGGCCAGGGTCGACCAGGCCCACCTTGCGGCGAAGGTGGGAAAGGACCGTGGGCAGGTCCTCGACCGCGCGGGTCTCCTTGCTGGCCAGGCGCGCCAGCTGGCGGCGGAAGGACTCGTCGCACTCGACGGCGTGCGTCTCGAGCACCTCCTTGACGCGGTGGTGGATGGAGCCGCCGGTCCGGTCCCAGTCCAGAAGCAGGATGAGGGCTTCGTTGGTGCGGGCCAGGCGGTCGGCCGTCTCGATGAGAGGTTCCCCGTCGTGCACGAGGAGGATGCGGCCTGTGCATCCGAGCTCTTCGAGCGCGTCCCGGTCGCGGGAGCCCTCGACGAGGATGGGCGTGGTCGCGTTCTCGCGCCGCAACCGGTCGATAAGATCCTCGAGCCGGTTCAAGCGTTCGTGGATCCTCATGGGAGCACCGTTCGGAGCTTGGAACGTACCGTCTCCGGGTCCACGCCGTCCAGCTTCACGGTCTTCCGCGTGGAGGCGTGACCGTTCTTGAGGTGCACGCGCTGTCGGGGGATCTCGAAGTGGTCCGCGATGAGCGTCAAAAGCGCCTTGTTGGCGTCCCCGTCCTGCGGAGGAGCCTTCACGCGGGCTTCCACGCAGTCCCGCCAGGGGTTGAACCCGTCCGGGAACGCGTCGCCGCTCGCGTTCGGGGACAACTCGACCCGCAGGAGCGTACCCCCGCTCGTGGAGGCGACAGCGCCCTGCACACATCCACGTTTGGGGTGCTCGTACAAGAGCCTATCGCACGAGCCCTGCAGAGCGGCGGGGCTCCTTGCGGCCCCTAGGTGGCAGGGTCGCCGCGCGTTTGGGAGGGATCCTCGCCTTCCATCGAGTCGGGCGGACGGAGCTCGGGCAGGGGCGCGTCTTGGCTGGCTTGCACGTGGAGCACGCGTTGGGGGAAGGGGATCGTGATGTCCTCCTCGTCGAACAGGGCGTGCACGCGCTTGATGAGCTTGGTGCGCACGGTGTGGCGGTCGCGCTCGTTGGGGACGTACACGCGGACCTCAAGGTTGATGCTGCTGTCACCGAACTCGCGCACGAACACGCCGGGCTTCGTCTTGCGTCCCTTGATGACCTCGTCCGTCTCCATGGCGAGCGTGTAAAGCAGGCTGGTGGCTTCCTCCAGGTCCGTGTCGTAGCTGACGCCTACGGGCACGGCGACGCGGTAGAGGGTGTCCGGGTAGCTCATGTTGATGACGCGGTTGGTGGCGAGCTCGTTGTTGGGAGCGATGATCTCCTGGTGGTTCAGGAAGTGGTACAGGCGCGTCGATCGGAGCCCGATGTGCTCGACGCGGCAGATCTCGCCCGTGTCCAGCTCGAGCACGTCGCCCTCGCGGAAGGGCTGGTCGAGCAGAAGGTGCAGGCCGCTGAAGAAGTTCGACAGGGTGTCCTGCGCGGCCATCGAGATGACGAGGCCGGCCACGAGGCCGCCGCCGACGAGGAAGGACATCTCGACGCCGAGGGCTTGGAGCACGTAGAAGCCGGCGAGCGCGACGACGGTGGCTGCGCTGAGCTTCTCGAGGACGGGCACGAGCACGCTTTCATTTCTCCCCTTGGCCTGGGTCGTGTACTCGCCGTAGTAGACCAGGCCGGCGCTTAGCGTCCGGTAGGCGGCCAGGGCCACGATGACGATGCTGAGCGCGTCCAGAAGCGTGCCCGTGACGTGCACGACGGGCTCGCGCGGCAGAAGCCTCCAGGAGGCGTTGAGCCCGAGCACGACGGGCAGCGCGGCCAGGGGCCAACGCATCTTCCCGGCCATGGAGGCTTGCGTCTCGTCGGTGGCCCGGGGGACGATCGTGTTCGTGGCCGTGCGCATGATGGCGGCGACGGCAAGGGAGGTCAGCGCCCAGGTGGCGATCTCGAGCGCGAACAGCCACCCCCAGGCGTCGTACGGCTCGGGGAGCGGGTTCTCGAAGGCGCCCAGGTAGAGGAGCGTGGGCGTCATGGTCAGGGGGATGTGCTCGGTGCGCTCGAGCGTCTCCCCGGTCTCCCGGTCGATGAACTGGAACCGGAGGTTGAGGTCCCCTTCACGGAAGTCGGAGTCGTCGGGGGGCGTGATCGTGACATCGATGCGGGTCTCGTTCTGGGGGGTCACGTCGAACCGGCTCGGGGTGACCTCGGTGGCCTCCGAGAGGTTCCCCGCGGGCGCGGCTTGCACGACGTAGGATCGGTCGGTGGGGTTCGTGATCTGGAAGGTGGTGCTCGTCGACTCGCCGGGGGTCAGCTCCATGGAGCGCTGGTCCGTGTCGATGAACACCTGCGCCCCGGCCACCGGGGCCATCAGGGCGATCAGGATGAGAAGCGTCGCCCATGGGGCAAGGGAGCGTTGAGCGGGCACCGGCGCTTCCAGCGGACCCGAGAGCAAAAGGATTGCCCCCGACAAGCCTGGTACCGGGGTTATGCTCTCTGCAGAGTCCTCCAGAGGGGGACAGGTGAAAGAAACGAAACGTTTAGGAGGTTGGACCAGAAGGGGCCCGCGATGCGCCTTCCCCTCCTGGCCCTCGCCATCGCCCTTTTGACCGTCCCCCTTGCGGGATGCGTCGCCAACGACCCAGCACCCCCGCCCGGGTCCGGGAGCCTCGAGTGGGAGTTCACCGACACGCAAGGCCAAACGCACTCCAACGAGACCGCCCAAGGCACGCCCACGGTCTTCTTCTTCATGGCGACCTGGTGCACAAGCTGCCAGGACAAGGCCAGCGACCTGCGGGCCGTGCACGGGGCCTACGAGGAGCAAGGCGTCGACGTGTTCAGCCTCTCCTGGGACCCCGACGAGGACGAGCAAGACCTCGAGCAGTGGAAGGCCGAATACGAGCAACCCTGGCCCCACGGGAACGACCCCGACCTGGAGATCCAGCGGACCTTCGGCGTCAACCAACAGTCCGAGGTCGTGCTCCTCGACGAGGACAACCGCATGGTGCAGCACTGGGGCTACGGGCAGGTCAACCAGCAAGCGCTCTCCACCATCCTCGACGACCAGCTCGGCTAATCGGCCCGTCGCGAAAGCTATTTGCACCGGGCCTCCATCGCCTCCAAACGCGGCCCACTGGGACGGTAGTTCAGTCTGGGAGAACGGCCGACTGAAGATCGGCAGGTCGCCGGTTCGAGTCCGGCCCGTCCCACTTAGGATAGAACGGACCCCCCCGAAGCTGGGTCCGCCATCGTCCGGGCCCACGGTCCCCGCCAGGCCCCCCCGGTCCACCTAAGCCGGATCGCCCTCATCCTGGCGCGAGCAAGGTCCGAGGATCCGACCCATGGAGAAGAAGACCCAGAGGTATATCGGCGGAGCCCTGTTCGCTTTCCCTGTCCTCCTGCTCATCGGCTACATCGCATCGCGCCTTTCATCCTCCCCCCTGGAACTGATCATCGGCAGCCTGATCGCCTTCTCGATCGTGGCCCTGGTCCTGGGCAGCTTCGTCCTCCTGGAGAAAGGGGGCTTCTGACCGCACCGACGAAGCCCTGCCTCGAGAGCGTCACGGTCTCCTGGCGCGTTGAGCCGTTGCCGAGACGAGCAACAGGGTCAGCATGGGTACGATGCCCAGAGCGGGCACGGTGGACGCGTCCGCGTCGCCGGCCTGGCTGGCCATGATCTCATCCTCTTCGTCGAGGACCTGGATCGTCCCGTCTGCCTGCCTGACCGGCAGGGGGAGGGTCTTCTCCTCGATGGGGGAGGCTTGGGCGCGTTCCTCGTAGGTGAGCGTGTCGATAGGCGAAATCCTTTTCCGATTCCAAGGGGAATCTCCCTCGATGGAGCATGGGAGGCTGGCTCTTGCGGGTTTCGTCCTTTTCCTCGCTCTCACCTCTGGATGCCTAGGATTCGACGATCCGCTCACCGATGAGCAACTCGAACCTCAAGCACAGAACGAAACGGGCAACGACCCTGAAGATGATCTGAACCCCCAGGTGGTCGTAGCCTCCATCGATCGAGGATGGAACCCCTACCACGAAGCCTTCCAGCGACCCAACTGGGATCACCACCCAAGCGAGGCCGTTCCGGAGCTACCCGAGGATACGCCCAGCCTTGAACTCACCTTCGGCGACGACTACCAGGAGAACCTCAACGCCGACCAAGAAACGCTTGAAAACCTCGATCACGATCAGGTCTATTGGGTTGAAGGCACTAACCTACTCTTCTGGGACCGAAGCGACAAGCATCCCTCTGATGACGACTGGGAACCCAGCACGGGTCAACGACTTCACGGGACCGGGGCCTCGGCGGCTGTCGCCACGGCTTGTGAGGCCTGCTATGTCCTCGTCGTCATCGATCCGTTGAGCGGCGACGGAGAAACCGTCGAAGATATCGCCCTCAACAAGACCTGGGTGAACTTCGTTTCGATGACAAGCATGCCAGGGTCCCAGCTGCCTGGAGAGGAGTTTGGACCGACCGAACGCCCCTACCTCCCGAACGGGGAAAGGAGTCAACTTGCAGCGGCCACGCGGACCCTCCACGGGGAAGGCGGATTGTTCTTCGCTGCCTCCGGGAACACGCCCGTGACCGTGGACAACGAGGTCTTCTATCCCGGTTACAACCTGCCGCCTTGGGTCGTCGACGTTGGAGGCGTCCATAGCCAATGCCAGGGATCGGAACCTGGGGCCGGAAGCCCTGCTGAACTCGTCGGTGATTTCGCACAAGACCTACCCTCCTGGGACGCGGCCAACGGTACAGACCGATACGTGGGAACGTCGTTTGCGACCCCCCAGGTTGCTGGAACCTTCGGGGAAACGCTTGCGAGGGTGCTCGAGGACGCGGGAACCGGAGAAGAGGCTGGGGAGGCTCTCTGGAGCGGAGAGTCGCGTGAAGGACTGCTTGAAGACGGGCTGCTTACCTCTGAGGAGCTCCGCGAGGCGCTTTCTCTCTCAGCTTCGTACTTTGAGACGGCGGACTTCCGAGCCGACTGTCTCGAGGAGGACGGTCAAGCGCTCGTCTCGTGCGCTACACAGGCGGATATAGGCTGCACCGAGGCAGCACTGAACAACCTGAGGAAGTCATCTCCCGTCAGCCCCTCGCCATGGGTTGAGATGGGATGGGGGTATCCAGGGCCCGAGGCTGTCGAAAAAGCGGTGGGGTTCATCCTCGGCGAGGCTGAGGAACCGGAGAAACCCGAAGAGGCCCACGCGTGGATGGAGGCTTACAGGGACACCAGAGAAACCCTCTATCCATGGGAGGAAGGGCAAAGCCCATCGGATGCCGCTTGCGTAGAGAAATCAGGGACGGATGGGCCTCTGCGAGGCTTCTGCTCAGGAACGGGGGGACCGAGCAGGGGCGAGTAGAGCTCCTACGTAGCTCCTCGGCCGCCTTCCAGGAAGGTGCCGTTTTACCCTGACCCGTCACGCGGGCGTCCCGGAGCGCCCCTATTCCTCCAGGGAGAGGTGTCCGGTGTGGAGGATCCACTCGATCGGCTCCAGGCTTGGTTCCGTGGACCACAGATCCACGGTCCAAGCTCCGGGAGCGGGGTCGAGGTGGCTCCAGTAGGAGACCCCGTCCGCTGTCTGGGCGCCTCGGGCACAATCCGGGGGCTCGACGACCTCGACGATCGGCTCGCACCCTGGAGGATACAGCGCGGCATGCAGGTCGTCCTCGGCGACGAGGAGCACATCCAACCGCACCGTCCCCGGGTCCACCTCGAAGGGCTCCGCGTCGGATGAAACGCCGTGCACCAGCCCGATTTCGACCGCCGTGACGTTCCCTTCCCTCGTTTGTCGTTCGTACGAATAGCGCGCAGGGGGATCCTCGGAGCGCCAGCGCTCGAAGATGTCCTTCTCCGCGTCGTCCCCGGCAGCATCCTCCATCGGTTCCTCGTGTTCCGATCCGTCCCCCCCGGTCAAGCAGCCCGCTCCGATCAGCAAAAGGCCGCACAGGGCGAGCAAGAGGACCTTGTACGCTTGAGGATGGGAGACCATGCTAGCGATACCCCCCTTCGTGTGATCCGTGGATAGATAAAGGTGTCTCCGGGCCCTTTCAACCTCGCCCTGCACGAAGGGCGCCCAAGGCGACGCCAAACGCTCCCAACGTGGCGACGAGACCAGGCACGGAGACGCTGGACGTTTCATCCTCGTCAGCTTGGCTCGTTGCAACGTCGCCCGCCTGGAGGATCTCGATCCCGTCTTGGGTCAGGTTTGCGGGGATGATCACCGAGCGCTGCTCCGTGGGGGAGGCTTGGGCGCGTTCCTCGTAGGTGAGCGTGAGCTCGATCTCGTCGACGTCGATGCCTTCCTGGAGGCGGGTCTCGAGCGTGACGGTCGTGGTCTCGTTGGGGGCCAGGAACCCGGTCGGGACCGTGTCCTCGCTTGCGCCCGGGAAGCTCAGCGTGACCTCGGCGTCGGTGAGGTTCCCGTAGCCTTCGTTCTGGATGCTCGCCGTGAGCGTGATAGCTTCCCCGGGCGCGCCTTGGAGATCCTGGATCGTGAGCGTGGGGTGCGCGCCGTACTTCTCCACGTTGAGGAAGGCGTGCTCGACGCCCTGCCAGTAGCGGTCCATGCGTTCACGGGGGTCTTCGAGGCTGGCGGGCATGGATTGTTCTTCGCTGAGCTCGTAGGAGTACGCGATGGAGCCGACGTGCCCGTACGCGGATTCGATCATGCCGCCTCCGGCGGGGTAGATGGCGTGGTTGACGGTGCCGCAGAAGTCGGGATCGGGTTCGCCGATCTCCTCGCAGATGGTGCGGTAGACTTGCTCGTCGGGGGGCAGCTCGTCGGTGTACCCCCAGGGGTAGAGCATCAATTCGATGCCGGTGTGGAAGCTGTTCACGTAGTCGGGCTCATACGCGTGCAAGAGCTCGTACACGGTGCGCGTTTCGGGCTCGCTGAGGGGGTGGGGCCCGCTGGTGTCGCCTTCGACTTGGCCCCAGCCTTGCGGGTAGTTGCGGTTGAGGTCGACCAGGTTCGCGTTCTCTCGGTTGTTGAGGTGGTTCCCGTCCGCGTTGACGAGGGGGACAAGCACGGTGTGGCGGTTCTCCACGATCCATTCCACGGTCTCGTTCGTGTCGTGCTCGCCGGTGAGGAACTGGGCCCAGAGCATGGTCATGGTGACGCCCAAATCCTCGTTGGCGTGGTGGCCGCCGTCGAGGTAGACGACCTCGCGTTCGTCCAGAGGCACCTTGTCGGGGTCGTCGAAGTCAGCGATCTCGAGCACCCACAGGTCGAACCCGAGGTGGCTTTGGCCGGCGCTGTACAGGTTCGTGATGCCGGGGTAGGCTTCCGCGAGGTCGAACAGCTCCGCCGTGAGCGTGTACCAGGTGTAGTACGGGTGCACGGGGTGCTGATCCTCGATGAGGCCTTCGTCGAAGGGCAGCTGGCTGGTGTCCACGGGCACCAGATCGCCGGGCTCGTCCCCGTACGCGGTGTGCACGGGCTCGTCCAGGTCGAGGAGGGTCTCGTCCTCGCCTGCGGGGGGGGCTCCGTTTGCGACCGGGGCGCCCAGCAGGAGCAGGAGGACCCCCAGCGTCGCGGTCGCCTTCCAGGGCATACCCGCGAGTCGCGGTGGCAGACCAAAACGTTTGGGTCGCTCTGGCACGGGGTCCTTGGACGGATGAAGACCTTCGGGAGCCGACAGCGCGTTAACCCCCCAGGTGCCCTTGGCGTCTGCCAGGTCCCCTGGCGAGGCCGATGTCTCTTGACGCGGATCCCCTCGTGAAGGCGCAAACGTGCCTGAACGTGAAGCGCCAGGCGGTCTCGTACGAGTACGAGGACGTCACGACCCTCCACGAGGAAAGCGTCTACGTGCTCGTCAACGAGTCCCAGGAGGCCGCGGAGATGGTGGCGCTTCCCCCACGCGCGATGGAGGTTCAGCCCGACATGACGGCCCGCATCGACGGGCGCTCCCGGGGCTCGATCGTGCCCTCCCAGGAGGTCCAGCGCCGCCTGCTCAAGGACCTCGACGAGCACGGCCTCAGCCGGGAAGGAACCCAAGCCTGGGAGAAGCTCCTCGAGGGAGGGCTTCCCCACCCCGATCGCCAGGACCTCATCGAGAGGGCCCGCCAAGCCCTCGACGGGCTGGGTCTCGAACCTGCCCGACGAGGGTTCTACGAGCACGTGCTCCAAGCCAAGCTCGCCGGCAAGTACGTGCCCTTCGTGGCCCTCCCGGACCCCGTCGAGCCCGGCCGCTTCGTGCTCGTCGAGTTCACCCGACGCAGGCTCGAAGAGCCCGACCGCACGTTGAAAGGGCGGCTTGCCGGCCGCTACGAGGTCACCAAGCGGTTCCCCGTCGGGGTCGGGCACAGCATCCACCTCTCCATCGACGCGCCCCCCGGCACGCTCATCAAGACCCGACGAACGCCGCCCCGATGGCCGGACGATGCCGGGGTCCAGCTCGACGAGGCCACCCGCTGGAACCTGTACCTCTCCGTCGACGCGAAACAGCGCATCCACGAGGCCGACCCAGACGCGGACCCCATCACGATGGACGGGCTCGCCTCGCTCACGTACGTGCTCCCCATGCAGGTGCACATCGTGAGCATGTTCCTGCTTCTCCTGCTCGCCCTCGTACCGCGCGTGCTCTTCCAAGAGGTCGTCACATCCCAGCCCCCCGGCATGCCCGCCCTGATCGGCCTGTTCATCCTCACAGGCGGCATCTACATCCCCGTGCTCATGTCGCGAAGCGAGCAACCGCCCGCGTTCCGGTACATGCTGAAAACGGGAGCCCTCATGGCGATGCTCGCCCTGTGGTGGGTGGGCGCTGGCACCTGGCGCCCCGAAGCCTTGGCGCCGCTCGTCGCCGGCGTCCTGGCGGCCCTCAGCGAGCTGGGCTTGCTCGCGTACAACCACGCCTGACGACGCCTCCAGGGCCCGATGCTCTGGGGGGAGCCGCACCTATGAGTCGCCGCTCGTCCACGCGGGAGCTGGGGGGGCGGGCACCGAGGCGTCGTACGTGAGCTGGTAGACGCCGCCGCCGGCGTCCCAGGCCGTGAGCACGCCGGTGTCCTGGTCCGCGATCACGTCGCCCACGTGCGGGCCGTGTTGGCCGTCCTGCCAGGGAGCGGGCGAGGGCCTGTCGGGGACGAAGACGCCCTCGGCGCGAGGCTGGGTCATGTCCGTGACGTTGACGGCCCAGAGGCCCGCGTGGTTGGCGGACACGAACAGCGTGTCGTCGAGCACGTCCACGTAGTGCGTGGAGAACTGGAGCCCGCCTTGGTCCCATTCGGGGTACACGGGCAGGGTCCAGCGGCTGACCTCCTCGGGGTTCTCGGGGTCGGTGACGTCGAGCAGGTAGATCCATCCGGTGGGGCGGTCGCCGGGGTCGCCGACCTCTTGCCCGGCGATGAGGTACTGGCGCCCGTCGCGCGTCTCGGGGAAGGGGTACGTGGTGTGCAGGCTGGCTTCGTCCCCGTCGTGCCAGCTGGCCAGCTCGGTGGGCACGTGGGGCGTGGAGATGTCGTACACGTACATGCCGTCCCAGTTGGCCAGGTAGGCGAGGGTTTGCCCGGTCTCGGGGTGCTCGTGCACCCACACGTCCGTGTGCCCGTTGAGCTCCGGCGAGTACGTGCCGGGCGTCTTGATCGTGGTGTGGGGTTCCAGGATGCTCCCGGTGGGGGCTTCTTCGATGGTGTAGAAGCTGTAGTAGGAGACCTCGTGCACGAGGTTCGTGACGGATGCGGTGGCGAAGACGTCGTCCCCGATCTGGTGCGAGCTGACGCTGTGGGGCCCGACGACGGGTTGGGAGCGGTAGTCTTCGAACGTGGGCTGGGTGGGGTCTTCGAGGCCGAAGAGGACCAGGCCTGGCCCGTAGGGGGCGTAGGTCTCGTGCGCGATGCGTTGGGTCTGTCCGGTGCAGGCGTCGCGGACGTAGATCTCCGGTTGCCACGTCGTCTCCTCGTCGAGGATGTCGAGGGGGTCGGCTTCGGGGAGGGTGGGTTCGCCGCCGAAGGGCCCAACGGGGTAGGCGGGCACGATCGCGTGCATGCCGTCCGCGGAGAGGTCCGCGTCCCAGGTGACGGCGTTGGGCATGTAGACCTCGGCGATCCGTTGGGGGTCTTCGGGGTCGGTGACGTCTGCGAGCATGAACGCCATGTCGGTGTCGATGCTGTGCACGAGCGCCAGGCGTTGCCCGTCCTCGCGCGAGGTGGCGCCTCCGCACATCATGCCCGTCGAGGTCTGGTCGTGCTGGTCGGTGACGAGCGGGTCCCAGCCGAGGACCTCGAAGTTGGGCGTGGTGAGGTTGGCGTGGTGGGCGTGGTCCCCGTGGTCGTGGTCTTCGTCCGTGGCGCTGGAGGGGACGGAGGCTTCCCACCATGCGTCCGGGAGGGCCTCGCGGTCGTCTCCGTCGGTCCGTTGGGGGTCGAGCTCGTCGTCGCCGATGCACCCTGCGGCGAGGGCGAGCGTGGCGACGAGGAGCACGAGGGGAAGGCGGCGGGCGTTCACGCTGATCGAGCCCGTAGCCTTCGGGGGGCGCCTTAAGCGTTCTTGTGGGTCGTGCGTCAGTCTTCGGGGGGACCCAGGTCCGAGTCGCGGCGCGTGCTGGACCCGGATCGTTCGCCGCCGGGTTCGGGGGGATGGCTGTGAGCAGCGGGGAGGGTGAACCAGAACGTGGAGCCTTCCCCGGGCGTGGAGTCGACGCCGATCTGGCCGCCGTGGCGTTCCACGATGCGGTGGACCAGGGCCAGCCCCACGCCGGTCCCTTCGCGCTCCTTGGAGTGTCGGGCTCGCTGGAAGACCTCGAAGAGCTTGTCTTGGTCCTCTTCGGGGATCCCGATCCCGTTGTCCTTCACGGAGATGCGCACGTGCTCGTTCTCTTCGTCGCCCTCCACATGGATCCGGGGCGGGTTCTCGCTTCGGTACTTGATGGCGTTGCTGATGAGGTTCTTGAGGACCAGCCGGATCATCTCGGGGTCCCCGCGGGCGCGGGGCAACGGTTCGATCTCGATGCGGGCCTGGTGGGTCTGGATGCGTGGTTCGAGCTCGTGCGCGATGTCCTCGACCAGCTCGTCGACGTGGACCGTTCGGGGCTCGGCGCGTTGTTCCCCGGCTCGTGCGTACGCGAGCACGTCCTTGAGCAGCCGCGCCATGCGATCGGCTCCCTTCTCCGCTTCCTGCATCAGCTCCCCGATCTCCCCTTCCGGGTCCGGTTCCAGGGTGAGCTCAAGCAAATCGAGGTTGCCGATGACCTGCGTGAGGGGGTCCTTGAACTCGTGGCTGATCACGTTGGCGAAGTTCACGAGCTCGCGGTTGCTCAACTGGAGCTCTCGCGTCCTCTCCGAGAGCTCCCGGCGAGCCTCTTCAAGATCGTCTTTGCGGCGCTGGAGCTCGACGTGGGCCGAGCCCAACCGCCGCAGCAGGCGCATGTTGTTCTCCTGGTCGGGGGAGAGATCCCGCGGCTGGGTGTCCATCGCGCACACCGTCCCTATCCCGTGCCCTTCCCGCGTGGCGATGGGAGCTCCCGCGTAGAAGCGCACGCCCGGGTCCTCGCGCACGTACGGGCTGTCCTCGAAGCGGGGATCGCGTGCGGCGTCCTCGATGACGGTGACATCGTCCAAGTCCTCGATCGCGACCGCGCAGAACGAGTGCTCCCGGGCCAACCTGTCGAGCTGGAACCCTTGTGTTGCCGCGAACCGCTGCTCGTGTTCCTCGACGAGGGTAACGGCCCCGAACCGGGTTCGGCAGACCACCCGCGCTAGGCTGGAAAGGGGACCCGAGACGCTGGCCAGGGCCGTCTCGACCGAGTCCCGGATGGAGTCCAGATGCTCCAACCGCTGCTCGTCCGGTGAGGGGATCGAACGGGTCAACTGCTCCACTCCCGTGCACATCATGCTTGCCCCCTGGACGTTAAGAGCCTTCTGGGGCAAACCTCGGGCCTTGGCACGATGGTGTCTTAGATCCAGCCGGCCAGCGTCGCGCTTAGAAGCCCCACCCACAGGATCGCGCCCACGACGACGAGATCGTTCAGGTGACGCTCCCGCGTGGCCCGCTGCGCCGCGCCCGCGCCAATCAGGCCCAGCGAGACCACCACGCCGAACCGCTGCACAAGCAGTCCCACCGGGAGCACGTCCACGCCTAAGACGGCGTAGTCCACGAGGACCGCGGCCGCCAACGCCAACGCCGCGACGGCCCCCGCGTCGATGCGCTCGGTGATCCCGTGCGCGATGCCGTACGTGGCCAACGGGATGCCGAACGCGATCACCGGGTACAGGCCCCCCGCGATGGCCTTGGCCGGCGCGGGGGTCGTGTGCTCGAGCGTGATCCCGGCCAGTCGCACCGCGAAGTACAGTCCCGCCACGGTCGCGGCCAGCGCGAGCTTGCGCGGCGTGATGCGGCGCCAGACGGCGCGAAGGCGACGCCGGTCCACCGGCGTCAGGCGCTTCCAGATGCGCTCGACCACGGGGCTGGACGTGGACAAGAGTGGGAGCACGAGCGCCAGCTCGATCACGGTGGCCCACCCGTCCGCATCCGCGGGGCCTTCGTTGTCCAGCCAGGCCCGGTACAGGTTCTCGACCCACGGTTGCCCCCGGAAGTCCTCCTCGAGGGTGAGCTGGGCCTCCTCGATGCCGTCCACGGCGTGCCGCAGCGTGAACCAGTCGAAGTGCTCGCTGTGCACCTGCATCGCGACCCACGGCTCCTCCGGATGGGGCGACTCGTACATCCGAAGGTGCAGCCGGTTCCCGAAGTACGTCCCCAGGTGCAACTGATCCGCCTCGCGCACCCACTCGCCCGTCTCCCCGTCGTGCACGTACGCGTAGCGGGCCGCGCCCGCGGCCTCGCCCCACGAGATGCGGGTCCCCGTCACGTTGACCTCTCGCGCCGAGAACGTCTCCCGGTCCGCGTCGGCCTCCTCCTCCATCGTCTGGTTCCACTCGCCCCGCTCGGTCAGCGCCCTGACGATGTCGCTGGTGTTCCCGCGCACGATCACGTTCACGGAGCTGGCGGGCTCGAACGCTGGACGCGCGTTGATGAACGGCCAGAGCCCGGACTCGTACCCCTCCGGCTGGAAGATGCGAGGGTCCTCTTCCTCGCTTGGAGCTGGTTCCAGGGAGGGCGACGCCATCAGCATCATGAACCCCGCGAAGACGCCGGCCAGCGCCACCAGGGCAAGCCCCACCACGAGCGAGCGACGCATCCAAGACCGAAGCCATGCCCGGGAAGGATAACTCCTCCGATACCACCCCTCCCCGGCGAGGGGCCTCGTTTCGAGGGTTCAGCCAACGCTTCGACGGTTCCTCGATGCCACTTAAGGGGCCACGGGCCCACGTAAGGGTCGGCCCGGTCAGGCCGGGCCGGTGCACATCATGGATGCCAAGATGCTCTCGATCGCTCTCGCGCTTGCGCTCGTGACCGTCCCGGCCACGGCCATGGCCGGACACGCTGACAACGGAGAAAGCCACGACGCGTTCCCCGGCCTGCCCGGGGCCGCGCTGTTCGGGCTGTGCCAAGCCTCCGACCACGCGGACGAGAACGCGACGCTCGCCCCCCCGTTCGCGTGGCTGTTCGCGAACGAGGACTGCGAACAGGTCGACCATCCACGTGACGAGGCAGGCTCGCACGGCGACGAGCAAGCCGCTGACGCCTCCGATCAACGTGAGCGCGGTGCGGACCACCGACCCGATCACGCCGGCCCGCACCGTTAGGGGTCTCTCAACGAACCGAGGGGGAGGGGGGTCCCCCTCTACGGGGGTCAGATGTAGCCGCGGATCTCGTCGCCTGTGGACTGGGGGCCTTGGGCGACGCCTCCGAGCTCCTCGTTGAGGACCTCGATCAGCAGCAGGTGCTTGGTGTAGATGCGGCGCAGCGCGTTGAAGAACCCGTGCTGGCTGATGGCGTCGTCGTAGATCTGCGTGTCCAGCTGCCAGCGGGCGAGGATACCTTCTTCGACCTTGCCGGCGAACCCGATGTGGCCTTCGTGGAAGGCCGTTCGGCGCAAGCGGTGCGTGACGCGGCGCTTCTCGCCCGCGTCGAGGTTGCCGTAGGGCTCCTTGTGCTTGGGGGAAAGCTGCACGCCCATGACGAGCGCGAGCAGGGACCGGTTCTCGGGGCGCACCACGTGGATGTTCGCGTCTCCCTTCCCGCTGGGGTACTTCACGATGTAGTGGAACACCGCGTCCTCGTCGTCGGTGACCTTCTTGGAGGAGTAGCCCTCCTCGTCCAGCCATCCGCGGACGCGGTCGTCGAGCTTCTTGTCGTCCAGGCGCGCGCCCGGTTCGCTTGCGTCGTCTAGCACGAACGTCACCTCGCCCGCCGCGACGGCCGCGGCAGGCATGCCGGGGAAGGGGTCCTCCCCTTGAAAACCCCGCCCGGTTCGGGCCCCCTGCCGGGCAACGGTCAGGGTTGCACCATCGTGGCGTTCCCGGTGAGCTGGTAGTCCAGGCTGGGGCCGACGCCGGCGCCCACGAGCGAGGGGTCCCCCTCGTGCGTGACGGCGGAGACCGTGATCTCGAACGTGCCGTACGGGTCCGGCACGGTCACCGTCTCCTTGATGGGAGCAGACCCCTCGAAGACGTGCGCCTGGTCGTCTGCCTGCTCGGAGAGGAGCGTGACGTTGACGAGCATCTCGACGGGTTCCTCCCAGTCGACCTGGAACTCCAGCTCCGTGACCAGCTGGAGGCTCTCGTCGTGGAACGTCTCGTTCCCCTCCGCGAACGGAGGGATCAGCGCGAAGCCGTAGCCGGACCCGGCAACCGACGCGTACACGGACACGGGCGTGGACCCGGAGGCCTGGAAGGATGCTTGCACGGTCTCCTGCTGGCCGGATCCTGCCTGTTCATCCTCTTGGCCCTCGTCGTCCTCGGAGGAGGCGCCGTCCTCGTCCTCGGTCCCGTCTTCCTCGGGATCGTCGAGCGTAGTCGGATCTTCCTCGCCCTGCTCGTCGGGGGGGATCTCTCCTTCCCCGCCGATGCAACCGGCGAACCCGACGACGAGCATGAGCGAAACAAGGAGGCTTGCGCATCTCTCCCAGCCTGTTCCCTCGCGTGACACGGTCCCTCACCTGAGGGGTGCAGGAGGGTGTTGGCTAAAAAAAGGAAGGGGGCCACCGCACGGGGTAAGACGACGCGTAGGGCGGTAAAAGGGCGTTTAGCCGCCGTGGTGGGGGTGGCTCAGGCTCGGGCGGGCGCGGCGGGGGAGGAGGTCGGGTTCTCGTGGTGCTCGCGGTAGCAATCCTCGTCGCAGAAGGCTCGCTCGGGAGGCGTGGCCCAACCCTCGACCTGGAAGGCGATCTCGTCTCCGCAGCGCTGGCAGGGGACGTGGATGGTTTCCGTCATGTCGGATCGGTCTCCTCCCCGAGCATCGTGCCACGGGGCAGCGTGCCGTGCTTGCACGCGCAGCTCTTCAGTTTTGCCCCTCAACCGTGCGCAGTCCGTGAGGTGGACGCCACAGGGCCTGAACACGTCCCCCCAGGCCAGGGGGTCAGGGACGGAGCACGGTCGCGGTGCCCTCGAGCTCGAACTCGAGCGCGGGTTGAGCGCCGACGGCGACCCACAAGGGGTCCGGGGCCGAGGCTCGCGTCCACGAGGAGGCCTCGATCTCGAAGGTGTCCCCGTCGATCGGGACGGTCGCCTCGATGGGGGAGGGCCCCTCGAAGACCGCGGTCCCGTTCTCGCTGCCATCGTCCAAGTGGCGCACGGTGACGTTCATCTCGACGGGCTCCTCCCAGGCCACCTGGAAGCTCACCTCCTCGACCGGGTCCATCTCGGCGTCATGGAACGCCTCATCGGCCTCGTACACGCCCATGCCTTGGCAGTATCCTGCCGCGACGGCGCCCGCGCACCCCCAAAGGGTGGTGGCGCCTTCCATGCTGAACTCCACCTCTGCGCGGGTCGGCTCTGCATCCCCCGCAGGCTCCTCCTCCTCGTCCTCAGGCTCCTCGTCCCCGGAGCCATCAGCCTCCCCTGCCTCCTCTTCGTCGGGCTCGTCGTCGCCGAGGTCCGGGTCCTCCTCGCCGAACGGGGACAACCCCGCCTCCGAGCTCACGCAGCCGGTCAGTCCCAAAGCGAGGACGAGCGCCCCGATCAGGACGATGCGGCGAAGCCTCAAGGCACGAGGATCGGATGCTTCTTCCACGTCGATGCCCTCCACGCGAGAACGCTCGCGGTGGATGGATAAGCCTTACGGCGGAACCGATGAAGAATCCGGGCACGAAGCCACGCGAAGGGGTGAGCCCGTCACCCCGCACGCTCCTGCAGGGCTTGCTGGACGAGCTCGTTCACGACCTCGCCCTCCACCTTGCCCCGAAGCTGCTGCATGGCCTGCCCCATCAACGCGCCCATCGCGCCCATGCCCCGCTCCTCCACGATCGCCGCGTTGTCCTCCACGATGCCCTCCACCACCTCGCGGGCCTCCTCGCGAGAGACGCCGCCCAAGCCCAGCTCGTCCACCGCCTCCCCGACGCTTGTCCCCTCACGCGCGGCGGTCGAGAGGACCTCCTCGAGCGCGTCCTTCGTGAACGCGTCCTCCTCGAGCGCCACCACGGCCTCCTCGAGCAGCTCGTCCGGGACGCTTTGCCCCTCTTCCTCGACCTGGGGCCGGATCTGGAGGATCGCGCTCGCCGCCACGGACGCATCCGCGCCCTCATCGACGAGGCCCTCGAACAAGCCCGCATGCTGGCTCTTGGCCAAGGGGATGGCGACCTCCTTGTTCAACCCCAGCTCGCTCTGATACCGGTCGGCCCGCTCCTCGGGCATCTCGGGCAGATTCTCCCCCAGCCGCTTAAGCCGCGAAGCCGGCACCCGCGCGGGCGGCACGTCCGTCTCCGGGTACATGCGCGCGCTCCCCGAAAGCGGGCGAAGGAACCGCGTGGTCCCGTCCTCGAGCGCTTGCCGGGTCTCCTCCGGAACCCCCTCGAACGCCGCATGCGCCCGCCCCAGCGCGGCCGCCAAGGACCTCTGCGCGAGACCCTCCCCGGCCGCGATCAGGCAGAACGCATCCTCCCCCGCCGAGGTGCCCAGCTTCTCGTGCACGGCCTCGACCTCGTCCCCCATGATCCCGTACGCGGGCAGCTCGTCCGTGTGGAAGAGCCCCTTTGCTCCCTGCGAGCGAGCGTACCCTGCCAGCTCGCGACCCAACCGATGCTCGTCCTCCCCCGTGCCAAGGTGACCGTGGAACCCCGGAAGCGCCAACGCAAGCACCTCCCCCCCGTCCTCCAGGGCGGAGCGGACCACGTTGGCATCCGTCCCTTCGAACACGCTCGTCACGCGCACAGGCTCTTCAGGAAGCGCGCCCGGGTCAGCCCCCTTGTCCAAGCGAGATGAAAGCTCGAGCAGGAACTCCTGGCGGGCCTTCTCGATGCGCACGTACTCCGGCAACAAGTCCAGCTCTTGTACGCCCTTGATCTCGACGCGCGCGCCGCCGGGCACGCTGATGTTCACGTCCTGCCGGATCGTCCCCAACCCGCGCTTGGCCTGCCCCGTGGCCCGGATCATGGTCCCGATCTCGAGCGCGGCCTCGCGCACCTGCTCGGGCGTGTGAAGCTGCGGCGCGGTCGCGATCTCGATCAAGGGGATGCCCAGGCGATCCAACCGGTAGCGCGCCTCGCGTTGACCGCGCTCCATGATGCGGGCCGCGTCCTCCTCGAGCGCCATCGACTCCAGGTCGACCTCCCCGTCGCTGGTGTCGATGCTGCCGCCCGTGGCCACGAGCGCGGTGCGCTGGAAGCCGGTCGTGTTGGATCCGTCGATCACGATCTTGCGCATCGTGTGCACCTCGTCGGCCGGGGCCGCGTCCGTCATGAGGGCAAGCGTGAGGGCCACGTCGAGCGCGTCCTCGTTCAAGGGGTGGGGGGGTTCCTCGTCGGCCTCCACCAGGCAGCTGGTCTCGGGGCTGGCCTCGTAGTGGAAGCTTCGGCCCTTGCGGGCCTCGGCGAGCGCGGCCCGGTCGACCTCGCCCAGCTCGCTTTGCGTGGGGCGAAGCCGGCGCGTGATCTCGACGGTGGTCTGCTCGTCGAGGTGCGTGGGGCAGCGGCAGAAGAGCTTGCCCGTGTCGAGCTGCTGGTGGACCTCGAGACCGCAGGTGACGGGGTGCTGGGCGTCCTCACTCACGGTCTGCACCCCCGTTGGGGTAGTGGTAAGGGCTTCGAGGCGATTGCTCGCGGCGCTGGGGGGTCTGGAAGAGGGTTCGGGCGTCTTCCTGCGACTCGGCGGTGCCAAGCGCCCAGGCGAGCTTCACGTACGCGGTCTCGGGCAGCATGTCCTCGGCGGGGATGCAGCCGGCGTCCACGAGCTCGCGCCCGGTCTCGTACACGTGGAGGTTGGTTCGGCCGTTCAGGCATTGGCTGGCGACGGCCACGAGCGTGCCTTCGTCCACGATGCGCCGGATCGTCTCGATGCGGTCCCGGTTCACGTGGCCCAGCCCGGTGCCGGCGATCACGAGGCCGTCGCGACCTTGGGCGGCGGCTTCGAGCTCCTGGCCTGAGAGCCCGGGGTAGCTGTGGACGAGGGCGACGTCGTTGGTGATCGAGCCGTGGCGTCGAAGCTCGTCCGAGGCCGGCTTGGGTTCAGCGTCCCAGTGGATCCCGTCGGCCGTGACGCGTCCCAGGGGGGCGCGGTTGAGGCTTTGGAAGGCGTCGCGTCGGCTCGTGTGCATCTTGCGGGCTCGACCTGCCGCGTGGATGGTCCAGGCGGTGTCCCCCATGCGTTCGTGCATGACGATCACGACCTCGCCCGCGTCGGTCTCCGCGGCGACTTGGACGGCGGCGGTGAGGTTCGTGGCCGCGTCCGAGCTGGGCCGGTCGCTGGAGCGCTGTGCACCGACGAGCACGACGGGCCCCGGTAGCTTCTCGAACAGCAAGGACAGGGCCGTGGCGGTGTAGTGCATGGTGTCGGTGCCGTGCGTGATGACGACGCCTTGGACGCCTTGCTCGAAGGCGTCCTCGACGGCGTCGGCGAGCTGGCGCCAGTGCTCGGGGGTAAGGTCCTCGCTGAAGGCTTCGAAGACGACCTCGGGTTCGAGGTTGGCGTGCTCGAACGCTTCGGGGACCGCCGCGGCGAGCTCGTCGGGGCTCGTGGCCGGGTAGACGGCTCCGGTGCGGTACTCGACGAAGCTGGCGAT
>CAZOQA010000037.1:0-22793 GCA_964581775.1 uncultured Thermoplasmatales archaeon | reverse complement strand
TCGTCGCGCGAGGAGGGCTCGCGCTCGCGCAACAGGTCGATCACGTCCTCGACGTACGCGTCAAGCTCGGCCACGGACCGCTCAGGAGGGCTCCAGCGAGAAGAAGCTTGTCCCTCCGTTCGAAGGGTTCTCGGCGAGGCCCTCCGCCAAGGGTCGAGCTTACCGCGCGGTCAATGGACCCCAAGGGCCCCCGAACGTGCTCTGGGCATATGTTCGAGAGCCGACCCCTCCGCGGCGCCATCGCAGGCATCGCGGCCACCGTCGCCATGTCGCTTCTGATGATCGTCGGCATGATCACCGGGATCGCCCCCATGCCGGAGCCCATCCCGAAAGCTCTGGCCGCGCTTGCCCTGGGCGCAGCCCCGCAACCCTTGCTCATGGGGACCGCCATCTTGGCCCACCTCGGCTACGGCGCGTTCTGGGGCGGTCTCTTGTTCGGGCTCCACGACGATGCGGGCCTCCGCGAGGGCCTGGGCATGGGCGCGGCGCTATGGGTCGTGATGGGTCTGGTGTTCCTGCCGGTGCTCGGCTGGGGCATCTTCGGGACCGGGATGGACCCGCGCATCGCGGTGGCCACGCTCGTGCTCCACCTCGTGTACGGTCTCGCGCTGGCCCCCAGCTACGAAGCGCTCCCCTCCGGGCCCCCGGGAGCGACGAAGGAAGCAGAGGGAATCTGAAGGCCGCGTCGGGTTCACCGGACCCGGTTCCCCTCTGGGTCCTCCACCCCGAGCCGTCGCCCCTGCGGGTCCAGGTGCTCTCGGCCCCACGCCTCCATGGCCTCCACGACCGGCTCCAAATCCTCCCCCGCGGGCGTGAGCTCGTACTCCACGCGACGCGGGGACGGATCCACCACGGTCCTCGAGACCAGGCCGTTGTCGACCAGGTCGTCCAGGCTCTCGGCCAGGACCTTCCCCGAGATCGCCTCGATGCTGCGCTTGAGCTCCGTGAACCGCGCCGTGCCCCTCTCGAGGAGCGTGTGGACGATGATCGTGTGCCACTTCCGAGACAGCAGCCCGCTCGTGCACGTGATCGCGCACCACGCCTGACCCTTACAGCACCCCGCGGTCGCCGCGCTGCTCATGGAAGGCCACCACGGCCCGCGGGGTGTTGAAACCCCGGGTCACCCACCAGGGCCCCCGGGAGCCGACAACGGTGCTCCCACGGGACCCGGCCCAGGCGGTTCGCCTAGAGCACGCAGTCCCACGCGGAAACCCAGGGATGGTGCTCGGCGCCCATCAGCTGGCACACGAGCGCGTCCGCGGGATGCTGGACGCAGTCGAGGTGCGTGTAGTAGCCGGGGCGCTCGTCCCCCACGGTCGCATCGCACAGGCCGTCGTTCGTCCACGAGACGACGCAGCCGATGCCGAGCAGGTCCAGGATGCCACCGCGCTCGTCACCGGTGCCGTCGCACACGGTCCCCTTCACGTCCGAGCGGACGTCCTCCTGGGCCTCCCCTGGTTCCGTGGGATCGACGGGCAGCCCGTCGACGTAGGCCGAGTCGGTTGCTTCCTCGTGCGTGCTCGCCTGGGCCGCGCCCAGGGACAGGACCCCGCTCGTGAGCACGAGCGCGGCCGCGATCGCTACCGCGAACGGTTTCGATTCCTCCAAGCTCATCGGGTTGTCACCCGACCCAGCAGGCGCTCTTGCGGCCTTTATAGAGTATGGCCACGTCGTTGAAACGTGCCGCCTCCAGCGGGGACTGCGTCCCACAGCGGGAAGGAAGGCGCCCTATGGTGGCGGTTTGTCCCCGACCCGAAGATCCTCGTACGCCTCCACGTAGCCCATCTTCTCGGTCCATGTCCTGATGTATCCCCAGTCCAAGTCTTGCTTCCGGTCAAGCGTCTCGAGGTCGCGAAGCCGCTCAGGTCTTCGTTCTGCGTCGCCCTCTGTCGCCTCCCGGAGAAGCATCAAAACCAGGCCTTCGGGCGTGATCACGCGGATCCTTTTTGCACCCTGGAGCTCGGTACGCGTGGCCTTCTCGAACACCTCCCTCTGGGTGGGGTCTTCGATGGGGAAGATGTCGATCATTAGGCCGGTTCGGGCATCCTGGAACGCGACCTCGTTCATCATCGTGTACCGGTCCCCTTGAAGAGCCCGGTGGATGCGGGAGAGCTCGTCCACGAGCACCATCACGTCGAGGTCTTTGGTGAACCGCGCGTGTCCGTGCGCGGCTAGGGCAAAGGCTCCGCCCACGCGAACGGGATGTTCTCGCGTTCGAAGCGAGAGCGGAGGTTCGTGAGCAAGCCCTTGAATTCGCTCAAGCTTGCGCGTCCTCCTCAGGGTCATGGACAAGGCGGAACAAGCGGTAGGCCTCCTCCATGCGCCCGACAGGGGACAACGCTTCGAACCGCTCCCGGTCCTTCAACCTGGCGTCCCTGTGGGCCTCTCGGACCTCGTCCGCGGTTTCAACCACGATCCTCATTGGACCCTCATCAGAGAAAAAACCTCCGACCCCGACGAAAGGAGGGGCGCTGTACCGAGCGAAACGAACGGGGCTAGGTCCTACAGGGCCAATACACGCGGCCGCTGCACGCCTCACGCGCGCACGATGCTACCCAGGAACAACAACAGCCCCAGAAGGCCCCCAAGCGCCGCTCCGCCCACAGCGGCCAGCCCGACCAACAGATCCTGGCCCGACCAGGGGCTCGTCACGATCTCTGGGAAGATCTCGAACGTGACCGCGATGAACACGAACACGGCCAACAAGCCCACGATGACGAGACCGAACCCGATGCGACGGGACTTGCCCGCCCCGAAGTACGCGGTGAACAAGCCGGACCCGAGCGTCGCGACCGCGAAGGACGCGAGCAACAAGCTTTGGAACACGGCCAGGGTGGTCATGGCTTAGAACCTCGTTCCTGTGAGCGTTTTCGTGTCGGTGACGCCTTCGATGGTCCTGATGGACGAGACGATGACGTTGCCCAGCGTATCGAAGTCTGAGGCCTCGACCTTCCCGATGAGATCGTACTCGCCGAACAAAGGATGGAGCTCCATGATCTCCGGCACGTCAAGGAGATCGTTGTAGACATCGTGCTCCATGCCTGTATCGGCGCTGATTAGGACGAAGCCCACCGCCACCGGGACACCGATTCGCGCATACAAGGTTCACCCATTAACCGTTTCCCATCCCGTCCGCGCCCTCGCGCACGCCCTGCCCCACAATCTCGGAGACGTGCCCGATGCCCTCCTCATCCATGATCTTCACCATCTCCTCGTGGACCCGCTGCGGGAACCGGGGACCCCGGTACACGAAGCCCGTGTACGCCTGCAACACGGACGCGCCCGCCCGCATGCGATCGATCGCATCCCTGCCGGTCTCGATCCCGCCGACCCCTACGATGGGCACCTCCTCCCCGATCGAGCGGAAAAGCTCGGCCACGACTCGCGTGGCCCTCTCCTTGAGCGGGCGCCCCGACAAGCCCCCGTCGGGAGCATCCTCGAGGCCCTCGGGCCGGCTCGTGGTCGTGTTCACGGCCACGATGCCCGATGCCCCCGCATCCACGGCCGCCTGGCTGACCTGGGCAAGCGTCTTCGGGTCCGCATCGGGGTGCAGCTTGAGCAGCACGGGCCGGGGCGACCCGGCGTCGTCGAGGGCTTCCAAGACGCCTTGCACGAGCTTCGCGGCTGCTTGCGGGGCTTGCAGGTTCCGCAGGCCGGGCGTGTTGGGGCTGGAGACGTTCACGGTCACGTACGCGGCTTGGGGCGCCAGCCGGGCTGCTGCTTGGGCGTAGTCGGCGGCGTGCTCGTCGGGGGGTGTGTCCTTGTTGCGCCCGACGTTGACGCCGACGATACCCTCTGGGGGCGTGGTGGCCAGGTGCTTGGCGGCGGCCTCGATGCCGGGGTTGTTGAACCCTAGCCGGTTGACGAGCGCGTCGTAATCGGGGTAGCGCCAGATGCGGGGTCGCGGGTTGCCTTCCTGGGGGCGTGGCGTGACGGTGCCGACTTCGACGTGGCCGAACCCAAGCGCGAGCAGCGCGTTGTAGCAGCGAGCGTGCTTGTCGAACCCGGCGGCCAGGCCCACGGGCGCGGGCAGCTGGATGCCGAACGCGGTCGTGGCCAGCCGGTCGGTTCGCTCCTGGCCCGGTCGGAGGCGGTCCAGCAGGAACGGGGAACCTTGCGCGGTGGCGAGCAGGGAGGTGGCTAGCTCGTGCGCGCGCTCGGGGTCCATGTGGAACAGGAGCCGTCGGAGGGCGCCGTACACGCGGCGTGGATGCACGTGCCCCTACTGAGCCTTGGGGGCTCTTAGGCGCGTGCTCGCCGGGCAGGATGCTTCCCCCGGTTGGGACCTGGAGCAAAAGGGAACCCCCGGAGGCTTGAAACGGCGTCCTTGGCGAACCTACCGTCACCGTGGAGGTCGACATGGGCTCGCAGCAGCACGCGGACGCTTCCCTCAACGCTCCCGTGGAGGCGCCGTGGAGCTCGGACCAGGTGTCCGCGTGGCTCGAGCCGCGGTTGACCGCGAAGGACGAGTCGGGCCGCTTGAACGAGGCCAGCATCTCCGTGGTGCGCCTGGCGATCGTCGTCTTCAACACGGTCTTGTTCCTGCTCGTCACGCGGCAACAGGCGACGCTCCCGGCGTTGGCGTACGCGGTCATCGTGGCGGCCAGCGCGTACAGCGTGTGGATGCTCGTGGCGCGCCCTTACGAGCGGTTCCGGTTCCTGGTCTCGGCCTGGTTCGTGTCCGTGGCGGATGGGGTCCTGATCACGCTGTGGCTGGCGGCCACGGGCGGGTTCGCGTCCCCGTTTTTCCCGTTGTGGTACGTGAGCATCGTGGCGGTGAGCTTCCGGTACGGGGCGTGGGCGGCGCTTCTGGGCTCGTCCGCGTACGCCGTCGCGTACGGGGGCCTGGTGCACGCGATGGGCGGCCTGGGGGGGAACGTGCCCGTGATGGCGATCCGCGTCGGGTACATCTTCCTGGCGGGGGGGCTGGCGTCCCTTTTGGCGTTGGTCACGTACCAGCAGACCGTGGCCAAGCAAGCCTACCGGGACGTGGCCGAGCGGTTGGAGACGGCCCGCGCGGAGGCCCGCGGACACGCCGAGCGGTTGCAGCGATCCAACGAGGACCTGCGACAGGTCGCGTACGCGATCAGCCACGACGTGCGGGAGCCGCTTCGCGTCATCGGGGGGTACGCGGGGCTCTTGGAGACGAAGACCGGGGACCGCTTGGAGCAGGACGAGGTGGAGCTGGTGGACCAGATCCGGGCCAGCACGAACCGCCTGGACGCCATGATCGAGAGCCTTCTGGACTACGCTCGCCTGGACCGCGACGGCCCCCCCGAGGAGACCGTTCACCTGGAGGAGGCGCTGAACGAGGCCCTCGACGGCTTGTCTGTGCGCATCGAGGAGTCGCGAGCGCGCATCCACGCAGACGAGCTGGGGCGCGTGCGGGGGGACCCCCGGCAGGTCGCGCTCCTGTTCCAGAACCTCGTCGAGAACGCGATCAAGTACAGCGGGGACACGCCCCCGCGCGTGCAGGTGCGCTCGCGCACAGAGGAGGGCAGGGTCCGCGTCGAGGTCGAGGACGAGGGCATCGGCATCCCGCCCGCCGAACAGGACCACGTCTTCGAGGTGTTCCACCGGGGCTCCAGGGCCGACCGCGACGACGAGGGGGAAGGCATGGGGCTTGCGCTTTGCCAGCGCCTGGTCGAACGACACGGGGGCACCATGGGGCTCGAGTCCACGCCCGACGAAGGCACGACGTTCTGGTTCACGCTGCCCCGGGCCTGACCGGCCGCCAGCCAACCTCGTACGCCAACCGTTAAGAGGCTCCCGCATCTGCCATACACCCGATGGGTCCCCCCGTCCTCGAGACCGAGTGGTTCGGCACGTTCCTCTACGAGGAGGACACCCTCGTCGCCAAGCGCCTGTTCCCCCCCGACGCCTCCCAGATCGCAGACCGCTTGACGAAGATCCAGGACGGGGACGTGCTCTACGAAGAAGACGAGCTCGCCGACGAGACCGACCAGCTGATCGTCCCCGACGCGCGCCTGGCAAACCTCCCCGGCGCCACGCACGAACCCGTACCCCCGCGCAGGCAAGACCCCCACGAGCACGATCGCGATCCTAAGCTTCTCCACCAAGCCGCGACCCAGCTGGCCGAAGACACCGTCCGAGGATCCCTCTCCCAGAAAAGCCGCCACCTCGAACAAGCCGTCGCGTACCTCGACGAAGCCCACGAGATGGAGAACCTCATGGGCGAACGCCTGGTCGCCTGGTTCCGCCTGAGCAGCCCCCACGTCGTAGACCGCGCCAAAGACCACCTCGAACTGGCCCGATGGATCCTCGAACACGGCAGCGGGGACGAGATCACGCAAGCCCAAGGATGGGACGCCTCCACGCTCGGAAGCCCCCTTAGCGAGCAAGAACGCGACGCGATCGAAGGCCTCGCCACCTCCCTCGTCGAGCAAGCCGAAAGCCGCGAACCCCTCGAAACCTTCATCGACGAGACCGCGAACGAGATCGCGCCCAACGTGACCACGCTGACAAGCCCCGCCATCGCAGCCCGCCTGATCCACCACGCCGGCGGCCTGCGCAAGCTCGCCATGCAACCCGCCAGCACCATCCAGATGCTCGGCGCCGAGAACGCCGTCTTCCAACACCTCACCGAAGACGCCCCGCCCCCCAAACACGGCGTCATCTTCCAACACCCCCTCATCCACCAAGCCCACCCCAACGACCGAGGCTCCATCGCCCGCGCCATGGCCGCCAAGATCGCCATCGCAGCCCGCGCGGACGCCCTCACCGGGAACGACATCGCCGGGGAGCTCAAAGCCGAGCTCGAAGCCCGCGCCGAGGAGGTCTCCCGCGTCGGCCGCCGCCGAGCCATGAAGAACAAAGGAGGCTCCTCATGACGCCCCAGATGAAAGGTGAGGGCAAACTAGGCGCCTACCGGACCAACGGCGGCGACGCCTGGGACCCCCAGGACGACGAGAACGTCCTCTACCTCGGTGCCGCCGAGGGCGTCACAGCCACCTGGATCAGCCAACGCCTCGACGGGACCGTGCTCGCCGTCGAGAAAAGCCCCGTCGGCGGGCTGGGCCTCCTGCAAGCATCCCGAGACAACGACAACCTCATCCCCTACATCGGCGACGCGCGCCACCCCAGCGCGTACGCACCCCTGACGCCACGCCTGGGGCTCCTCTACCAGGACATCGCGCAACGCGACCAGGTCGAGCTGTTCGTCAAGAACCTCGAGCGCTTCTACCCGCGCCGGGGGTTCCTGGCCGTGAAAGCCCGCTCGATCGCGGTCGAGCGCGACCCCGAGGACATCTTCCAAGAAGCCAAGGATCGCCTCTCCGAAGCGGGCAAGGTCGTGGACATGGTGCGCTTGGCCCCCTTCCACAAGGACCATGCGATGATCGTGGTTGACACCGAGAAAGGCGCGTGACGTCGTGGCCGAGGAGAAGGACGCAGTCAGCTCCATCCCGATCCTCCAGGGCAAAGGCAAGACCAGCACGTTCGTGCGCTGGACCCTTCCCGTGACGGCCCTGACCGCGCTCGTGGCCAGCGTCTTCCTCGTGTTCCCCACGCGCTTCGTCGAGTTCTTCGGGTTCCTCGTCGGGTACATGGTGCCCCCCGCAGGGAAGGAGAGCGTGATCCCGGCGGCCGTGACGGCAGGGTTCCCACCCTTCCTCGTCGCCACGTACATCGCGGGGCTGGACATGACGATCGCGTGGCTTCTGGCGTGGAACTGGGACAGCCTGGCTCGGCTCCCCTTGATCGGCGGCGTGATCGAGAAGACCTCCAGCAAGGGGCAAGCCTGGTTGGAGGACCGGGCGCTGGTGGACCGGTCCGCGTTCCTGGCGCTCGTCGTCTTCGTGTTCTTCCCCGTGCAAGGCTCCGGCGCCGTCGCGGGCGTGACCCTGGGCCGCCTGATCGGGATGCCGGCCCAGCGAGCCTGGGTGGCGATCATGATCGGCGCGCTGCTGGCTTCGTTCCTGTGGGCGTTCGCGGCGGACGCGGTCAAGGCCGCCGTGGGGCTTTTCGGCGGGGAGGCGGTGCTTCACGCGGCCGTGGTGCTTTTAATCGTGGGCGTCTTGATTTGGCTGATCTCCAGGAGGATGACGCGTGACGAAGCATGATCGAGCGTTCGTGACGGGCGGCGCAGGGTTCATCGGCAGCCACCTGTGCGAGGCGCTCGCGGATCGGGGCCTGGACGTGGTGGTGTACGACAACCTCGTCTCGGGCAAGCGCGCGTTCCTGGACGGCGTCGACGTCGAGTTCATCGAGGCGGACCTGCTGGACGTCGACACGCTGGAGGCCTCCATCGAGGGCTCGGACCTGGTCGTGCATTGCGCCGCGGACCCGGACGTGCGCGTGGGCGCCCAGCACGCGGGCCGGCACTACGAGCAGAACGTCCAGACCACGCAGAACACGCTCGAGGCGTCTCGAAGGGAGGGCGTGGAGACGTTCTTGTTCATGAGCACGAGCACGGTGTATGGCGAGGCCAGGTTGCTTCCCACGCCCGAGGATTACGGGCCGATGAAGCCGATCAGTACGTACGGGGCCAGCAAGCTGGCGGGGGAAGCGTTGGTCAGCGGGCATGCGCACACGTTCGAGATGGATGCGGTCAGCTATCGGTTCGCGAACATCCTGGGGCCCCGGTTGACGCACGGCGTCATCTTCGACTTCGTGCACAAGCTGTTGGAGGACCCGCGCCGGTTGGAGATCCTGGGGGACGGGAAGCAGGAGAAGTCGTACTGCCACATCGAGGACATGGTGGATGCCGTGTTCGCGGTCCTGGATTGGGAGGACCGGGATCGGTTCCAGGTGGTCAACGTGGGCACGGAGTCGTGGACGAGCGTGACGCGCATCGCGGACGCCGTGTGCCGGGCGATGGGGTTGGAGGGCGTGGAGTACGAGTACACGGGTGGCGTGGAGGGGGGCCGGGGTTGGAAGGGGGATGTGAAGAAGATGCGGTTGGGGTTGGAGACGTTGAACCGGTTGGGGTGGGAGCCGGGGTTCTCGAGCGACGAGGCCGTGGAGGCTACGGCGGAGTGGATGGCCAAGAACGTGGCCAAGCCGTGACGGTCACGCGCGTTGTTGCTTGCTGGAGCGGAGGGCTTGAACGCACCGGTAGGGCACGTTGAGGTCTCCGCGGCCGGTGCCCAGCTCGAGGTGGGGTTTGTTGTTTCCGTGGAAGTCGGAGCCGCCGGTCATGACGAGGTCGTGCTGTTGGGCTTGCTGCGTGAAGAAGGCGACGTGGTTGTCGTCGTGGTCGGGGTAGTAGACCTCGATCCCGTCCAGGCCCGCCTCGACGAGGGTCTCGAGCACCTGTGGGAAGTAGGCGGGGTGCACGTAGCAGGGGTGCGCCATGACGGCCACGCCGGCCGCGTCGTGGATGATGTCCACGGCTTGTTGGGGGCCCAGTCGCTTCTTGGGCACGTACGCGGGCCCGTTGGATCCGATGTACCGCTCGAAGGCTTCGTCCACGGTCTCGACGTGGCCGTGCTCGACGAGGGCTTGGGCCAGGTGGGGGCGTCCCAGCACGTCCCCGGTGGCGTGCGCCTCGACGTGCTCGAGGTCGAGCTGGATGCCGTGCTCTTGGAGCCGGTCGAGCATCTTGGGCATGCGTTCGCGGCGGTGCTGGCGCAACCGCTCGAGGCGGTCTTGGAGGGTGGCGTGGTCGGGTTCGATGAGGTACCCGAGCACGTCCACGTCCTGTTTGAGCACGCGGCAGGAGAGTTCGATCCCGGGGATCGTTTCGAGGCTGGCGTCCTCGCCGGCTTGCTGGAACTCGTGCAGCCCGGCGACAGTGTCGTGGTCGGTGAGGGCCACGGCGGCCAGGCCCTTCTCGTCCGCGCGGTGGACGATCTGGCGGGGCGTGAACGTGCCATCGGAGTACGTGGAGTGGGTTTGCAGGTCGACGGGCTTGTCCGTCACGGGCGAAGCCATGACGGGCTCCTACTAAGGCCTGGCGCGGGCTAGGCGTCCTCGGGGCAGTACTGCGTGTACTCGTGCGCGTCCACGGTGTAGGCGCCGGAGGTGGGGGGTTGTTGGCCCAGCGTGCTGGCGAACGCGTTCGCGATGGCGCCCAGGTCGAGGTTGGAAGGGCAGCGCTTGTCGGGTTGGGGGTGGGCCTCGTAGCTCATCACGTCGTGGCGGGGGGCGTGCTGGTGGGGGTGATCGGTGCCCAGGCAGTGCCCGAACTCGTGCGCGGCGAGGTTGAACATGCCCGTCGTGGAGAACGTGTAGGGTTGCAGCGCGTACACGAGCGTGTTCACGACGATGCATTGGGGGCCAAGTGCGCTTTGCTGCGTGGCCATGCCCAGCACGGGCCCCATGGTGGCGGGGTACGCGATGAGGACGTCCGCGTTTTGAACGGTGTCGGGGGTGAGGAGCTCTTGCGCGATCACGGTCGTGTCGACGGTGACCTGGTCGAGCCAGGAGAGCTCAGGGTTCTCGTCGGTGAACGCGTCGCGGGCGTTCATCCAGGCGTCGATGGCGTCGAGCGTCGCGTCCACGTACGCGTCCCCGGTGGCGCTGGTCGGGCCCTCGGGGAGGGGTTGGTGTGAGTGGGAGACAAGCGGCCCGTGCGCGGGGGGCACGATGATGACGTCGAGGTCGGGGGACTCGTAGTCGAAGCCCGTGGTCTCGACGCTGTAGGACCCGGTGGGTGCGGGCGGGGGGCCGGTGAGCGTGAACGTGGCTTCGATGGTGCCTTGCGTGGCCGCGGAAGGGGGGCACTCCGTCAGCGTCTCGGGTTGGGCTTGTCCGGTCGTGGGGCCAAGCGTGACGAGCATGCGTTCTGCTTGGTCGGGGACGGGGACGTCTTGGATGCTCGTGCAGAAGAGCTCGCTGGCGAGGGCTTCCCCGCCCGTGCGGAAGCTGACTTGGGCGAGGACGTCGAGGCCCGCGTCGTCTTGCACGTGGATGTCCACGGTGTCCTCGTTCCCGAGGATGTTCTCGAAGCAGGCGGACCCGCCGGGGTGCAGGAACACGGTGCCGTGGCAGCTGGCGGAAAGTCCGGTGCCCGCGTAGGGTTTCGTGAGGGTGCGTTCTTCGGGGGCTTCGTCGGCCAGCGCGGGGCTGCTTACCAGCGCGGGCGTGGCGACGAGGACGAGCGCGAGAGCGAGGGCCACGAGCGTGGATCGGTGGTGGATGCGGGGACCTCCCGCGGGGGGAGGGCGGAGCGGGATGGAAAGTGTTTCGCCGTCCGCGGGGGTGGCTATTCGAGCGTGGCGTGCCGGCGGCTCATGCTTTCCTCGTCCTCGCCCAAGCGGTCCATGAGCTCGGCGATCAGGCCGTCGAAGAGGAGGAACGTGGTCGTCTCGAACCGCGTGCCCAGGGGCGCCATCTTGCGGCTCTGGTCGGTGGGCTCGGGGATGGGCACGTGGACGAGGTGGTCGCTGTTCTGGGCGAGCTCGCTGCCGGGGCTGGCCGTGATCGCGATCACGGGGGCTTGCATATCGTGCGCGATCTTCGCGGTGAGGGTCACGCTGAAGGTCTCCCCACTGCCGCTGACGAGCAGGACGAGGTCGTCCTCGCGCACGGGCGGCGTGCTGGTCTCGCCCACGAAGAAGGCCCTGTACCCGAGGTGGCCCAGCCGGATGGCGAAGGCTTGCGCGACGCGCGCGGAGCGGCCGCGGCCGAAGATGACGACGTGTCGGGCTTGATCGATCTCCGTGATCAGGCGTTCGAGATCGTGGTGGTCGATGCGTTTGAGGCTGGCGCGGGCCGCGTCGAGAAGGTGCTCGGTAGCTTGGGGGAGCCGTTCCACCGGGGGTCCCTCCTGCTTAGGGGGCTTCGACCGTGGATTCGACGACCTCCTCGAACGTGCCCTTCTTCTCGAGGTCGCTGAGGAGGCGTTCTAGCTGGATCTTCATGTACACGGCGTCGTGTTCCACGATGGGCGAGATGCTGATCACGGTCGTGTCCTTGTCTTCTTCGAGCAAAAACTCGCCGAACGCGTCGAAGTTGATGTCGCTCTTCTTGATGGGCTTGTGGGAGACCTCGTTCCCGTTGCGGTACTTGACGCCCGTGAAGTAGCAGTAGTACGTGTCCAGGTTGAGCGTTTCCAGCTTCTCGAAGACCTCCTCGAAGTCCTCGCGCGTGGTCAACCCTCCGTTGGAGCGGGCATGCACGTGGGCGAGGTCGATCACGGGAATCACGCCTTCGCCGATCTCTTCGCACAGCTCGATGATCTCGTCGAGCGTGCCGAAGGTCTGCTTTTTGCCCATGACCTCGAGGCCCAGGTCGACCTGGTAGTTGGAGTCGCGGAAGAAGTCCCGGGCCATCGCCGTGTTCTCGAAGATGCGCGCCTCGGTCTCCTCGCGGTCCAGGGACGTGTAGAACCCCGGGTGCGCGACGACCACGTTGGCGCCCATCACGTCGGCCATGTGGCCGCTCATGACGATCTTGTCGATGCTGGACTGGATCGTCTCCTGGCTGTCGGAGCCAAGGTTCGTGTAGTAGGGGCTGTGCACGCTGAGCTGGACGTCCAAATCCTCAGCGCGCTCGCCGACCTCCTGCGCATACTCCTCCTCGATGCGGATGCCGCGGGAGAACTGGACCTCCATCGCGTCGAGGCCGAGCTCGTGCGTGAACTCGACGCCGTCCTTGAGCGTACGCCCCTTGCAGGACAAGGGGACGCCAGATGGGCCAAGATGGATCACAAAGTTCCTCTCCGGGCCGCGAGGGGAGCGTCGCAGGCGCCCGTCACGGGCATGCCATCCCTGTACTTATCCCCGGATTTAACCGTTTCGGCCGGCGCAAGGTTGATGCCCACCCCCTCTGCGGCCCAGAACGGATCCCCAGCGGGCCCCTCGCGCGTTCCACCGGCTCCAGAGGAAGCAGGTGAGCCAAGCCCTCCATTGGTCCCTCTGGTAGGCTCTTCACAAACCGTTAACTACCGCCCCCACCCTCCTGGGTTGAGGTCCCTTGATGGAAACCCGCGTCTGCGCATCCTGTGGGGATGCTAAGCCGGTGTCGGGCGTCTGGTACCTGATGGCCAACAAGCCGCAATCCTTCCTGTGTGGAGCCTGCTTCTACCAGGAGACCGGGGACCGCGTCCCCTCCCTCGAAGCCTGATCCCCACCTGTGACGCCCCCGCCCCCCGTCCCTCCCGGGGAAAGCCTATACTTTCGGGGTCCTAATCGTGGGTTGATGCGGGACGTCATCGAAGACACGCTGCGCGGACCCTCCGTGTTCAAGGACGAATCGAAGCTCAGCTTCGAGTTCGTCCCCGACGAGCTCCCGCACCGAGAAGACGAGTTCAAACAGCTGACCCTCTCCATGCGCTCCATCCTCAACGACGGGACCGCACAAACCATGCTCGTGCGCGGCCCCGTCGGCACCGGGAAGACCGTGCTCACCAAACGCTTCAGCAAGGACTTCCAACGCGCCGCCAAAGACCGCGGCGTGGAACTGGACACAGTGCACGTCAACTGCCGACGCCGAAGCACCACGCCCAGCGCGCTCTTGCAGATCATCAACCACTTCGACCCCGCCTTCCCCGACCGCGGCTTCTCCACCACGGAGATGCTCGAGCAGCTCACCAAGCAGCTCAAACGACGCCGCTCGCACCTGATCGTTATCCTCGACGAGGTCGACGTGCTCATCAAACGCGACGGCAGCGATCTGATCTACCACCTCACCCGGTTCAACGAGGAGGGCCAGATCGGCCCCTACAGCGTCTCGCTCATCCTCGTCAGCCAAGAAGACGCCCGCATGTACATGGACGAGGGCACCCGCTCCACGTTCAAACAGACCAACACGATCCGCCTGGAACCCTACGACCAGGAAGAGCTGGCCGGGATCCTGCAACAACGCGTCGACCTCGCCTTCAACCCCAACACGGTGCAACCCAACGTCGTGGACCTCTGCTCGGATATGGCCTCCGAGGAAGGCGACGCACGCTTCGCGCTCGAGCTTCTGCACAAGGCCGGTCAAGCCGCCGACGAACGCGGCTCCGAGTCCCTGCTCCCCGAGCACGTGCGCGCCGCGAAGGCCCACATCCACCCCGTCCTCCTGGACGAGCGGTTGGCCGAGATCGACAAGCAGCGCGCGCTCGTGCTGCTCTCGCTGGCCCGCGTGCTCCAGCGCGGCGGCGCGTACGCGAAGACGGGGGACGTGAAAAGCGCGTACGAGGCCGCGTGCGAGGAGTTCGACGCGGAGGCCCGCGGGCACACGCAGTTCTGGACGTACATCCAGGACCTGGACGCGCTGGGGCTGCTCTCCGCGAAGCGAAGCGGCGAGGGCGTGGTCGGGACCACGACCCTGATGAGCCTGCCCGATGCGCCCGCCGAGATGCTGGAGGGTCGTCTGGACGAGATGTTCGACGAGGGCGTCTTCGAGTAGCGTCTACGTGGGCGGTTCGAAGGTCTCCTCGCTGGTCACCGTGAACGCGTCCACGGTGAGCGTGCTCTGCCCGCCGCCCACCTCCAGCATCACGGGTGAGGGCGGCGCGAGGAACTGCATGCCTTGCTGGTTGCCTTGGCTGATCACGAGCACCAGCTCTTGGCCCTCCTCGACGACGACGTCGAGGGGTTCCAGCTGCATCTTGGCCACGCGTTCCTCGCCGGGCGTGATGGGCTCGGCCTGGTCCCCGCCGTCGGCGAAGCGCAGGTCCATCATGGCCATGCCGAGGCGTTGCCAGTCGTCCCCGTTCGCCGCGTAGAGGTGCGCGGTCAGGTGACCGGTGGGCCCGGTGGGCGTCGTCGTCACGTGCAGGGGGGGCCATCCGGCGAAGCGAAGATCCTCCTTGAGCGCGCCGGTGGTGAACACGGCGCATCCTTGGCACCCGGTGGGTGCTCCGGTGGGGTTGCCGAACAGGGAGGCTTCGTCCGCGGTGACGGGCACGCTGGCGGTCTCATCCGCGGGCTCGGTGGAGAGCGCTCCCTCGGGGGCGAGGTGGAAGGTGACCTCTTCGGCGCCCTCGGGGGGCCATGCGTCGGCGCTTCGCCATTGCCCGGTCTGGTCTTGGACTTGCACGGCTGGACCGAGGTCGGCGGTGGTGTCTTCCTTGAGCCAGTAGTCGAACCAGTTGAGCAGGATCTGCGCGAAGTCCAAGCGGCGTTGGTCCTCGGGCAGGTAGTCCCCGTCGGGCCAGGCGTGGCCCCATTGGCCTAGCAGGTGCTTGACGGGGACGCCTTGCTCGTCCAGGTGCGACACCCAGGGGTAGGCGTGGCCGGGGTCCACGTTCCAGTCCTGTAGACCGTGGATGAGGAAGATGCTGCCGTTGTAGTTCTCCTCGACGAGGGGGCGCATGTTGCGTTCTTGCCAGTACTCGAGCGGGTCGCGCTCGCCGGTGGCGGAGCTGTGCACGGAAGCCGCGAAGCCCTGCTTGGCGGTCGGGCACACGGCCGCTTCCGCGATGTGCTGGGGGCTTCGGTCGGGCAGCGCCATGGCGAACCAGCCGTAGTAGAGCGCGTTGAGGACGACGGGGCCCCGGTCCTCGGCCGTCCCGTTCCTGTACATGAGGTGGAAGGGGTCGTTGACGCCGCTGATGGGGAGGATCGTTTTCAGGTGCTCGTTGCCTTCCGCGGCGACCATCCAGGGCGTGGATCCGTCGTAGGAGACGCCGAGCATGCCCACGTTCCCGTTGCTCCACTCCTGCTCGCCCAACCATGTGACGGCTTGGTCCAGATCGGAGCGTTCCACGGGGCCCATCAGCTCGCTGCAGCCGCCCGAGTCGGCAGTGCCGCGCACGGCGACGAACGCGACGGCGTAGCCGTGGGGGACGAAGTTGTCCGTGAGGCGTTCGTGGACCTCGTGCAGATCGGTGGCGTGCAGGACGGGTAGGTAGGGGGAGGCGAACAGGATCACGGGGACCTGTTCGTCCTCTGCGATGTCGGGGAGGACGTAGCCGACCTCGATGGCGGCGTCGTCGACCTGGCTGTCGAGGTAGAGGCTCTCGCCGGGGAGCAGGTCGTAGGGCCCTTCTTCGGGCACGAGCGCGTGGGGTTCCTCGGCGCTGTATTCGCCGTCGAAGACGTGGGTGTCCGAGAAGCCTCCCTCGTCGCCCAGGTCGGAGGGTTCGAGCGGGTCGTCGTTCTCGGGGCCTAACCCGATGCATCCGGCGGCGGTGATCAACAGCGCGATGCCCGCGACGAGGAGGAGGGTCCGGGTGTCCATGCGTCAGCCTCACGAGCAAGCCGCCCTGGCGGGAGAAAAGCGTTGCCCCTGCACCGGCGGGAGGGGCTAGGCGTCCTCTCCCCCGTTCCAGGGCCCCAGCTTGACGACGACGGCGTGTACGGCGTACAGGGCGATCACGCTCGTCATGATGATCGCCCCGTCCGCGGGCGTGGGGAGGAACCCGAGGCTCACGATGAGCGTGGTGGCGCACGCGGGCGAGTGCATCGTGTCCGTAAGGTGCATCCCGGCGGCCGTGAGCGTGACCGAGGCGATGCCGCTGAGGGCGAAGCGGGCCTGTTCAAGGGCGAAGAGGCTGGAGGCGGCTTGGATCGAGCCCTCCGGCGCGAGCGCGTGGTAGCAGGCCAGCCCGACGAGGACGCCGATCGCGTGGCTGCCGATGACCAGGTGCGCGCGGCCTGCCTTGCTGGAGAGCGTCCCGGCGAGGACCACGGCGGAGGGTCCAAGGCTGGGGAACACGAACGGGCGACCCGTGGCCCAGGCCAGAAGCCCGGCGACGGCCACGAGCAGGCCCGCGTACAGGCTCTCGGGGAGGCCGGTGACCTTCACGAGCCGCGTGCACGTTTGCTCCATGCAAAAAGCGTCGGGGGGTGCCGGCGGGGACCGCGTCACGGTGAAGGCGGACACCTTGATGCCGGAAGGCCTGGGGCCTATGCCTTGGGGCCGGTACCGGAAACGGGTCCCTCCTGGGAGGACGCGTAGGTTGGCTGGCGTCCCCCCGGGGACGCTAGTAGTTTCGATGACCTGACCTGAGAGCTTCTTACCACCCACCAGGTCCCCATGGATGGTGAGAGCGATGACGTACCAAGCCCTGATCCACGGCGGACTCACGAACACGCACGGCTCCTGCCCCGGTTGCGGAGCCGACGTCCCGCGCGTCCACGCGTGGAACTCCTCCAAATCCCGCGACGCGTACCGATGCCCCTCCTGTGGCACGTTCGAGTACGCGACCGGTGGGGCCCAACTCCCCCACGGCGGGGACGCCGGGCCCCCAGCCAAGGCGGGCCTGATCGGGCAAAGCGCAACGTTGAGCAGCGTGCTCGACGCGGCCGACTGCGTCGGCTAGGCGCAACGAGCATCGCTCTCGTTTCCTCACCCCCCGACCCTGCATCCCCCGTGGCGGCTCCGGGTCATGCCGCCCGTCACGGTTTTTCTCCCACGCCCAGCTCCCTGGGCGTGGGGGACCCCCCTCCTGTCACGCCTCGTCCACGATGCTGAAGCTGGCCAGCATGGCTTCGAGCTGGACGCGCGCGTTGGCGCCCATCACGAGCCGGTACTCCGTGTCCCCCAGCCGGTCGATCAGCCGGACCTTGAGATCGTCCGGGACGCCGGCCTCGAGCACGATCTTGTGAACCTGCTTGACGATGTCCTCGCCGCTTAGGCCCTGGTCGACCAGCAACGTGTCGAGCTTGTCGCGGGCGTCCAGGAACTCGGCCTCGAGCGCCAGGGCGACCATGTCCTCGACCTCCTCCGGCTTGGCCGCCGTGGACGTCTCGTAGATGATGTCCGCGTCGATGTCCGAGGAGATGCTGGCAGCCATCTGCAGCGTGTTGATGGCCCGCCGCATGTCGCCGTCCGCGATGTAGATGATGGACTCGTACGCGTCCTCGGTGAGGGAGAGCTCCTCGTTCTTGGCGACGCGGTCCACCATCTCGCGGATGGCCTCTTCCGGGATCGGGCGGAAGCGGAACACGGTGCAGCGGGACTGGATGGGGTCGATGATGCGGCTGGAGTAGTTGCAGGACAGGATGAACCGGCACGTGCCCGCGTAACGCTCCATCGTGCGCCGGAGCGCGGCTTGCGCGTCGCTGGTGAGGTTGTCGGCCTCGTCGAGGAAGATGATCTTGAACGAGGCGCCCCCGAGGGGCGCGGTGCGGGCGAAGTCCTTGATCTTGGTGCGCACCGTGTTGATGCCGCGGTCGTCGCTGGCGTTGAGCTCCTGGAAGTTCTGCTCCCAGTTCTCGCCGAAGAGGTCCTTGGCCATCGCGATCGCGCACGTCGTCTTCCCGATGCCGGCGGGCCCCGCGAAGAGAAGGTGCGGGACCTGGCCCGAGTCGGCGTAGCCTTTGAGCCGCTTTACGACGTGGTCTTGCCCCAGCACGTCCTCCAGTTTGCCGGGTCTGTACTTCTCCAACCAGACCTCTTCGAGGGCCACGCGGCGGGATGAGGAGCGAGGGCATAAATGGTTTCGGCTCCAGGGAAGCGGTCCCTCCAGAGGACGCACGACGGCGCCTCCAGCCGCACCAGGGCGGATGGGAGCCAGCCTGCACACCTTTGAACCTGCAACCCAACTACGGGGTAGCGATGGTGTTCGGCTGGGGCCAAGACGCCGACCCCGACCCTGAACGGGCCCGGAAAGCCCAGGACCGGTACCAGCGCGCGCTCTCGCTTCTCGACGATGACGACCCAGCCGGAGCGCTGGACGCCCTGGACGACGCCGCCGAACACGGCGCGCACGCCCACACCCCGGACGGGTACACCACGCGGGCACGCGCCTTGACCAAGAAGGCACGCACCCTCGAGACGGACGACCCCGACGCTGCGCAACGCGCCTACCAGGACGCGCGCGAGGCCGCGCTGCAGGCGACCACGCCCGACGCAGCGCTCCTCGCCGCCGAAGCCAGCCTCCGCCTGGGCCACCTGCACGGAGCCCACGAGCAAGCCAAGCACGCCATCAGCGCCTACCGCGTGGCCCTCGACACCGCGCGCGAGGTCCAGACCCCCACCGGGCGCGAATGGGCCGCGCACGCCGCGCTCCGCCTGGCCCGCGCGCACGCCGACCACGGCGACGCAAGCGCGGCCGTCGACCCCGCCCGGGAAGCCATCGAGCTCGCGCAAGCCGCCGACACCAGCCACGGCGACCGCTTGGCCGCGCTCGCCAGCATCGACACCGGCCGCATCCTCGAAGACCAAGCCCGCTTCGCCGAAGCCACCGACGCGCTCGAACGCGCCCACGCGCTCGCCGCCGCGCTCCCCGAAACCACCGCCGCCTGGATCGACACGCTCGCCTACGCGCACGAAGGCCGCGTGCACCACGACGAAGGCCGCCGCGCCGCCGCCAAGAACGCGCTCCGAAGCGCCCTGCACACCGCCACCAAGACCCCCGACCCCCGCACGCACCTGGCCGCGGCCGAAGCCGCCTGGATGCTCGCCGAGATCCACGCCGAACGAGGCGACGACGAAGACGCCCAACAAGCCTACGACACCGCGCTCGAGCACGCCACGAACGCCCAACCCCCCCACCGAGACGAACACGCCGCCCGCATCCACCTCTCCAACGCCCACTTCCACCTCCTTCGCGCCCGCGCCGACGACGCGAAAGACGCCCTCACCCGCGCCGCCGAGCTCGGCGACCAAGCCGACACCCCCACGGGGGCTCACCTGGCCCGGCAAGCCTCCTCCAAGAACGTCAAGCTCGCCTCCGGCGACGACGCCCCCCTCGAAGACGCCCCCGCCCCAAGACCCCGGCCCCCCCGCATGCCCGCGCTGCCCAACGAGACCTCCCCCCCGCCCAGCGACCCCGACCCCCAGGACGACGACGCCCCCGACCCCGCGCCACCCAGCCAGACCGGAGACGAACCCCCCATGACCGCGCCAGAGCACGAGACCCCGCGCGTCGCCACCCCCGAAGGCTCCGCCAGCGAGGACGTGGCACACACCCCCCCACGAGCGGCCCCCAGCGGGGAGACCCGAAGCGACCTGATCGACCGCGCCGAGACGCTCCGAGAGCTCGCCCTCTCCCGCAATGACGCCGACCGGCTCCAAGAAGCCATCCACGCGGTGCAACAAGCCCTCCGAACCGACCCCCGAGACCCCGACCTCCTCCACCGACACGCCAGCCTCCAAGCCACGCTCGCCACCTGGCAAAACGACGCGCAAGGCCTCCGAGACGCGCTCGACACGTTCGAACGCGCCTTCCAAGAACACGGCGGCCGCGTCGACCCCACCACGCACCGACCCGGCCCCAACTTCTTCTTCGACTGGGGCACCGCCGCCTACCACCTCGCCAAACGAGACGACGACGCAACCCTCTACGAGGACGCGCTCGAACGCCTCTCCCAAGGCTACGAGATGACGCCCCGCGGCGCCCGCCACCGCATCGCCGCCACCCTCATGGCCCGCTGCCGACACGGCATCGCACGACGACGCGACGACGCCAGCACCTACCAAGCCGTCGTCGACGAGTACGAAGCCCTCGAAGAACACGCCCCCTACGCGCTCGACACCGAAGACCACGCCGTCTGGGCCGAAGCCCTCGCCAAGCTCGCCGACGAACACGACGACCTCGAGCTGGCCCAACGCGCCTACCGACGCATGCGCCGCGCCTACGAAGACGACGCGCGCCCTTGACGACGGCGTCAGGTCCGAGCCTCGAAGATCCGATCGAGATCCTCGCTCTTCGTCCGGTTGCGATGCGCTTGATGGGACCACATCTTCGCCCATCGGCGCACGTACTCCGAGAGCGCGGGTTCGTCGCGGCTGAGGATCAGCGCCCCCTGCTCCAGGGCCTGGGCCTTCACGTAGATCGGGAGCTCCTCGAAGATGCGGACATCGTAAGGCGGCTGGCCAAGCCGGGCCCGCCCGTAAGCCTCCTTGAGAACCTCCCCCGCATCCCGGTCAGGGCCTGCGACGAGGCAGAGGTCGATGTCCGAGCGGGGGGTCGGGTCTCCCGTCGCGTGCGAACCGTACAGGTAGGCACCCAGGATACGATCCTCAAGGGGTTCGAGCTTGCGCCTTAGCTCCTGGAGTTCAACCATCCGGTTATGCGCTCAAGGACTCTTCCAGATTAAAGAGAACCGGAAAGGGGTCCGAAACGTCCCTCCGCGGCAAGCCTAGGGGGACGACGAGCCGGTCTCCTCCAAGAACCCGTGCACCGCGTTCACGAACCGCTCCGGAGCTTCCACGTGCACCGAATGCCTGGCCCCTTGGATTACGTGCACCCGCGCCTGATCGATCACGCCCTTCACGCGCGCCAACGAATCCCGGTACATCGGAGGGCTCTCCCCTCCCACGCCCAGCCACACCGGCACCGAGACGCTCCTGAAGCGAGCCGGTGACAGCTCGTGCCCCAGCAACGCCCTCGACTCCCTGGGGATCGTCGGCGCCGCCTGAACCGTAGACGACCACACCGCCTCGTTGCGCCTGAGCCCCTCCAGGTCCTGCTTCGAGTAGCCCACGCGGGACAGGAACGCCTCCGCCACGGCCTCGGGCCCCTTCTCCTCCAGCAGCCGCTCCAACCGTGCCACCGCCTCCTCCGGAGGACCGTGCCTACCGTACACCGGAGGCTCGTACGCTCCCACGCGGTCGACCGCGCTCGACGCGGCAGCCGCCTCCAGCGCGAGCACGCCCCCCAACGAGTGGCCCACCACGGCCACGGGCTCCCCATGCTCTTGCTCCAAGGCCTCCGCCACGCTCACCACGTCCTCGACCTCCCGCTCGAGCGCGTACTCGAGACCGTCCTCGCTATCGCCCCGACCCCGACGGTCCATCATGTGCAACGAGAACGCATCGCTGAGCCGGCGCGCAACACGCCTCCAGACGCGATGGTCGCACGCGGTCCCGTGCACGAGCACCACGGGCGCGCCCGTGCCGGTGGCGTGCACGGCGATCTGGGTCCCATCGCGCGACTCGATGCGCGCATCGGTGTCCGGCATCGCGTCGGGGCAAGCCTCGCCTGTACTGAAGGCTTCCCCCACGCAGCCGCACCGCTAGGGGAGAAGGAAGAGGAAGAAAAAGAGGAGAGAACGGTGCCGTACCGTCACCGAGGCGGCAGGCACACGTGCACGTGGTCGTGCTTGGGAGGGGAGATGCAGCTGGACTGGTCGTCCTCCGGCACGGTGCACGAGACGGGGACCTCGTCGTCGGTGTCGATGTCGCAATCGGGCGTCGGGGGTTCCCACTCGTCGTCGACGCCGATCTCGCCCTCGCACGAGGAGGTTTGCTCCCAGTACACGGGACCGACCTGGTAGTACCAGTAGATGTAGAAGCACTGCTGGTTGTCGGAGGCGGTCAGCTGGCACGCCACGTAGGGGGGCCTGTCATCGTCCGGGTCCAGGTTGACCTCGCAGCGCTCGGTCGGGTCCTCTTGGGGCCAATCGTCGTCGACCTCGACGTAAGGGCTGCAGAAGTAGTCCACGCCGACCGTGACGGGTCCCACCGTGGCCTCGGGGTGGGTGGTGGCGCAGGGCGGGATCGCGTTGTTCGGGGTCGTGGGCTCGGGCAGCTCGGTGCTCGTGTCCGCGCTGGCCGGCGCGATGGCGATCAAGCCGGTGGTGAGGAGGGCCAGCGCCACGAGGTAACTTGTGGGTTTCGCGTGCATCCGGTCACCGCGAGCGCGACCGGGGGTCGGGTTCTTCAGCGTTGGGGAGATGAAAGCTGCGGGTTGGCAAGGCAACGCCTTAAAGCAGGGGACGTCTTCGCGGGGTGAGTTCGATGCCCGGAGAGGAACCCGTCCAGCGCGCGCAGCAGGGGTACGACCCGCAGGCCCTCGAGGAGCGCATCCAGCAGGCGTGGGAGGAGAGCGATGCGCGGGCTCGCGTGCGCAAAGCGCGCTCTCAGGGGCCCCGGTTCTACTTCGTGGACGGGCCCCCGTACACGAGCGGGCACATCCACATGGGCACCGCCTGGAACAAGGTGATGAAGGACTTGGCGGTGCGCTTCCGCACGATGCAGGGGTACAACGTGCGCGACCAGCCGGGGTA
>CAZOQA010000036.1:0-23818 GCA_964581775.1 uncultured Thermoplasmatales archaeon | reverse complement strand
GGGGTGCGGTCGATGATCCATTGCACGTCCTCGATGAAGCCCATGTCGAGCATGCGGTCGGCTTCGTCGAGCACGACCGTGTGCAGCGAGTCGGTGGAGAAGCTGCCGCGCCCGATCAGATCCTTGACGCGGCCGGGCGTCCCGACCACGATCTCGGCGCCTTCGTTGAGGCCTTGGATCTGCGGGTTGTAGCTTACACCCCCGTAGATGGTGAGCACGGTCTGTCCTCGCACCTGGCAAAGGCGCTCGATCTCTCCAGCGACCTGGCGGGCCAGCTCCCGCGTGGGCGTCAAGATGAGGGCTTGCGTCCCGTCGCCGGGCGTGGCGTTGTGAGCCAGCAAGCACCCGAACGCGGCCGTCTTCCCGGTGCCGGTGGGGGCTTGAGCGATCATGTCCAGCCCTTCCAGCATGGGAGGGATCGCGTCCTCTTGGATCTCGGTGGGTTCGCTGTAGTCGACGCGGTCAAGAGCCTCCAGCACGTCTTCGTGGAGGCCCAAAGAGTCGAAGGTCGTCATCGGTGACGGAACATGAGCACCGCTCCACCCTCAAAGCCTTTCCGAGAGGCCCTCCCGTCACAGGCACCCCGGTTCCCATCCCACCGTGAACGGGCCCTTGAGGGCAGGGACGAGGTCGTAAGGTAGATTGGGCCCCTCTCCTTACGCAACCATGATGGCCGTGGAAACCGAAGAGGAAGCCCAGGACGCGCCCGTGGACGAGGCGCTGTCCATGGGGGGCGTCTACGAGTTCCTCTCGGGGCGCACCACGGCCCGGCGCCTTCTGCTCATCTCGGATAGCCCCCGCGTCGTGGGCGAGATCCTCTCCGAGGTCAGCGTGCCCGTGGTCCTGGCCACGACCAAGGACGACATCCGCAAGGACTACGCCGAGGACTGCGAGACCGTGCTCCGGCTCTCCGTGGGCCTCCCGAGCACGCTGGACGTGCTCGAGGACGTGCGGGGGATCCTCATCAGCGCGTTCCTCGAAGGCTCCCTGGGCGACGGGGAGGACGTGCTTTGCCTGGTGGCCGGCGATGCGCATCCGCTCGTGATGCTCAACTTCTCCATCACGGACGATCCCACGTTCCAGATCCTTCGCTCCGGCATCGACGAGCGCTGCGACCTGGAGGTCTTCGAGACCCTGCTTCGCGTCGCAGGCGATCTCGTCCGGGAAGGCCGCGAGGGCAAAAGCGTGGGCACCATGTTCGTGATCGGGGACACGGACGAGGTGCTCAAGGTCTCCAGGCAGGTCGTGATCAACCCGTTCCAAGGGCACACGAGCGAGGAGCGCAACGTGCTCTTGCCGGAGAACATCGAGACGATCAAGGAGTACGCGAACCTCGACGGGGCCGTCATCGTCACCTCGGATGGGCACCTCACCGCGGCGGGTCGCTACATCCTGCTCGAGCCCGAGGCGGAGACGGCAAGCGGCCTGGGGGGGCGCCACCTGGCCGCCGCCAGCGTCACGACGCGCACGAAAGCGGTCGCGATCGTGGTCAGCGCGAGCGGGGTCGTGCGCGTGTACAAGGACGGATCCCCCGAGATGGAGCTGGATGGCTTCTAGCCCCTGCCCCGCTGGTGGACCGTTCGGCGGACCGTGACTCCTTAAGGCCCAAGAACGGTTGCCCCGAGCGTGACGCGCACGGTCGGGACCCGCATCTGGGATGCGAACGGCCTCCGCGAAGGGCACGCCGTGCTCGACGAGGAGGGCACGGTGCGCCGCGTCGAGGAGGCCCCCAGCTTGAGCCCCGATCTTCCCGGGCTCGTCGTGCCCGCTCCCGTGAACGCGCACACGCACCTGGCGGACCGCGCCCTCCGCGGCCAAGCCGAGGACCTGACGCTCGAGGAAACCGTCGCGCCCCCGGACGGGCTCAAACACCGGTTCCTGCGCGGAGCAGAGCCCGGACGGATCCTCGAAAGCTTCCAAGACGGGTTGCTCGAGGTCGAGCGGTCCCGAGCGCGCGCCGTCTTCGACTTCCGCGAAGGCGGCCCCCCGGGAGCCCGTCTGGCCCGCCAAGCGGCCCAGGCGTCCCCCGTGGACGTGACGCTGCTCGGCCGACCCACCACGCCCGAAGCCTGGGATGACCAAGCGCCCCTTTTGCGGGACCTCGTGGACGGGCTTGGGATCTCCGGCATCAACGACCAGCCCCTGGCCACCACACGCGCCCAGGCCGACTGGTGCCACCAGCACGACCTGCTCGTCGCGATCCACGTCAGCGAAGGCCAACGCGAGGACCTTGAGACGGTGCTCTCGCTCCAGCCCGACCTCCTCGTCCACGGGACCTTCTTCACCCGGGAAGATGCCCGGCTCGTGGCCGACGAGGACATCCCCCTTACCCTGTGTCCCAGGGCCAACCACGCGTTCGGGAACCAGCCCCCGGTGGACCTCCTCGAGGCCGAGGGCGTCCGATGGACCCTGGGCACGGACAACGCGCTCTTCCACCAGGCCGACGTGTGGGAAGAGGCCCGACACGTCGCCACGAGGCACAAGGTCGACCCGATGAGCCTTCTCGAGGGCCTTTGCCGCGACCCGATCACCGGCTCCCTGCCCCGGCTCGAGGAGGGCATGCCTGCGGTCGTGCTCGACGACGCGGACGGGCTCGACCGCGCCCTGGCCACGCGCCGCGTCACCGCTCCAAGGAGGCAGAACCTTGCAAGAGAACGAACCAGAACCAGCGTACCAGCGCTTGTTGATTCCGACCGACGGGAGTAGCACCAGCGAGCGAGCCCTCGAGAAAGGCATCCAACTGGGCCGCGCCATGGATGCCCACGTCACGGGGCTCTACGTGCTCGACAACAGCGCGTACGCCGCCTTCCCCGGCGACATCGAGTGGAGCCAGATCAAGGACATGCTGGCCCAGGAGAGCGAGAAGGCCCTCGACATGGTCGAGGAGGCCTGCCGCCAAAGCGACCTCGAGTGCAGCGTGCAGGTCCGCGAGGGCGACCCCGCCGAGGAGATCATCAACGCGAGCAAGGACCACGACCTCATCGTCATGGGCACCCACGGCCGCTCCGGCCTCGAGCACCTTCTCTTGGGCAGCGTCGCCGAGAAAGTCATCCGTCACGCGGACAAGCCCGTGCTCGTCGTCCGCCAGGACGAGGACACCGAATAAGCCCCCCGCCCGGCGGCGGGCCCAGGTACGTAACG
This sequence comes from uncultured Thermoplasmatales archaeon, assembly GCA_964581775.1. Taxonomy (GTDB): domain Archaea; phylum Thermoplasmatota; class SW-10-69-26; order SW-10-69-26; family SW-10-69-26; genus PWVY01. The sequence continues at coordinate 20,677 of CAZOQA010000036.1, read as the reverse complement.
CTTTTTCGCTCGACCCCCATCGGGGACGCGATGAGCACCACGCCTCCCGAGGAGGCCCGCGAGTTGACGGCGATGCTCAAGCGCCGCGGGTTCATCAAGCCCGCGTACGAGTTGTACGGCGGCGTCGCAGGGTTCTACGACTACGGCCCCCTCGGGCAAGGCCTCAAACGACGCTTCGAGGACCTCTGGCGCGAGCACTACGTGGTCGACGAAGGCTTCGGCGAAGTGTCCACGCCCACGATCGCGCCCCGCGACGTGTTCGAAGCCAGCGGTCACCTGGACCAGTTCGACGACGTGCTCGTCGAGTGCTCCAATTGCCGCGCCGGATCCCGCGCGGACCACCTGCTCGAGGACGAGTTCGAGCGCCTGATCCAAGAGCTTGAGGACGACGCGGACCCCCTCATCGAGCAAGCCGAAGCGGACGACCAGCCCGCCCTCCAGGAAGCCCTCGAGACCGTGACCGAGCGGTTCGAAGAGGGCCAAGCCATCGTGGAACACGAAGCCGACGAGGCCACCATCGAAGCCCTGTTCGCCCTGGGCCCCCACGACCACGAAGACGAGCACGTCTTCGGCCCGTACCAGCTCACGCTTTTACCCACCGCGTACCAGATCCAGGACACGCGCACCGAGGAGGTGATCCTCTCCGGCACGGTCCGATGCCCCGAGTGCGGCCAAGCGCTCCCCGAGGACGCCACGGTGGCCCCGTTCAACCTGATGTTCGCCACACGCATCGGCCCCGGCACGGGCGAGGAGGGCTACGCTCGACCCGAAACCGCCCAGGGCCTGTTCGTGAACATGCCCTGGCTGTACCGCTACAACCGCGAGAAGATCCCCTTCGGCGCCGTGCAAATCGGTCGCGCCTACCGGAACGAGATCAGCCCCCGACAAGGCTTGATCCGGTTGCGCGAGTTCTGGCAAGCCGAAGCCGAGGTGTTCGTGGACCCCCACGACAAGACGCACCCCCGGTTCGAGGAAGCTGCCAGCGCTCGCGTCGAGCTCGTGCCCGCCGACGGGGACACGCTGGAGACCACGCTCGGCAGCGCCGTCGAGAAAGGCATCGTCGGCAACGAGCAGGTCGCCTGGTACATCTGGCGCACCCTTCGCATCCTCACCCAGGCCGGCGTGGACGAGGACCGGTTGCGCTTCCGCCAGCACGAGTCCGACGAGATGGCCCACTACGCCGCGGACTGCTGGGATGCCGAGTTCCACTCGGACCGGTACGGATGGGTCGAGTGCGTGGGCATCGCGGACCGCGGCTGCTACGACCTCGAGCGCCATCAAGAGCGAAGCCAAGCCAGCATGGAGGCCTTCCAGCGGTACGAGGAACCCCGCGAAGAGCAGGTCACACGCATCGAGCCGGACATGAGCCAGCTGGGCCCCCGGTTCAAGGACAAGGCGGGGACCGTCGCTGAGAAGGTCCAGGAAATGGACCCCGAGGCCGCGCGAGGCCAGGAGACCCTCGTCGTCTCGGTCGACGGGGACGAGGTCGAGGTGGACGCGTCCGCGTACGAGGTCGTGGACGAAGTGGACACGGTGCACGGGGAGCGGTTCTTGCCGCACGTGATCGAGCCCTCGTACGGGATCGACCGGATCTTGTACGCGGTGCTTGAGCACAACTGGACCACGAGCCAGGACCGGGACCGGTTGGAGCTCCCGCCCCGGATGGCGCCTGTGCAGGTGGGGGTGTTGCCGCTTGTCAGCAAGGACGGGTTGCCCGAGAAAGCTCGTGAGGTCGAGCGGTCGTTCAAGCGCCGGGGGTTGGTCACGCGCTTCGACGACGGGGGCTCGATCGGGCGCCGGTACGCGCGGTTGGATGAGATCGGGACGCCCTTGGCCGTGACCGTGGATCATGAGACGCTGGAGGAGGGCACGGTCACGGTGCGGGATCGAGACTCTCAAGAGCAGGCGCGCTTGCCTGTGGGCGAGGGCCTTGCGGATCGGTTGTGGCGCATCGTCGAGGGGCGCTTGAGCTTCGAGGAGCTCGCCTAGTCGCGGCTGGCGCACGCCAGCGTGGCGGCGGTGGCGATCGCGACCAGGGGCGCCACGATTCCCAACGGGGCGTCGTCCCGGGCCGGGTCGTCGTCTGGAGCGTCTGGGGGCGAGGCTTGGCCCGTCGTGACTGCGACGGTGGCGGTGGCGGGTTTGGAGACCTTCCCGTCGACGTCGCGAGCTTCGAGGCTGGCGGTGTAGATGCCTTCTTCGTGGTACGTGTGCGCGGCTCGGGGGTTGCTTTGCCAGCCGGTGCGTTCACCGTCTCCGAACGTGAACCGGTACGCGGTGATGCCTTCGGCGTCGTGGCTTCCGGAGGCGTCGAACGTGACGCGGGAGCCGGGTTGGGGGTTGGAGGGGACCACGCTGAGCACCGCGTCGGGGGGCGTCCCGGCGTCGGAGGAGGGCACGCGCACCTGCGTGGTCGCCCAGGAGCTTTCCCCTCCCGTCGTGACGGCTCGGACGTGGTAGGCGAGCGTGGAGCCCCGGGTGGGTGCGTCGTCGTGGTAGGCTTCGGTTTGGACGCGCTGGGGGTCTCGGTCGGCGTCGTCGGGGTCGAGGACGCCTTGCGTCCGGATCACGTCGTACCCGTCGAGCACGCCCCCACCGAGGTCGGAGGGTACGCGCCAGGTCACGGTGACGCGGTCGCCGCGCAGCTCGGCGTCGAGGTCCCGTACGGGGTCGGGGGGCTCGGGGAGGACGGTGCGGACGGTTTGGGAGACGGGGCTTTCTCGGTCTTCGGTGACGGCGGAGACGGCGTAGACGAGGTCCTCCCCGCGGGGCACGGGTTGCTCGGTGAACCGGAGGGTCTCGGTGGTGCCGACCTGTTCGAGCGTGCCCAGGGAGGTGCCGCGGTACACGATGTAGTGGTCGCTGCTGGGGCTTGGCGACCAGGTGAGGTTCACGAACGCGCCGTCGCTTGCCAGGCCTTTCCCATCGAGGCGGAGGTCCGTAGGGGGGTCCGGGACGGGGTTGGCGGTGGCGGAGGCGGGGGGGGAGTAGGGGCCCCATCCTTCGTTGTTCTCGGCTTGGACTTGGACGGTGTAGGTGTCGCCGTTGTGGATGGGTTCGTCGAGGCTCGTGATCTCGAAGTAGCGCGCATCGGGCTCGAGGTCGCGGCAGAACGCGTCCTCGCAGGAGGGTTCGTCCTGGTCCGAGGCGTAGGCTTTCAAGCGGTACTGCTGGATGTCGCTTCCGCCGGTCTGCTCCGGGGCGGCCCATTGGACCACGATGCGTTCGTCGGCGCCTTGGACGGTGACCTCGGGCGCGTCCGGCGTCTTGGAGGGCGTCAGCTCGATCACCTCACTTCCGGTGCCGGGGCCCTGATCGTTGACGGCTTTGACTTGGTAGCGGTACGAGGACCCGTACTCGACCTCCTCGTCCACGAACGGAGCCTCGCCTGTGAGGGTCAGCGGCTGCAGCGAGCGCTCGCCGGATCCTCGGAGGATCTGGTACCCGGTGATGGAGGCGCCGCCGTCGTACGCGGGGGCCTGCCAGTCCAGCTCGACGGACCCTTCGAGGCCCGGGTTCGCGGTCACCTCGCGGGGGGCCCAGGGAGCCGTGGGGCCCAGCTGGACCGCGTGGATCTGCTCGTGAGCACGGTACCCGTCCTCGTTGGCCCGCCAGCCGCCCGGGAGCAGCGTCCACCCGTCCTCGTCCACGATGGCCCCGTACCGTCCTACCCGGTCGGGCAGCGTCAAGGGAAGCTGTTCGCTTTCTCCTGTCGCCGTGTCCACGGCGAAGATCGTGCTCGATCCGTACCGGGGACCGCAGTCGGCCCGGCACCCGCCCAGCACGTAGGCCCGATCCTCGAACAGGGCGGTCGCGGACCAGCGCACGGGTTCCGGGAGCGAGCCCAGGGACCCGATGGAGTCCCCTGTGAAGCGCAGGATCTCGCCGGTCGGACACACCGCTTGCTCCCCGGGGCACTCCACGCCCGCGCCCTCCTCGGCCATCCCGCCCATTAAGAGCACGGACCCGCCCACGTTCACGGCTCCCATCTGGGCTCGCCCTGTGGGAAGCGTCACGCTCAGCGTCTCGAGCGATTGCCGGGAAGGGTCGAACCGGTACACGGCATCCTGCCACTCGAACGTGGCCTCGGAGCCCGAGTCGTCGATCTCGAACCCTCCCAGCAGGTAGATGTAGCCGCCCATCGGGACCGCGCTCAGGGAGGCGATCCCGCGGGGCAGCGAGGCGGAGGCCTCCGAGACCGTCCCGGTCGCCGTGTCGAACGCGAGGATCTCGTCGGTCGTCTCGGGGAGTTCGCCGCCTTCCATGACGCCTCCGAACACGTACACGGTGGACCCCATCGCGGCGGCCCCGGGCTCAAGGAGGGGTTCGGGGAGCGTGCCTTGTGGGGTGGCATCGCCCGAGGCGTCCAACGCGAGGATCTGGTCGGTGGGGGAGCCCTCCTGGTCCCCGCCGCCGACCAGGTAGGCGGTCTCGTCGAGCTCCGCGAGGCCGTACGCGTAAAGCGGCTCGGGCAACGCGTCCTCGGACGGGTGAACCTCGACGCTGGCCGCGGGGGAGGCAAGGACGAGGATGGCCAGGGTCCCCAGGAGGAGAGCCAGGGCTACGGGGCCTTGCAGGGGACGACGGGCGGACGCCATCACGTTCCCGCGTGTCCTAGGTGACCTTCAAGGTTTCCGAAAGGACCCGGACGCCCTCGTCCAGGCTCTCGGTGTCGATGTTCAAGGGGGGGATCAACCGGATCGAGCTGGCCCCGCAGGGCAGAACAAGCACGCCTTGCTTGAACATGCCCTGGACGACATCGCTTTGTAGCTCCCTTGCGGGCTCGCGCGTGTCGGGGTCCTTGACGAGATCCACGGCGAGCATGAGGCCGCGTCCCCGCACGTCTCCGATCTCCTCGTGACGCTCCTGGAGTTCGTGCAACCGATCCTTGAGGTGGTCCCCGGCTTGTCGCGCGTTCTCGAGCAGCCCGTCGTTCTCGAGCACGTCCATCGTGGCCTCTGCCGCGGCCAGCGCGACCAGGTTGCCGCCGTATGTGTTGGAGTGGGCGCCCTGGTAGGGGAAATCCATCTCGCCCGGGGCCACGATCGCTCCCATCGGCATGCCGGAGGCGATGCCCTTTGCAAGCGCTAGAAGGTCCGGTTCGAGGTCGAAGTGCTCGCAGGCGAAAAGGCGCCCGGTGCGACCGAACCCGGTCTGCACCTCGTCCACGGCCAGGCGGACCCCGTGCTCGTCGAGCAGGTCCCGCAAGCGGGGAAAGAACCCGCTTGGGGGTTCCACGTACCCGCCCTCTCCCTGGATGGGTTCGATGAAGCATGCGGCCACGTCCTCGGCGGGGGCGACGGTGCCGAAGGCGTCCTCGATCGTGTCGAGGGCCCGGTTCGTGAGCTCGTCGGGCTCCTCGTACCCGTCGATCCCCCAGGGGTTCCGGAACGGGTTCGGGTAGGGGACGTGGTGGACCCCGGGAAGCAGCGGCTGGAAGCGGCGGCGCTGCTCGGCCTTGCTGCTGGTCATGCTCAAGGCGCCGAAGGTGCGACCGTGGAAGCACCCGCGGAAGGCCAGAAACATGGGGCGCCGTGTGTTGTGCCGGGCCAGCTTCATGCCGGCCTCGATGCTCTCGGTGCCGCTGTTGGTGAAGAACACCCTCCCGTCTGGCACCGGGCACGACTCGGCGAGCCGCTCCGCGTAGGAGACCTGCTCGTCGTAGTAGAAGTCGGTGCCGGCGAAGTGGATCATGCGGCCGGCTTGGTCCTTGATCGCGTCCACCACGCTGGGGTGGCAATGGCCCGTGTTCGTGACGGCGATCCCGCTGGAGAAGTCGAGGAACCGGTTCCCGTCCACGTCCTTGACGAGCCACCCTTGCGCGGACTCGGCCACGACGGGCGTCGTCTTCGTGTTCGTGATGATGGCGGCGTCGTCTCGCTCCACGACCGCCTTCGCGTTGGGACCTGGGGGTTCCACCGTGATCTTGGGTTTCGCCATCGGGGATCTCTCTAACGGGCCAAAGCCAAGGCCGAGTTAAGTCGTTGCGCCCCTTGCCCTGCTCCCCTGGCTCGGTTTGCCCTCGGCCCCCGTGACAGGGTAGGCTTTATGGCCTGGGACCCTCACTTCGGCTGCGATGAGGCTCGGGTGGCTCTCGACCGGTCTACTAGCGGTCGTCGTTTTGATCGCTCCGCTTACGGGGCTTGCAGGTGCTCAAGAAGAAGCCAGCGACGAGGTGGCCCCCCGGGTCGTCGTGGGCGTCTCGGACTCCGGCATCAACCCCTACCACGAACAGTTCTACCGCCCCGGGTTGCTCACCGAGCACCCGAGCCACTACGTCGAGGACTTCCCGGAAGACCTCGACATCCAGCGTTTGGATCTTAGCCTCTCCGAGGTTCACGCCGGGGAGCTGACCCGTCAGGAAGCCATCGACCAGGACGGATGGGACGATCTGGAAACGAACCAATGGTACTGGATCCCCGATACGCCGTTCGTGGGCGTCTACTGCCTGCCCGAGGACCAGCGCGGGAGCCTCAACGGAGGCGGAAGCGACACCTGCATCCTCGACTCCGGCACCTCGCACGGGACCGGCGTCACGAGCGCCATCATCCACGAGAACCCGGACACCCTCATCGCGTTCAAACAAGGAGGAAGCGGCGTCACGCCCCTCGAGACGAGCAACATCCCCATCGACCTGTACTCCATCTCGTGGGGCACGGCCGTTCCCATCCCCCTTCCGCAAGGCGTCCCCGACCAGCCCCTGTACGTGAAGGCAGCTGGGAACGACCCTCGAACGATCCACCTCGACGGCTGGTCTGCTCACCCGGACGTCATCGCCGTTAGCGGCGCGTACCCCAACTCCGTGACCGGCTCGGGCGGAGACGAAGCCATGGACGCGCGCGACGCGGACGTGGTCGCGTGGTACTGTCGCGACGACCTCGCATCCGCGAACTCCGACAGCAGCGAGCGGCAAGCCTGCGGCACCAGCTTCTCCGCGCCCACCGTCGCGGGCGCCCTGTCGAAAGCCATCCTGGAGATTCGCTTGGAGACCGGGTACACGGGCTCCATCGATGGAGCAGACATCGATCCGGTCGCGGGCGTCACCAAAGGGGACCTTCGGTCCGCGATGAACCAGACCGCCACGTACGACCCGACGTATTTCCAGAACCGAGGCATCTCCAGCTTCGCCGTGCCCACCGTGCCCGCGGCGCCCTGGCTGCAATGGGGCTGGGGCTGGTACGACGGGGTCAACGCCGAGGACACGGCCGCGCACCTGCTCGATGACGAGGTCGAGTTCCAGAAGGACATCGCCGCGCAGACCTACATGGACATCTCGTACGAGATCCGGAAGGCCCTGTACGGGTGGTGACGAACCCCCCGGAAGGAGTCAAACTCTTATACGAGCCTCTCTTTCCTCGCGGTCGCCCCTCGCTGCGGGTGTAGTATAGTCTGGCAGTACACGAGCTTGCCATGCTCGGAGCCCGCGTTCAAATCGCGGCACCCGCACTCCCTTCTCCCGTCGCCTAGGCGTCCTCGTCCCCCAGCGGCGGCAAACGGACGTCCACGCCTCGCTTGTTCAGTACCTTCTCCAAGTGCTCGCGCGCCTCCACCAACATCCTCTCGGCATCCTCCACGAGGGCAGGCTCCATCACGGGCGTGGTGTCCTTCTCCTCGACGCGGTCCAAGCCACGCTGGGCCTCCTCCCTGTTCTGGTCCAGATCGAAGGGCACCTGGTAGAGCCGACGCGCCGTCTCGAACCGGCCCCGGGAGCGGTACACCTCCGCCAGGCGCACCGCCATGCGAGCGGTCCTCTTCTTGCGGTTCAGGCGCAGCCCCAAGGCCAGGATCGCGCCCAAGACGGCCAAACCGATGAAGATCCACGCCAGCACGGACACGGGTCGGCCCAACGACCCGGCAAGGATAAAGGATACGTACCCGGCCTCCATCGGCAGACCCGATGCGGAAGCTCGCCGCCGCCATCGCCCTGCTCCTCGTCACCACGGCCCTGGGCGCCCTGCTGGGGGCTCCCCCCGCCGCGGCTCAAGACGACGAGGACCAGGACCCCGCCTCCCTGTTCACCGTGTTCTGCAAGCAGATCCGGTGCGTGTTCGATGCGTCCAACGCCACGCTCGCGGACGGCGAGATCGAATCCTACGAATGGGACTTCGGCGACGGATCCACCGGCACAGGCGAGGCCGCGAACCACGTGTACGAGAACGCAGGAGCGTACAACGTGACGCTCACCGTGGAAAGCGAGGACGGGCAGACGGCTCAGGAGACGCGCGAGATCTCGGTCAGCGTCGAACGAGACACGCTTGGAGACTCCCTGCCGTGGATCGCGCTCGTCACGGGGCTTTTGGTCTTCCTCGTCGCCATGGCGCTGGCCCGCCTGGTCTAACAGGGAGCATCCACGGGCGCCGGCAGGAACGTGTAGCAACCAAGCGTCACCAGCGAGTAAAACGGCCAGAACGGGACGCGGAGGAGGAAAGCCGAGGGCCAGTCCAACGGGACCACGTAGTCCGTGAACGTGTTCAGCGTGAACAGGATCGCGAACCCCAGCCCGATGTACACCCCGAGGGCCGCAAGCACCCGATACCCGATAACCTCGGCCTGACGCTGGAGCGTGATCTTGCGCTCCACGGGCCACGCGGCGAACGTGGAGAACAGCACGCCCGCGAGCACGAGCAAGGACGTGGCGAACAACCCCGCTCCCGGAGAGACCACGGCCAAGGCCGCGTACGAGAGGACCGCCAGGAGGAACGCGACAAGGGCCGCCGTCGCCAGCCCTAGCGGGGTTTTCAGGAACGCTCGCACCTCGGAGAGCCCCAGCTTGACCACGAGGAAGACCCCGCGAGGAGGGCCATCATCCTTTCGGAACCCATCCCCCGGATCCGCGTCAACGGGCCAGCCGGGAGCGCTCCGGGTCGACCATGCCCTCCTCGCCCTTGTCCTTGAGCTCGCTTCTGGGCATCGTTTGGATGACCTGGAAGGCCTGCATCACGCCCTGGCGCGTCACGACGCCCTCCAAGCGATCCCCGCTGGTGACCAGGAGCCGACCGATGTCCTCGTCCTGCATCGTCTGCAACGCTTGGCTGGCCTGCGCATCCGGGCTCACCGTCACGAGCTCGCGCGTCATCAGATCCTCGACCCGGACCAGCGAACGGCGCGACTCCGGGACCTCCTTCACATCGCTGAGCGTTACGATGCCGACCACGCGGTCGTTCTCGAGCACCGGGAACCCCGTGCGACCCGTGCGCAGCATCAGGGGGATCAGATCCTCGACGAACGTGCCCGGTTCTACACCAGGGATCTCCTCGTCCATGATCTCCCGCACGCGCACCCGGTCCAACGCGTCGAACAACCGGGCCCCCTGGGCTTCCTGGCTGGCGCCCATGTACACGAACAGCGCGATGAACACGATCCAGAGGTTCCCGAACAACAACCCCCCCAACCCCATGAGCACGGCCGCGGCTTTCCCCACGTTCGCCGCCAGGTCCGTGGCCCTTCCGAAGGGCATGCGCATCGCCAAAAACGCGCGAAGCAACCGGCCCCCGTCCAAGGGGAAGGCAGGGACCATGTTGAACAACGCCAGGACCACGTTCAAGTACGCCAGGTAGACGACCGGGAACGTCAGCCAGGCTCCCGGGTCTCCCAGCAGGAACACGGCAGGCATCGCCCCCAACGCGAACGAGACCGCAGGCCCTGCAGCGGCCACCTTGGCCTCGCTCTTCGGGTCGTTGCGGATGCCTTCCAGCATCGCCAGTCCTCCGAAGATCCAGAGCGTGATTTGCTCGACGCCGATGTTCTCCCGGCGAGCCACGATGGCGTGGCCGAGCTCGTGCAGGAGCACGGAGACGAAGAGGCCCACGGCCACGACCACGCCCGCGTAGATGCGGCCCGTCTCCGTGAGCAGGGGACCGGGATCCATCTCCACGAACGGTAGCTCGGAGACGGCCTCCAGTTGGACCGCCAGAAGCCAGGCCAGGATCGGGAGGAACAGGATCAGGGTCCAGTGGATCTTGATCGGGATCCCAGCAATCGTCCCGATCTGGAACTCGCCCTTCATCGGTGCCGGTTAAGATTCCAGAACTTAAAGGGTCCCGGGGAGCCGCGAGATGCTCACCGGGCTCCGGAAACTCCGCGTTGCGCCGGGACAATGGTTAAATAGTGGACGGGGCTGGCCGGTACCATGTCCGAGGAGAAGCGCACCAACGGTTCCGCCACCGGATCCATGCTTGGCGACCTTCTGCATCGTATGCAGGGCCAGCAGGTCGTCATCGTCATGGGCGACGAGCGGTCCTTCAAAGGGACCATCGGCGAGTTCGACGACTCCTGGCTGATGCTCCGCAACGCGGAGGAAGGGAGCGCGGTGAACTCCCGGGGCTGGGAGGAGGTCGTGCTGAACACGGGCAACATCGGGAAGCGGTTCACCGATCACGGCGTCGTCACGGAGCAAGAGGTCGGCGACCTCGTCCGCATGAAGAACGTGCTGATCAACCTCGACGACGTCCGGCGCGTGTGGCCCTGGGAGCCTGAGAACGTCGCCAAGCCCGAGCACGTCACGGTCGAGACCAAGAACACCGTCTTCTGACTCGGTCGGTCCCGGACGGTGTCGCTTGGACGACCCGAGGGTACTTGCTGCTGCGTCGGTTTCCGACCGCGTGCCCTTCATCGAGGATGCGCCCGGATCGGACCCCCTCTTGGTCGTCTCGACGCGAGGGGGGCCCTGGCAGAACCGCCATCCGGGGGCCGTGCTCTCCGATCTTCAACAAGCCCGCCGGTCGCTTGGCACCGAAGAGGCCACACCGGGGACGCTCCTCGTCGCCTCCCAGGAGCTTTTCGACCGCCTCGCCGAGGACGGATACCGCATCCTCGAAGCCGAGGGCAGGACCGTGGTGTATCCTCCCGAGGAGTGACCTCACGCGTCCCGTGCGGCCTGGATGGCCTGGTCCAGGTCCTGGATCAGATCCTCGACGTCTTCGATGCCCACGCTGAGCCGGATCACCCCGTCCGTGATGCCCAGCTCCCGGCGCACGTCGCCTGGGACGCTGGCGTGCGTCATCTTGGCGGGATGGTTGGCCAGGGATTCCACGGCTCCTAGGCTCTCCGCGCATCGGAAAACTTCGAGCGCTTCGAAGAACGCGTTGGCTCCTTGCATGCCGCCGGGGACCTCGAAGCTGACCATGCCCCCGTAGCCGTCCATCTGCTCGGCGGCGGTTTCGTGGCCGGGATGGGAGGCCAGGCCGGGGTAGAGGACGCGATCGATGGCCTCGTGCTCGTCGAGGTGCGTGGCGATGGCGGCGGCGTTCTCGCAGTGGCGGTCCATGCGGACGCCGAGCGTCTTGATCCCTCGGAGGGTCTGGTAGCAGTCGAAGGGGGAGGGCACGGGGCCCAGGGAGTTCTGGTTGAACCGCATCGGCTCGGTGAGCTCAGGGTCTTGCCAGACAAGCGCGCCCCCGACGACGTCGCTGTGGCCTCCCAGGTACTTCGTGACCGAGTGCCAGACGATGTCCGCTCCGAGGTCAAGGGGTCGTTGCAGGTGGGGGCTGGCGAAGGTGTTGTCGATGCAGACGAGCGCACCTGCGTCGTGGCCTTGGCGGACGACGGGCTCGATGTCGACGACCTTGAGCAGGGGGTTCGTGGGGGATTCTGCGAGGACGAGGTCCGTGTCCTGGTCGAGGGCTTGCCGGGCGGATTTGGCATCGCTGAGGTCGGCGAAGTCGACGGTGACGCCGAAGGGGGCAAGGTTCCTGGTGAGGTAGCGACGCGTCCCGCCGTAGCAGTCTTCTTCGGCGACGATGCGGGCGCCTTCTTCGAACAGGTGGGCAAGCGCGAGGCACGCGGCCATCCCGGAGGCGTACGCTGCCGCGGCTTCTCCGCCCTCGATGCGGGCGAGCGCGTCTTCGAGCCGTCCTCGCGTGGGGTTGCCTGTGCGGGCGTACTCGAAGCCTGCGTGCTCGCCGGGCCGCTCCTGCGCGAACGTGGTGGATGTGTGGATGGGGGGGACGACGGCGCCGGTTTGGGGGTCGGGATCGCTGCCGGCGTGGACGTAGCGGCTTGCGCGTCGCATGCGGGGGGACATGCCGGTCCCCCTTGAAAGGGGTCCGCACGCTTCGGGGCAAGGTGGGGCGCGCGGGGCCCGCCCTTGGTAGAGGGTCTCAGGCCTTAGAATAGGTCCGAGCTAGAAACCGGACCAATCCGGTCCAAATCATCATATACCAGCTCTGTTTAGGGCCCCCTAAACGTGGTACCATGGCCTTCGTCACCGAAGCCGCCCTGATCGCCCTCCGCGAAGGCCTCGAGGCCCTGCTCATCACGGGCATCCTCCTGGGCCTGGTCACTCGCCTGGGTCGCCCCGACACCCGAAAGTACGTGTGGGCGGGGTTCGGCGCCGCCGTCCTCACCGCCCTGCTGGCCGGATGGGCCGTGAACCGCTACCTGCTCTCCGCGTTCGAAGCCCAAGGCGGGGCCATCTTCGAGCTCGCCGCGGCCCTCGTGGCGATCGCCACGCTCCTGTACATGGTCTTCTGGATGTGGAGCCACACCGCGCGCGTGCTCTCCGATGCGAAACGGCGCGTCCGAACCGCCCTCACGACCGGATCCCTGGCCACGATCGTGTTCGTCGCGTACGTCACCACCGTCCGGGAAGGCCTCGAGACGGTGCTCTTCTACTCGGCCCTCGCCGCGAACGCCGCCACGACGAGCCTTATGTGGAGCGGAGCGCTCGGGTTCGCCGCCAGCGCGCTGCTCGTGTACCTGATCCTCAAAAGCAGCCGCAAGATCAGCGTGAAGGCGTTCTTCACCGCAACGGGGCTCTGGCTGATCGTAGTGGCCGCCATGCTCAGCACGCACGTCGTCGCGGCCGCCACCGAGCTCGGCTTGATCGCGACCGCTCCAGCCATCTGGGACACCAGCCACATCATCGCCGGGGACAGCGCGCTTGGCCGCATCCTGCATGCGACCCTCGGCTACACCGCCGCCCCCACGCTCCTCCAGGCCGTCGGGTACTTCGGGATCCTGTTCGGGGCCGGCGGCGCGTACCTCTACAAACAGGGCGCCTTCACCCGAAGCACGACCGGGGGCCCCCGACCTCGCCGGGCGCGCGTCGGGACGGCAGCTGTCGCCTTCCTGCTCGTGGCAGCCACGGTGGCTGGCGCGGCGCTTGACCCCACCGATCGCATGCTCCAGGGCCACCACGAGGACGAGGACGCTGACAACCCGACCGCGCTCGAGCTACCCGAGGACGCCACGGTCGGGGTCCTATTGCGCGACCACGGCGAGCCCGTCCACTACAACGCGACCACGTACGAGAGCTTCAAAGGGTTCTACCGGGCCCTGCTGGAGACGCTGGGCTACGAGGCCCTGCTCGAGGTCGACCAGGGCACGATCCTCCTCGACCAGGAGGCCCCCTTCCAGGAGGAGCCCCGGTTGGATCCCTCCCTTGTGGACGCCTGGCTGGATGCTCACCCCGGCCCTGCGCTCTGGACGGGTTCCCCAGTGGACGAACAGGAGCTCCCGATCTTCGACGGGTTCTACCAGGCTCCCGGGGGCCCTGGGCTGGGCGAACCGGACGTGCTGGAAGCCATGGGGCTGAGCACGTACCAAGCCTACCTGCAGATGGAGAACCAAAGCCCCATGTACCACGACAAGACGAGCCTCCTCGACGACGTCGAGCAGCGGATCGTCGAACGGTTGGGCCCGGGCACCGTGGTCGAGCGCGCCCACCATATCCAACCCATGGTGGACCCGTCCAACGAGTCGCTCGAACAAGCCGTCGACCGCCTCCAGGAGAAAGACGTGGACGTGCTCGTCGATGCGTACACGAGCGCCCTGCACAGCGATGTGATGAACACGTGCATGAAGCAGCAGGCCCTCCAGGAGACCTTGGAGCAGAAAGGCTATCACCCCACGCTCCTGCAGGCAGGGCCCTACGGTCTCGAACCCGCGTTCGCGGAAGGCATCGCCGAACACATCGTCGAACGCGTGGACACGTTCCCTGATGAGGCGCACGTGTGGGTCTCGCTGACCCACCACGGCATCGACCCGTCCGCCCAGAGCCCGTGCGAGGACCGGCCCGAGCCGTACGTCGACCAGACGTTCACGATGTACGAGAACACCGCCGAGGCCCTGTCCGCGCACGAGACCGGGCCGAACCTCACGCACGCCATGGTGTACGGCCAAGGGGCCCAGGACAGCGAGGAGGTCCTTGCTCCGATGCAAGCCCTCGAGGAAGCCCAACAGGCTGGAGCCACGCACGTGCTCGACATCCCCTACGAGCTCCCCGGGAACGGGTTCGACAACCTCGTGCAACACCGCCAAAGCTACGGCCTGCAACCCGAGAACGCCCCCCACTACGACTCCCAGTACGAGACGCACCTGACCCGCCACGGGCTCGAGATCACGATCACCCGCAGCGACATCGCGCACGACGCGAGAGCCACCGCCCAGGTGGACGCGATCCAGAACGCGCTGGCCGAGTGGCAGCCCGGAGGGACGTGAGCGGCCATGGCTCGCGTGGGGATCCTGCCCGCCTTGATCGTCCTCGCGGTGGCCGGGTGCATCGGGGCTGGCCCCCCGGCCTCCGACGACGCGGACACCGCCATGCGGCCCGGGGCCTCCGAGGACGAAGCGGGGACGCTTCTGATCGAGGTGACAGACGCGGGCCTCGACCCCATCGAGGGGGCCACCGTGGAAGCCACGGCGAACCAGACGCAACGAGAGGCCCAGACCGGATCCGATGGCCAGGTCCGCTGGGAGGCCGTCCCGGCCGGGAGCCTGAACGTCCGCGTCTCAGCCGACGGCCACCACGCCCAGCAGCGCAACGTGACGGTCCCAGCCGGCGACACGGCGAGCGCCTCCTTCGCCCTCGAGACCGCCACGACCGGACCCTGGACACAGTCCTTCGAGTTCAACGGGTTCTTCGAGTGCTCCGCCACGTACCTGATCATCACCGGGGACTGCCTGGCCCCCGCTCGCGCCGCCACGCAACAGGCAGGCCTTGGCCCGGACGTCAACGCCACCAACCACCGGTTCACGTTCCCCTTCGAGATCCAGGAAGGATGGGAGACCCTCCGGATCGAGCAAACGTGGGAGGACGGGGAACTCACCGCCGGCTCCATGATGCGCGTCAACCTGGAGCCCGTCGAAGCAGGTACCGAAGGCCACAGCCCACACTTCGCGAGGACCGAGGGCTCCTCCCCGCTCTCCATGACGCTCGAGGCCGGCCAGACCCATGGGACCGCCAGCGACGCCTCCTTGAACGTGCCCGAGGGGCCCGTGGACCTCCGGACCCGCACCTTCCACCTTGGCATCGAGGAGACGCACCAGCCAGCCGGCACGTCCTTCCTCGGTGCCGGCGCAGCCGTCCAGCAACCCTTCACCGTGCTCGTGGAGGTCACGTACCGATGACCGGACCCACCGAAACCCATCAATCCAGGAGCGACACATGTCAAACGCGTGCCGGCAGGGATTTCCCCGGGAAGGCATCTGGCGCGCCGATGGCCGGCTTGGGACGCTCCCCGACGTTCATCCTACTCGTAGCGCTCCTCATCACGCTACCCGCCCCCGCGATCGCCTCCCACAACAGCCTCGGCGCCCACGCCACGGTGCCCCTGCATAGCGAGGTCGACCTCGACGAGGACCCCGGCACGCTCACCCCCGATGTCACCGAACCCCAGGCGCCCACGTTCCACCCCGAACTCGAGACGCCCCGCGATGCGCCCCTCGACCAATCCGGCGCCCGCTACACCCCCCAAGACGGATGCACGCCCGCCAGCGAGTACCCGACCCAGCAAGACCACCAGGAGGCCCTCCGCGAGGGCGAAGCCTGTTACGTGGGGTACCTCGACGGGACCCTCCTCTACATGCAGTTCACGCAGATCTTCAGCATCCACCGCTCCGAGGACCTGCTCTACCCGCTCAACCCAAGCCCCGACGACGACCGATGCCAAGGCGAGGACCCCGACGAGACCCTCGGCATCGAACCCGCCGACGAAGCGATCGCTCGCGCGGACCGCGGGCTCAACGATCCCTCCTGCCAGCCCGCAACCCACGACCAGCACATCCCCGGCTACCTCGGCGTAGACACCAGCCTCCTCGAAGCCCCCCTCCAAGCCGACGACACCGCCCCCGGGCTGCAAAGCGTCACGGGCCCCCCCGGCGCCAGCGGGACCCTCACGCTACCCCTGTTCGTGACCCCCTACGTGTACCTGTTCGGCGACCCGCACCCCGACAACGAGGACCCCAGCCAGCACGAAGCCGGATCGGGACCCTTCGGACCCACCCCCACCGAAGGCGGCACCCCTCTGCAGGACCTCACCGGGGCCTGCGGCGACAGGACCCACGCCTGCACGCTTCTCACCCCCACGGACCTCCAACGCTACGACCCCCACGCCGAGACCCTCCAAAACGCCGGGGTCAGCGCCGTCGGAGAGGTCCCGCGCCTTTGCATGCACACGACCGCGTTCCTCTACGAGCACCCCCAGCCCGACACGCGGCTATGCGGCACCGACGGGCGCCCGATGGACTCCTTCCTCGCCACCACCCAGGCCGGCGGCCTCGGCGTCGACGAAGCCCCGCCCACCTGGCTGGGCACCCTCCCCGGATGGTACCGCGCCTCCGTGATCCACCACGGGGGCGCCCTCGCCCACCAGGCCACGATCGCGGATGCCTACGTCGACGACCCCGTCCCCCCCAGCGTCACCCGATCCCTCCAGGAACAAGACTACCGCCTCCCCCTCACCTCGGACACGGGCCCAGACCGCGACACGATGCTGCCCACCCTCTTCGCCGTCAACCCCGGGATCCCCCTCCAACAGGACGAGCTCGACTGCCTGACGCCCAACATCCTCACCGACGGGCAAGGCACGGACACCGTCCCCACGGAACACGACCCCGGCGTGTACGGGACCTACCAAGCCGACGCCCTCGACCTGGACGTCTACCTTTCCCCCACACGCGAGACCGAGCAAACCCTGCTCGAGGCCACGCACCCGAGCGTCCGGCCCGTCATCGCGACCGCCGAGAACCTCCTGGGCGACCAAGCCGGGACCTCCACGCCGCTGCCTCCCACCGTTGACAACGCATGGGACCGCGTCGATCCCATCGCTCGCGCCGAGGACCGCCAGACCGGCGAACCCGCCTTCGAGCAGGAACGCCCCGCAGGGCTCTCCTGTTCGCCCGAGGGGGACCTCCTCCTCGAAGAGGACCCCGAAGAGCTGGAGGGGTTCCTCAGGTTCCAAGCGCGCTTGCAAGCCAACAGCGGCAACGACATGATCCTTCCCTCCACGCCCCAACCGCCCGGGCACCACACCAAGGACCCCACGCGCTTCGACGAGGACGGCCTGCCCGCCCCCGCAAGCGACAGCCCCCCGACCGCCTGGCGCCCCGACGCGTACAGCCTCGAAGGCAGCATCCACGCGGTCCTGGACACCAACCAGAACCAGAAGCTGGACCCCTGCGCGCAGGAGGCCCAAAGCGGGCCCGCCGACGCCTGCCCCTGGCGCGCCCTGTGGGACGCCTACAACCCCGCCTGCCAGGGCCCCTCCGGGGACGAGTGCGGGACGTTGCTCGAAGAGGACGGGTACGACACCGACGCCGGCGTAGGCCTGTACGCCGTCGTCACCACGACCGGACCCCTTCTCGTGGCCGACGCCGATCCGCAATCCAGCGACACCGTGCAAGACCGGACCACCACGCTAGGCCTCTCGAACCCCACCGGCCAGAACTGCCTGGTCGCCACCAGCGCAGGGTTCGCCCCCCAGCTCGCCCAGATCCACGACGTCGAACCTGACGAGCTTGCCAACGAGCTCTGCCCCGACACCAGCGACGAGACCGCGCTCGTCACGGACGGCTTCCGCGACCAGACCGCCGACCCCGCGCGGGCAGGCGCGACCGTGGAACGCGGCGATGCCTCCCTCGCCGTCGCGTGGACCCCGCTGGTCCCCACACCCGACGCCACGGGCCTGGCCGACACCGATCAGGCCTGCCTGGTCGGCGTGTTCAATGTGCAAGCCGACCGCACCGCCGCCGACACCCAGGAGAGCCTCCAGCTCGAGGGCGAGAACCGGTTCGAGGATTGCATCCCGCTTTGACCGGCGCCACCGGTAAGCTTTAGCCTCCCCACCCACTAGCCATGCCGACTTGAGAAAACTCAAGGAGGCTTTAGCATGAAGGTTCGAACCCTGATCCTCGCCGCCGCGCTGCTCACACTCGCGCTCCCCGCCGCCGCCACCGCCCAAGACACCGCAACGGTCGAACTCACCGTGCAAACCCACGTGACCGACACGGCCGGTCTCGCCCCCGCCAGCTACGACCCGGCCCCCGCGACCGCACACTGCCAGCTCACGCTCCCCGCAGGCTCCGACGGGGGCGCCCTCCTCGACGCAGCCCAAGACGAAGGCTGCATCGACAGCTGGGCCGCCTGCCATGGAGGCTGGTCCGCCGAATGCGAACTCGGCGAAGACGGCCAAGGCGACCGGTTCGTCGTCGAGATCGACAACCTGCGCGCACCCGGACTGACCTGCCTGGCTTTCTCGGCAGGCGTCTGCGACTGGTGGGAACACCGCGTCAACGGCCAGACGGCCTCCTACGGGATCGACGGGTACCACGCCCAAGACGGCGACCACGTCGAATGGGTCTACCGCAACACGTTCTGAGGCGCCCCCATGAAGCGGGTCCTCGCGCCGCTGGTCCTGATCACGCTCGTCGCCCTGAGCCTCACCGCGGCCGCCGCCAGCCACCCCGGAGGACCCGAACCCCTCGACAGCGAGATCCTGGAAGACGCCATCGAGTGGTGGCAAGACACGCACACCGAGCCCGGATGCGACCCCGCCAAAACCGACTGGGGCGCCATCGCGCTCACCGCTGCCGGGCACGACCCCCACGAAGGCGACCCCAGCCCCGCCGACCGGGTCGACCAATGCGACCCCGGCACCGACGCCGACACCGCCGACCTGGCCCGCCACGTCCTCGCGATCGAAGCCATCGGCGACGACGCCAGCGACCACAACGGGACCGACTGGACCCAGGAGCTCGAAACCCGCTGGACCGGCACCCAGTTCACCACCAACGGGAACCCCATGCTCGTCAACGACGACATCTTCGCGCTGCTCGCACTGCGAGCCCACGGCCACCCCCCCGACCACGCCCTCGTGCAAGGCGCCGGGAACCACATCGCCAACAACCAGAACGGGGACGGAGGCTGGAGCCACACCACCACGGGCCCCACGACCACCTCGGACACGGACATGACCAGCGCCGCGCTTGAAGCCCTCACCAGCGCGAACCAGCTCGACGAAGCCGACCCCCAAGACGCCCTCGACTACCTCGCCGACCGCGCGCACCTCCAAGCCGGTTGCATGGCCCAAAGCGCCACGAACGACGACCCCAACACGAGTTCCACGGCCTGGGCCCTGCTCGGCATCCTCGCAACGCACAACGACCCCCGCGCAGACGACTGGACCAGCCACGAGAGCCCCTGGGACTGCCTTCGCGCCGCACAAACCCCCCCAGGCGGCTTCGCCACGCGCCCCGGCCAAGACAACGCAGACTGGATGGCCACCCGAGACGCGCTCCTCGCGCTCTCCGCGATCCCCCACGGGCGCCTCAACGTCACCCACCAAGCCCCCACGGCCACCCTCGACACCAGCAGCTCCCCCACCGAGGGTGAAGAGACCACGCTGCAAGCACACGGCATCCCCCACGCAAGCTGGATGCACGAGGACGGAACCCTCCACGAGGGAACCAACCCGCCCTGGACCCCCACCCAGCCAGGCGAAACCACCTTCCACGTGCTCATCACGGACGCCCACGGCACCACCCGACCACGAACCTACACCACGACCGTCGACCCCGCCCCCAATGACCCCCCCTCCTCCGGGCCCTCCCCCCCCGAACCAGACCCCCAAGGGCCCACCGTGCACGCCCCCCAAGCAACCACCGCCGAACGCGCCGTCGAGACCACGCTCACCCTCGACGCGACCCCCCACGATGCACCCGTCGTCCAGTTCAAGCTCGACTGGGACGACGGGAACACCACCGACTGGCAACCCTCCAGCACCTTCACCCACACCTACCACGACCTCGGAGAACACAACCTCACCGCCTGGGCCAAAGACGCCCAAGGAGACATCGGCGAAACCCACGCCCCCCTCACCGTTCGCCCCGCCGACCCCCGCCTCGAGATCGACGCCCCCCCCGCCGCCAACCGCACCGAGTCCATCCCGCTCCACGCCCACGCCACCGACCCCGACGGGCCACCCCCCACCATCGAATGGACCCTCCCACACGGGAACCAGACCGGACCCAACGCCACCGCCCGCCTCGACGAACCCGGGAACCACACCCTCAGCGCCACCGCCACCGATCAAGACGGCAACCAAGCAACCGCCCACGCCACCATCCGCGCGCTCAACCGGCCCCCCACCAACCTCACCATCGACCGCCTCACCGTCCCCGCCAACACGACCATCGTCCTCCACGCCACCGCGACCGACCCCGACGAAGACCCCCTTGACTACGCCTGGACCATCCCCGACCACGACGAACCCCCCACGCGAGGAGCCCAACGCCACATCGAAACCGGCCCCCCGGACACCTGGACCCTCCACGTCAACGCGACCGACCCCCACGGAGCCTGGATCCGGGCCAACGCGACCCTCCACATCCAAGACCACGACGACCCCGGGGGGGCGGGGGGGGGGGGGGGGGGGGGGGGGGGGGGGGGGGGGGGGGGGGG
>CAZOQA010000035.1:0-24015 GCA_964581775.1 uncultured Thermoplasmatales archaeon | reverse complement strand
CCCCGAGGTCCAGCCCAGCGCCAGCGGCGACGCCACCGTCGAACACGCCACGCAAGTTGCCACGAGCGCGGCCGGCGACGCGGGCGGCGCCGTCCAAGTGCCTTGACGCGTGAACGCGTCGGGAGCCCACCGCTCGGGAGGCCCGCGGCCTCGGCCGCGGTCCTCACCCCTTCGGCCCGGCAGGGCCCCCCTGCCGGGCCTTCCCCTCCTTTCGTTCTCCTTTTCTCCTCTTCCTTGTCCCCTCGAGAGCCTAGACGCCCATGAAGACGCGCACGAGGTTGCGAAGGCCCGGTCCCAGGCCCAGCACGAGCACGGCCAGCTTGACCAACCCCACCAGGTCCGGGTCCTCCCCCTCCGCTTGAGCCCGGTCCACCAGCCACACGATGGTCAACACGAGAACCAGCTTCATGATCACGAACCCCCACCCATCCAGGATGCCCAAGAACACCTCGCTGACCGGATGCTTTTCCCCGTACCCCTCCACCGCGAACGGCAAGAACGTGCCCCCCTGACAAAGAGGCCCGTCCGGGTCCGTGCAAAGCGCCCCGAACGTCGCGAACGCGTCGATCATGTGGCCCGCTACGAGGGTCAGGTTCAACGGGTTCGCCATGGACACGAACAAGAGCCCACGGTCCCGGAACACGGTGCCCACCAGCCACACCAGGCCCACCACGACGGCCATGGCGCCAAGCGCCCACGGCGCGATCTGCCAGACCGCCTCGCGCACCGGCTCGACCCACGGATCCACAAGCTCCCAGTGCACCACGAGCACGGTCGGGACAAGCGCCATCGGCACACCCCACGCCGCGATGGCCCACTCTACATGCGCGCCGCCCCTGTACGTGGCCACCGCGTACACCGCGAGGCTCACGAGCATGATCACGCCCACCGTGATGGGGTGAAGCAGGATCGTGAACTCGCCCCTCAGGAACGCGAACACGAGCACGTACGCGATCGCTTGCACACCCAACCAGCCCCCGACCACCTGCAGCTTCCTCTCCCAGGTCTCCTCGCGCGTGGCGTGCGCCATCAACAGGTGCACGATGACGGCGCCACCGGCCACCATGTAGATGAACGGGCTGATGAACAACCACGAGAACAGGCCCGGCTCGCAAGGCCCCACCGTCTCGACGCCGTGCTGGCAGAGCATGCTTGCATCCTGCAGCACGCGCGCGATGGGCCCGAACAGGATGTAGGGAAGAAGCGCGGCGATGAAGCGGGCATCGAACGCGATGCCTCGCTTCTTGAACAGGTGCTGGTAGATGGACAAAAGGGCACCCGCCAGCACGAGCCCGTACACGATCTCCGCGACGAGCGTGTACTCCTCGGTGACATGGACGCCGAAGCGCTCCGCGGTGCCGGACTGGTTCGCGTCCGCGACCGTGGGTCCCCAGAAGTTCTTCCACAAGAACTGCTCGACGAACAGCTCGGGCCACAAGAGGGCCCCCAGCAGGAACACGAGGACGGTCGAGCCGATCAGGGCCAGCCAGAAGTAGGCCGGGTGCTCAGCGTGGAAGTCGGTGACCGGCTCGAAGGCCTGCTTGGTCCGATCCCACGCGGATGGTTCCCCCTCGGGTCCGGTGTCCTCGGCCGCAGTCATCGCCTGGGCAACGTGGCCCTCGACTAAAACCTGCCCTTCTAGACCTTGCAGACGCCCTCAGCCGTGCCGGCCGCGTCGGGTCAGAGGAAGTAGGGGACCACGAACGGGGTTAACAGGAGCGCCAGCAGCGAGAACCCGATGACGCGGTTCCAGAGCTTGACCTTCGCGTCCACCGCGTCCAACTGGTCCTGGATGCGAGGCGTGCGTCCGACGAACGTGGGCCCCGTGTCCTCGGTCGCGAGCACGCGCACGTCCGACTCGCGGATGCCGCGTCGCTCTCGGAACCATGCGTGAAGGGAGTGTCGTAGCATGTGCCCGCCGTCGAGGGGCCCCATGGGGAGCGCGTTGAACGTGCCGAGCACGATGTTCAGCCAGAACAGCCAGTAGAGGCCGTTCGCGGCGACCCAGAAGGACCCTCCGATGCCGGCGAGGGCGCCCGTGACGGCGAACATGTCGTGGAAGGCGGTGGGGAACGGTTGCAGGTTCGCGAAGGGCAGGGCCAGGTAGAACAGGGCGCCCTGGAGGCCTTGGTTCTCGAAGGGGCTTTCCAGGTTGTCCATGATGCCGGCCAGGCGGTTCGAGTCGGCCGGGTTGACACCCAGGAAGGGCTGGTCTTTGAAGGCGTCCTGGTTGCTGTCCGGAGCGTTGTCCTCGTACCAGGTGTAGCGGTCCGCGGGCGTCACGGTGGCGGTGCCGGTCTCGTCGCCGTGCACGTAGTCGAGCTGGATCGTCACGTTGTGCCCGGTGTCCTCGTCATCGGCGCCGGGTCCGTGGGTCTGGTTCCACGACCAGGAGGCTTGCGGGTAGGCCACGTCGAGGGCGGCTTGGAACTCGGGGAGCGTTCGGATCTGCGTTTCTTGCAGGCCCAGCACGAGCGGCTGGTTCTTGAACGCTTCCTGGTTGTCCTCGGGCGCGTAGCGTTCGTGCCATGCGTGCTTGTCGACGGGGCGTACTTCCATGGTGCCCTCGTCCCCGTCGAGGGTGTATGTGAGGTTCAGCGTGAGGGGGATGCCGTCGTCGTCGGGGTCCTCGGACCCGGGGCCTTCGGTGTGGTTCCAGGACCAGGATGCGTCCGGGTACGTGCCGGCCAGCGCGTCTTGCGCGTCGGGGGTCAGCTCGATGTTCTCGTGCTCGATGCCGACGATGAACATGCCGGGTTCGAGGCCTGCCTCGGCGGCGGGCATCTCCTCGTTCACGGTCATCATCGCGACGCCGTCGTGCGCGGGAGCAAGCGCGGGGACCATGACTTGGCTGAACAGGAGCACGCACGCCATGCCGAGCACGATGTTGGGCCCGGGCCCGCTGGAGAACATGCGCAGCTTCTCGCGCAGGGTGGCCCCGTGCAGGGCTTCCTCGTCGGGTTCGACGAAGGCCCCGATGGGCACGATGAAGAACAACAGGCCCAACGATTTGACCTTGAGCTTGGCGTGCCGGCAGAGGACGCCATGGCCGCCTTCGTGGATGATGAGCGCGACCGCTAGCGCGAAGAGCCCGTACCCGATGGGGATGACCGGGTTGACGCCGGGGATCGCCAGCGCGTCCTGCAGCTCGGGGGGATCCGAGGATTGCACGACCTCGGTGTGCGTGAAGAAGAGCGTGTTCTGCCAGACGAGCAGCGCGACCATGAGCAGCCCGGCGACGACGGTGAGCGCGATGAACACGTCCGCTGTCGCGCCCCAGAAGCGCTTCTTGGCCAACCGGTCGATGGTGCGCTTGCCGGCTTGCGTGCGCACCATGAGCAGGGGACCCATCAGGTGGAACCGTTCGGATTCCTTGTGGGCCGCCCAGAGGAGCACGGCGATGTACGCGGCGGTGATGGCAAGCAGCACCGCCAGCAGGTTGACCATGACGGGCCGGGCAAGCCGGGTGTCAGGTAAAGGCGTTTCGACAACGGGCCCTCGCCGGGAGCGTGGTCGTGCCCAGGGCGAAAAGGGTTCCAAGGACGTGCGGGATGGGGACCGTATGAGCGTGGAGCTGGTGTACGTGACGTTCCCGGATCGAGGCACGGCCAAGGAGGTGGGGGCCTCCATGGTGGAACGGGAGCTTGCCGCGTGCGTGACGTTCTGGGACGCGGGCACCGTGTACCGGTGGGAGGGGGACGTGGTCCGGGACGAGGAGGCGCTGGCCTTGTTCAAGACGCGCCCGGGTCTGCGCGAGGAGCTGGTGGACGCGCTTGAGCAAGCGCACCCGTACGATGTGCCCTGCGTGCTCCCGATCCGGTCCGAGGGGGGCGCGGGCGCGTACGAGGCGTGGGTGTCCTCGTCCACGCGGGCAAGCCCGAGCTCCTAGCTTGAGGAGCGGTCTCGCAGGCGGGTTTCGCCTTCCGGGGGCCCTCGTGCGTAGAGCACGTCCTCGGCCTGCAGGCGGACCTCGGGGTCTGGAGCGTACACCCAGGAGTCGCCTCGTCTAACGGCCAGCACGACCATGCCGGTCTGCTCGTCCGTGATCAGGTCCTCGATCGTGTCGCCTTCCAGGTCGCTTCCCGCGTCGATCTCGACGCTCGTGATGACCTCGTCCGCGGCGTCCAGCGCTTCCGAGTACACGGCCGGCATGTCCACCTCGCGCAGGACGACCTCCGCGATCTGGAGGGCCGCGTCGTTGATCACCTCGACGGCGGAGGCCAGGTGAAGAAGGCCTCGTAGCGTGGAGGGGTCTTCGAGGCCGCCGGCCGCGCCGAGCACCCAGTCCTCGAGCTGTTTTTGCAGCTCGTCGCTTCGCTTCTCGAGCAGCCGGACCTCGCCTGCGATGGGGTGCATGTCGAACAGGCTGGCGGTGTAGGCCAGCCCGATGGCGAGCTCGGCTTGGTCCTTCATGAGGATGATCGTGTCCACGGCTTGCTCGAGGCCGCTGATGTCCCGGGCCTCGGGCGCCTGGGGGGGCTGGTAGGGTTCGTCGGTGACGCGTTCGTGCATCTGTTGCACGGGCGCGGGGGGCCCGCTGAAGACGAGCACGTCGCCTTCGAGGATCTGGTGGTCGTCGGCGGGGCGTCGGATCCATTGCGCCTCGCGACGCGTGGCGATCACGCGCACGCCGGGGTCGCGTTTGAGGTCGAGCTCGCCCAGGGTCTTCCCGCTTAGCGGGGAGGACGCGGCGGCCTTGGCGTGGCCTGTGATCTCCCGCGCTTCGGCGAGGACGCCGCGGATCTCGGGGGGCACGCCCACGTCGTGCAGGACGACTTGCGCGATGTCGGAGGCGGCTGCCGTGATGGTGACGCCCCCGTCGAGCACGTTGAACACGCCGACGAGGCGCTCGGCGTCCTCGGCGCGCTTGGCGGCGAGCATGAGGGCGATCCGGGCCTCGTAGCGAGCGTCTTGGACGCGCTGGTCGAGCTCGACGACCTCTTGCGCGATCTCCTTGTCCCCGAGGAGGATCGCGCTGAAGGCCAGGTCGATGGCCAGCTCGCTTGCGTCCTTGACGAAGACGAGGCTGTCGAGGATGTTCGTGGCCCGGTATCCGACCTTCCTCATCGGCGGGGTACGCGGATGAACGGGGAAAAGGGTTGCCCGGTTCATCGGGCCGGGAGAAGGCTTACGGACGGGGACTGGGTTGGTGGCGCGTGGTCGGGGAACCGAGGGCGTGGAGGATCTTCCGGGAGGCGCTTCCGGTGCTCTTGGTCAGCCTCGTGGCGGGGCTTTTCGCGGGGACCGTGTTGGGGTCGGGTCCGATGCGGTCGGGGATCGGAGAGGTGCCTGGCATCTTGCTGTTGTTGCCGGCGTTCTTGGCCACGCGCGGGGGCGTGTACGGGGCGATGGGGGCGCGCTTGTCGAGCGGGCTGCACCAGGGCCTGGTGAAGCCTGATTTCGCGTGGAGCCGGCGGTTGCGCAACGTGGTCGTGGCCAGCTTCGTGAACGGGACGGTGGTCAGCGTGTTCATCGGCGTGCTCACGTGGGGGGTGGTCACGGTGTTCGGTGGCTCGGCGAGCCTCGTTGAGCTGGTGCTGATCATGCTGGTGGCGGGCTTGTTGAGCGCGGTGCTGATGGTGTCCGTGTTGGTCATGATTTTGTTCGTGGGGTATCGGCGGGGGATGGACCCGGACAATCTGATCGGCCCCACGGTGACCACGTTGGGGGACGTGTTCGGGGTCTTGTTCCTCCTGGTGGCCCTCTACGCGGTGGGGTGGGTCGTGTGACGGAGGCGTGGACCTCGCCGACGGGGGACGTGTTGGACGATTGGAGCACGGGCCTGATCGTGCGCACGACGCTCCCGATCCTGGTCGCGACCAGCGTGTTGCAGATGGCCAGCGGGGGCGTCCTGCAGGCGTTCCAGGAGCGGTTGTTGACGGAGCCGTCTCTTTTGATCTTGGTACCGGTGATGATCGGGACGGCGGGGAACCTGGGCTCGATCCTGTGCTCGAGGCTGGCCACGCAGTTGCACCTGGGCGGGTTCGAGCTGAGCCCGTGGGATCCGACGCTCCGCTCGAACGGGATCGCCGTGATGGCGTTGGCGGGGGCCGTGTTCTCCGTGTTGGGCGTGGCCTCGTGGATCCTGGGCCGCTTGCTGGGAGGCACGATCGGCGTGAGCACCTTGCTTTTGGTGTCGCTTGTCAGCGGGCTGCTTTTGGCCCTGTGGGTGATCGTGCTCAGCGTGGCCTCCGTTGCGCTCTCGTACCAGCTGGGCTACAACCCGGACGATACGACGGTGCCCTTCGTGACGAACGTGTGCGATGTGACGGGCGTGTTCATCCTGTTCGGCAGCATCCTCGTGTTCGTGTGACCCCCGAGCGGGGCTTACGCCTCGTCCCCGAACTCGAGCTCGATGCCCTCGCCCAGGTCCAGATCCTCCAAGCGTGTGGCCTGGGGCTCGTCGGGCTCCAGGAACGAGACGGGCACGTCCAGATCCTGCAAGAGCCCGCCCGCGATCTCGAGCTTGGCCTTCTTCTCTTCTCCTCCCCGAACGGGCTCGTCGAGGTCCCACCCGGCCAGCTCGATGCGCGTGGCGCCCAAGTGCTCGGCCACGAAGCAGGCCCGGTCCCCGTCCGTGAACCCCGGGAACCGGTGCAGCTTCACGCGCGCGTCCTTCGGCGGCGGGACCTGGCAGGTCCCGAACAGGGGACCCTCCAGGTTGGGGACCAACCGTTCCAGCAAGGGCACGTTGTCCCCGTGCGCGTGCACGGCCGTCACGGCGCCGACGCGGGAGAACATTTCGTGCGCCATGTCCGACCCGTCCAGGTCCGTGACGACGAGCACCGGTTGCACGCCGGCGGAGAGGGCCTGGCGCACGGCGCTGCCGGCGGCCACGACGGGCTGGGAGGGATCCACGCTCTCGGCTCCCCCCGGGACGGGGCCCAGCACGACGGCCGTTTGCCCCTCGAAGGTCCCCCTCAGCGTCCCCGGCTCGATCAGGTCCTTGCCCCCCAGCAGCTCGATCAACCGTTCCGCGGCATCCCTGTCCCGGTCGGGGTCGAGGTCGAGCGCGCGCGTGGCGATCTCGTAGTGGCGTTGAGGGTCAGCGGTCATGGGAGGCGTCCTCTTGGGACGGCGGCGACGAGCGGGACGGGGGCGGCCCGGGGGCATCCGACCGGGAGGGCGGGGCGGCTTGCACGGTGGCCGACGACGCGGCGGCCTCGGCCTGCCCTTGCCGGGGGCCCTCCTCGCGTTCAGGCTCGTCGGGCGCGAACCGCCGTTGCACGTAGTGATGCGTGTACCATCCGACGAACCCGACCACGGCGCCGCCGACCAGGTACAGGAAATCCTGCATTTGCAGGATGTCCGCGGCGGGCACGCCGCCCTCGATGCGGCCGGCGACGTTGAGCAGGCTCGTCAAGATCAGGCCCGTGGCGACCAGCGAGAACGGCAGCGCCCAGTAGCTCCAGACCACGCTGCGGTTCTTCACCCACTGGTCGATCACGCGGCCCCCCGCGGTCAACAGGGCGGCCCCGACGGCCCACCAGATGAGCGAGTTCACGAACGTGATGGCCTTCCCCAGGCTGCTTGCCGCGCCCAGGTTCTGGACGTCCTGCCAGGCAAACACGACGCCGCCCAAGAGCACGGCGGCACTCAGCAGGCTCGTGAACAGCGTGATGCGCCCGCTGAGCAGGCCCTCGTAGAAGTCGTGGGCCAGGCGCACAAGCGTGTCCTCGAGCTGGAAGCCTTTGATGATGAAGAACGAGCCCACGGCAAGCGCGATGGCGCCCAACCCGATGGCTTGGTACCCGGTGATGGCGGCCAGGCCGTACACGATGAGGGCCAGCGCGATGGGCACGAACACGGTGCGTTGGAACTTCTTGTCGTCGAGCGCACGCTTGATCACGTAGTAGATGCCCTCGATGTCCGGGTTCTGCCTGACGATCACGCGCTTGACCGCGTCGACGTGCACACGGCT
Source organism: uncultured Thermoplasmatales archaeon (assembly GCA_964581775.1). Classification (GTDB taxonomy): domain Archaea; phylum Thermoplasmatota; class SW-10-69-26; order SW-10-69-26; family SW-10-69-26; genus PWVY01. Next base: position 16,094 of record CAZOQA010000035.1, on the reverse strand, counting down.
TGTGACGAGAGGAAGGATGAACTCGTCCTCGGCGCCGTCCGTGACGAGGATGCAGGCGCTCGGGTCGACCTCCTCAAGCACGTCGTCGAGCTGCGCGGCGAGGATCCGGTCGCTGGTGGATCCGACGTTGCGGTGACCGCAGATCGTCGCGATCTCTGTCTCGTGGCCTTGGCGGACGAGGTCATCGTACACGTTCACGCCGGCCATGAGCGCGTTCGTGTCGGTGTCCTCGGGGTCGGCGAGGCCGAGGCTCACGGCCGCGTCGAGGTTCTCCTCGCGACCGATGATGGGCGTCGTGACCCCGGTTTTGGCACCGAAGTCGTCGTCGCGGTCGACGCAGAGGATCAGGAACGTCATCGGCCGGGCGGGGGATGGAGGGTCTCCGGTTTGAAGGTATGGCTCTTGGACCAGGGAGGCGCCTGGCGGGGGGTCAAGAAGGTTCGGGGCTTTCTCCCGTCCCCTTTTTCACGAGCCCCCCGGGGGAAACGGGCCGTTCCCGCTCAGGGCAAGACCCCCTCGACGATGGGCCCCGCGATGACGACGATGACGCAGGGAGCTGGAGAGGGCGAGAGCCGGGGCGGCTCGATCGAATGCGCTCGGTGCGGGCAGCGCTTGGCAGGTGGCTCGAGGCGATCCATCGTGGGGCACGTGCAAGCCAGCCTGTGCCGGGCCTGCTCGGGCTGCGCCCAGGGGGAAGCCGTCGAGGGGTCTTGATCGAGCGCGTGGGTCGCCTTAGCCGGGTAGTTCGACGGCTTGCAGGATGTCGATCTGGAACGTGGCGTCTACGAGGGCGGGCTCGTCCGGGAACACGGTGATCTGCCAGGTCCCCTCTTGGGGCGTCTCGTTCAGGTAGGAGGCTTCGCCGCCGCTTGTGCTCAAGGACTCGCAGCCTGCTTGGGTGTCGCCCGGCTCGCAGTCGGGCGCGTTGATGGAGAGCATGATCTCGCTGCCGTCCGTGGTCACGTTGAGGAAGACTTGCTGGACGCCTGGTTCAGCCGTGAACTCCACGACCGTGTTCTCGCTCTGGTCGTGCGCCGTGAGCGCGTTCCCGCCCACGTTGGCTCCCGTCACGGTGCCCTCCACGGTCGCGTTCTGCCAGCTTGTCACGTTCTGCTGGGGCAACTGTTCGTCATCCACGTCGGCGTCTTCCCCGTCCACGTCGGCGGGTTCGACCCCGTCCCCGTCGGACCCGATGCATCCAGCGAACGCGGCGGTCACCAGCAAGAGACCCAGCGTGAAGGCACGACCGTACATGTTTGATCGTGCCTGGTTCGGGGGGTGGCCACAAAAGGATGCTGGACACGACGTCGAACTCGGCGCGTGGATCCGGAGTCGCGACTATCCGGTGAAGGAGAGCACGTCGATCCCTCGGTCCGTGTCGCCGGCGAAGATGTACCCGCCTTCGTATTGGGCTTCCCAGTTGTCGCCCAAGCCCGTGGAGACATCGAGGATGGCGGGGGCCGCGGGGTCTTGGAAGTCGACGAGCACGGTCCCGGCCGCGCGCCATCCGACGACGACCTTGTCCCGGTCCTCGATGATCTCCCCGAAGTGCGCCGTGCACGGGGTGGGCGGGATGTTGCCCTCGGGGAGCGGGGGCGCGATCCAGCTCAAGGGCGTGGGGGTTTGCTCGTCGCTGATGTCGTAGAACCAGAGCGCGCCGACGGGGTCGCTGAGGGTCCCTCCCGTGACGGGGTTCTCGTGGGCGTGGAAGCACCCGGCAGCGGCGTCCGTGCTCCCGGCGAACTCGTCCCCGATGAGCAACAGGTCGCGGTCCTGGGTGACGGTGGCCCAGTGGTGGATGTTAATGCTGGGGTTGTGGATGCGGGTGATCACCTGGGGTTCGACGGGGTCCTGGATGTCCCAGATCTGGGTCTCGGTGACGGCGGCGCAGTAGGCGCGCTCGGTCTGGGGCCCGATGCGGACGTCGTGGCAGGCGAAGTCCGTTAGGACGTTCGCGACCTCGGGGTTCTCGGGGTCGGAGGCATCGATGACGTCGACGCCGGGAGCGTCGAGGCTGCGGCTGTTGTACACGATGTGCGTGTCGGGGACCGCGATGACGTTGTGCACCGCGCTTTCTCCGTTGAGGATCTCGCCCACGATGTGGGGGTCTTCGGGGTCGGTGACGTCGATGAACTGGATCCCGTCGCTTTGCGCGGCTGCGGCGGCGACGGTGCGGTTCTCGTAGTGGAGAAGGTCGACGCCGCGGGTGAACTGGTCCTCGACGTGGCCGAGGATGCGAGGGTTCGCGGGGTCGGTGACGTCCACGGTGTAGAACCCCGTATCCTGCCCGGCGACGTACGCGATGGATTCCTCGACGTGGATGCCGGCGCCGGCTTCGATGTCGTCGTAGTGTGTGACGTGATCGATGCCGCGGATCTCGTCAGGTAGCACTTCCTCGGCGCGTGGGTCCCGGGCGGGGGGCTCATCGGTCTGCTCGATGTCCTGCGCGTCGTCTCCTGGGGGCCCGATGCACCCTGCGGCCAGGGTGGCTATAGCGAGGGCCGCGACGACGAGCAAGGCACGAGGTGGCATGGGACGCGGTGGCGACCAGGCGCGTTCAGGAGGGAAAAGGGTTCCGGTGGGCTTGAGGGCCGCTGTAATGTTAGCATCGGGCTGAGGGATCCTGGTTGAACAACCACGCAAACGCCTGAACCCACGCCTGCACCTGATCCTTCGAAGCATTCGCCGGCCAACGCCTGCGAAACTGCCCGATGCGCTCCTTGAGCACGCCAAACCACGTCTCCACCCTGTTACGCACCCCGCCGCTGGTGACATGCCAATCCAGGCCAAGCAGGTTCAACGGCCAGGGATACCACACGCCCCGATCCACGTGGATCACGGGCCTGGTATCGCAACGAGCGAGCACGCCACGGATGAAGCCCAGCGCTTCCACGCCCCCACGACCTTCGGTCACGGCCACGTGCACGATCTGCTGGGTATCGGGGTCGATGGCAGCCCACAAGTAGACCTCCTCAAGGTGGTCGCCGGCGTCGAAGTCCGGGTCCTCGGGCCACTCCTCGCGGGGCTTGTCGATGTGGAGGCTGGTCTCGTCGATGACCAATCGTTCGTGCCGTTGCACCGGCTGGTCCCGAAACAGGTGCGAAGCGCGGCGGTACCAGGCGCTGATCGGGTTGTGGGACACCGGCTCGGCCAACAGGCTAACGAGTTGGCTGGTGCGCCGGCAGCTTAACCCGGCATGATGCAAGAGCAAGCCAAGCGCGCGGGTTTCGGTGTGCTTGCGTTCGCGGTCGACAACCTCTTCCTGACGGAGTCGGTCGGCTAGGTTGCCGAGCAGGGCGGTTTCTTGGTGGAACACGAAGGCGCCCTGCTCGGCGTTCTTCCTAGTTCTTACGGTTCATGTTCGCCTGGATCCCCTGCCTAACTAGACAGGGCGGGCTAGAGGGAACGTGTTTGTATTCTTCGGACAAATAAATCGTGAAATAACCCAGGTTTCGGAGGTTGAAGCATGACCCCGGATGACCGGACACCGTTCCAGAGCGTCGAGCGTGCTTCGGAGGTTGCTCTTCTCGTCGTGGAGGAAGCGCAACTTCCGGCCGTGGTCATCGATCCAGCATCAAAGGAGATCCTGGCCGTGAACGAGGAGTTCGTGGACGTCTTCGCTTGGCAACCGCGCCAGGTCGAGAACGAACGGGTGACCGATTTGGTGGCCGAGGAGGACCGATGGTCGCTGCGGGATATGCTGTCCATCATCGCGTACGGGGGGTCCTGCGACCCTGTCACGACGGAGCTGGTTGGGCCCGAAGGGGATACTGTCACCACGACCTGGGTAGGCATCCCGAACATCCTGGAGGACCCTATGGAGTGCGTGACCGTGGTGTGCAGGCCGAAAGGGCAAACGCTCGGCAAGCCGATCGGACCCCCAGCGTCGCTTCAGCCCCGAGAGAAGATCAAGCGAATCCCGCCGCGGGAACGGGTCCGGGACGACCGTCGAATGGCTCGAACCTCCCGGTCCTTGTGGGATCGCGAATGAGCGGGCTACCCGTCGCTCCCGACCTTATCGAGGGGCGGTGATGAGCTCCAGAGAGCCGCGAAGAGCGACCGGTAAGGGGCCGTCACGGCGGGGGCGTTCGTGTGGGCCGCAACGTTGTTCTCCTCGGCCATGCGAGTGCGGACCGACTGGATCCAGAAGACGAGTTCCGCGTCGTCCAGGATGACGAAACGGAAGGGCTCGTCTGCGCTCAGGTACCGGGCGCGGGCTCCGTCATGTCGGAAGGATGACTCGCGTAGGGCTCGAGGGTTCTCCTCGACGTGGATCAAGAACCGTACATCGACCCCGTCCTCTCGCCTCTTGGAGAGGATGCGCCAGGCATCCTCGATGACGGCCTGGCCTCCTGTCACCGCATCGTGGGGGATCGCTACGTGGACCGATCGCTTGGCCCTCGCGAACAGCTCCCGAAGGGACGCCCAGATGTTATCCGCCCCTTCGAGGTGCGTGAAAAAACGGTGCTCGGTCTCATCGTAGGATCCCCTGAGTGCTTCGAGCGCTCCCTGAAGATCGCGCCGAAGCGACCGGACCCGGTCGAGCTTCGCCTCGATCTCTCTTCGCCGGAGTTCGAAGAGGTCTTGGGGAGGGACGGGATGGAAGACCGTTGGGCTCTTGATGGTCTTCGTCACGACCCCGCGGCCGATGAGATCCTCGAGGACGCGGTAGATCTTCGATCTGCTCCAGTCGAAGGAGGGGGAAAGGTCCGAAGCCTTCGAAGGGCCCAACCTCAAAAGCTCCATGTAGACCCGAGCCTGTTCTTTCGGAAGCCCAAACGCCTCTAGCTTAGATTCGATCTCACTCGTCTTCATTCCCAAGCCACCGCTCTGGGCGCAAGCCACCGCGCCCGCCTCCCGGGTCCCATGAACAACCGGTTACTTCCCTGCTTTGAAAGTTGAAATGGACAACAGGTTGTCCGTACAACGAACGGGCTCGGCGTCCGTTCTCTAGGACGAATAGAGACGGGGTCAGGATCCCCAGCTGTAGCTAGTCGCGTCGCGAAGCGCAGGCCCTTCCACCTTAGAGGCCTGTCTGGGGGCCCAGCGTGATGTCTAGCTCGAGCACGTCCAACCCACGGTTGAGATCCCCCGTGTAGAGGTACCCGTCCTCGTGCTGGACATCCCACACGTCCGCGTCTCCGGGGTTCCACTGCTCGACTACGGTCGGGAGACCGGGCTCGCCCCAGTCGATCACGACCACGCCCGCGGTGTACCACCCGACGACGAGAAGCGGCAGCCCGTCCACGATGTCGCCGAAGTGCGATGTGCACCACGCGCCGGTGCCGGCCTGAGGCGGGGTCACGCTGGACAGCTCGACGGGTTCCTCCGGGTTCGTGATGTCGAAGAACCAGATCGCCCCGTCCGTGCCCCCCAGGCTGGCCACGGGCGTGTGCGTCCCGGATCCACATCCGTCGGAGGGCGAGAAGTCCTCGTCCCCGATGATCAACGTATCGTGGTCCGGCGTGGCCAGGGCCCAGTGGTGCAGGCTGATCTCGTCGTTGTCCACCGTGGAGAGCACGACGGGGTCGAGGGGGTCGCTGATGTCCATCACGTACGTCTCGCCGAGGCCTGCGCAGTAGGCGCGGTCGGCCTCGGGGTACGCCTCGATGTCGTGGCAGGTGAGGCCTCCGTCGTCCCAGACGGTGGCGACCTCCGGATCATCCGGGTCGCTGACGTCGACGATGTCGATGCCCGTGTTCCAGGAGGACGAGCGGCTGTTGTAGAAGAGGGCTTCGCCCTCGAGCGCGGCGATGTTGTGCGAGCCTCCGCCGAGGTTGACGCGCTCAATCACGTGCGGGTCCTCGGGGTCGGTGACGTCGATGATGTCCGTGTGCGAGGAGGGGTCTGCGCCCGTCGCAGCGAGGGTCCTGTCCTCGACCTCGAGGATCGCCACGTCGCGGGCGTATTCGTCGACGGTCGCGACCGTGGTGGGATCCTGCGGGTCGCTGATGTCGATGATGTTCAACCCGCCGCTTTGCGCGGTGGAGTACGCGTACCCGTCGTGGACGAGCAGCCCCGCGCCGCTTCCGTGTGGGTTGTTGGATACGTGCTCGATCTGTGCGTTCCCGACGACCGGGACCCAGGTTTGCGCGCCCGCCGTGCCGGCGATGAGCATCGCGACGACGATCGCGAACACGGCGTGCTTCGTCCAAGCTCTCTCTGTCATGCCCCCAAGCACCACGGCCCATAGGTGGATGCCGGGATATAGTCGTACCCCCTCCGCATCCCGCTAGGCGCGGCGCGCGTGGTTCAAAGGCCCGAGATGGGGGTGGGGATGAACGTGACGAAGATCAAAAGCAGCGTGGCGATGGCGAGCAGGGCGCGCTTGTCGTCGAGCTTGGTGACGCTGTTGAGCGTGGGCGGGTGCCGGGCCCCGATGAACAGGATCAAGAGCGCGAACACGAGCCATCCTCCGTAGCCTTCGATCCAGGGGTCGGGGCTGAAGGGGGGCACGCCCAGGCCGAGGAGGACGAGGCCGGCGAGGGCGACGAGGCTGAGGGTCTGCGCGCTTTTGCCTAGCAGGGAGGCGGCGATGTGGCCCCCGTCGAGCTGCCCGCTGGGAATCAGGTTGATGCCGGTGACAAGCAGCCCGACCCAGCCGGCCATCGCGATGGGGTGGATGATGGCGTCGGGGGAGACGGCGAACGGCCAGGCGAGCGCGTCGAAGAGCAGCGGCGTGCCCAGCATCACGGTGGCGCCTTCTTGGACGGTGGTGACGGGGTCGACGACCATGAGGTACGCGCCGAGGAGCGTGACGGGGATGGCGACGACGAGCCCGGCCAGGGGGCCGCTTGCTCCGATGTCGAAGAGGGCTTTCTTGGTGGGGATGGGTTCTCGCAGGCTGATGAAGGCGCCAAGCGTGCCGATGTTGACGGCGAAGACGGGCGGGAGCGGGATGAAGTAGGGGAACGAGGGCGTCAGGCCGTGTTTGCGGCCGGCGACATAGTGGCCCATCTCGTGCACGCCGAGGATGGCCATCAGGGGCAGGGCGAACTGGAGGAAGCCCCCGATGAGGAAGGGACGTCCCAGCGGGAGCAGCATCGCGTCGGTGCCGTAGCACGCGTAGCAGAAGCCTGGGTTCTGGTACCCGAACACGGCGAACGCGCCGGCGAGCGTGGTCGTGATCCAGGTGGCCAGGAAGAGCGCCCAGTTGATCCATTCTTTCCGGGCGGGGGGCGCGGGTTGGGGGAAGACGTTGAGCACGCGCTCGCCGCCTTCCTCGCGGATCGCGCACGAGTACCCGATCTCTTGGCAGATCTCCAGCAGGGCGTCGAAGCGGTCCTCGATCTCGCCCGCTTCCTCGTGCACGAAGTACGTGCCGATGGGTTCGTCCTCGTGCGCCTCGTACGGGTTGAAGTGCTCCCGCACGGCGTCCTGGATGCGCTGGGGGACGCCGGGATCGATCTCCCCCGCGTCGAGGCGTTCTTTCACCCAGTCGGGAGGCGTGGCCACCGCCGCTGGCAGACAAGGGGCCCGTGAAAAGGCTTCTCCAACGCGGCCGTGCGTTGCGGCGCTGGGACGGGGGACGTAGCGTCGACCGAAGCGACCTGCCGTTGGCTTCCCTGGACTCCAGCCCTCCCCTCGAGCCGGATGCGGCGCCTTCCGCATGCTAGGTTCTCGCTCGGAACCCGAGGACTCTTCACCCCTGGACCCGTTTCCCACGGGAGGTTGGGCTCAATGGAGGATACAAACCGACCATCTAAGCTATGCATCATGACCGTGTCCTGGATGCTTCTCGTCGCCATGGCCCCCATGGCGATGGGCGGCGGAGACGAAGCCCCCGCCCTCCAGGAAGAAACCGGCGTCATCGAGGACGCCGTCATCATCGGGTTCGAGGACCGGGTGCCGCCCGGCATCGGGGACTGGATCGAGGACCACGGAGGCCACGTCGACCACGTCGACGAGACCCTCTCCTGGGTCAGCGCCTCCTTCCCCACGGCCGACGAAGCCGAGCAGGTCCTCTCCGTCGTGGACGAGCGGTGGGACATCCGCTACGCGGAGAACGACGGGTACGCCCACGCGCTCCAGCTCCCCAACGTTGAACCCACCGAGGAGCCCAACGATCCCCAGTACGACTCACAGTGGGGCTACCCCGCCATCAACGCGCCTGAAGCCTGGGCCGTGACCCAGTCCAGCCACGACGTGAGCGTCGCCATCCTGGACACGGGCCTCGACACGGACCACGAGGACATCGCCGCAAACGCGTGCGGTCCCTTCGAGTCCTTCGTGCCCGGCGAACCCACCATCTGGGACGGGTACGGGCACGGGACGCACGTCGCCGGGACCGTGGCTGCCGAGAGCGACAACGACATCGGCGTCGCCGGCACCAGCCAATCCTGCCTGATGGCCGGCAAGGTGCTCAGCCAGTTCGGGTACGGTCAATGGAGTTGGATCGCTCAGGGCATCACGTGGGCAGCCGACAACGGCGCCGACGTGATCAGCATGAGCCTGGGCGGAGGGTCCGGCTCCTCGCTCGTCGAGGACGCGGTCAACTACGCTTACGAAGAGCAGGACGTGCTCGTCGTGAGCGCGGCCGGCAACAGCGGGTTCTGGGGCTGCGACACGGTCGGGTACCCGGCCGCGTACGAGGCCTCCATGGCCATCGCCGCCGCCGACCCGCCCGGCACCACGATCGCCGGGTTCTCCAGCTGCGGGGACGAGGTCGACATCGCCGCGCCCGGGTCCTCGGTGCTTTCCACGTTCCCCGACGACAGCTACCGAAGCTGGGCGGGCACGAGCATGGCCACGCCGCACGTCAGCGGCGTCGCCGCGCTCTTCATGGCGGAACACCCCGAGATGACGGCCAGCGAGGTCCGATGCTGGCTGACCGTCACCGCGGACGACATCGAAGAGGAAGGCTGGGACCAGTACGCCGGGTACGGCATGGTCGACGCCTACGGCGCCATCACGCTCTCCCCCCTGGCGCCCCTGAGCGACGACCCGGGCAGCGCGACCTCGACGGGCGAGGCCCTCACCGAGTGCCTTCAGATCTGATCCCGGCCCTGGGATCTCCCCTCCAGGGCTTGCCCCTGGGGGGTCTCCTCTATCTTTCCTCCCCTTAGCTTCGCCCTCGCCGACCCGCTCCTCATCCCTGTTCAGCAGGAAGGCTTTTCTACAGCCAACCACACGGGCGGCTGGGAGCGAGCGCCATGGTCCGCTTGGAAGTCACGCTGGTCGCACTCATGATGGTCACGATGCCCATCGCCGGATGCATCGGGGAATGGTCCCAAAGCCTGGACCCCACCGCCTCCGACGATGTGGACGAGCCGCTCGACGACGCGTACGACACGTCGCAAGGATGGAGCACGCCCACCCGGGAACCCCAGTACGAGGTCCTGGACGGCATCGAAACGAAGGTCGAAAGCTTCGACGGGACGGAGATCAGCATCGGCATCTTCCTCCCCGACAAGGAAGGCTGCGACTGGCAGGAGGGCGATCTGCCCGCTCACGACACGAACCTCACCGAGGACTGCCAGGTCCCCGTCGTGATGGACGCGGGCCCCTACTGGGGCAACGTTGTGGACACGCAACGCTACCGACCCCCCCTCGTGGAATGGCTCGTGCCCCACGGGTACGCCGTGGTCCAGATGAGCGTGCGCGGCACCGGCGAATCCGGCGGGTGCATGGAGTTCATGAGCACCAACGAGCAACGCGACGTGGACGAGGTCGTCACGTGGCTGGGCGAGGCCGGCTGGACGAACGGGAACGTCGGCATGATGGGACGCTCCTACGACGGCACCACGCCCTTCATGGCCGCCGCGCAAGGCAACCCGCACCTCGAGACGATCGTGCCCATCAGCGGCGTCGCCAGCGTCCCGGACCTCATGTTCAAGAACGGGACCAGCGAGACCCGCGGCCCCATCATGCACAGCGTCGTGTACTGGGCCTTCTACGGCATGGGCGCCACGTACGGTGCAGACGCCGCCGACTGGCGCGCCGAGCACTGGACCGAGCAAGCCTGCGAAGAGCTCCTGATCGGGCAAGCCCAAGGCACGTACGCCACGGGCACCGGCGACACGAACGACGAGTACTGGGACGTGCGCGAGTGGCGCCCGGACATCCTCGAGAACTACGACGGCTCCATCTGGATCGTGCACGGCATGCAGGACTGGAACGTGAACCCCAGCCAGGTCGTGCCCTGGACCGACGCGCTCATGGAAAGCGACATCGAGACCCGCGCCTGGCTGGGCCAATGGGCCCACCACTACCCCGACCGCTCCGACGAGCACCGCAACGTGCGATGGGACTGGGCCGACCAGACGCTGGCCTGGTTCGACTACTACCTCAAGGACGAAGGCGACCCGCCGCCCCTGAACGTCGAGGTCGAGGACTCGCTGTTCAACTGGCGCACCGAAGACACCTACCCCCCCAACGATCTGGAATGGGAGACCCTCACCACATCGTGGGGCAACGCCGTCACGGCAGCCGACACGCCCACCGCGTACACCTTCGAACCCCTCGAGAACGACACGCGCATCGCGGGCATGCCCCAGGTGCGCCTCCAAGCCACGCCCACCACGCCCAACGGGGGCTGGATCTTCGCCGAGCTCAACCACGTCTGGCCCGACGGCGTCACCGAACGCATCGGCTGGGGCGCGCTGGACCTCCGCCACCACGACGGCGGCAACGAGGACCCCAGCGTGCTCACGCCCGGGACGCCCGTCGACGCCACGATCCAGTTCGAACCCATGGACGCGCACGTGCCCGCAGGACACCAGCTGCAAATCACGGTGCACAAGGACGGCGTCGAGGACATCGCTCAAAGCCCCGACCCCAGCCCCGTCACGCTCTCCGAAGCGGACCTTCGCCTGCCCCTGATCGACCGGCCAAGCCTGGTCGAGCAGGACCCGCCTCGAACCACGGAGCTGCCCGAGCCCCTCACGACGGTCGAAGCGCCATGACGCGCACCGTGTGGCTCGTGCTCGCCACGGGCCTCGTCGCGCTCACCGCAGGCTGCATGGGCCTGGGCGAGGACCCGCTGGACGCCACCCAAGCAGACCCCGAGAGCGAGGACGGGTACGACGTCTCCCAGGGATGGAGCACGCCCTCCCAACCCGCCCAGTACGAGATGCTCGACAGCCAGCACGTGATGGTGGACAGCTTCGACGGAACCGGCATCAGCATGGCCCTTTTCCTTCCCGACAAGGACGGGTGCGACTGGGAGGCCGCGATCCACGACGACGCAAGCCTCCCCGAAGCCTGCCAGCTTCCCACCGTGATGACCTCCAGCCCCTACTGGGGACCCAACGTGGACCAAGAAAGCTACAGGCCCCCCATCGCGACCTGGCTGGTCCCCCAAGGGTACGCCGTCGTACACATGAGCCTTCGCGGCACCGGCGACAGCGAGGGCTGCATGGAGTTCGGGTCCATGAACGAGCAGCGCGACGTGGACGAGATGCTCACCTGGACCGCCCAGCAGCCCTGGAGCACCGGCGAGATCGGCATGATGGGCCGAAGCTACGTCGGCACGACCCCCTGGTACGGGGCCGCGTTCGGGAACCCGCACCTAGAGACGATCGTGCCCATCGCGGGCATCACGGACTGGAGCACGCTCATGTTCAAGAACGGGACCAGCGAGACGCGCGGCCCCATCCTGCACACGTACTTCAGCGTGCTCTTCGGCATGGGCCTCGGCGACGGTGGCGAGCCCGACCGGCGCATCGAGCACTGGGCCGACCAACTGGCCTGCGTCGACACCGTGGAAGGCGCCGCGTACGGGCCCGCCACGAAAGCCACCGCGGACGCGGGCCACGCCTACTGGGAAGAACGCGGCATGCGCGAGCGCATCCTCGAGAACTACAACGGGAGCGTGTGGGTCGTGCACGGGTTCCAAGACTGGAACGTGAACCCCAGCCAAGCCCTCCCGTTCCTGCAACAGCTCGAAGACAAGGGCCTCGAGACGAAGGCCTGGCTGGGCCAATGGGCCCACCACTACCCCGACCGCGTCGACGAGCACCACAACACGCGCATGGACTGGGCCACCGAGACCGTCACCTGGTTCGACAAGCACCTCAAAGGAGAAAACGTCGACACCGGACCCAGCGTCGAGGTGCAAGACAGCCTTCTCGCCTGGCGCACCGAAGACACCTACCCACCCCGAGACGCCCAGATGCTCGAGCTTGAACTCGGCGCCCAGGGCGAGATCAGCCCCCCCGGCACCGCAAGCCAAGGCCAGCTCGTGCTGCAAGCAGACCCCACCGCCCCCGCAACCGGGGGCACCGCGCTCGACGCCGGGCCCGCCGGCACGCAGCTCACGTTCACCACGGACCCCCTCGAAGAACCAATGCGCATCGCCGGGCTGCCCCAAGCGCACGTCACCGTCACGCCCACCACGCCCGCCGGCGGGTCCCTGTTCGCCGAGCTTCACCACGTCTGGCCCGACGGCGTCACCATGGACCTTGGCTGGGCCGCGATCGACGTCAGGAACCACGCAGGCGGGAACACGCACGAGGCCCCGCTCGTGCCCGGCGAGGCCGTCCTCGCCAAGATGCAGTTCGAGCCCCTGGACGCGATCGTGCCCGAGGGCCACCAGCTGCAACTCACGCTGCACAAGGACGGCGTGCACACGGTCGACGCCAGCCCCACAAGCGACCCGCTCGTGGTGCACGCCGGCGACGAGGAAAGCCTCCTGCGGCTGCCCACGATCGAGCGACCGAATCTGCTCGAGGACGGACGCCTACGCCAAGCCCCCGCTCAAGGGTCAAGATGAGGCGCCGGACCCACCCACCAGGCCCAAGCGCCCGCCCCCGCAAACCCAAACTCCCACGCTCCAGCCAACCGCCACGCGCAACAAGGAGACAAGAACCCTACCAAACCAGCGCTTGGGACCGCCCGCGTCGTCGCCGATCCACGCTTCTCAAGGAGGTCCTGAAACGTCCGCGTCCTCCTCCGACACGCGCTCCGGGGTCGCCGGCTCCTTGAACGCCTCCGCCACCTCCGACCGCGTCAGCGCCCACACCCCGTACAGCGCGTACACCAAAGGCACCAACGTGATGGTCGCCACCGCGAACAAGCCCACCGCGACCGCCACGGAAAGCGTCACCACGCGCCCCCACTCCCGCCTCCTCCACAACCCCACGCCCCCCACCACGGCTCCTGCGGCCAACACGACGCACACGGCCACAATCAACCCCACAAGCCTCGACACCAAGCCCGGTACCACCCACGCCCACGGCCCCATCCACGCGGACCGCGCAAGCGCCTGCAACCCCCACCCCCACCACGCCAGCGACACCGCCAAGAACACCCCGACGCCCCCCAGCACCGACCAGGCCGCCAAGAGGGTCACATGGGTGTCCGCCTGGAAGCCCGGACTGACCCCCTCGGCATCACGCGAGGCTCGAGAAGCCATGGAAGCGCCTCGACGGGGCCCCGCGTGCTTGAACGTGTCGATGGTCCCCGAGCCGCCTCGTCAGCGCTCGAAGTGCACGATCACGTGCCCCACCCGCACGTTGACCTGTTGGTCAACAGAGACCTCCGCCGCCCACTGGCCAGGAACCATGTCCTCGTCGAGCCGTTCCCCGAACCAGTACCAAAGGCTCCCATCCGGACACACCAGGCACGACGAACCGAAGAACTCGCCTGACAGGACCGTCCCGTTGGGCGAGGAAAGCTCCAGCTCGATATCCTGGTAGGAATACGCCGGGCCCTCTCCTTGCGCGTAGATGCCAGCGGTGTAGGGCGCAACGTCGACGGTGGGCTCCCAAGAGGCCATGCCCTCCTCGTCGGGCTCGTTCGGGTCGCCGAGGATCGTTTCCAGGGTGAGCGCCCGGAGGCTGGCGTCGATCTCGCTGGAAGCGGCGAGGAGCAGGTCAGGGGCGGTGGCGGCGATCACGTGTTCTCCGCTCGTGCTCGCGTTCAGGGCGATCGTCTGGTTGGCCCCGAGGCCGGAGGCGTGGCGGAGGACCTCGTCGTCGGGCCCCCATACGCGCAGCGTGGAGTCGTTCGCGTCCGGGCCGGTCTGGAGAAGGGGCGCGACGTCGCGGGGGGTCAGATCGACGGCCACGGGGACGTGGGCGGGGACGGTGAGCGGGTCGGCCTTGAGGGTGACCGCCATCTGGTAGTCCTGGTTGGGTGGGTCGGCGAGGTTGGAGCCGACGCCGGCTGTGAGCTCGCTTGCAGCGTCGAGCACGACGAGCGCGCTCGCCCAGGCGTGCCCGGAGCCCTGGGTTGCCTCGTACCCGGAGGCGTAGTCGTAGACGGTGGTCTCTTCACCGGTGACGAACGCGTAGAAGCTCCCGAAGTCCCCGCCGTGCGTGACGTTGACGGTCACGCGTACGGGCACGTGCGTGGGGGCCTCCGCGGTGATGTCGACGTGCTCTTCGTAGGGGGCGTCCCCTGTGGTGGCGGTCGCGGCGCATCCGCCGCCCAGGCAGCTTTCGTGCGTGCCGAAGGAGCCTTCGTGGTGGATCGTCTGGTTGTACGGTCCGTCGAGGTTCCCGTAGCTGAGCACGCGCCGTTGGGGGGATGCGTCGTCTTCGTCCGGGTCGGTGGAGGGGCTGGGGTCGGGGAAGGTCTCGTCTGTCCCGTTGTCGGTGGCTTGCATCGGCTCTTGTTCCTCGTCGTTGGAGGGGGCGGGGTCGTCTTGGCCGATGCACCCGGCCAGGGGGGCGGCGAGGAGGATCAGCGTGGCCAGGGTCGCCGTCCGCGTGCCAACCATGGCGGGGGAGTCCTTGTGGGCGGTTAAGAGGGTTGGGGCGGCCCTGTTGAAAGCTTGGGGCGGCCGGCGAACAAACACTAAATAGGTGTATAGTCATGGTGGGGGTGGCTCTGGGAGCGCGTACCCCCCTCCCCGTTCCCCTCCGCCCGTGGCGGTCACCCGGTCGCGGGCGGCCCTCCACCTGCTCCCGGGGCCGGTCAGGCCCGCTCTCTCCCCAAGCTCCTTCGGGCCTGACCCCTCTCCCATCTCCTTGATAGAGCCCAAGCTGGGACCGTTGCGTCAGACCCCAGGGCGAGGGCTCAGCGGTCTTCCTCGTCGATCCAGGGCTGGTCCACGTCGCCCACGTACTCGGCGCGGGGGCGGATCAGCTTGTTCCCGTCGTACTGCTCGGCCACGTGCGCCAGCCACCCGGCCACGCGGCTAATCGCGAAGATGGGCGTGTAGTAAGCCTTCTCGATGCCCAGCCCGCGGTACGTGGACGCGCTGTACAGGTCCACGTTGGGGTAAAGCCCCTTGTCGTCGAGCATGAACTCCTCGATGGCCGCGGTGTAGTCGTACCACTTCGGCTGGTCGATCTGGCGCCCCAGCTTGCGGCTCCACTCCTTGAGATGAACGGCCCGCGGGTCCATGGTGCGGTAGACGCGGTGGCCGAACCCGGGGATCTTCTCCCCTTCGTCGAGGCGCTTTTTCGCGTGCTCGACCGGGTCGTCCCCGCTCTCGTCGAGCTCCTCGAGGAGGCTCATCACGTTCATGTTCGCGCCGCCGTGGAGCCCGCCCTTGAGGGTCCCGATCGCGCTCGTGATGGCGCTGTAGGCGTCCGATAGGGTGCTCGCGGTCACGCGAGCGCTGAACGTGGAGGCGTTGAGGCCGTGGTCGGCGTGAAGGACGAGCGCTTGCTGCATCGCTTGCTGGGCTTCAGGGGTGGGCTCTTCGCCGGTGAGCATGTGCACGAAGGCGCCGGCGTGGTCCAGGTCCTCGTCGGGCTGGACGGGGTCCTGACCTTGCTGGGCGCGGTGGTGGGCGGCGGTGATGGTGGGCATCTTGGCGAGGATGTCAACGCCGGCGGCCAGAGCTCCCTCGGGCGTGGGCGCGGGGTCGGGGCTTTGCGAGGCGAGCGCGCTGACGGCGGTCCGGAGCGCCGCCATGGGGTTCGTGTTGGCCAGGGGTCCCGTGACGAGGTCCTGGATGGACTCGGGGAGGGCTCGTCGCTCGGTGAGCTCTTGCTTGAACGCGTTGAGCTCCTTGGAGGTGGGCAGTTCACCGTGCCAGAGCAGGTACGTGGTCTCTTCGAACGTCGCGTTCTCGGCAAGGTCGTCGATGTCGTAGCCGCGGTAGATCAGGCGTCCTTCTTCGCCGAAGACCTTCGAGATCCGCGATTGGGCCACGACGACGCCGGCCAGTCCTTCCTTCAGTTCGGGCATCCGTGCACCTC
>CAZOQA010000034.1:0-25530 GCA_964581775.1 uncultured Thermoplasmatales archaeon | reverse complement strand
GACGAAGCCACCCAGAACGTCACGGTGGAAGAACCCAACCGAGCCCCCACCGCCGACCTCCACGCCGACGCGCAGGACCTCACCGTGCACCTGGACGCCAGCCCGAGCACGGACCCCGACGGGGACGAGCTCTCCTACGCGTGGAACCTCGGAGACGGGACCACCGCCACGGGCCCCACCGTCGAGCACGCCTACCAGCAAGCCGGCACGTACCAGATCGTGCTCACCGTCGACGACGGCGAGCTCGAGGACACCGCCCGGGAAACCATCAAGGCCGAACAACCCAACCGAGCCCCCACCGCCGCGTTCGACGCCGACACGGACGGGCTCACCGTGCACGTGGACGCCAGCCCGAGCACGGACCCCGACGGGGACCGGCTCTCCTACGCATGGAGCTTCGAAGACGGATCCACCGCCACCGGCGCAACGGCCGAGACGACCTTCGACGAGGAGGGCACGTACACCGTCCAGCTCACCGTCACCGACGGCGAACTCGAGGACACCTCCGAGACCACCGTGACGGTCGAAGAGCCGCGCGCCCCCGAGCTGGACGCGAGCTTCAGGACCAGCCAGAACGTGAACGAGTGGTGGGTCGAGGTCTACGTGGACGCCACCAACCCCATCGACAGCGTCCACGCGAAGGTCGACGACGGACCCTGGCGCACCCTGCAAGAAAAGCACTGGGGCGCGCACGCTGCAAGCTTCCACGTGCCGCAAGGATCCACGGTCCAGTACCAGGTCACGGACACGAACGGCCAAACCGTGACCAGCGAACCCCTCACGTGGATGGAGCCCGACCGGCCCACGCTGGAAGCCAGCTTCGAGACCAGCCGGAACGTGAACGAGTGGTGGGTCGAGGTCTACGTGGACGCCACGAACCCGATCGATCGCGTCCAAGCCAAGGTCGACGACGGACCCTGGCGCACCCTCGACGAGAAAAGCTGGGGCGCCTACGCCGACAGCTTCCACGCACCGGAAGGCTCCACCATGGAGTACCGCGTCGTGGACGTGCACGGGCAAACCGAGACCAGCGGACCGTTCACCTGGTGACCCCGCCCGTGCCGCTCGGCGCCGCCCCCGCGCGGCGCCGAGACCCTCTCCTTTTCTCCTCTTCGAACCCCCCAGGCCACCCTCTCCTCTTCACCTTAAAAACCGCCTCACGGGTCCCATCTTTGTCCCAGAAAGAACGTCCCAGCTTGACCCCCGAAACAAGCACCGATGCGCGTCACGCTCGTCTCCCCCTACGACCCAGACCCTCCTGCCGCTGAAACCGGGAAAGCCCACGTCGGAGGCGTCGAACAGGTCTTCAGCCGCCTCTCGAAGGGCCTGGTCGACCGCGGCCACGACGTGACGATCCTCTGCTCCTCCTCCCAAGCCCCCATCCAGGAGGACAACGACGGAGCCCGCTGGGTCCGCGTGCGACGCAAAGGCACGCTGTTCCGGGACCCCGTCGTGCACCTTGCACGCCACATCCCCCAAGAAACGGACCTGGTGCACGTGGCCGCCACGTACCCCTTCACGACGCCCACCGTGCTCCGGCGCGCCCGCAAGGACGACATCCCGGCCGTGCTAGACTTCCACTTCGAACCCAAACCCAACACGCAGCTGGGCAAGGTCGGCGCGAGCGTCTACCGCCGCCTGGGCCCCCTCACGTACCGATGGGCCGACGCGGTGCTCGTACGATCCAAAAGCTACGCGAAGCAAGCCCCCAGCCTGGAACCCGTCCCCAAGGACCGATGGCGCATCCTCCCCAACGGCGTCGACCCCACCCGCTTCCACGTCGACGGCGGATCCCAGCCGGGAGACTACCTCCTGTTCGTCGGGCGCCTGGTCCCGTACAAAGGCCTCGAGGTGCTCCTTCAGGCCCTCGCCCGCAAGGACCTCTCCCTCCCGCTCCTGATCGCAGGGGAAGGCCCCCTGCGCGAGCAACTTGAGACCCTCGCGGACGATCTGAACGTGGACGCGCGCTTCCTCGGCCGCGTGTCCGACGAGGAGCTCCCCGACCTGTACCGCAACGCGCGCGTCACGCTGTTGCCCAGCGTGAACCGCCAGGAAGCCTTCGGCATCACCCTCGTAGAAAGCATGGCCTGCGGGACCCCCGTCGTCGCCTCCAAGCTGCCCGGGGTGCAAGACGTCGCACGCAACGGGGGCCTCTTGGCGCCACCCGGGGACCCCGTCCTGCTGTCCGAGCGGATCCAGGAAGCCCTCCACCCCGACCGCCTCCCGCGGGGAGACAAGCTCTCCCAGAGGATCCACGGCTCCTTCTCCTGGGACGCCATCACCAAGCGCCTAGAAGGCGTCTACGAAGACGTCCTCTCCAAGCCAGGCGACCAGGCCCGGTGACCGCATGCGCATCCTCAGCGTCACCCCATACTACAAGCCCGAGGGAGGCGGCCTGGAACGGTACGCGCACGAGGTCCTACAGCGGCTACAACGGCGAGGCCACGAAGTCAAAGCTCTCAGCTTCACCCGCGAAGGCCCCCCCCACGAGCACGAGGTAGACGGGGTGCCCGTTCGACGATGCACCCCCCTTTTCCGGCTCGGCAACGCGCCCATCCACCCCTCCTTCCGATCCCGCGTCTCCCACGCCATCGCATCCTTCCACCCCGACATCGTGCTCGCGCACACGCCGGTTCCCTTCCCCGCCGAGACGGCGTACGAGAGCGCGCGAAAGCACGATGTCCCCTTCGTGGCCACCTACCACGCAGGCCGCTTGCGCGGAAGCTCCCCCCTTTTGGACGCGATGGCCCGCGCGTACCGATCGACCGTGGAGCGACGCATGCTCCAAGGCAGCGCACGCCTGATCGCCGTGGGCCGATTCGTGCAGGAAAACGCCCTCGCCGGTCACGAAGAGAAGACCACCATCATCCCGCCAGGGGTGGATGCCGACCGGTTCCACCCCCGCCTCGGGACGCCCGACCGATCCGTGCTGTTCGTGGGCCCCCTCTCCTCCTCATACGAGTGGAAGGGCCTCGACACGCTGTGGGAGGCATTCGGGCACGTGCAACAAAGGGTTCCCTCGACCCGGTTGACGCTCGTCGGAGACGGCGACCGCCGGGAGGCGCTTGAACAGGAGGCCCAGGCTCAAGACCTCCCCGTCCGGTTCTTAGGTCGCGTCAGCGCGGACCGGCTCGTGGAGGCGTACCAGAACGCGGGCCTGCTCGTGCTCCCGAGCACCAGCGAGGCGGAATCATTCGGCATGGTGCTTGCGGAGGCCAACGCCTGCGGCCGGCCTGTGGTCGCCTCCCGCATCGGCGGGATCCCCGAGTTCGTCTCACACGGCGAGAACGGGCTGCTTGCCGACCCGGGAGACGCCCACGATCTGGCCCGGCGGATGAGCGAGGTGCTCCTTTCGCCGCGAGCCGCGGACCGGATGGGCCAGCGGGGGCGAGAGCGCGTCGCCCGGGATCACGACTGGGACGACCTCGCCAAGCGCACCGAGCGCGTGTTGTTGGAGGCCGTCTAGGTTCCCGGGCCTCGGGGCTCACATCCACGCACGCTTGCGCATCGCTACGAAGCCGGCCACGAGCGCGATGCCGAGCACCCCCGTTCCTCCAAGAAGGCCGACCCAGGAGAGCCCGAGGATGAGGCCTTCGGGGGTCATCTCGAGGCTGTCCGTGGTGATGCCCTCGTCAGTGACCGCCACGGTGGCTGAGGCGTCCTGGTGGTCGGGTGAGGCGGCGTCGACGTGGTAGTTCCCTGGCGCAACGGGGATGCGGATCTTCCCGTCGGAGGTGGCTGGGCCGCTCCATACGGTCTCGTCATCTTGCTCAACCGTGACCTCGGCGTCCTGGACGGGGTCCCCGTCGGGGTCCTCGAGCGTGATCTCGAGCAGGGTGGGGAACCCGTCGGCGTTGTATGTGGGGAAGGCTACGCGGTCGTCTTCGTAGAGGATCCGAGTTTCGACCTCGTCTCCGGGGGCGGGGGCGTAGGCGAGTTCGGCTTGGTATCGGTCGCCGCCCTGGTGGTGGAGCTGTTGCCAGTGCGTGGTGCCGGGCACGTTCACGTGCACGGCGCGGATCTCTCTGGGACCGGAAGCGTCGAGGGCGGTGAGGGGGTCGGGCACGTCTGGGTGGGAGATGCTGGCGGGGGTGCTTGGGGGGCGGGGGGGTTCGCTGGCGTGGTCGTAGGCGTGGCTGTAGTACTCCGTGTTGGGCCAGGTGGGCTCGCCGTCGCCTTGGGTTTCGTACACGACGATCATGCCTTCTCGGCATCCGACGTCGAGGTCTCGCTCGCAGCCGGTGGTTTCCTGGTGCAGGGGGAGCACGATCTCGGTTTGCCCGTCTCCGGTAAGGTCGGTCACGGTGGGGCCGCGGGTGGTCTGCCAGCCTTCGGGCATGGGATGGAAGGCTTCCGTGCGGCCCTCCAGGGAGTACAGGGCTAGGCCGTTCTGGTCGCCTCGCGTCTCGACGAGGAGGATCTCTTCGTCTCCGTCTTCGTCGACGTCTGCGAGGGCGAGGTTGTCGTTGGACCAGGAGGCTCTGGTTTGGGTTTGCCAGATTAAATCGCCGCTGGCGCCTTCGACGGCGAAGAGGTTGGCTCGTCCTGTGGTTTGCCAGTCGCCGGGGTTGTGGCCGACCGTGTTCCAGTCTTGGAAGATGACGTCGAGTTGTCCGTTCCCGGTGACGTCGGCGGTGATCGGGCGCATGTGGAAGTGGGGGTTACCCCAGTCCCAGGTCTTTTGCCAGACGATCGTGCAGTCGGGGTTCACGGCGAAGTAGTGGGCGCTGGTCTGGTTGTACCAGTCGGGGTCGGAGGTGTCCTCGTCGACGTTGCGGACGCCGAAGATGGCTTCCTTTTCGCCGTCGTCGTCGATGTCGGTGACCGTGGGTGCCACGCTGATGCTTCCTGGCGTGGGGCCGTGGTCTTTCACGTCGAAGGTGCAGACGGGGTAGTGTTCTTTCGCGTCGAAGAACATCAGTTGGCCCCCGTCGCTGGGGAACATGACCTCGATGCGGTCGTCGCCGGTGAAGTCGGTGGCGATGGGGTTCGCGTTACCGTCGGACCAGTTGTTCCACCAGCGCACGTCCCCGTTTTGTCCGTCGAGGGCGTACATGGAGGGCATGTCGTCGAGTTGCAGGTAGATCTCGTCGGCTCCGTCCCCGGTGGCGTCCGCGAGGTAGGCGGACCCGTCGATGGCGGGGTGACCTTCGAACTCGGCCCACGAGTGGTTCGTGAGGTAGTTGGGATCTTGCTCGCGGGGGTCCATGCGTTTCTCCCAGAGCTTCTCGAGCTGGGGGGCCTCGTTCGGGTCGGTTGGGGGGATGGCTTGGAAGGTCGTGACCCAACCGGCGCTGTTGGCGACGACCAGGTCGGGCACGCCGTTCCCATCCACGTCCCCGACGCTGATGCCGGTGAGCTCTCGCGCTTGCCAGTCTTCGGGGTGGTTGGTCTCGAGGTCCCCGATCATCTCCCCGGTGGCTCCGTCGAAGACGTAGGCGTCGTTGTTGTCGTTGTGGGCGATGATCTCCTGGGTGCCGTCCCCGTCGAGGTCGAACACGGTGATGGTCTCGGCGTCGAACGCTTCGAACGGGTCCTGGGGTTCGGCTTGGTCCGTGGTGATCCGGTAGGATTCCTGGATGGGACCGTGCTCGTCGGCGTGCGCGGGCGTTGCCACGATGAGGGCGGCGAGCGCGGCGAGGGCGACCGTGAGGAGGGCTCTTCGAGGGAGGCCAGCAGCATCATGGTTCATGCGTGGCACCTTTTCAGGATGAGCGGGGGGGTTAGCCGGAGGGGGAGGGGGTGTGGTCTGGCTTCCTGTATGTCATCTGGTGGGGGGGGACATGTTCGAGGCGCAGGGGGCATGCGCTGAGGTGGAGGTCGCTTGGCGAGGGTCATCGTGCGGGGTCCTCTTGGGGTTCTTGGGGGGTCATTGGAGCGTGGCGCTTCGGAGCTTGTCGAGCGTGGCGAGGGGGTGCTCGTCGGGCGCTTGGAGGGGGCCAAGGATCCGGCGAGCGGTCTGGGGGTCGACGGACCCGTCCTTGGAGGCGCCGAGGATCTTGAGCGTGGCGTGCCGGACCGTGCCGGTGGGGTTGCGAAGAAGCGTGGGGGCGTGCGGCATGGAGGCGGCGTGGAGGGCGTAGTGGGCGTGGTCGGCGAGGCCGTCTCGGTGCTGGTACGCCTCGAGGCTGGCCAGTTGGGCGTGTTCGAGCGCGGGGGGCAGGGCGTCGAGGATGGCGCGGGCAGCGGCTTGCCAGGCCGTTTCTGGGTCGCGGGGGGCCTGGTTCTCGGGGTCGGTTTTGAACCCGTAGGCCCAGGCGAGCCAGTCCTCGATCTTCTCGAGCTGGGGGGGCGCTTGGGATCGTCCTTTCATGGCTTGGTAGCGCTCCCAGCGCTCGGTCTGGCTGGGGGGAAAGCTGCCGTGTGCGAGCAGGTGCGCGTCGAGCGCGGCGAGGAGCCCTTTGGAGGCTTGGATGCGGTGCTCGTGCGGGCCGGGGTCTCGTGTGGCGAGCAAGAGCCCGGCGGCTCGGTTGGTGAGCAGGCGGAGGCCTTCGGTGGGATCGAGGTCCTCGGGGTCTTTGACGGGGATGCGGGAGAGCAGGTCCTCGCCATGGAGTACGCGGCCTCGCTTGGCGGTCTCGTACCAGAAGATGCTGGGGGAGACGAAGCGTAGCCTCCAGGCGTGGACGGGGGCGAGGTCGATGTGGAGCCCGAGCTGGTCCTCGAGCGTGTCCGTCATGGCTTGGTAGCTGGTTCTGGCGCGGCCGAGGCCTCGAGCGGCGACGAGGTCGTAGTCGTTCTGGGGTTGGCCGTCCATGACGGCTCCCTCGCCGCGGGCGAACCCGCCGGTGAGGACGAGGGATTCGAGGTGGGGGTCGCCTTCTTTCACGGTGTCGACCACGGTTTCCAGGTCGTCTTCGATGCGGGCTTTGACCCGGGGGGTGTCGTGGACGGTGTACGCGGCTTGCGTCATGGGGATTCGACCTGGACGTCTTCCTGTTCGCTGGCGGGGGCCTCTTGGGCGGTCTCGACGTGGGACGGGGGGGCTTCGTGGGCAGCTTGGAGCAGGCTTTGGCCTTCCTGCTCGTCGGGGATGGGGACCTCGGCGAGGTCGCAGAGCGTGGGGAAGACGTCGACGAGGTCGCGGTCGCCGGTGTGCAGGGCCGGGGTCTCGTCGCTGGTGGCGATCACGCACATGCCGAGGTCCTCGGTGGATTTGTCGAGGTACCCGTGCATGCCTTCGATCTCGGTGCTGGCGACGTGGAAGTAGTCGGGCCAGAACAGGACGCCGGGCTCGGCTGCGACCATGCGGTCGCCCCAGCGGCGGTCTCGTGGGATGCGAAGGCGCTTTCGATCGTCCTCGTCGAGGGTGTGGCTTCCGGGGATCTCCTCGAGGAGGGGTTCGATCTCTTGTTCGGCGTCCTCGTGGAGGTACCAGAGCACGGCGATGGTGCTGTTCACGAACACGACGTAGTCCTCTCCGGCTGTCGCGTCGGCTTGGTCGAGGTGGTCGATCACGTTGACGCGTTCCTCGACGGGCGCCATGCCGTGGTCGCCGCATACGAAGAGGTTCCAGGAGTCGTGGTTGGCTTCGAGCGCGGCGTGGACGCTGGCGATCTTCCCGTCGATGTCGGGCAGCACCTCGTCCTGCATCGTGTCGCTCTGGGGGCCGTGGTGGTGTCCGAGCTCGTCGGTGGCGCTGAGCTGCGCGATGTAGATGTCCGCTGTGGAGCCGTCTCGGAGCTCGCGGACGAGGGTCTCGTGGATGTCGTCGTCGTCCCCGCTGACGGGGTGGGCGAGGTAGCGGTAGTCGAGGTCGTGTTCGCGGCAGAGGTCGAAGATGCTGGTGCCGCCGAGGGCGCCGGGCTCGTGGACGGGTTGCATGTCCTCGCAGGGGCGGAAGTAGGGCAAAAGCGGGGGCGGGATCCAGGCGGGGTCGGTGTGGTAGGCGTCCGTGAGCGCCCCGGTGATCTTCTCGATGCTCCAGCGGGCGGGCCACATGACCTTGCGGGGTTGGACCAGGCGACCGAGCGGGCCCAGGCGGCGGGTCCAGGCGAAGGGGCTCTCGTCGGGGTTGAACTCGTACGCGCTGAAGTTGCCGCTGGTGTCGGGGTAGCGGCCGGTGAAGAACACGGTTCGTTGGGCGAACCCGGGGGGGCTTTCGAAGCGGCCGGTGAGGGCGTCTTCGGCGAGCCCGTGCAGGAAGGGCATGGTGTCTTCTTGCACGTAGTCGGCTCGGCCGGCGTCCAGGATCAGGAAGACGGTGGCGTGGGTCATGGGTGGGTTTCCTCCGTGGGTTCGTCGTGGGTGGACGTGGCGGCTTCGAGGATGAGGGTCTGAACGTATCGGGCCAGGAAGGCCAGATCGAAGGGGGGGCTGGCGAGGAACCCGACGAGCAGGTCCCGCGTGGGCATCTCGTCCCAGCGTCGGGCTACGCGTCGGGCGGCGGGGAGGTAGAGGACGGTGAGGAGCGCGCTGAGCGTGAAGAGCCCGGGGAAGAGGCTGACGGCGAGCAGGCCGGCCAGGAGCAGGATGCCCCAGTCGAGCACGGGCCAGTGGTACCCGAGCAGGTGGGGATGCGCGCCCCATCCGGAGGCTTCTCGGAGGTTCTTGTTGAGCTCTTGGCTGAAGCTTGTCACGTCGCGGTGGCTGACGACCATGTCGGGGTCGTACGTGATCGAGCACCCGGACTCGGCGGCGCGTTGGGTGAGCAAGAGGTCGTCGACGGCGCCGGCTTCGTTGGTTCCGCCGAACGGGTGTTGGGTGGGGATCTCGCGGCGGAGGGCCGCGTTCGCGTTGGAGGCGTACCGGGCGGGTTGGTCGGTGGGGTCGGCGGGGAAGTGGTAGCGGAGCCCTCGCACGGCCGCGGAGGGGGTGCGGTGGGGGGGCGTGTGGACCTGGCGGCCGTACACGATGTCGGCGTCTTGGAGGCTTTGTTTGGCTTGGCGGGTCCAGCCGGGGTGGGCTTGCACGTCCGCGCTGAGGAACCCGATGAGCGATCCGTTGGCTTCCTCGATGCCGAGGTTGCGGGCCTCGCCGACGGGGAGACGGCGGGAGGAGGCTTCCAGGCGTAGGGGCACGGGGTAGCCCTGTTGGGCTTCGCGGACGACGTCGAGCGTGCCGTCCGTGCTGGCGGCGTCGACGACGAGGACCTCGAAGTCCTGGTCGTCTTGCCGGGCCAGGGCATCCAGGCAGGGTCCGATGTGTTCTTCCTCATCCAGGGTGAGGATGACGATCGACAGCGTGGGAGTCATCGGGGTTCACCTCCTTGCTTTCTTGGTAGAGCTTCCACGATGCCCAGGCCCCGAAGGGAGCGTTCGCGATCGCCCAGGCAAGGGAGACGCCGGGTAGACCCAGGGGCGCTGCGAGCAAAGGCACCAGCAGGAAAAGGGCGGTCACGGTGGCGGCGGGGAAGAGCACCAGCGGGAGCACGACCTCGCGAGCGCGCAGCACGGCCAGGTAAAGGTACCAGGGCGCGACGACGAGCGTGCTGGCGGCGAGGATGATGAACGGGGGCCCTCCTACGGTCGCGTACGCGGCCCCGAAGATGCCCATCACGTACGGGGCCAGCAGCGCGCCGATGCCCGCGGCGGGGAGCACCACGATGACGTGCTGCAGGATGCCGCGTCGGATGGCTTGGGGGTGACGCTGGTGAGGGTTCTCGGTGAACTCCACGAGCGTGCTGCGGCTGATGGCGGAGCTGATCTGGAAGAGCAGGTGGGCCACGGTCCAGGCGATCCCGAAGTACGCGGCGGCCTCCGCGCCTTCGATGGCGAGCACGATGGGCGTCAACAGGAGACCGGGTAGGAACTCGGCCGCGCTGCTGGAGATGTTCCGCAGCGTCGTTTTGAGGAAGGGGCCCTTGGCCACGGTCTCTCCGTCCCGATCGGGCAGGCTTTTGGCCAGGGCCACGCCCAGGAGCGCGGAGAAGGCCAACGCGACGCTCCAGGCGGAGGCCACCAGGAACGGGGCAGCCAGGAGCAAAAGCGCGACCGGGGCGCCCAGTCGCACGATGGAGAAGGCCATGTTGCGCGTGAGGGCTAGGCGGGCTTCCCGGTCGGAGACGAAGTACGCGTCCTGCATCCAGGTGACCATCAGGAACGCCCCGATGGCCGCTACGAGTCCCCACCCGGGCAACGAGAGGGTGGGCAAGGGCAGGCCCAGGCCCGCGGCGGCGGCTAGGAGCCCCGTGAGGGCCAGCGCGATGCCCGTTCCCAGGAGCATGCTCCAGCGCAAAAGGCGGACCGCGGAGTCGCGGTCTGCGCGGGGGGCATGGCAGAGGATGGCCGTGTCGAACCCGCCTTTGGCGAGGACGCCGACGGCGGTGCCCAGGGACACGATGGCGTAGCCCTCGCCGACCGCGTCTGCGGGGACCCCGAGAAGGCGCGTGAGCACAAGCCAGAACAGGAAGCCGCCGCCGGCGAGCGCGAGCGTGTTCACCATGAGGAAGAGGGCTTCCCGGTTCTGGGGCTCGGAGAGGGCGGCCCTCGGGTCTTTGAGGAGCTCTTTGATCATGGTGGCGGGGGGCTTGGTCATGAGCGAGGTCCTCCGTGGGGGGCAAGCGCCCGGCGGGTGGAGGGGGCGGGGGTGCTTTCGGGGTCATGGGGGCGTGGGGGTGAGCGTGGCCTCTGGTTCATCCGTGGATGCTCCAGCGCGGCGGGGGGTCCGTGTGGTTCAGGCGGAGGGCGTGGCGGGTTCTTGCCGGGAGCCTTCCGCGGCGGGGGGATCCGAGCTTCCTGGGGTGGGCGCGGAGGGCTCGGGCAGGGTCTCGCCGAGGCCGTGGAGGACGCGTTCCACGAACGCAGGGTCGGTCAGGGAGTACATGGAGCGTTCCTGGTCGCGGTCGCGTTGGAGGTCCCCGTGCTCGATCATGCGGTTGAGGTGGTACCCGAGCGTCGAGTCGGCGCATCCGAGGGCTTCCCGGAGCTCGGTGCGGTTCATGGGGCCTTGCAGGAGCAGCTTCCCGATGATGCGGGGGACGCGTCTTGCGAAGCGGGCCAGCCCGTCGCGCAGCTCGGGGTCGTACTCGCCGGGGACGAAGTAGCGTGTGTAGCCTCCGTCCTCGACCTCGACGAGCGCGTCCTCGCTTTCCAGCTGGTCTAGATGGTGGCGCAGCTGCCCGTTGGAGGAGAGGTTCGCGGCGCGTTTTAGCCCGCGGAAGTGGATGGCGGGTTGGTCTTTGACGATCTGGTAGATCTCGCCGGTGAGGTCCCCGTTGGAAATCTCGGAGGCGCGGCTCACTGGTCCCCCCTCCTGGCGGTTGCGGCGGCCATGGTGCCAAGCGTGAGCATCGCGACGAGCGCGCCCACGGTGGGGATCTCTTGCGCGGTCGCGATCCAGCCTTCCCCTTGGCCGGCGCCGAGCGAGGCGGTGGGCTCGTGCACGCCGAGCATGGTGAAGGAGAACAGGCTGATGCTCTCCCCGTTCGGGTGGACGAGGGGGTCGTAGGCGCGGTCGAAGGGGATCACGATGGTCTCGAGCTGGTAGGCGCCCAGCTCGGTGACGCCGACGGTGGCTTCGACCCGAATCTCTTCGTCGATGGGGAGGTCGAGCACGTCGACCCAGAGGTTGATCTCGGAGGGGCTTTCGCGGTCCTCGCGCGTGGTGATGATCTGGCCGGACGTGTTCGTCTCGAACGCGTCGATCTCGACCTCGACGGGGCTGTCCCCGGCGGGGGTCACGTTGCGCACGGAGAACATGACCCATCGCGCATCGGGGCCTTCCTCGCGGTCCTCGAAGGAACGGTCGAGGTTGATGTACGTGGTCGTCTCGATGGGTTCGCCCCGGACCTCATCGTTGGACTGCATGCGGATGTCGCCGAACTCGTTGCACTCCATGTTGAACCCGGGCTCGTAGCAATCCCGGGGGGAGGACGAGGAGGATGTGGAGTCGTCGCTGGAGTTGTCCTGGTCTGAGGAGCTGGACTCGTCGTCCTCGTCGTCGTCATCGTCCTGGTGACCGGCCGAGGCCACCATGCCCAGGGGGGCTGAGAGCATGAACACGGCCAGCAAGAGGGCGATCGCCGTGGTGGCGCCCCAGGGGCGGGAACTCGGGGACCTTGGCCCTGCGTCTGTGTCGTCGGTTCGTCTCCATCTCATGGCTTCCGCACGCATACCATCTCGGAATCCATAATGGAAGGATGCTCGCTCACCCACCACATGTTGGGACCCCCCTACATATCGGGTCCTTGGCATCCAGATGACCCCGCTTTAACGGCTCTGGCCGGCTCTGACAAGCGTTCGCTTGGCTTCTATAGAGGAAGCCTGTCCCTCGTAAACGGTTTTCTTCTTCAGGAAAACGGTCGTCTAATGCGGGCGAAAGAATGGAGGACAGAGGACAAAGATAGATGGGAGGGTCAGGCCGGGTGGCCTGCCCGGGAGGCGTCGGTCACGTGCTCGCGCGCTCGAGGGGCTCGAAGGTCTCCATGGAGTCGACCTTGGCTTCACCGTTCCAGCGGGACTCGACCCACGAGTCGACGTGGCTTGTGATGATCTTGGCCTCCGCGCGTCGCAACAGCTCCGAGACGGTGCCCACGGAGAGGTCCAGGCGGTCGGCCAACTCTCGAAGCGTGAGGTTGTGCGGGATCTCGTAGTAGCCGAGGGCGACGGCGCGTGAGAGGATCTCCATCTGGCGGGAGGTCAGCGCGTCGTCCTCCGTGTCCATGCGGGCCTCGCGGGAGCGGATCTCAAGCGCGTCGGGTTGGTCGGGTCGGTTGTCCTCGAGGGTCTCGACGAAGCGCTCGATCCTGTCGGGCGTGCCGTGAGCGAACAAGGATGCGGCACCCTCCGGGGTGAGCTCGACGAACTGCACCTCCACGGCTTCGAGCATGCGTTCCCAGTCCTTGGGGAGCTCGTCGAAGGACGCGTGCAGGACCTTGGGGGCGAGCCCGGAGGCGATCTGGATCGATGCCGGCCCGTAGTCTTCGAGCCATCGGGCCACGTTAGGCGGTTGGGCCGGCGGGGTCAAGGCTACCAGGGTCCACCGTCCCTCTTGCCCGGGAAGGAACTTGATCTGGACGCCGCAGGGCGGGGGGCTGAACCCGAGGGTGGAGCAGGATAGATCCAGCCGCTTGGAGACGTGCGGGTCCTTGGGTGTGTCCCCGTTCTGGCTTCGTCCGTTCATGGCGGAGGCGGCCACGTCAGGCCACCTCCTCTGCAGTCGAGTCGGTGCTCGTCCCGGCGTGTTCGCGTGGGAAGAAAAGGCCCCCGTAAGCGGTTCTGCTCATCGCATACCGTACGTGTCTGCTTTGGAGGATAAGCAAGGCTATACGACGGTTTGGAAGGGCAAGACTCCACTGCGAAGCCTAGACGGTCACGAAGCGCGCCGAGCGAGCTATGCCCCCTCTCGGGCGTCACGTCGGACGGGGCAGGCTTCGGCGTTTGGACGGCTCGATGGGGTCCACGCGGGAGCGAAGAAGCCACCACGCGATGCGGACCGCGTCGCTGGCATCGAGCTTGGAGGCGCCCAGGCGGGGCAGGTAGTCGACGGGCACGTTCTCGATGCGCAGCCCCAGCCGGGAGGCGTACGCGAACATCTCGGCTTCGATCTCGAACCCGCGGCTTCGAAGCGGCAGACGCTGGAGGGCTTCGGCGCGGAAGGCCCACATGCCGGTGCACAGGTCGGGACAGCTTCGCATGTACAGGATGCGCGCCATCAGGGAGAGCGCCTCGTTCCCGAACTGGTGGTGCACGGGCGTGGACCCCGGGAGCGGCCGGCGGCTGCCCATGACGACGTCGGCCTCGCCGCGGCACAGGGGCTCAAGCAGGCGCGGGATGGCGTCGAGGGCGTACGTGCCGTCCGCGTCGAGCATCACGACGTAGTCGCCCTGGAACCGGTCGCGCGCGTTGATGAGGGCGCGTCCTTTGCCGCCTTCTCGGTCGAAGACGATCGTGGCACCCCCGTGCTCGTAGACGACATCCCGCGTGGCGTCCTCGCTTTGCCCATCGATGACGACCGTCTCCACCTCGAACCCCATGGCGCCCAGCGTCCGCCGGGGAAGCGAACGCAGCGTGGGCCCGATGGCGACCTCCTCGTTCTTGGCGGGGAGCACGATCGTGACCAGGCCGCCCTCCTCGCGCTTGGTCAAGGCCCTTGAGCTCATACGGGCGGTGCCTCCATCTTGTACAGGACCATGCTCGCGTCAGGGCTCCCCATCATCGGGCACCAGGAGTCCACTTGCATCCACGCTTCGCCCTCCAGGAAACCCGTCTCCAGGTCCGGGTGCTCCTTGTGCATCTGGCGATCCGTGAGCACGAACAGGGTGTCCCCGTCGCTGGCTCGGTTCGCCATCGCGTCCTCCCGGTGCTGTTCGGACCAGAAGAAGTTCGGATCCGCCCACACATGGGACGGTTCCTCGTGGAACGCGCCCAGCACGAGCCGCGGCTGCCAAGACCCCGTGACCACGACCGCCGAGTCCTCCTTGGCGATCTGCTCCTGGGCCTCCTGGAAGGCCTCGAACTCGCAGGGCTCATAGAGCCTGTACCAGCCGCCCGAGTACCCGTCGGGGGTGCCCGCGTACACGGCACCGCCCGTCGAGAAGGCGACCAACAACGCGGGGACGACGAGCAACGCGGACGTGTAGCGGCGGTGCTGCTCGGTCGGGATCACGCGCTTGGCCCGGCGCAGGGCCCAGGTGCCCCAACGTTCCAAGGCGGCCGTCCCCAGGCCTAGGAGGATCACGGCGCCTACACCCAAGAACACGGCCGTCCGGTGCGGCCAGAAGGGGCTGTTGAACACGTTGATGACGACGAGCGGGTACGTGACGGAAGCGAAGGCGGCGCCTAGGAAAGCCGCGCGGCTGGACAGGAACGGAAGCGCCACGAACGCGAACAGGGCAAGCCCCAGGATGGGCCACCCAAGCATGCGCGGAAGGTCGACTTGAGAGGGCATGCCCTGGTTGACCGCGAACCACGTGACCGCCGCGAAGACGGCCCCAAGGACGAGGCTTGCAAGCGCTTTGCCCCAAACGGACCGGGGGCGCTGGGTCTCCTGGCGCAGCCACGGCTTCCACCCCTGGCCGAGGGTCTCCAGCAACGCGACGGGCACCATCGCGCCCACCATCACGGTAAGGCCCGCCAGGGGCGAGGAGAGCAGATCGGGCAGGAACCCGCTCAGGCCGGGCCCGCAGTAGCCCCCGCAGCCGGTGATGGCCAACCCGATCCCGCCACCGACGACGGCGAGCACGCTAGCCATGCCCGTGGGGCTGGCCGGGGACGAGCGTGAGGCCGGCCATGGGAACAGGAACGAGATCAGGACCCACACGATGGCCGTGCCGGCAAGCAGGCCCAGAAGCCACGGGTGCGCGAACGTGAGGAAGATGACGAAGGGGACAGCCACGCCTAACCACCGCATCCGGCCCGCGGCGAGTTCCAGGAGCACGAACAGGAAAAACGGGAGCAGGGCCAGGTCCAGGGCTGTCGGGCTCATCATGGTGGTCCGGAAGATGATCTCGGGGGCGACGGCGTAGCCGAGGGCTCCCACGAACCCGGCCACGGGTCCCCCGTGTCGCCATAGGAGAAGACCCATGCCGAGGATGCCGATGCCTCCCAGCAGGGCCGGGCCCAGTCGGAAGATGTGGTAGAGTTCGGTGCCCGTGAAGGCCCACACGGCCGTGAGGAACGCGTGCATGCCGGGCGGGTAGAGCTCGCCTGGATCGTTCATCGGTGCCAGGGTCCCGTCGAGCACGTGCTCCCGGATCAGGGCCATGTGCGTGTACGGATCCTCGGCAGGGATCACGACGGTCGAGAGGGGATCGACCAGTCGCATGAGGATGCCGACGAGGACCGTTGCCGCGACAGCGACCCCGCCTATGAGCTTGGCTCCACCTGGGAGGACCGGACCGTTTCTCATGTGGTGGTACTCCCGGGGCGGTTCCTAAGGCGATGTTGGGACAATCTTACCGGCCGAGCTCGCAGATCGGGTAGGACGATGTTGGCGCAAGCCTCAAGGAGCGAGGGGACGCATCGCGGGGCGTGTCCCCCTCCTCGACCACTCCGGCAGGTTCCGCGTCTGGGCGTGAGGCGGATTGGTCTCGGCTTGCAAGCGGCTCCGCGGATGTCCTCGTGTTCACGGTTCTCGTCGTGTTGGCGGCGCTGGCGGCGTTCGCGTTGCCCGAGGGCAGCATCGCGCGGTGGGCGTTCACGTTGCCGGTCGTGCTCGTGGCGCCCGGGTACTTGTTGTTGCAGACGATCTTCGTGCCGGTGAAGCCTGTCGCGTCCCGGCTCGTGCACGGTCTGGTCAGCTTGGGCATCAGCCCCGCGTTGGTGGGGTTGTTGGCGTTGTCGACGGCGCTCGTGCCGGGCGGGTTCCAGCCCTCCGCGATCATCCTCGTCGTGACGGGGGCGAGCGTGGTGTTCGGCGTGTTGGCGTTGTTCCGCCGTGCGCGCGCCGGGCACGCGGTCGAGGGGGCAGCCGAGTCGGGCTCGGCTCACGCGGAAGCGTGATGCTGGTGTTCACCGGTCGGGGTGGGGGGCCTCATCGACGAGCTCGAAGTGCTCTGCGTCGGGGGGCCTTTGGGGTTGGGCTTCGGCTTGGGGCGTAAGCGTCCGGTAGGACAGGTACGCATAGAGGGGGGCGCACAGGAAGAAGGTGGCGTAGATGGCCAGCCAGAGGGGTAGAAGGGCGCGTCCGAGCGTCATCATGGTGATGGGGAGCTCGAGCAGGTAGAGGTTGTACCCGGCGGTGGCGATCAGGGCGCCGCCGAGGAGGCTTTCGAGCTTGGTGAGCCTGAGCGAGCGGAAGAAGGCGCGGGTTCGGGAGAGGCGTCCTCCGGGCGTCTTGGGGGTGCGCAGGAAGGGCGTCTGGAAGAACAGCATGCACTTGGTGACGGCGATCATGTTGTTGAGCTTGATCGAGAACCACATGCCTTGCACGAGCACCGCATCGCGCCAGCGGTCGGCGCCGGTCTCGCGTAAGACGAGATGCAGGCGGACGACCGTGTCCACGATGAGCGCGAAGGGGACCAGGGCCAACAGGATCAGCTCGCGTTGGTGGTGGGTGACCGCGTCGTACCCGGCCAGGGGGGCAAGGCCCAGGTAGAGCAGGATGCTCGCGATGGCGAGAACGAAGAACCCGTCGAACCAGTGCAGGTTCGAGGCGATGAAGTCGAACTTCTGCCGCGTCTTCATGCGTTTCGAGCGGAGGATGGTGCCGGTGCGGGAGAAGAGCACCTTCACGTTGCCGAAGGCCCAGCGGTGGAACTGTTTCTTGTAAGCCTCGAACACGGCCGGCATGAGGCCTTCGCCGTAGGATTCGTCCACGTACAGGGAATCCCACCCGTTGGCGGCCAACCGGACGCTGATCTCGGCGTCCTCGCACACTTGGTCCTCGCCGAAGCCTCCAACGTCCTCGAGCGCGCTGCGGCGCATGATGCCCATGGTGCCGCAGAAGATGATCGCGCTCTCCTCGTTGCGGGAGGGCATGATGGAGTGGTAGAAGTACGCTTCCGCGCGCTTGTACTGGCGGGTCAGGAAGGACTCGTTCTCGTTCCTGTAGTCTTGAGGCGTCTGCACGAAGCTGAGGTTAGGGTCCGTGAAGTACCCGACCACGGATTTCAGGTAGTCGGGCGCGACCCAGTAGTCCGCGTCGATCACCGAGATCAGCTCGACGTCGGGGGGGAGCGCCTGGTGCACGTGGTTGATGGCTCCCGCCTTGAACCCGTCGCGGGTCTCGCGCGTGACGTAGTGAGCCCCTGCCTGTTCGCAGGCATCGCGCAAGCGCCGGCGGGCGTCCTCGTCCGTGCTGTCATCCACGACGACGACGCGGTACCTCTTCTCGGGGTAGTCCTGGCGGGTCAGGTGCTGGACGGTCTGCTTGACCACGTCCACAGGCTCGTTGTACACGGGCACGATGAACGCCACGTCGGGTTCAAGCAACGGGTCCCAGGGGCGCTCTTCGGCCACGCGCGTCCACCGTCCGCGGGTGGCAGCGTCCAGCGAGTAGAACGAGAAGATCACGATCAGGCAAAGCCCGCCCGCTTCCGCGACCAAGAGGATGTAGCTAAGCCACCGCTCTGAGGGGGGAACGCGGGGGATGGAAACGGTCAACGAGTAGTACACGTACCCGGCGATCATGGACACCAGGGACAGGTAGCTGAGAAGGCCCGCGCTGTGCCACCGGTAGCGGGCGACGATGATGCCCAACAACGCGCCTGTGAGGACGAGCACGAGTTCCCAGGCCGTGACGACCTGGACGGGCCGCATGATCTCCATGACGACCGACGGCGGGGGCTCGCGGACCAGGGCCGGCAGCCTCCACAGGAGGTCCCCGATCCAGTACGTGAGGAACCCGCAAAGGGCTCCCACGATCATGCCCAACAGGTAGTGATGGAACCGGGCCTTCCCCCGACCGCGGGCGCTCGTCAAGGCGCCCGGTCCTCCCTTCGTATCTCGAACACGCAAGGGCGCGCTTTGACGGGGTTGCAGGCGACCGTGACGACGCGGACATCGCAGACGGAGCAGGCGCCTTCCTCGAGCCGTTCTCGCACGGCTTCGCACCCGCGGGGTCCATCCTTCGAGAACGCTTCGCCCGGGCATCGGGAGAACGCCAACCCATGACGGTCCGGTCTGGCTGCGACGTACTGCGGGTCGCCCAGGTCCGCTTCGAGGGCGGCAGCGATGGCGGCTTGCACCTCGTCGGGGGGAGGCCCGTGGGCGTGGACGATGGAGAAGCGCATCGACCGGTTGGTGTGCCGCGCTGCACCGACGTCAGCGGACGAGGGACCTGCAGAGACGGGGGCACGGCGGGGGATCCTAAGGGACAGGAACAGGGAGACGGCGAGCATCGTGATGCCCCCGAGGATCAAGATCCCGGGGCCTTGGCCCCGCGGCAGGAACAGCGCGTCAGCGTAGTTGGTCCGCTGGGCCCGGTCGGCCAGGGCGGATGCGACTGCCCAAAGGGTTTCCCAGAGTTCCTTCAGCATGGGTTGCGACCGTCCAGGGTCCGGATGCTCGTCTCATAAGGGCTCGACGACAGGCGTCTCCCGTCACGTCGGGGCTCCAAGGACCGCCCTTGAAGGCATTACAGGGACAATCCTGGTCCCGGGGCGCGCCCAGGACGAAGCGTGTAGATGTTCGGACCCGGCAAGACCCATGCTCCCTGTGACCCTCGCCAAGGCAAGCCTCGCGCCCACGGGAGGCCCCCCTGTCCCTTGTGGGCGCCGACAGGACGCTTGTAGGAGTCGATGCTCCATGCCCACGAACGAATGCCAACTATGCGACCGCGACGGGGTTGAGCTTCGGACGCTGGTCCACGACGAGACCGGGTCCCGGATCCAGGTCTGCCCCCGATGCATCCGGGACAACACCCGCGCCAAAGCCTCGCGATCGGACCACCGCGCGCGAGAGTTCATGCAGAAGAACGCCCGCGAGTCCCCGCTCGAGCTGTGGCGGCGAGAGCACGTTCTCTACCTGTTGGACCCTCTCCAGCCCACGCCCCAGCGCGAGGAGGCCCTCCTCGCAGGCGGCGCGCCACGTCCCCGACGCAGCGACGCGAGCCCAGACAGGTGACCCTCGATCCGTCCCCCGTCTCGGCTCGACAATATGTTCGGACCGGGAAACCCGCATGGCATGGAAGATGCTTGGAAGCGACCCATGCGGACGATGAAGCGAGGCCGACGATGCGAGGGTGGCCACGGGACGGCACGCCACGCTCGTGACCCCAGGACGCGTTCACAGGCGAGGCCCCCACCAAGAGGCTCCTGGGCTCGGAGCACCTCGCACCGCCCACCCATCGGGGAACCCGAAGGCACGGTTTCGGAACGCTCCCGCGCGGACAAGACGTGGCCCGCGTGAACCCCCCTTCGCGCCGACCGCGACAGGGTCCGGCCCGAGCCCGGACCGATCAACCGCATCCCCCCCGGCTCCCAGGCGAACCGACGCGAGGAACGAACCCCCGATGCTCGACCGCACCGCCCCAGCCGGGAACCCCGCTCTCCACCGGAGGCCATCGCAACCATGATCCACGCGTTATCAGGTAACGGGCGCGCCCTTCTCACCGTTGACGGGCGAGGAGGATGGAAGCAGCTCTTCTACCCCTACCCCGGGCTGCATCAACAGCTCGAGCATGCCAGGTTGGGCCTCTTCGACGAGGAGACCGAGACCTTCAGCTGGGTCGACCAAGAAGGTGACCCCCCCGTCGAACAAGGCCACGCACCCGACTCGAACGTGGCCCGCACCGTCCTCGAACGCCAAGGCCTCACGCTCGAGATCAACGACATGGTGCACCCCGACCTGGACATGGTGATCCGCCGCATCGGCGTCCGATCCGACGGCGAGGCCCGCAACGTGCGCCTTTTCCACTACCAGAGCCTGAACATGGCCGGCACCCTGTACCGCGACACCGCGTACTGGGACGACGAGCGCGGCACCGTCACGCACTACAAGCGCGGCTTCTACTTCCAGCTCCTCGGCAAACCCGGGTTCGACGCTCACAGCTGCGGCGAGCACACGCTCAAAGGCCTCGAAGGCAGCTACGTGGACGCCGAGGACGGCTCCCTGGAAGGCAACCCCATAAGCCACGGGGCCGCCGACAGCGTCGTCCAATGGGACCTGGACGTGCCCCCCGGCGACGAGCGAGCCGTGCACCTGTTCGTGCTCATGGGCCGCTCCCGGCGCGACGTGAACGAGTTCTACGAGAAGGTCCAGGGCCGGCCCCCGCGCATCTACACGGACGAGGCCACCCGGTACTGGGACAACTGGCTCGACAACAAGATGCCCCAACCCCCCCGGGAGCTCGGGGAGGGGGCTGTCGAGCTCTACAAACGGAGCTTGTTCGTCATCCAAGGTTGCCAAGCCGACAACGGGAGCATCATCGCCTCCCCCGACGCGAGGACGCTCAAATGGGGCGGCGACAGCTACTGCTACTGCTGGTGGCGCGATGCGGCGCTCATCTCCAGAGCCCTCAGCGAGGTCGGCCTCTTCCGGAACACGGTCGCGTTCTTGCGCTTCGCCGCGAAAGCGCAAGAGGAAGAAGGGTACCTGTTGCACCGTCACTTCCCCGACGGGAGCGTCGGATCGACCTGGCACCCGCCCCCGTTCCTACAGATCGACCAGACCGCCAGCGTGATCAGCGCCGCCCGGTACTTCTACGAGCAAAGCGGGTCCGTGGACGAGCTGTTGCCATCCTGGGAGCTGGTGCGAGACGCTGCAGACTTCCTGATGGAGTTCACCGACGAACGGGGCCTGCCCAACCCCAGCTACGACCTCTGGGAAGAGCGGAAGACCGTGAACCTCTACTCGGTTGCCGCGGCCACGCACGGGCTGCAAAGCGCCGCGGAGATCGCCGAGGTGCTCGGCAAACGCTCCGACTACTGGGTCGACGCAGCCGAACGCATGCGAACGGCCGCGCTCGAGAGCTTCTGGAACCCTGACAAGGGCGCCTTCCACAAGAGCCTGGACCCCGAGGACGACGCGCTCGACGCCTCCAGCCTCCTCGCTCTGCAAACCGGGCTTCTCGACCCCACCGACCCCCGGTACGCAAGCGTCGTGGAAGCCATCGAGGACCGACTCTGGGTCGAACCCACCGGCGGCATCGCACGCTACGAAGGTGACGACTACTACGGCGACGAGAACGCGTGGATCATCTGCACGCTCTGGCTGGCCCGCTGCTACCTGGACCTGGACGAGCCCGAGCGAGCCCGACAACTGATCGACTGGACGATCCGGCAGGCCGGACCCACGCTGCTTCTCCCCGAACAGGTCGACCGTGAGACCGGGGAACCCACGAGCGTGACCCCGCTCGTCTGGAGCCACTCCACGTTCGTCGAGACCGTGAACGCGTACCGACGCACCCAGAGAGCCGCGCAGCCCGTTCGGGCCCAGCAAGCCGTCGTCGAGGGGGTCGAGGACCGATGAAGGTCGCCATGCTCGGATGGGAGTTCCCTCCGTTCATCGCTGGCGGCCTGGGCGTACACTGCCTAGAGCTAACGCGAGGGCTCGACCGACAAGGCGTCGACATCGACTTCTACATGCCACGCATGGCCACGATGCAAGGCGAGGACCGCGTCGCCGACGAACACGACCACGCCCGCATCAACGAGGTCCCCGCCGACCCCGACTTGGAACCCTACGGCGAGGACGCCTCCAGCACGAGAGAAGACAACCCCCGCGAGTACGGCGACAAGTTCAACGAGGCGGTCAGCCTCTACAACGACCGCCTCGTCGAAGCGTTCGACTCGTACGACGCGGACCTCCTCCACTGCCACGACTGGGTGACCGTGCCCGCGGCTCTCGAGCTTCGCAACCGGACAGGCCTCCCGCTCGTGTTCACCGTGCACAGCACCGAGAAGGACCGAAGCGGCGGCCTTCACCGCCAAGCCTGGATTGAGGACATCGAACGCGCCGGCGTGCACGGGGCCGATCGCGTGATCACGGTCAGCCGATACACCAAGCAAGTCGTGCAGGACGAGTACGGGGCTCCCCCCGACCGCATCGTGCCCATCCACAACGGCGTCAACTTCGACGAGCTCCACGACGCCGAGGAACGGGACTACGGGAAACCCCGCAAGACCGTGCTGTTCCTGTCGCGCTTGACCCCCCAGAAGGGGCCCCTGCAGTTCCTGGAAGCCGCCCGACGCGCGCTCGATGTGCGCCCGGATGCCCGGTTCGTCGTCGCCGGCAAGGGGCCCTTGCTCTCTGACTGCATCGAGTTCACGATCGAGCACGGCATGGCCGAGAACGTACGCTTCGCCGGGTACGTGCCCGAGGAGGAGCTCGCCGAGGTGTACCGCGAAAGCGGCGCCTACGTGCTCCCCAGCGTGAGCGAACCGTTCGGCATCAGCATCCTGGAGGCCATGGCCACGGGGCTTCCCACGATCGTGAGCAAGACCACGGGCGCGGGGGAAGCGCTCGACCACGTGTTCAAGGTCGACTTCTGGGACACGGACGAGATGGCCGACATCATCCTGGGCCTTCTCTCCTCGCCCGCGCTACGCGAGGAGCTGGGAAGCAACGGCGGGCAAGAGGTCCATCGGTTCGCATGGGAGGATTGTTGCCGGGAGACCCGGCAGGTGTACGAGGATGTCCGCACGACCAAGACCCTCGTAGAGGTGCCTGCATGACCAAGCAGATCTGCTTCTACTTCCAAGTCCACCAGCCACGACGCTTGCGTCGCATCCAAACGTTCGACTCGGTCAAAGGCTACGACGTGTGGGACGAGGCCAAGAACCGCAAGATCCTCGAGCGGACCGCCCGCAAGTGCTACCTGCCCGCGAACGAGCTCATCCACGATCTCATCGAACAGACCGGAGGAGCGTTCCGCGTCGCGTACTCGCTCAGCGGCGTGTTCCTCGAGCAAGCCAAGCGACACAAGCCCGAGCTGATCGAGTCCTTCCAGCGCCTAGCGGACACGGGCGCGGTCGAGTTCCTGGCCGAGACGTACTACCACTCCCTGGCCGGGCTCTGGGACGACCGCAACGAGTTCCGCGAGCAGGTCGCCATGCACCACGAGGCCATCCAGGACCTGTTCGGGCAGGACCCTGACGTGTTCCGGAACACGGAGCTGATCTACGACAACCGCATCGCCAAGGAAGCCGCCCGCATGGGCTACGATGCGATCCTCACCGAGGGGACCGAGCGCGTCCTAGGGGACCGATCCGCCAACCACGTGTACCGCACCGTGCACGGGAAGGGCTTGGACGTCCTGCTCAAACACTACAAGCTCAGCGACGACATCGCGTTCCGCTTCTCCACGCCCGACTGGGAGGAGCGGCCGCTCACCGCCGGCAAGTACGCCGCGTGGCTGTCCAAGACACCCGGCGAAACGATCAACCTGTTCATGGACTACGAGACGTTCGGGGAGCACCAGTGGCCCGAGACGGGGATCTTCGAGTTCCTCGAGCACCTCCCCCACGAGGTCGCCAAGCGGCCGGACCTCTCGTTCGGGCTGCCCAGCGAGGTCTCCCACCGGTTCGAAGCACGAGACACGCTCGATGTCCCCCACGCGATCTCGTGGGCGGACGAGGAGCGGGACGTATCCGCGTGGCTCCACAACAAGATGCAGCACGAGTGCTTCCAAGCCGTCCAAGGCATGCAACCGCTCGTCCGGGACCTCGACGACCCCGGTCTGACGCACGCGTGGCGACTGCTCCAGACGAGCGATCACCTGTACTACTGCACCACCAAACACCTGGATGACCAGGCCATCCACTCCTACTTCTCGCCGTACGACTCGCCCTACATGGCCTACATCAACTACATGAACGCGATCCAGGAGATCCGGGACAAGGCGAACGCGCTGTTGATCCACTGACCGCGCGGCCAGGCTTACATCGCGAACGTGAACAGGGCGATTCCCAGGGCTCCCACGAGGAGCATGATGACCGTCCAGGCGATGGGACCCCGGCGGTTGGCCTCCTGGAAGTCCTCCATGGTGGAGACGTTGCGGCCGGGGCTGTCCAGCTCTGGCCCGGTCCCGTGGGGTGGGGTGGCGTCGTCCCGCGTTGCTCGGTCTCGGACCATACTAGGAAGACCGTCCCGAACGCAGGGTACTAGAACTTGTCCCCCAGTCGACGAGCATGGGAACGGGACGGGGAGGCGAGGCCGGTCATTTCTCATGGAAGACGAAGACGCTGGAGCCGACCTTGATGACGTCCCCGTGGTCCAGGCTCGTCTTCCCGCCGAAGGGCAGCGAGGTGCCGTTTACGGCCGTGGCCTCGTTCGAGCTTCGCAGGTCGATCAGGTCGAACCCGGCTCCGTTCTCGCTGGGCATGATCTCTGTGTCCTCTTCGGCGACGTAAGGGTCGTACCCGACGTTCACGGCGCAGTGCTCGCCGCGACCGATGACCCACCCTCTGGGGGGGTCGCGTCGGGACTCGGTGAGCATGTATGGGCGCCCGTCATGGAGGCCTCGGACGAGGACGAGCTTGGGGCCTGTGGGCCATTGATCCTCGTCCCCGTTGGTCCCTGCCATGGAGCCGTGGCCATTGGTGGAGCTGATGTACTCGTTCAGGTTGTGCAGGTCCTCGATGAGGCCGTAGAAGGCTTGCTCGTTGACCTTGAACTCGCTGACTTGTCGTCCGTCGGGGCGTTGGCGCGCGGAGACTTGAACGAGGTCTTCTTCTCGAAGCTGTCGGAGATGGTGGCGGACCGCCTGGCGGGTTAGTTGCCGGTCGGGGTTGGTTTGGTTCGTGGGACGGGACGGGGTCATCCGGATCTCGTCCACGATCTTGGGTTCCCGAAGCTGTCGAAGCAGGTCTAGCCGGTTGGGATCGGCCAGGAGCTTGAGCACCTCGGAGAGGGCGTTCGTTTGGGCTTCAGGGTCGGGCATGAGGCCACCGAACACGGCCTCTTCGCGAAGTCCATCATAAGGCCAGGGAGACGAGCGGTACGGGGGTCAAGGTCTCCCTTGCAAAGCAAGAGGTCTCCTTGGTCAGGGCGGTTCGGGGGCCCCGTCTTGCTGGCGGGGGTCGGCGGGAAGCGTGACGAGGTACATGGCTCCCTGGCCGGGTTGGAGGTGGTGGTCGTCGAGGGGGAGGGTGGATCGGTCGGGGGGGTGGACCCCGAGGGTGCCGCCCATGCAGCGGGTGAGCCGTTTGGAGGTTTCCAGAGAGGGGTCCCCGAGGCCGATAGGGCCCTCGCGGGGGTGCTGGGTAGG
>CAZOQA010000033.1:300-25996 GCA_964581775.1 uncultured Thermoplasmatales archaeon | reverse complement strand
GGTCCACGCCCAGATCGTCGAGGACCTCGCCCTTGTCCTCGCCGTCCTCGACGCGTTCCTGGAACTCGTCCCACACGGACGCGATCACGAACCCGCACGTAAAGCATCGAACTGGGATGATCACGGGAAATCACCTGTAGGATTTCTGTCGCTTGGCGCGCGCACCGGGACCCATCGGCTGTTTGGGCTCCTTGCGGCGCGGGTCGTTCACGAGCAGGGACCGGTCGTAGTCCAAGAACAGCTCCCGCAGGGTCGGGTCGTCGAAGAAGTCGACCAGGCCTCGCGCGATCGCGGTGCGAGCCGCGTCGGCTTGACCCATGAACCCGCCGCCTCGAACGTTGACGTTGATGTCCACGTCCTCGAACCGGTCCGGGCCTGCCACGCGCAAGGGTTCAAGCACCTTGTCGCGAGCCACGCGCGGCTCCATCAGCTCGGCGGGTCGGCTGTTCACGCGGATGCGGCCCTCGCCCTCGCGCACGGTGGCGCGCGCGACGGCTTCCTTGCGTTTCCCGCTCGTGTTCACAGCGTCGCTCATGTTCTCACCTTGGCTCCCAGGAACCGGCTGATCTCGGCCACGGTCACATGGGGTCGGTGCGTGTCCCCTCGCGCGTCCTCGGGGACCTCGGCGTCGGCGTCCCCGACCTCTTCGGGTTCCCCGATGTAGCATCGCAGCCGTTTGAACGCTTCGCGTCCTCGGGGCTTGTCGTAGGGGAGCATCCCGCGGACGGTGCGTTTGACCAGGCGGTCGGGGACGCGGGGGAAGTGCGGGCCTTTGCGTTGCGTGCCGGCCTCGTACTTCTTCTTGTACCGTTCCAGCACGTCGTTCTTGCGGCCCGTCACGATCGCGTCCTCGCAGTTCACGATGACGACCTCGTCCCCGCCGAGCACGTCTTGAGCGGCGTGCGTGGCCAACCGGCCCAGCACGCAGCCCGTGGCGTCGTACGCGGTCGTCATCAGCCCACCACCTGCAGGTCCTCGGCGTCGGCGAACTCGTCGACGGCGTCCTGGAGAGCGAGCCATCGTCCGCCGGCGTCCTCGATCTTGTCCTTGGCTTGCTCGGAGAAGGACCAGGCGGTCACCGTGACCTCCCTGTCGAGGTACCCGCTTCCCAGGACCTTGCCGGGCACGACCACGAGGGGGGCTTCTTCGTCGGCGACGCGCTGGATCTCGCCCACGTTCACGGCTCGCCAGGAGCTGGAGGGTTTCTCCAGTTCCTCTGCGATGGCGCGCCACGCGGGCGTGTCGTGTTCGCGGCCTGCTTGCTTCAGGCGCAGGATCGCGTCCACGAGGTTGGGGTTCGTCTTCTCTTCGAGCATCGGGGGGACCCTCCCGGGCTTGCACACGCGAAGCGTGCACTCGTGCCGGGGACGGCCCAGGGACAACCGTTCCCCTTTTTATCCTTTTGCCCCGGCGCTGGGGGCCGGGTCGTCCTCGCGCTGGGGTTGCACGTGGATCCTGTCCTCCACGTGCACCCGCATCAGATCCTCCGCGGCCACGGTCCTTACGCCGGTCTGTTTCTCCACGAACCTCGCCTCGGGTTCGGCGCCCTGGCGCAACAGCTTCAAGCCCAGGTGCGTGAGCACCAAGAGCTCCGGATCGTACCGCTCGGCCACGTCCACGGCGTCCTCCGTGGAGAGGTGGTCCGGGATCGAGGCTCCCTTGGGACG
The DNA here is from genome assembly GCA_964581775.1 of uncultured Thermoplasmatales archaeon. GTDB lineage: Archaea > Thermoplasmatota > SW-10-69-26 > SW-10-69-26 > SW-10-69-26 > PWVY01. The sequence continues at coordinate 24,329 of CAZOQA010000033.1, read as the reverse complement.
CGTGATGCCGAGCACGATCACGCGGGAACCGGCCAGTTGGTCGAGAAGATCGTCGCGGACGACCGTGTCGGTGAAGTACGAGAGGACGCCGTCGCTGGTGTGGAACTTGAACCCGACGTTCGTGGGGTCGCGGTGCTCGGTGTCGAGGAACTCGACGCGCACCCCGCTCACGCGGGCCGACTCGCCGGGACGGGCCGTGATGGCGTCCGTCACGAGTCCGCGGTGCTTGGGCGTGATCACGGGCGGGTCCCCGCCGTGGCCCTCGATCACGCTCACCGAGCCTGCGAGGAACCCGCGTTCCTCGGTGCCCCCGCGCGTCATGCCCGCGATGACGAGGTTGGCGTCGTTGGCGTGATCGAGGTGCTTGTGGCTGACGAGGACGCCGGTCGTCTGGCGGGGGTCCAGCCCGGCCTCGTGCAGCTGAAGGAGGGCCCCTGGCCCTGGGTCCACGTGCAGGCGCGTGGCCCCGTCCTCCAGGTAGAGCCCTCCTGTAGCTCGCTCCTGGAAGAGCGTGGAGAACCGGCCTCCGCCGGTGCCCAGGAAGGTCAGCGTCGTCATTATGCCCGCGTACCTGGTTCACATACTTGAAGGGACGCGAAGGGAACCCATCAGGAGCCGCGGGACGGGAATCCTGCCCACGTTCCGGGCGTGGGGAAAGGCAATAGAGGGGGGCCTCCCTCGGCACGGTCGAGCGCGTCGTTCAGGCGCGGCAGGTGAGACCCCTGGCCATCACGACCCCGCCGGACACGATCCAGGCCGAAGGCGCCGCGCGAGGCCTAGCCTGGAAGCTCCTGTACGGGAACCACCGGCCCGAGCTTGGCCCCGCTGCGTGGGACCGGATCGTGGACGAGGTGGACGGGCCGGAGGACATCAAAGCCCTCGGCGTCGACGAGACCGTGCCCCTGGCCCCGTTCCAGCAGGCGCTGGTCCTCCTCGACGAGGAGCTCTCGGGGCCCCAAGGCTCACGCATGGAGGCCATCGGGTCCCTGTTCGTGGACCGCTGGGCCGCCATGTACCAGACGCTCACCGAGCACCTTCAAGGCCAACCCGAGCGCATGCTTCGGGTGGCGTTGACCGAGGTGTTCTGCTGGTTCTTCCCGGAGGCATCCCGGCCGCGGTTCGAGCTCAACGGCCACGTGGCCCAGGTCCAGATCGACGCCCCCCTCCCGGACGGGTTCTGGGCGGGATGGCTCCGGGGCTTCGTGGAAGCCGTCGGCGCGGACGCGCTCGTCGAGGAGCGAGGACAGGGCCGGTTCCTGGTCTCCTGGGTCCCCTCCGAGACCGAGGCCCCCTCCCGGGCTCACGTGCTACTAGAAGCCACGCGCGCCCGCATGCTCCCCGCGACCGTTGCACCCGTGCTCGCCGGGACCGCGCTTGCGGCCTTCCAAGGCGCCTTCGAGCCCGTCAGCTTCGCCCTGGCGTTGACCGGCGCCGTCGCGTTGCATCTGGCCTTCAACCTGCTCAACGACGTGCTCGACCACCGGCGCGGCGTGGACGAGGCGAACCTGACCCCCACGCCCTTCAGTGGGGGCTCTCGCGTGATCCAACGGGGGTGGATGGGCTCGGACGCGATGCTCGGCCTGGCGGCCACCCTGGGCCTGGCGGGCGCGGGCATCGGCGCGTGGCTGGTCCTGGCGAGCGGGTGGACCGTGCTCGCCCTGGGCGCGCTCGGCGTTGGGGTGGGGTACGCGTACTCGGGCGCCCCGTTCCGGTTGACCGACCGGGGCTTGGGGGAGCTGGCAGCCGGCACCGTGTTCGGGCCCTTGTTGGCCGCGGGCGCGTTCGCTGTCCAGGCGGGCTCCGTGACGGGGCCAGCGCTGCTCGTGGGGGTCCCGTTGGGCGTCTCGATGATGGGCGTGTTGATGGTGAACGAGCTGCCGGATGCGCGCTGGGATGCGCGCACCGGTCGCGGCACGTTGGCGGTGCGATGGGGCGATCTGGCTCCGTGGGGAGCGGGCCTGTTGCTCGTGGCTCCGCACCTCGCGTTGGGCGCTCTCGTGGCGCTTGGTGCCATTCCCGTGGGCGCCGCGTTGGCGTTCGCGATGGTGCCCTTGGCGTTGTTCCTGGGCCACAAGGTGCGACAAGGGGGCTTCGAGGCGGATCGCATCGCGCCCGTGCAGGGGAGCGTGTGGGTCCTGCACGGGACCGTGGGCGTGCTGATGGCGGCGGGCATCGCGGTGGAGGTGTTGCTTTGAGGTTCGAGCTTCCGTGCGAGCGCGAGGTCGACCTGGTCAAGGATCGGGTGGTGCAGGTGCGCCCGGAGGTGCCGGGCATCCCGGACGAGTGGGTGCGCGAGTTCCTCACGGACGGCAAGTACGTGCGCTCGCGGTTGATCTTCCTGTCTTACTACGCTTCGGGGGGCAAGGTGGTGGACGATCGGGTCGTGGACGCGTGCGCGAGCATCGAGCTGATCCACGCGGCCAGCCTCGTCCACGATGACATCCTGGACGATGCGGAGACGCGACGGGGGCTTTTGTCCGCGCCGGTGCTCATCGGGGACGACTTGGCGCTGCTGCTGGGGGACGCGTTGTTCACAGAGTCGTTCTGGTTGGCCTCCGCGTTGGGCCGCGAGATCTCCACGCTGGCGCGGGAGGGCGTGCGCGAGATGGTGCAGGGGGAGGCTCGCGAGATCGTGCATCGGAGCGAGGACTGGACGCCCGAGGGGGCTCGCCGTGTGGCTCGCGAGAAGACGGCGGCCATCATGGGGTCCGCGTGCGCGATCGGCGGCACGCTGGCCGAGGCTCCCGACGAGCACGTGGAGGGGTTGAAGCGGTTCGGCGTGGGCGTGGGCGTGGCCTTCCAGGCCATCGACGACGCGCTGGACGTCTCCGGCGAGGGGGAGGACACGGGCAAGCCCACCGGCATCGATCAGCGCGTGGGCGCCCCCAACCTGGCCCGCGCGCTGGGCGAGGACGGTGCCAAGCAGGCGCGGCGCGTGGCCGAGGAGAACGTGGAGAAGGCCCGGGCCGCCATCGAGGAGCTTCCCTCCACGAAGCAGCGCGACCAGCTTCTCAGGCTTGCGGACTTCATCGTGGAACGTCGCCGCTGACGGCAGCCGTCCCGATTCGGGAACCCTTATGCGGAGCTTGGCGTAGTCGCTCGTGGATGCGGAAGCTGAACGCTGGCTGCGGGGATGATTTGCGAGGGGGAACCTGGCTGAACGTGGACGTCATGGCGCCGGAGGAGCTTGGGGACGCGCTCGACGAGGACATGGCGTACAAGCGGATGGATCTCGACGAGCACCCGTGGCCCTTCGAGGATGATCGGTTCGAGCTGGTGCTCATGGACAACGTGCTCGAGCACCTGTGGAACCAAGTCGGGACGGTCACGGAGGTCCACCGCGTGCTGGAACCGGGCGGCCGGTTCGTCGTGAAGGTCCCCCACCACGAGAACGACAAGGCTGCCCACTTGCTCGACCACAAGCACTTGTACTCGCCGGAGACGTTCCGGCGCCTGGGCAAGGAGGGTTACGGGGGGCCGGATGTCGAGTTCGAGATTGAGTCACTCGAGGTCGTGCACAAGCACCCGTTCTGCTGGCACCAGCGCACGTACCTTGGGCGCGAGCTGATCGGTTGGGGCCCTCACAGGATCGATGCCGTGCTCGTGAAGCCCTCTTAGCCGGACGCGTCCAGCCGTCACGGTTGATCGTCCTGGCGGTTGTTCCGGAGCTCGTCCCGCACGTAGCTTCCCATACGTCGCGGGTGGATCGTGTCGTAGAAGAACCGCCAGTCCTCCTTCGTGAACTCGCCCGTGACCCGGAGCGCGAGAAGGTACACGGCCAACCCTACGGGAGCGAAAAGCCCGATGTGGTACCAGCGGGCGAGCCCGTCCACGAACCCGAGAAGCCCCCACATCGAGGCGGCCATCAGGACGGCCGCGGCGACTTGCTTGATCACGTGACGCCAGCCGAAATCGACAGGCAACAGTTTCCGCACGATGTAGCGGAACGCGACGTACTTGATCAGGGACTGCGACAATGTCCCGATCGCGGCTCCCAGCGCGCCCAGCCCGAGCAGCGTGATGCCCAGGATTTGGATGTCTCGGGGGATCAGGATCAGGTTGATGACGATGTTCGCAGCGACCGCCACGAGGGCCACGCGCAACGTCAGCTCGGGCCGGTCCAACCCTTGGATGGCGCTGCTGAAGGGCCGGTTCGTGATGGAGAAGAACAGCCAGATGGCCAGGACCGTGAGCACGGGGATCCCGCGCAGGAACTCCTCCGCGAGGACGATGCGGATCAAGGGGCCCGCGAACACGATCAGCCCCACCACCATGGGGAGCAGCACCATCATGATGTAGCGATGGGAGAGGTACGTGACGTGGGCGATGCGCTCGTACTCGCCCTCGACGGCGAGGCGTGAGATCTTCGGGATGAGGATCGTGGTCACGGCGAACGCGAGGCTCATGACCACGTGCGTGATCCGATCCATCCCGAAGTACAGGCCCACGGTCGCATCGACCCAGAAGTAGCCCAGCATGATGCGATCGACCTGCATGGCCAGCGACCCGAGCACGCCGGTGGCGAACACGGGCGCCGCGAACGCCCAGTAGTTCTCGACGACGGCGCGCTTGAGCCTCCCGAACGGGCACACCTTGCGCATGTACACAAGGCCCACGAGCGCGGAGGCGAGCGTCCCGATCAGGTACGTCAGCGCCAAAAGCTCGGCCCCGTAGGCGTGCACCCAGTCCCACCGGGTTCCCTCCAGCGCCGCCAACGGTCCCCGCTCGCGCACGACGCCCGCGTACACGCTCGCGGCGAGGACCGTCGCGGCGACCCGGATGAAATCGTCCAGAATCGTGATCGTCTGGCTTCTTGCAATCTCGCGGCGCCCGTTGAACGTGTTCACCGACACCTGCCGCAGGTTCTGCGCGAACAGGTACCCGGTGATGATGACCAAGACAAGGAGCGTCGTCGCGTGGAAGCCCTCGCCGAGGAGGAACACCCATACGACGATGCCTATCCCGACGATGCCCGCGAAAACGGCGCTGAGGATGAGTTGCAGGTAGAAGTAGGTCGCGATCTTGTCCGATTGATTTCCTCCCTCTCCCATGCGCTTCTCGTGAGCTCCCCGCATGCCCAGGGTGGTGACGGACTGTACCACACTGAGGATCGCGATCGCGTACGCGACGCGCCCCAGGATCGCGTCCCCCATCCAGAGGGCGACGAGCTTGAGCGCGATGACCCCGAGAAGGCCGCCTACGATCGTGTTGGCGAAGTGCAAAAGCGCCTTGCGCGCGAGCACAGCAGCGGCAAGTCGACGCTGTTCTTAAACGTCTCCGGAACCCGAAACAGCGAACCTCGGGCCTCGGCTCGGGCCGAGGTGCGGTTTCTTCGGGGTCCCTTCCGTGAGCTTGGTAGAAAGCGACAAGGCTAAGAGTGCTACAGAGTCGTTAGGTGTGATGCGCCTTCTCAAGCACCTGCGCGCGGACGCTCGGGGACTCGTCCGGGACCTCGTGTGGAAGCTTAGTCCCGATCACACGACCGCGTACAGGCGGTGGATGAAGCTTCGCGTCCACCTGGACGGTAGCGAGGACGCTGTCGGAGGCAAGTGGGACGAGATCGGGCAGCTGCAGTTCGAGTTCATCCGCAACCAAGGCCTCGACGTCGACGACAAGCTCTTGGACATCGGATGCGGGACGCTGCGCGGCGGATGGCGCTTCATTGAGTACCTCCGACCGGGCAACTACACGGGCATCGACATCAGCCCGGACGCTCTCAAGGCCGCCCGGGACCGCTGGGACGACGCGTTCTTCCACCAGAACACGCCCCGGTTGGAGATCGTGGACGGTCTCACCTTCGACGGGTTCACGGACACGTTCGATGTCCTCCTCGCCCAGAGCGTCCTCACGCACACGCCCCCTGAGACGGTGCGAACGTGCCTGGAGAACGTCGGCAAGGTGATGGACGAGGATTCCGTGTTCTTCGCGACGTTCTTCATCGACGAGCACAAGCCAGGGCCAGACACGTACTCGTTCTCCGTCGACCAGATCAAAAAAGCATTGGAGGGGACCGGGCTCGAGATGACGCTGCTCGACCCCCACGAGTACCCCCACCCCCGAGGCCAACGCATGGTCCGCTTCGAGAAAGCGACCTCGCCAGAACCCACGGTTCAGCAGCCCCAACCCGCGGCTTCCAGCCAGCGCACGCGCGCGTTGGCCTGAACCGGCGCTCGAGACCCGAGGGTTGTCCCCCCACGGGTTAAGTAGGCTCGACGGGTTCGAGCATCGTGGCGACGCGGACCGGTGACGATGCGGTCTGGCCCAACTTCTTCATCGCAGGCGTCCCCAAGGCCGGAACGACCTCGCTGCACCGCTACCTGGACCAGCACCCCGAGATCTTCATGTCCAACCCGAAGGAGACCTACTTCTTCAACCGGACCTGGGATCGCACGCACGAGGACAAGCAGGCGTTCGAAGAGGAGAAGCAAGCCTATCTCGACCTCTTCCTGGAAGCAGGGGGCGCGAAGGTGCGAGGCGAGTCCTCGCCCCGGTACTTCAGCCACCCCAAGGTGCCCGACCGGATCCGGGACTCGGTGGGCGCGGCTCGGTTCGTGGTGTCCCTCCGGGACCCCGTGAAAAGGGCGCACTCGGAGTACCTGATGAACAAGCGCGACGGCGTCGTCGAGGCCCCCTTCCTGGACCTGATCGAGGACGAGCTCGACGAGGGCCTGGGCGAGGATCTTCGCGGTCCCGTGCTGCCAGGCCTCTACGCGACGCACCTGGAGCGCTTCTGGGGGACCTTCGGCGAAGAGAGCGTGCATGTGATCCTCTTGGACGAGCTCAAAGAGGACCCGCTGAGCGTGCTCGTCTCGATCGCCCGCTTCCTCGACGTGGACCAGGACGCGATGGGGACCGTGGACTACCAGACGCAGCACAACCCCTACCGCGTCCCCCGGGGCCCCGTCTCGGGGTGGCTGTTGGAGAGCAACCTCGTGGAGCGCGTAGCGCACGCGGTCATCCCGGAGTCGGTGCGGATCAAGGCCGGAGAGCGCATGCTCTCGAAACGCCCCGAGAAGCCGGGGATCGACCTGGAGGCGCGCGAGCGGCTCGTCGAGGTCTACGGGCCCGAGATCGATCGGCTGGAGGAGATGCTGGACCGGTCGCTGCCGGAGCTTCGAGCCAGCTGGGAGACCTAAGCATCCTCCGGTGCGGGGGGCACGTCCTCAGCCAAGTCGTACCCGAACCTGTTGAAGCGCTCCGTGAGGCCGCGCTTGTTCGCCATCCCGAGAAGCGTGCGCATGTGCTCGTCGCGGTACTCGTCGAGGTAGCGCTTCTCCGTGTAGTACGTGGGGTCGAAACTGGAGGCTCCAAGCTTCTCGGGGCTAAGGATCTTGGCAAGCGGCGAGGAGAAGTCCTTCTGGTAGGAGTCCTCGTCCTCCACCGTCGCCCGACGGGGCACGCCAACCTCGTCCATGGCCTCGCCCAAGCGCGGACCCGGGTCGGGGAGAAGATCCTCGTAGTGCAGCCACGTGGACCTGTCCTGCGGGAGGCTGTGCTTCCAGCTCTCGTAGGAGAGCAGGTAGTAGTTCCACCAGCGGTAAGTCCGGTACCGGTCGACGGGCGGGTGTAACAGCTTGTTCCACCAGCGGTCCAGGAACCCGTACACGGGGTGCAGCTGGAACTTGTAGAAGCTAACCAGCCACGCCCAGGGGTCCCGCATGATGACGAAGATGGCGTCCGCGTCGGGATCGTGCCCGGGGCTGTGGCCTCGTTGGACGTGCGGGTCCCCGTCCACGTTTTGATCCAACAGCGTTCGAAGCCACGTAGAGCCTGTGCGTTGTACCCCCAGCACCACGATCAGGTCCGGGTCCTGGGGCGTGGCCGTGGTTCGGGGCGAGGCCGGCATCGGGCTGGCATGCGTCCCAGGTTGGATAGGTTTTCGTCTCACCCCCCAAGAACCGTCTCGTACACGCTCGCGTAGCGCGGACCCACCGCATCAGGGGTAAGCCGTCGCGCCTGCTCGAGGCCACCCTCTTGCAAACGGCTTGCTGTCGTGTCCTCCTCAAGCACGCGCGCAAGTTCCTCCGCGAAGCGGTCTGAGTCGTCGGCGGGCACCAGAAGCCCCGTTTCCTCGTTCACGATGACGTCGCCCGCCGCGCCTCGGCGCGTCGAAACCACGGGGATCCCCTGCGACCAGGCTTCCAAGAGCACCCTCGAGAAGGGCTCAACCCAAAGGGATGGCCGCGCCAGGACGCGATGATCGCGGTACACACGGGGCATCTCGCGTGGATCCACGTAACCAAGGAACGTCACGGCCTCCGTGATCCCAAGCTCCCGGGCTTGCGCCTTGAGCCTCTCGCGTTCCGGACCGTCTCCCGCGACGGTGAGCTCCGCCTCCGGGACGGTGTCCTTCACGCAGGCCATGGCCTCCAGGAGCAAGGAGACGCCTTTGACGTGCTTGAGCTGGCCCACGAACAGGACCTTTGGCTCGGACGGGACCGTCTTAGGCGAGGAGAGGATTTCGTCAGGGTCGCTCAGGTTCGGCACGACGTGCATGCGGTCCGGACGGGCTCCACCCCTGGCAAGCTGGTCAAGGGACGCGCTGGAGAGCGCCACGATGGCATCGTAGCGGTTCAAGAAGAACGTGCGGCGCGCCACCTCGCCGCGGCCAACGGGGGCGGGTACGCGCCTGCCCACCGTGGCGGGATCGCGCGTCTTGAAGTCGCGCTGGACGCCACGGATCGAGCAGCCCTGGCAGATCTCCCCATCGGGGAAGAGCATGTCGGCGAACAGGCACGTGGCCCAGTACGAGTTCGCCGTGATCACGGACGGTACCCCCGTCGCCTTCGCGGCCAGGACCACGGGAACGAGGCTCTCCATGTTGTAACAGTGCACGATGTCATGCTCGTCCCGCTGGATCATGTGCACCAGGTCCTGGAACGGCTGATCGAGCCGGACCACGTCGCCCTCACCTTCGATCTTCTCAGCGGCGATGCTCACCTGGGCACCCGTCGATGCAAGCGCGTCGTGAAGCAACCGGACGCTTTTCTCCCCGCCGTACCCCTCCGTGGACCAGGTCGAGGTTACAAGCAACACGCGAGGGTCAGCGTCCACGGGGCCACGTCTCCGGTAAGAGCGACGAGGGCCCAAGAACGCGGGACCGCTGTAAGCGCTTCGCTCGCGTCTGTCACCCTCCGAGCGAAGGGTTGAAACCCCGAGCAGAGAGTTCCGCTGCGGTGCTGACGGGAACGATGCTCTCCTCCATCCAGCCTGCCAGGGCCGTACGAAGGAGGGGAGGGGTGCCGTGATCCACGTCGTGCTCGGCATGCACAAATCGGGCACCACGCTGGTCTCCCAGCTTCTGCACCGCTCGGGCGTCCCGATGCTGGACGCGGCGGACCAGGAGGCAGGGTACGACGACGGGCACAAGTTCGAGGACGCGGAGTTCAGGACCATCAACAGCACCCTGCTCGGGTCCGCGGGCCGCTACAGCTTGGAGATCCCCCTCCCGGACGCGCTGGACTGGAGCCCCGAGCTGGAGGACCGCGCCCGGGAGCTGATCCGCGAACGACAAGCCTCCTCCAAGACGTGGGGGTTCAAGGATCCCCGCACCACCCTGACGTACCCGTTCTGGCGCACGGTGCTCCCCGAGCACCGGTTGTTGGGCGTGTACAGGTCTCCGTTCGAGGTGTGGGCGCATTACGGTCGGCGCTGGAGGAACCTGTGGAGCGTGATGCGGCACTGGACCGGCCACAACCGCCGGATGCTCTCCTACCTCGAGGGCGAGGGGGAGACGTTCCTCGTCTCCTACCACGAACTGATGACGAGCGACGCATCGCTGGACAGGTTGCAAGCGTTCCTGGGTCGGGACGTGGAGGACGTGCGGGATCCCGCCTTGTACCGCAGCCAGATGAGCCCCGGCTGGAGGGCCCGATCCCTGGTGAAGCTGACGGGGCTTTTCTTGCCAGAGGACCCGGTCGAGCTCTGGCACCGGTTGGACCGGTTCCCCCGATCCCATGAGGGGAGGCGCCCGGATGGCGACTGATGCGACCCATCGCGTAGCGATGTTGCTTCCTCGCCTGTCGGGAGGCGGCGCTGAGCGCGTGTTCCTCGACCTAGCCTCCGAATGGGTTGACCAGCACGAGGTGGACCTGGTCGTGATGCGCAAGGAAGGCGAACTCGTCGACCACGTCCCGCACGGGGTCCGCTTGGTGGACCTTGGCATCCAGCGGGAGGCCGTCCTCGGCGCTCTGGAGGCCACCCGCGCGTTCGCACGCTACCTGCGTGAGAGGGCTCCTCGTGCCGTCGTGTCCACGCTGTACTGGGCAAACCTGGTGGCCCTGTGGGGAGCTTGGATCTCGCGGAGGGACCCTCGGGTCCTGCTCCGTCATCCCAACATGCACTCGCGCATCCCCGAAGAGGACGTGGACCGAGTGTTCCGGGCCATGGCCCGCGTGTTTTACCCGCGCGCGGAGCGCTTCGTGGCGGTCTCGTCCGGCGTCAAACAGGAGCTTGTGGACGCGTTCGGCGTCCCGAGCGAGCGTGTCAGCGTCGTCCCCAACCCGGTGCCCGTGGATCGGATCCGCGAGGACGCGAAAGCGCCTCTCGAGCACGCCTTCTACGAGGAGGGGGATCCTGTCGTCATCGGGATGGGGTCGTTGACGCGGCAAAAGGACTTCGCCACGCTCATCGACGCGTTCGCTCGCGTGAACGAGACGCGCGCGTCGAGGCTGTTGATCCTTGGAGAAGGCCCTCTAAGGTCCGCGTTGGAGGAGCGCGTTCGCGAGCGGGGCCTCGAGGAGCGCGTGGATCTCCCTGGCTTCGTGGAGAACCCGTTCCCGTACCTGGACCGGGCGGACGTGTTCGCGCTGTCGTCAAGGTGGGAGGGGCTTCCCAACGTGTTGCTCCAAGCGTTGGCCGTGGGAACGCCCTCGGTGTCGACGGACTGCCCCAGCGGTCCCGACGAGATCCTCACGGGCCCCCTGGAACGGTTCCTTTGCCCGGTGGGAGACGAGGAAGCTCTTGCCGAGCGCATCCTGGAAGCGCTCGAAGACCCTCCCCCGAACCCGGTGCTTCAGGAGGCTATCGAACCCTTCCGATCGGACCGGATCGCCAACGAGTACCTGGAGCTTCTCACCGACGAGGCCCCATAGGCGCGTAGCGTTCGGTGGGCCCGTCCTTTTTGGTGCTCCCCCTCGTTGGCCCCTGGGATGGCCGCGTACCCCAACCTGTTCATCGTGGGTGGCGAGAAGGCTGGGACCACGTCCTTGTTCCAGTACCTCCGCCAGCACCCGGAGATCCACGGGCCCAAGAAGGAGACCTGGTACTTCCGGCGCCTGGCGAACGGGGAGATCACCGAGGAGGACCGGGAGACCTACCTGAGCCTGTACGAAGGCGACGAGGCACCCTACCAGATGGAGGCCAGCGCGGGCAACCTCTACGACGAGGCCGTGCCCGGCCTGATCCAGGAGCGCTCCCCCGAGGCACGCATCCTCATCACGCTTCGCGACCCCGTCCAGAGGGCCTACTCCCGGTTCTGGAGGGAGGTCGCAGCAAGCCGCGAAACACCGGACTTCACCGAGGCTGTCCAGCGCGACCTGGACGCGCTCGACCGCGGCGAGGACGAGCGCTTCAACTACGTCTCCGCTGGGCTCTACGCGGGCCACGTCGAACGGTACTTCGAGACGTTCGGCCGCGACCGCGTCCACGTGGTCCTGCTCGACGACATCAAGGCCGACGCAGAGGACACCCTGGCGGACGTGTTCGAGTTCCTCGATGTGGATCCCAGCCCCGCCGAGCGGATCGACACGGCCGAGCGCTTCAACACGTTCCGCGGCGTCCCGTACGGGGGATGGATCGAGTCCGTGCGGACCTCGTCCGCCGTCAAGCGCATCGCGCGCACGGTTTTGCCCAAGCGGATGCGCGACTGGCTGGGTAACGAGGTGATGCTCTCCACGGACGGGAAACCGCCCGCTCCCGAGGACGCCAAGCGCCTGCTCGCAGAGGTGTTCCAGGACGACGTGGCCAAGCTCGAAGAGATCTTGGACCGCAAGTTGCCGGAGCTTCGAGCCTCCTGGCCCGATAAGGCCCGCGTGCAAGCGGCTACGTCAGGCTGACATCCAGAGCCCAGTCCTTCTCGTCTTCCCACCATCGCACGGTGCGCTGGATGCCTTCGTCCAAGCTCACCTTGGGCGACCAGGACAGAAGCTTGCGTGCTTTCGAGATGTCGGCCCACGTAGCGTCCATGTCCGCAGGGTGGGACGGCTCGTGCTCGAGCACGGCTTCCTTGCCCACGTGTTCCTCGATGGTGTGGATCAGCTCGATGAGTTCGACGGGGTCGTCGTTGCCGAGGTTCACGATCTCGAACCCGTCCACGTCCAAGCAGGCCTGCGTGCCCCGGGCGATGTCGTTGACGTACGTGAAGTCGCGTTTTTGCGTCCCATCCCCGTACACCGTCAGCGGTTCACCTTGCTCGATCCAGCGGACGAACCGGTACACGGCCATGTCGGGACGACCGGCAGGTCCGTACACGGTGAAGTACCGGGGCACGACCACGTCGATGTCGTAGAGCTCGTGGTACGTGCTCCCGTATGCTTCGGCGGCCTTCTTGGAGGCTGCGTACGGGGAGGGTGGCCGGTGGGTGGGGGCGTCCTCGGAGAAGGGGACCTCGTTCCAGTGGCCGTACAGGCTCGAGGTGGAGGCGATGACGACGTTGTCCACGTCGTGTTTGCGGCAGGCTTCGAGCAGGTTGAGCGTGCCCGTGGCGTTCGTCTCGTGGTAGAGGTGGGGGTCTTCGAGGCTGTCGCGAACCCCGGCCATGGCGGCCAGGTGGAGCACGCCGTCCGGTGCCGTGTCTCGGATGAGGGCTTCGAACGCGTCGTGGTCTCGCACGTCTGTCCTGTGCTCGTGGAACTCGTCGTGCTTGTCGAGTTGGTCAAGCCGCCATTCTTTGAGTTGGGGTCCCTTGTCGGGGGTGACCAGGTCCACGCCGACGACGGGGTGGCCTTGTTCGAGAAGGTGCAGGGCGGTGTGGTACCCGATCATGCCCGCGCAGCCGGTGACGAGGAAGCTCAACACGTGGCACCTCGCACCGGGGAACCGGCTGCCACGGTATCCATGTTCCGACCTGCAAAGCGCACGTATGGGTCGGACCAACGTTAAACACGGGGGACCCTGTTCGTGGCACTCCCCAGGCCCATCTCTGGGATCGTTGAGGCGATACGGCGTGCATCCCAGGCTCCGAGGTCTCCTGTATCGTGTTTGGTTGACGGGCACGGGTAGAGGCGGCCGCTACCGGGCCTACCGGGAGCTGCGGGAGGCCGAAGACTTGAGCCCCGAAGAGGTCAAGCGGCGAAAGCTGGACCGACTGGGCGACCTGTTGGAGCACTGCTACGAGAACGTACCGTACTACCGGGACCGCTTGGACGAGGTGGGGTGGACGCCATCCTTGTCGGGCAAACGGCTCGAGGAGACCTTCCGTACGCTTCCGGTGCTCACGAAGGACGTGATCCGGGACGAGTTCGAGGCGCTTGCCTCGGAGGATCTGGACGATCGGACTTGGTCGTTCAACACGTCGGGAGGGTCCACGGGTCAACCCGTGCGCTTCATCCAGGACCGCGAGTACCGGGCCTGGCGGGAGGGCATGAAGATGGTGTACGACACGTGGGCTGGCTGGGAGTACGGGCAGCCCAAGATCAAGCTCTGGGGGTCCCGGCGGGATCTAAAACCAGGGGATCAGCCGCTGAAGACCCGCATCGAGCGCTACTTGCGCAACGAGACCTGGCTCAGCGCGTACCAGGCCTCCGCGGAGGACCAGCGGGAATGGGCGCGCGTGATCAACGAGAAAAAGCCCCGGTTGATCCTTGCGTACGTGGAGAGCATCTTCGAGCTGGCAAAGTTCATCGAGCGCGAGGGCCTCGAGGTGCACTCTCCCGTTTCCGTGATGACGAGCGCGGGCACGCTGGATCCGAAGATGCGCGAGGTGATCTCCCGCGTGTTCGACGCGCCCGTGCTGAACCGGTACGGGTCGCGGGAGGTCGGCGACATCGCGTGCAGCTGCCGCGAGGCAGACGGGTTGCACGTGACGCCGCTGAACCACTACGTCGAGATCCTGGACGAGGACGGCACACCCGTCCCGCGCGGGGAGGTGGGCCAGGTCGTCGTGACCTCTCTGACGAACCGCGCCATGCCGCTTCTCCGGTACCGGATCGGGGACATGGCCGCCATCTCCGAGACGCCTTGCCAGTGCGGACGCCCGTGGCCGGTCCTGGAAGAGGTGACCGGTCGGCGGACGGACGTGTTCGTGGCCCCCGACGGGTCCCGCGTGTACGGAGGCTACTTCCGGCGGCTTCTTTACCACGAACCCTGGGTCAAGCGGTTCCAGTTCGTGCAAGAAAGCAGGGACCGCATCGTACTCCGGGTGGTCCCGGCGGGGACCAAGGACGAGGCCAAGAGAGCCTACGAGGAGACCGGGGAATCCCTCGAAGCGGAGGTCGAAGAGGCGATGGGGGGAACCTGCGCGTTGGACGTGCGGTTCGTGGACAGGATCGACCGCTCCTCTTCGGGCAAGCACCGGTATACCGTCTCAAAGGTCCGCGAGTGACCTCCAAGGCGTGGTTTCCCGGCAGGAGCCCGCGCATCGACAGGGTTAAACCCGTTTCCGCTTCAACCTATGTGATCAAGGGTCCCCCGTGAGAGGGAAGGTGCGAAGCTTCCGGAGGATCGCCGCAAGGGACGGGCTTGGAGCTGCCCTCCAGGAAACCGTCCGGGCCGTCACGCCTTCCGTCAACCAGCTTCCCTCCCCGCACAAGCAGAGGGTCAAGTTCTACCAGAAGGCAACGCGCCAGGGCCTCGCAGCCCCCTTGGCCTGGTCCGAAAGCATCAAGCTGATCCGCTCGGGGTTCCTCCCCCAAGCCCACTACCTGTACGATCTCGACGAGCAAGGCACCGGTCCGTACCTCTCGGATCACGCTGAGAGCGTGCACGCATGGAGGATCAACGAGCCCCACAGCGACCTCCTCGACGACAAGCACCGCTTCCACGCGCTCATGGAGGAGCGCGGCTACCAGGACCGCGCGCCCCGGCTTCTTGGCACGATGGGGCAGACCCTCGACGAGCAACACGCCCGCAAGATCCTCGACCAGGAAGGGGCCCTCGTAGTCAAAGCCCCGCGCGGCGGCGGAGGCTCCCGCGTGCACATTTGTCACCAAACGCCTGACGGCTACCGGTTCGACGGGGAGCAGATCCCCGCCAGGGCCCTGGAAAAGCGGCTCCAGCGGCTCGAGGGCTACCTCGTCACCGAGTACTGCCAGCCGGCAGAGTACGCTCGAGAGTTGTACCCGCGCACTCCCAACACGGTGCGCGTCGTCACCATGAACCCCACCCGAGGGGACCCGTTCATCGGGGCTGCCATCCACCGCGTCGGAGCAGATACCACCGGGTCCGTCGACAACTTTTCGCAAGGAGGCCTCGCCGCGAGCGTGGACCCTGACGGGACGCTGGGACCCGCCGTTCGCTTAAGGGACTGGGAGGCCCGCTGGACCCCCACCCACCCCGACACCGGCGCCCCGATCGACGGCGTCCGCATCCCCGGCTGGCAGAGGATCCGCGAGGAGATCCTGGAGATGGCCCGCGACATCCCTGAGACCCCGTACGTGGGATGGGACCTGATCGTGACCGGTCCCCGGGACCACGCCGTGATCGAGGCCAACACGAACACGGACGTCGACCTCCTCCAAGCGCACGAACCTTTGCTTGCCGACCCTGAGATCCGCTCCTTCTACGCGGACCACGGCATCCCCCTCGGATCCTCGCCCGACCAGCACCGTACGCCTGCCCCAGGGGCTTAGGAGAGGAACGCGCATGACGCCTGCGCTCGCATGCCCCCCGTCCCCAACCTGTTCATCGTGGGCGCCCAGAAGGCCGGGACCACGTCCCTGTACGAGTACCTCCGCCAGCACCCGGAGGTCTTCATGAGCGACCCCAAAGAGCCCCGGTACTTCAACCGGATCGCTCAAGGCCGCGAGGACGAGGTCGACGAGGATGCCTACCTGGGCCTCTTCGAGGACGCCGATGGGTTCGCAGTGCGAGGTGAAGCCACGACCGGGTACCTCCACGAGCCCGATGTGCCCGAGCTGATTCAGGACTTCTCCCCGCGAGCGCGGATCGTGATCTCCCTGCGCGATCCGATCCAACGAGCCTACTCCAACTACTGGCGCAAGGTCGCCGGGGCCCAGGAGGACGATGCCTTCGGGGATGCCATCGAGCGCGAGATCCAAGCCATGCAGCGCGACGAGCCCCGCATCGGCTACCTCGACCGAAGCCTCTACGCGGATGCGGTGGAGCGCTACATGGACACCTTCGGAGAAGACCGAGTACACGTGCTCTTGCTGCACGAGATCAGACACGACGCCGAAGCCGTCCTCGAGGACCTATTCTCGTTCCTCGACATCGACCCCAGCCCGGCCGCGTCCATCGACGCGGACAAGCGCCAGAACACCTTCCGGGGCATCCCCTACGGCGGCCTGGCCGAGCGCGTGCGCACCTCCTCCCTCGTCAAGCGCGCCGCGCGCGCGGTGCTCCCCCAAGGGGTGCGCGACTGGCTGGGCAACGATGTGCTCCTCGACAAGACCGACAAACCACCCATCTCCGAGGCCGCCAAGCACCGCTTAGCCGGGTTCTTCGAGGAGGACATCCGACGGCTGGAAACTCTTCTCGGCAGGGACCTGGACCCTCTTCGCGCCGCCTGGCCCGCCTCCGAGACCGCCTCACCCCAACCATCCACGGCGGACATGGAGGCCTGACCAAGCTCCTTTTCAAGGTGGTCATCATGTTCCACCATCCCCGATGGAGCCGGGGTAGATGGTGAAGACGCCATGAAAGCGGTAATCCCTGCAGCTGGGCTCGGCACGCGCCTTCTGCCCGCGACCAAGAGCATGCCCAAGGAGATGCTCCCCGTCGTGGACAAGCCCGTGATCCAGTACGTGGTCGAGGAAGCCGTCGAGAGCGGATGCGACGAGATCCTCATCATCACGGGCCGCGGCAAGCGCGCCATCGAGGATCATTTCGACAAGAGCTTCGAGCTCGAGCATCACCTCGAAGCAGATGGGAAGACCGAGCTGTTGGCTCGCGTCCGTGACGTAAGCGAGATCGCGAAGATCCACTACGTCCGCCAGCCGGAGCCCGAGGGGCTGGGCGATGCGGTCCTGCACGCGCGCCAGTTCGTCGACGAGGAGCCTTTCGCGGTGCTCCTGGGGGACAACATCATCTACGACGGGAACCCCATCACGCGCGAGCTTCTGGATCTTCACGACGAGACCGGAGGCCCCTGTTTCAGCGTGATGCAGGTCCCCAAGGAGGAGATCAACCGGTACGGGGCCGTGGACGGGAAGCTCGTCGACGAGGACGAGGGCGTCTACGAGGTGCACGACATCATCGAGAAACCGCCCGTCGAGGAAGCCCCAAGCACGGTGGCCACGATGGGACGCTACGTGTTCACGCCCCGCATCTTCGACGTGCTCGACGAGACCGAGCCCGGTCACGGGGGCGAGATCCAGCTCACGGACGCCATGGCGCACATCGCGCGCAACGAGACCATGCACGCGCGGCTTTTCAACGGGACCCGCCTGGACGTGGGCAACGTGCACGGGTTCCTGTACGCGAACCTCGTGCTGGGGCTGCGCGAGGACGAGATCGGGCCGGACGAGGTCCAAGAGATCCTCGACGGACACCAGGGTTAGACGCCCCGCACGTCTCCTGACCCCCCTCAAGGGCCGCCCTCCAGGACGGCACATGTTCGAGGTACCCATACCTTGATACGGGAGCGAAACCGTACCACGGTTCTGAGACTCATGGTTCGGAAGGGCCCGTGGACCGTAGACCCGCACACCTGGCACATCGCCAAAGACCGAGACGGGTGGAAGGTGCTAAGAGAGGGCTCCCCCACAGCGTACAGCCGCCACGAGACCAAGGCCGACGCCATCGACGCCGCGCGCGCCATGGCCACCGAGGAACGGGACTCCCTGATCAAGATCCACAAACCCGACGGGAAGCTCGACCACATCCTCCACCCCGAACGCTGGTGACCCGTCCTCTCCCCCCCGCCTCTCCCATCGTGCCCTAGCGCCAGCCAACCCGCCCACGGGCCAGAGACCCCCGCCCCGTCACGGCGCGTGACGCACAGCATCCTTTCATCCCCCAGCACGACACGGGACCCGTTGCCGAACCCGAAACATGTGCCCCTGATCGCGAACGCCGTGCTCGCGGTGGTCCTCCTAGGATGCGCCGCCCTGCTCCTGGGGGCCCCCGTCGAGGGCGTGCTCTCCGTCGCCGACAACCCCCTCCCTAGGGTCGTCGTCGTCACGTTCGCGATCACCCTGATTGGCCTCACCGCGCTCGCCTTCAGCACGCACCTCCTCCTCCACCGCCACCGCCGGATGGAGAACGAGCTCAAGAAGATGCGCGAGCTCGTCGAAGCCGGCCACGCCCGCACCAGCGCGCTCGCCGCCACCGCCGACGAGCTTGAGCACCGCGTCGACGAGACGCTCGATCGCGTCGAATCCACCATGGCCGACGAGCGCGAGCGCATGCGCGAACACGTGCGCACCTACCTCGACCAACACGACGACCGCGACGACGCCAAGACGACCGCGAGGAACGCAGGCGCCCGGAACGGGTCCTCCAAGAAGAAAGAGGTGGACGCCCCATGATGCCCGCCTCCGAAGACCCCGTCGTGAAAGCCATGGAAGCCGGCGCCGGGCTCCCTGTGCTCGAACCCCTCGACCGGTTGCTCGAAGAACGGTCCCTCAACCCCGACGACGCCCCCGAGGAACAAGCCACCATCGCGAGTCTACTCGACGCCGTCGACGCCTGGCTCGACGGGACCCAGCAACGCCTCACCCACCGCCTCGAACGCTGCCACCAAGGCCCCCTCAAGGACACGATCCGCCGCCACCTCGCCCAACGATGGGACCACGCGCACGAGGCCACCCGATCGCTGCGCGAGGCCTGCAACGACCACGAAAGCGCCCCCTGGGCCCGCGTCATCCAACTCCTCGACGATCTCCAACGCCTCCGCGAAGACGCCGCCCACCTCAACGCAGCCACCGCGCACCTGCTCGAGATCGCGCACCTGCTCGAGGACGTCCCCGACGACGAAGACGGCACGCACGCTCTAGACCACCTCAACCAGCTCGAAGCCCAAGCCGCCACCGAGACCACGCCCGAAGCCTGGGCCCGACGCGCCCGCCGCCTCGAACAACAAGCCCTCGACGCGATCCGCCTTCAGACCCCCACGCCCCCCCAAACGACAGAACCCCCCCAACCCTCCCCGACGACGCGAACCTCCGAACCCGCCCCCGACAACGCTTCCCCCCAGCAAGAAGACGCCCAAACCCCACGCTCCCCCGCGCCCCAGAACGACGCCCCCCTCATCCTCCTCGACGATCCCCCCCACGACCGCCCCAGCACCGCCCAAGACGGCCCCCCCGCCGGGCCCAGCGTGCTCGAACACTACGAAGCCCACACGGGCCCCGGTGACCTCCGCCACGGGCCCTTCTGGGCCCCCCTCGCACGCGACGAGCTCCCCCACGCCCCCTGCGAGGCCGACGCCGCGCTCGAGAAAGCCCGCGAGCACGAGGTCGACCTCGTCGACATCGACCTCGCCGGCATCCTCGCCATCCCCACCGGGCCCACCCCCCAAGACCTGCGCGAACGCATCGCCCAACGAGCTGAAGCGATCACCCGCCAAGACCCCACGCGGCCCGCGCGCGAAGCCTTCCTCGACCACGTCCACGGCAAGCTCCCCCACCGCTACCGCGAAACCCCCTGGGGCCAAACCCTCCTCGCCAGCATCGCGCACGCCATCACCACCGAGGACGCCTGGGAAGCCTCCGGCCCCGACTACGAAGAAACGCTCGAACGCATGCTCGCCGCCGAGCTCGACCGCACCCCCGCCGTCGACCTCGCCGAGCTTGCCCGAAGCCTCGTCGGCGAAAGCCCCCACGCCCACAAGACGCTGCACGAGGCCGCCCAAGACCTCGCGCGCGCCGACGACGACGTCACCTACCACGAGGACGGGATCCTCGTCAAAGCCCACGCCGCCCGCGAAGACCCCGACGCGCTCTACGAGCTCCGCCACAGCCTCGAGAACCGCCTGGACCCCGACCGCGCCCAGCGACTGATCGAGACCCTCATCACGACGGGAGAGACGACACCATGACCGACGACAACCTCGTACGCCTCAGCAACGACTGCCTGGTCCTGATGGTCGGCCGCACCGGCCTGCGCCTGGGATCCACCTTCCTGCGCGGCATCGACGCCGAGTACGGCCACCAAGCCGAGCAACTCTGGGAAGAAGGCCCCCGACGCCTCGGCGAGACCCTCGAGCTGCGCAAGAGCACCTTCTACGCCCCCAAACGCCGCGACCAAGGCGACGACGAGCTGCCCCCCTTCCGAGGCGTCGCCATCGACCTCGACAGCAAAAGCGTCGACGAAGCCGGCATCGGCGACCGCCTCGCCGCGAAGCTCAACCACACCGGCGGCGGAGCCGAGATGCTCTGGCCCGAAGGCTACACCGAAGCCGAGAAGCTCAAAGACCAGATCACGGCCGTGCTCCGGCAAGCCGGCGCCGACAGCGTGCGCAACTTCATCCTCTTCCACGGCACAAGCCACGGCACCGGCAGCGGCGTCGCCAGCTGGGTCGTCGACCACCTGCGTGCCGAGTACGGCCAACGCCGCGAACAAGCCCGCAACCTGCTCACGTTCACCGTCACGCCCAGCGGCAACACCGACGACGCGATCCCCTACAAGGACGTGGAAGCCGTCAGCGGGCCCAGCTACTACAACACGGTGCTCACGCTCAACACGCTCCTGGGCGCCCGTCCCGGGCAACCCGAGACCCGACCCGGCGCCTTCCGCACCATCGTCAACACCCTGGACAACCCCGCCACCGCCCGCGTCTGGCGCGAACGCACCGGCTCCTACCCCGACTCGAGCACGTACGAACAGATCAACCACCTGATGGCCCGCGCCGCGCTCGACATCACAAGCCCCCTGCGTTTTGGCCCCACCGACCTCGGCAACGTGTTCGTGTACTTCAGCAAAGACCACGACGCCACGCTCACCGTGCCCGCCATCGGGCCCATCCAACCCACGCACGACAACGCGCCCTTCCAGCTCGCCTACGACGCGCTCTTCCACCAACGCCTGGCCCAAACCGACGGGGAAGCCCCCGAGCAATGCTACTTCCTGTTCCGAGGCCCCGTACACCGCGCCGGGCTCCGACACGTGCACGATCTGCTCCGCGACCGGTACGGGTTCAGCACCGAGCTCTACAGCTGCGTGCCCGAACCCTGCCCCGGGCTCGAGGTCTCCTTCACCGCCATGCTCCGACCCGAGACCCCGCCCCCGTCCCTCGCGAACGTGCTCGAGCACGCCCGCGAGAACCTCGACACCGGCGCTCACCTCCGCGACTACGAAGGCTGGGGCTACACCGCCGAGATGCTCGAAGCAAACGTCGACGCGCTCGAAGCCCGGCTCCACCAGGACACCCGAGCCACCGCCACCGCCGACCCCAACCCCCACGCTGCGCAAACGCCCTGGATGCGAACCAACGGCGCCAACAAGGATGGCGCCGAGGACGCCCCCACCGCTCAACAGGAGGCCTAACCCATGCCGCTTTCCCTAGGAAAAGAGAACGAGAACGCCACATCGGACGACGTCGAGCAACGCCTACGCAACCGCCTTGCAGACCTCGAAGGCCGCCTCGAGGACCAGCAGAAGGTCCGCCAGATGCGCGAGCACATCCAGCACCTGCGCAACAAGCACGAGCTGGAGCTCGAGAAGGCCAAGCTCGGCGCCGACCAGCGCGTCGAGGACGTGAAAGCCCAGGCTCGCAAGGCCGTGAACAAGGCCAAGAAGAAGGCCGCGCGCGAGCGCAAGCGCTACAAGGCGCTCCACGCGGCCGTCGAGCAGCTCGCCGAGGCCCTCGACGACGTCGACGACACACGCCGAGAGCTCTCCCAGGCCGGGCTCGAACCCCGGCTTGCACCCCCCGCGCCCGCCGGCGATCCGGCCGAGGACCCACGCGCATACCTTCGCGCGCTCGTCGCCAAGCACCGCGAGGTCGACGACCGCCTCGAGCGCCTGCACGCGGCCCTCGACGGCGGCGAGCTCGGCGACCCGACCACCGACGTCACCGTGCTCGAGGACCGCGTCGGCGACCTGTTGACCAACCCCGAGGTCCGCTCGCAGGCCCAGACCGTGGCCGAGAAGGCCCGCATGTTCGCCGAGGACCCCGGCAAGTCCCAGTACCACCGCGAGCTGCTCCTCCCGTACGCGCGCGGCATCGAGCAGGTGGTCGAGACCGAGCAGCGCGCCAACGTCGTCCAGGGCGCCCGCCTGGCCCTCGACGTGGTCGAGGAGGCCTTCATGGACTCGCGCACCTACCTGCTGCGCCGCAGCGGCGCCCTCGACGACCACGAGATCGGCGTCGACGTGCTCGTCGAGCGGGTCGAGGAGATCGCCGCCGACGCCGTCGACCGGCTCGAGACGGCGCTGGACACCGCGCGCGGCCTCGGCCCGGTCGACTTCTTCCGCAACCTCAGCGACGAGGTCAAGCGGCGCGTCGACGCCGACGAGGACGGCGCCGGCGTCGCCGCCTGGATCCTCAGCGACGTGACCGTCGCCGTCCTCGACGACGACGCCGAGCGCGAGTGGCTGTCCGGGCAGCGCTGACACGGTCCGCACACCTCACGGCGTCCCCCGTCCCCGCCGGACCCGGGCCCAGCCCTCGCCCGGGCCCGGCGGGCCGACGGCCCCACCCCCGCGACCGACCCTTTAACAACGCGACCGGGCTTGCCCGCCACCGACCCGCCCGCGGCCACGAGGCCGCGCGGGAGGTGCACGGATGGCAGGCCCCGACGAGGATCCCGTCGAGCGCGTCCTCGAGGCACCGCTCTGGGTGGTGCCCTCGCTCTTCGCGGCCCTCCTCGCCCTCCTCGCCGCGCTGAGCCTGCTGTCCCCGACCTTCTACGAGCAGGTCGTCTGGAAGTACCTTCTGGGCCCGCTGAAGGCCACCCTGCTCCGTCAGCCGACGGCCACCTACAACGGCGTCGTCGCCGAGGCCGGATACAACCCCGGGAACACGCTCTGGAACGCCGTCGTGTTGACCACGTGGGTCACCTGGACCGCGCAGCTCCTCACCCAACACGGGGTCGAGACCCGCTTCCTGCCGGCCCTGGGGATCGCCGGATGGGTCGCGGCCGGCGCCGTCTTCCACGTCCACCAGGACGCCTTCCTCTTCACGCGCCCCCTCGAGTACGCCTTCCTCACCCCCTACGTCTACCTGCTCTTCTTCGGCCTGGCCGTCGGCTTCTACTTCCTGGGCCGGGCCGGCCAGCGGCTGCGCGAGCGCCGCGGGAACCAAGCGCCCCTGGCCCTGCTCGCCGCCGTGCTCGCCGCCGCCGTGGCCGCGTGGACGGCCGGCTGGGCAACCGGCGCCTCGCCGCTTCGCGCCTGGCTTCACCCCGGCTGGGTGGCCGCCTTCGCCGCCGTCGGGCTGGCCCTGGTCGCCTGGGACCTTGCGCGCCGCGACCGCCTCGTCCCGATCCACTGGATGGCCGCGATGCACGTCCCCTTCCTCTTCGTCTCCCTGGCCTACGTCGCCAGGTGGCTTCGGGGGACGCGCTGGGTCCCCAGCCGGCACGAGCCGTTCACGGTCGCCCTGTACGCCGTGCCCGCCACGCTGGCCGTGCTGTTGGCCGTCTGGGGGGTGGGTCGCGCCTGGCGGGCCCGCGGCGGCCAGCGGGCGGTCACGCTTGCGGCCCCGTTGAACCTGCTCGTGGTCGCCAGCCAGGTCCTCGACGGGATCGTCACCGGGATCGGCCTCGACCTGGCCAACTACTCGGAGAAGCAGGTCCTCTCCAGCGTCGTCATCGACGGCGTCCAGGGCCTCTCCTCGGCGGTCGGGTTCGAGCTCGGCGCGACCTACCCGACGCTCGTCGGGTTCGTCCCGCTCAAGCTCGTCCTCGGCCTGCTCGCCGTCTTCGCCATCGACCACGTCAGCCGCGCCGACGGGCGCGAGGTCCTCG
>CAZOQA010000033.1:0-290 GCA_964581775.1 uncultured Thermoplasmatales archaeon | reverse complement strand
CGCCGTCGGCCTGGGCCCGGGGCTCCGCAACCTCGTCCGCGCCGTGCTCGGGGTCTGAGGCCGGCCCGGAGCCGAGCAGGGTTTATGGGGTTCCAGCGCGGTGTGCCACGGGAGCGGAGGCACCCCGCGGGGCACCCACGCCCTCTGCGGGGGTCGACGAGGGAGGTTGGCGATGCGAGCGGACCCCAGCGAGGCCACAGGCGTCACCGTCGCCCTAGCCGTGGCCCTGGCGCTGGGGACCGTGCCCGCCCCGGGGACGGCCGCCGAGGCGGGCCCGGTGCTCGACGAGC
>CAZOQA010000032.1:0-26183 GCA_964581775.1 uncultured Thermoplasmatales archaeon | reverse complement strand
TTCGCGTTTGGCGCGGTCGATCTGGATGGCGGTGACGGCGGTGCCGGCGCCGACGCGGGCGAGCTCTTGCAGGGGCGTGCTCGTGATGCGGGAGAGGTCGATCAGGCCCCAGGCGCCGGCTTCCTCGTAGAAGAAGGAGTCTTGCGTGTCGATGTGCAGGCGGCCGTGGAGGACCTCGACGCGGGGTTGGTACTTGATCTGGCCGTACGTGAAGTAGGAGCGTTCGCCGCGGAGTGGCGCATCCGGGTCCTTGGCGCGGCCGAGTTGGAGGGGTACGTTGTGGGTGGCGGCGCGGTGGTGCAGGTAGCGGATAAGGAAGCGGTCGCCGTCTTCGGTGAAGAGCACGTCGGGGTCGGTCTGGTCGAGGGCTTCGTCGAGGTCTTCGAGGATGCGGGCTTCGGGGCCGTCGAGGACGCGTTCGTCGGTGGGGGTTTGGAGGGTGGCTTGTTGGAGGGGATCCTCGTAGCGGGGCACGCGCCCGGGGGGCGTGTCGAGGGTGCCGGTGAGGGTGGCGGCCTCGAGGGGGGGCGGATCGTAGTCGAGGGCCCATTGTTCGTCGGTGAGCGTGATCTCGTCTCCGGCGAGGTCGACCCAGGCGAACGGGAAGAGGCCTTCTTGGAGGAGGGCTTGGTGGGAGAGGCGCAGGTCCACGTCGTAGAGGTCGAAGGTTCGGTGGTCTCCGTAGGCGTCCACGGAGCGGGCCAGGTGGCGGAAGGCGGAGCTGGTGCCGACTTGGACCTTGAGCACGGGGCGTTGTTCATCGTCGAGGCCGAGCCGGCGCGTGCAGGGGGTCAGGGTGAGCTGGGGAAGTTGCGAGAGCGCCTCTTGGAGGTCCTCGAGGGCGGGGGGGCCGTCGCGGCTGGCGACGTAGAAGGTGGGGTCCAGGGGGCGGCGCACGGGTGTGACGGTACCGTCTTGGGGGTGTTTGATCCAGATGACGGCCTCGTTGGTGACGGGGTCGGGGTGGCAGTCGAGCACGAAGCCTTCCAACGGGGACACCCGGAGGCCCCGTGCAGACGCTGCGGGGATAACCCGTGGCGCAAGGGGGAGTCGAAACTATCGTGTCCTGCCGGGAGTCTATTTCAACCCTACCCCTCATACCGTGCTACCATTTATCACGGTGGAGGACGAAGAGGACATCCATGCCGCTGCCCGCCACCACCACGCACGAGCTCGTCCTCGAGATCGCCAACCAGCCCGGTACGCTCGGGCGCCTCACGCAGCTTCTCGGGAAGGAGGAGATCGACGTGCTCGGGTTCGCCGCCGTCGCCTCCGGCGACACGGGAACGCTGCACATGATCACCGACGATGCCAAACGGGCCGAAGAGGTGCTCGAAGAATCCGGGTACGTCCCCCGCACGCGCGAAGCCCTCTTGATCACGCTGCCCGGGAACCCCGGCATGCTGGGACGCTACGCCAACAGGCTCGGGACGCACGACGTCAACATCGAAGCCAGCTTCATCATCGGGCACGTCGCAAGCGGCCGAGTGCGCTGCGCGTTCAGCGTCGACAACGTGGACGAAGCCCTCCGCGTGGCCGAAGAGCTCGACTGATCAAGCCGCGGCAGCCCCGGAACCCTCCCCCGAGACCCCCTCCAACCCCTCCTCAAGCGCGTCCGCCCCCACCGCCGGGAGACGCACCTTGAAACAAGCCCCCTCCTCGGGCGACCCCGGCACACGATCGTCCGCCCACACTTCCCCGCCTAGCGCCTCCACGACCGTCGTCACGATGTAGAGCCCCAACCCCTTGCCGCCCGCGCTCTCATCATGGTGGTTGCGGTCGAAGATCGTGGCCTTGTCCTCGTCCGGCACGCCCGGACCATCGTCGGCCACCCACAGGACCCAATCCGTACCTTCCTGCATGGCCCCCAGCTCCACGAGCGCCTCCTCTCCAGCGTGCCGCACCGCGTTCCCTGCCAGGTTGCCAAACACCTCCTCGAGAAGCGGGGACCCCCTCACCGGGACAGGGCCCTCAGGCACCTCGTAGCGCATCTCGATCGAGCCGTTGTGCTTCCGTTCGAGGCTTTCCCCCACGGAGCGCAGGATCTCGCCCGCATCCACCGGTTCTGGGTCCATGTTGTCCACGTCGCTGAGTACGTCGATCCGGCCCAGAAGATCCGCGATGTCCTCCACGGCGGACCGGCTGGCCTCCACGTGCTCGCGCGCCTCGTCGGGGAGGTCTTCGCGACGCTCGAGCACCTGCAGGTAGCTAAGCGGCGTCATCACGTAGTTCCCGATGTCGTGCCGGAGCAGATCCACGTAGAACTCCGCGCGCTCCTTTTGCTCCTCGACCTGCTGGCGGAGCACTTCTTCGGTCCGATCGCGCACGCGCCCGTACAGGGTCCCTTCCCCGGCGGGTTGGACGACGATCTCGATGGCGCGCTGTCTCCCGCTTGGGAGCTGCAGCGTGGCCCGATGGCGGCCCGGCTGGACGGGGAACTGGGCGAACTGGGGCCGGCCGCGCGCATCCCGTCCCCCGAACACGTGACGCACGTTCTCGCCCTCGAGGTCACGGTCCGGCTGGTCGATCAAGCGTGCAAGGCCTGCGTTCGCGTACGTGATCCGGCCCTCGGGCGTGCACACGTAAGCACCATGGTCGGCCTCCTCGACGAGCCGCTTCAGGGTGTCCGCTTGCTCGCGCTCCTCCTCGTGTTCCAGCTTCAAACGCTGCTGAAGGTCGTGAGCGTCGTCCATCTGGGACCGCGTCCCGATCGGCTCGCGAGAGGTCAAGGCCTGACGCGTCTGGGGCCACAGCTTGGACATCTGCATGGCCCCGTACACCGTGACGACCAGGATCGCTCCCACGCCCACGATGGAAGGCAGCGCGAAGGCGCCCGCGAGCGTGGCGCCCAGCGGCACCCCCGCGTAGACCGCAAGGGTCAAACCCACGCCCTGAGCGGCCACGCCGAGGAGCGAGGAGACCGAGACCGAAGCGAGGGCGGGGATGCCGGGGTGCAGACGGTGCAGCGCGAGCAACGCCCCCGATGCGCCGGCGGCGCCGAGGGCGAGCGTGGCCCCCGAAGCCAGGGGGACCTCGGGGCTTTGGGGAAGCGCCGTGGAGAGCACCCAGAGCTCGGTGTAGCGGGTCATGGCCGCTGAGATCGCCACGGCCGCTCCAGCCAGCAGGGGGATGCCGGCCATGATCTGGGCGTTCCGCCAGCCTCGCATAAGATGCACAAGGACGACGAGCGCGATCGCGGCGGGTGCGATGACGGCGTGTGCCAGCGGCACGCTGCCCAGGACGCTACCCTGCAGGAGCGTGCTATGCGCGGTGAGGGGCACGAGCGCCCCCAGGAGGACGAGAAGGGACAGGAAGGGGAGCACGCCCACGCGTCGGTGAGCTTGGAAGAAGAGCACGGCTAAAACGGCAAGACCGGCGCTTTGCGCGCCGGCGATGAGGAGACCTTCCAGGGGCTCCATGCGCTAACCGTGTCCTCTCCGCCGTCACCCTGTTGATAAATGCGGGGGGGAAGGGAAGAGGCCCCAAGCCCCCGGGTCAGGCGTCCTCCGCGTCCTGCTCCATCTGGGAGAGCCGTTTCTCGTGCTCGAGCAGCATGGACAAAAGCACCGCCTCCATGGGGTTGAGGGGAGCCGCGTTCGTGGACGCGCTGGCGTGCCGGCGGGCTTGCTGCCAGAGCGCATCCCATCGGTGGGCTTCCTCGTCCGTGAGCGCGCGCCGGTAGTCGGACCATTCGACCTCCAGGCGGTCCAGCAGGGCTCGGAACGTGGGCAGCGTTCTACCCATGCGCGATCCCCTCCTCAAGGAACCGGTCCAGCCGGGCTTGGGGGCTGGGGGGTTCTGCAAGGCGCACGCGGCGGTCGTCTCGGGGCAGCTCGACGGTGCGGGAGCGGGAGCCTTGAGGGGATCCTTCGTGTGGGTGCACGCGGACGTGCTCGTCCGCGCTGTCTTGCAGGAGGGATAGGAGCTGGGCGATGCGCTGGGGGGAGGGGTTCGGCGAGGGGCCCCGTCGGCCGGGCGAGGGGCGCCGGGCGGGGCGGGGGGGTTGTACGAGGACGAGGGGTAGCGCGTGTTCGTGCGCGGTCTCGCGCAGGGAGGCGACGGCGTGTTCTACGAGTTGGGTGCCTTCCTGGCGACGGACGTCCTCGTCCGTGTAGAGGGCCAGGGGGTCGAGCACGAGCGCGGCCTTGGTGGTGGGTTCCTCGTCGAGGTGGTGGGGCAGCCGGTCCTCGACGAGCACGCTGAACTGGTACGCGGTGAAGCCGCGGGCGATGGTGCTGGCGTTGAGCACGTAGGCGGGGTCGAGGCCTTGGGCTTGTGCGCGGCGGGCGAGCCCGGTGCTGTCGAGGCGGTTGCTTGCGACGAGATGCATCACGGAGCCGCCTTGGAGGGCGCAGTCGATCACGAGCCGGTGGCGCATGGCTTCCGTGCCGGTGCGCCCTTCGACGAGCGTGAGGTGGCCGGGGGGAAGCTCGATGCGGGGGATATCGGGCCGGTCGCGGTCGGTGAAGCGGAGCTCCAGCGGTTCCCGGGGCGCGGGCCGGGGGCGCACCAGCGGGGGGTCTTGGTCCCGGGCGCGTGGCGGCGCGTGAGGGAGGGGATGGGGAGAGGAGGGTGGCATGGTGGGGTCTACGGGCAGCGCTTGTGGGTAAGCCCCTCTCCCAGGGGAGACCGAAAGTACAGGCTCGGGAGCCCGCAGGCACCATCAAACTCAAATATGGACCGTGGATTCCCCGACGGCAAGGTGTCCCCCGGTGACGTTCGACCTTGCCACCGTGCTCGACGATTATCGTGAAAGCGACTTGACCATCGCGACCGCCTGCTCCCACACCTCCCTGCAGATCTTCGAGGGAGCCCACCGTGAAGGCCTCAACACGGTGGGACTGGCTGTCGGCGAGGAACCTGAGCACTACGACGCGTTCCCCCGCGCCAAGCCCGACGAGTTCCTCGTGGCGGACAGCTGGCCCGAGCTGGCCGAGTTCGAGAACGAGCTGCTCGAACGGAACGCCATCATCGTCCCCCACGGCTCCTTCGTCGAGTACATGGGAGCCGACCGCTACGCCGAGATGGGCGTCCCCATGTTCGGCAACCGGCACGTGCTCGACTGGGAATCCGACCGCTCCAAGGAACGCACCTGGCTGCAACAGGCCGGCCTCAACACGCCGCCCGTGCTCGACGACCCCCGCGACATCGTGCGCCCCGTGATGGTCAAATACCACGGCGCCAAAGGCGGCAGCGGGTTCTTCATCGCGAACAGCTACCCCGAGTACCTGCAGAAGATCGACGACGACGTCGACGAAGACGAGGTGTACATCCAGGAGTTCACGCTTGGCACCCGCTACTACATGCACTACTTCTACAGCCCCCTCGACGACGAGGGCTACCAGGTCCACGACGGGAACCTGCAGATGCTCAGCGTGGACCGCCGCGACGAGACCACCATCGACGAGGCCCACCGTCTGGGCTCCATCCGAGAGCTCGAGAACATGGGCATCCGGCCCAGCTTCGTCGTCACCGGGAACATGCCCATGGTGCTCCGCGAGAGCCTGCTCCCGAAGGTGCTCGAGATGGGCAAGGCCACGGTCGAGCACGCGTACGAGAACTTCGGAGGCCTCTGGGGCCCCTTCTGCCTCGAGACCGTGGTCACGGACGATCTGGACTTCACCGTGTTCGAGATCAGCGCCCGCATCGTGGCAGGCACGAACCCCTTCATCACGTCCAACCCGTACGGAGACTTCGTCGAGCCCGGCCTCTCCACGGGCCAACGCATCGCGCAAGAGGTCAACCGCGCCCAGAAACACAACCAGCTCGACACGATCCTCACCTAGGCGCGCGGGGAACCGCTGACCCGCAACGCTCAAGAGCCTGCACGACGGCTCTTGCGTGATGCATCGTGTCGCGCTCGTGCTCCTTGCGGCCCTTCTGGCCGCGGGGTGCATCGGGTTAGGCGGAGACGAGGACGCACCCGACCAGCAACAGCACGCGGTGGCCACCGACGACACCGGCGGCATCCAGGGCATCGTCACGACGCCCGCCGTTGAACCCATCCATCAGGCCGAGGTCTCGCTGCAAGAGACCCGCGAGACCACGCAGACCGCCGCGGATGGATCCTACGCGTTCAGCGAGGTCCCCCCCGGAACGTACACGCTGCGCTTCGAAGCCGACGGGTACCAAGGCCACGAGGAACGCATCGACGTGCAAGCCACCGAGATCCGCACCCTCGACGTGGTCCTCGCCGAGGTGCGCGACACGCAAGCCTACACGCAGACCCTCGATCTGACCGGGTTCTTCGAGTGCGGGTTCGCGGCCGGGTACAACGCCAGCGCTGCGCCCGCCCCCCTCAACGAGAGCGGCGGCCTGATCTCGTTCCCGCTTTGCAACACCGTGAACGACCTGACCGGGAACGCGACCAACGACCGGTTCGACCACTTCTACCAGTTGGACCCGCCCATCCAAACCATGATCGTCGAGACCGACTGGGAGCCCAGCACCGGCAGCCTCTCCGACCAGCTCTGGGTCGACATCGTGCCCGAGGGCTTCCACTGCGGAGACATCACCGTGTGCGAATGGAGCTTCCTCGACCACTGGGGCCAGAACCCTCTGCGCGGCGAGGTCGACCGCGACCGCTTCGAGCACGTTCAAACCTACTTCGACGACGCCTGCGAGGACGACCAAGACGAGTACTGCGGGCACGACTTCTTCCAAGACGGCTGGGATCTGTGGATCCGCGTGTACCCCCGCTGGGAGTGCCAACCCGCCGGACCGCAAGCCTGCGTTCTCGTCCAACAAGAGTTCACGCACGTCATCACCGCCTTCTACCACGAACCCGCCCCCGACGGGTACAGCGCGCTCGAGTAACCCGCAGGCTCCAAGCCGAGGCCTTCATCCCACAAGCACCCCCTTCCAGAAGCCGTGCCGCCCGCCCTGGAGGACCCCATCCAGATCGGACCCGTCGACGTGCCCAACCGCCTCTACCGCGCCCCCCTTCTAGAATGCGCCGGCAACGACCCGGACGCCCCCGAGATCCTCCGCCGGGAGCTCGAACCTGCCGCAGCCACCGGGACCGGGTTGATCTTCCAAGGCGCCTGCCTGGTCACGCCCCGCGGCGGGCGCACCGCGCCAGGCCTCACGCGCGTGCACGATCCCCGCTTCGTCCGACAGCTTGCCCCCGTCACGGAGGCCGTACACGAGCACGGGGCTCGGGTCTTCTGCCAGGTGGGCCACGGGGCGCTACAATGCATGGAGCTCTGGCACGCTCGGTACCGCCGCGAACACCCCGAGCTTTTGACCCGCCCCATCGACGACCCACCATGGTGGTTCAAGCTCCTGTGGTCCACCCCCATCCTCCAGAGGCCCAACCTGAGCGTGTTCACCGAGGGCGACCTGGTCGACCTGGCAGAAGCTTTCGGCCACGCCGCCGGCAGCCTCCACGAGGCCGGGTACGACGGGATCCACTTAGCTGGTGCCAACGCGTCCATCTTCCAGCAGCTTTTCAGCCCCGTCTTCAACGACCGCGACGACGGGTTCGGCGGCGACACGCTCGAGGACCGCTCACGCTTCCTGTCGCTCGTCGTCGACCAGATCCGCGAGCACACGCACGCGAGCTTCCCCGTGACCACGAAGGTGCCCGCCGAGACCGCGGCCCCCTTCTTCGTGCGGGGCGCGCTCACCCACGACGACGGCGTGGAGATCGCTCGCATCTGCGAGGACATCGGCATCGACGCCGTGGCGCCGGTCCAAGTGGGCGTCACGCGCGATCAAAGCGTGGCACGAGGACGCTTCCCGAGGATTGCCTGGGAGGACGAGCGCTTCCAAGAAGGCTACGAGGACGCGTTCGGGTCCCGCTGGAGGAAGCGCCTGATCCGGTTCTTGAACAGCCTCGCCGTGAAATCGTTGCCCCCCGAACCCGCATGGAACGAGACCTTCGCAAAGCAGGTCCGCGAGCGTGTGAGCGTCCCGGTGCTCTGCGAGGGAGGGATCCGAGAGCGAGGGCAGATGGACCGCCTGCTTGCCGAGGGAGCATGCGATATGGTGGGCATGGCGCGCCCTTTCTACGCCGAGCCCCGTATCGCGCACAGGATCTTGCATGAGGCGCAGGCGCAGGTGCTGTGCGAGAGCTGCAACAACTGCACCGTCCCGCAGGTGGCGGGCGCGACGGGCGTGTGCCGGACGCCGAGCGTGATGGCCCAGCGCGGTCGGTTGGAGCGGCAGGGCCGCTACGGCGACGGGTCCAGCAAGGCTCAGGGGTCCTGACGGGGCGCCTGGGGGGCAACCCTTTTCCTCGGCGGGTGGGGTGGGCGGGTTGATGTCGTCCGAACCGGACCAAGCCCAGGGAGGAGCGGTCGCGTCCCGGGAGGAGCGGTCGGCCCGCTTGATGGTCGCGTTGGACCTGATGAACCTGGACCGCGCCTTGGATATGGCCGAGAAGGCCGTCGAGGGAGGCGTGGACATCCTGGAGGCGGGCACGCCGTTGATCAAGAGCGAGGGGCTCGAGGCGGTTCGAGCGCTTCGCAAGCGGTTCCCGGAGGTCCCCATCTTCGCGGACATGAAGACCATGGACACGGGTCAATTGGAGTGCGAGATCGCGGCCAAGGCGGGCGCGAGCATGGTGGGCATCCTGGGGTCGGCTAGCGACGAGACGATCCAGGAGGCCGTGCGCGCGGGTCGGAAGTACGGTTCGGAGGTGGTCGTGGACATGCTGGGCGTCGAGGATCTGCCGTCTCGTGCCCGTCGGGCTCAGGAGATGGGCGCGGGGTACGTCAGCTTGCACGTGGGCATCGACGAGCAGATGCGTGGCCAGGTGGATTACGGGTTCATCGGGGAGGTCCGCGAGGCGGTGGATGTGCCCATCATGTGCGCGGGGGGCATCACGAGCGAGACCGCGGCCGAGGTGGCGGGGCATGGTGCGGACGTGGTCGTTGTGGGGGGTGCGATCACGAAGGCGCCGGATATCCCGCAGGCGGTGGCTCGCATCTTGGAGGCGTTGGAGACGGGCCGAGCGGTGGAGAGCCATGGCATGAAGAAGTTCGATGAGGAGCGCGTGCGCGAGGCGCTTTCGTCGTGTTCGACCCCGAACCTGTCGGATGCCCAGCACAGGGGTGGCGTCCTGGAGGGGATCGAGCCTGTGGTCGAGGGGGTGAAGGTCGCGGGGCCGGCGTTGACGGTCGCGACCAAGGATGGGGATTGGGCCAAGCCGGTCGAGGCGATCGAGCAGGCCGAGGAGGGC
The DNA here is from genome assembly GCA_964581775.1 of uncultured Thermoplasmatales archaeon. GTDB lineage: Archaea > Thermoplasmatota > SW-10-69-26 > SW-10-69-26 > SW-10-69-26 > PWVY01. Next base: position 16,999 of record CAZOQA010000032.1, on the reverse strand, counting down.
TCGGTGCTGGTCATCGATGCGCAGGGGGGCAAGGATGCCGTGTGGGGGGAGCTTGCCTCGCACTCGTGCCGTCAAAACGGTGTGCCTGCGGTCGTGATCGATGGCGCGATCCGGGACGTGGACGACATCCGACGGTTGGGGTTCCCGGCGTGGGCGCGGTACGAGGTGCCCAACGCGGGGGACCCGAAGGGGTTCGGGGAGATCGGCGTCGAGATCGAGGCGGGCGGGCAGCCCGTGCGCACGGGGGATTGGGTCCTGTGCGATGACAACGGGGTGGTCGTGGTCCCGCAGGAGGAGCTCGTGGAGATCGCGAACCGGGCCGTGGAGGTGCGCGAGCGTGAGGACCGGTTGCGCTCCGAGATCCTGGAGGGATCCTCGCTCAGCGAGGTGCTGGATCTGAACAAGTGGGAGAAGGTCATCGGGTGAGCCAGGAGCCCGGGAGAAAAGGGAGAGGGTGGAAGCTCGGCCCGGGGGGCCAAGCTTCCGCGGATGCGGACGCGCTTAGTCCCACTCGCTGACGGGACCGTAGAGGTTCTTCATCTTGTCGTACGCGGCCTGCGCGGCTTCGAGGCGCTGGGAGACGTCCTCCCAGTCGATGTTGTCGAAGAACGCGTCCACGTACTTGCCGCGGTCGGGGCCCTGGTCGTAGTAGTAGGCGTGCTCCCAGACGTCGCAGGCGAGGACGGGGACCACGTTCCACCAGGCGAACTGGTTGTGGAAGTCCACCAGGCCGGTGTGGAGGCGGCCGTCGCTCATGTCGAACAGGAGGAGCGTCCATCCGGACCGGCCGCTGGCGGTGCAGGCTTCTCGGAACTCCTCTTTGAACGTGTCGAAGGAGCCGAAGTCCTCCTCCATCTTCTCCAGGAGGGTCCCTTCGGGTCGCCCGCCGGGTCCGCCGAGGTTGCTCCAGTAGATGTTGTGGAGCACCTGACCGGACTGGTTGAAGGACTCGTCTTCCTTGATCAGGCGAAGGTTGCTCCAGTCGCCGGCGTCGCGGGCGTCCTGGAGCTTCTCCTCGGCGCTGTTGCGACCGCTGATGTAACCAGCGTGGTGCTTGTCGTGGTGGAACCGAACCACGTCCTCGCTGATTCCTTTGAGCGCGTCGTAGTCATACGGAAGGTCGGGCAGCTCATGTTGTGCGTGCGTCGTCATCGGAATCCCCGGCCCAGACAGCCGATTACTTCTAAAAATGCTTTTTGGGGGGTGGGGGCGTAGCGGCCGCCACAAGGCCCGTTTCAGGCCCCATCGAGCCCAACGCGCAACGCGGCAAGCCACCTCAGGGCTTCGACGACCTCATAAGTCCCCCAAGCGATAGGCTTTCACGATGCCCCACCTCGCGGACCCGAGCATGCAGGCCGCCGCGGCCGGCCGGAGGCCGCTTGCTTGACCCGGCACCTGGTCGACGCGCACGTTCACCTGAACAACTACCACGAGGGGGACCCCACCCCCACGGAGGCCCAATGCAAGCGCCTGTTCGACCAGATGGACCAAAACGACGTCGACCACGCCGTCGTCATCACCAGCTACAAGGTTTCCAACGACCGACCCCGCGCAGAAGACGTCCTCGAGACGCTCGACGAGGACCCGCGCGTCACGGTCGTGGAAGGCATCCGATGGCTCGGGGACGAGAACACGGACCTGTACGAGATGGAACAGCGCATCCGCGAGGACCTGGTCCAAGGCATCAAGCTCTACCCCGGCTACGAGGACTACGCCATCCACGATGCATCCCTGGAAGCCATCCACCGCATGGCCGCCAAGCACCAGGTCCCCGTGCTCATCCACACCGGGGACACCTACCACGCGGACGCCAAGGTCAAACAAGCCCACCCCTTGCTCGTCGACGAGGTCGCCGTCGAACATAGGAACGTGGACTACGTCATGTGCCACCTGGGGAACCCGTGGCTCAAGGACGCAGCGGAGGTCCTCTACAAGAACGATAACGTGTACGCCGACATCTCCGGGCTCGTGCTCACCGAGACCGACCACCCCTTCGAGGAGCACATCGTCGACCAGGTCCAGGACATGATCCGCTACATGGGAGACCCCGGGCGCCAGCTGCTCTACGGGAGCGACTGGCCGCTGGCCCGCATGGCGCCTTACGTGAGCTTCCTTGAGGAACTTGCGTTGGACGATACGGCCAAGGAAGCCGTCGCCTGGAAGAACGCCACCCGCCTGTTCGACGTGAGGCTCGAATGACGATTCCCCGATCCCGGCCTGACCCGGAGGTCCCGCCGTGAGCTTGCGCATGATCGAGATCATGGTCCCCGGGCAAACCCAGGGCGCCGTGGATGCCGTGCTGGACGACCACGACCCACGAGCCCGGTGGAGCACGGAGCTGCCCGATGGGACCGTGCGAACCAGCGTCCTCGTCATGGGCGGTCAAACACAGGGCATCATGAGCCAGCTCGAGACCCGCCTCTCGGACGTCGAGAACGCGCACGTCATCCTGACATCGGTCGAGGCTGCCATCCCCGCCCCGGCCCGTGCAGAGCCGGAGGAGGCCGACGAGGACGACGAAGCCCTCGAGGAGCCCGCGAAAGCAGGCCCCCAAACCGCGACCGGGCGCCTGAGCACCGCGGAGCTCTACCAGGACGTCTTCGAGATGAGCCAGACCACGGGCTTCTACGTGGGCCTGATCGTCCTTTCCACGATCGTGGCCGCCATGGGCATGATCGGGGAGAACACCGTCGTCATCGTCGGCGCCATGGTCATCGCTCCCCTCATCGGGCCCAACGTCGGGCTGGCCCTCTCCACGACGCTGGCCGATCTCAAACTGGCCCGGGAGTCCCTGTGGGCCGCCACCGTCGGCGTGGGGGTGTCGCTTCTCGTCTCCCTTGGGCTTGGGTACTGGCTGCCCGTGGACCCGCTGGAGGCTGCGGAGATCACAAGCCGCATGGCCGTGGGTCTTGCCGACATCGCTTTGGCCCTCGCCGCGGGCGGCGCGGCCGTGCTCTCCTTGACCGTGGGCATCTCCACCGCGCTCGTGGGCGTGATGGTGGCCGTGGCCCTTTTGCCCCCCGTCGTAGCAGCCGGCATGCTCGCGGGTGCCGGGTACCCCGGGTACGGCCTTTACGCGGCCTTCCTGGCCGTCACGAACCTGATCTGCATCAACCTGGCAGGCGTCGTCACGTTCCTCGTGCAGGGCGTGCGCCCGCACCAGTACTGGGAGGCCGAGAAGGCCCGCCGGTCCACCGCGATCGGGATCGTGCTCTGGACGGCCCTCCTGGTGGCTTTGCTGCTGATCGTCTGGCGCGTGTTCGGGTTCTCGCTGATCACGGAGCCCCCGCTTCCTTGACTCCCCGGTCCACCGCAACACCTATCCGTGCTCTTCTCCCCTCAGGGTACGAGATGAAGGCCAGAACCGGGACCCAGCTGGTCTCCCTGGGCGTGCTCTTGCTCGTCACGGCCGGATGCCTCGGCTTCGGCGGCGACGAGGAGCTTCAAAGCACCGGGGACATCGTCCACGCCACGGACGAAGCCGGCGCCCTCGAGGGCGTGATCACGGACGAAGCCGTCCAACCCCTTAGCGAGGTCTCCGTCACGCTCGTCGACCAAGAGCGCTCCACCGAGTCCTCCGCCGACGGTTCCTACGGGTTCAGCGAGGTCGAGCCGGGAACCCACACGGTCCGCCTGGAAGCCGACGGGTACCACGGCACGGAGGGCGAAGTGGAGATCGTTGCCGGGGACGTGACCGTGCGAGACTTCGTGCTCAGCCAAGCCACCGACCAGGAAGCCTACATGGCCACGCACGAACTGGAGGGCTTCTTCGAGTGCGGGTTCGAGGTCGGATGGAACGTCACCGATCAAGCCCCCGAGCCCCCGGAAGGCGTCCCGGAGGTCCGCGAGTTCTACCTGGGCTTGGCCGCGTGCGCGACGCCCAACAGCGTGCTCGAGATGGTCGGGGGCGGCGGGAACGCGACGAACGACAAGTACTCGCACACCTTCCAGCTGGACCACGTGCTCGACTCCCTCGTCTACGAGATGATTTGGGAGGCCGAGAACGCGTTCTCGGACTGGATGACCACGCGCATGGAGGTCGAGGGCTTCGCGAACGATGGCATCGGCACGGTTTTCCGCACGCAGGGCCCCAGCCCCATCCAAGAGCGCATCGACCGCGAAGACTGGGACACGCTCGAGGAGAACTTCCGTGAAAGCTGCGAAGAGGGCAACGACGCGTACTGCGGGTACAACTGGGACGTGGACGGCTACCCGCTGCAAACGCGCGTGTTCCCCGCTTGGCAGTGCGCAAGCGAGGAAGGCGGCGGGTGCGCGGTGGTTCAGCAACCGTTCACGAACTACGTCTCCGCGTTCTACAACCAGGCCGCCCCCGAGGGGTACAGCGTCTCCGAGGCCTGACTGATGGACGCTCGTACCAGGACATTTATCAGGGGGTACGAGAACCCGGGACCATGGACCGTGCGTGGATCCTCGCCCTGCTCTTGCTGACCGTCCCCCTGGTCGGGTGCATCGGCGGGGACGACTCCGGCGACGACATCGACCAACAAGAGCGAGCCCAGTTCTCAGAGGACACCGGCGGGATCCAAGGCGTGGTCACGAACCCGGCCATCGAGGCCATCGCGGAGGCCACCGTCACCATCGACGAGCTTCGCGAGTCCACCGAGACCGCGGCGGACGGGTCCTTCGCGTTCAGCGACGTCACGCCCGGCACGTACACGCTCGTGTTCGAGGCCGATGGGTTCCTTTCCACTGAGCAAGAGGTGAACGTGCCCACGGGCGACGTGACGAGCGTGGACGTGATCCTCACGGAGGAACCCAGCCAAACCCCGTACATGCAACAACGCGAGTTCCACGGGTTCGTGGAGTGCAGCGTGGCGACGCCCGTCATCGCTGCCGCCGTGTGCGCCATCCCGAACTCCTTCGGGGGCAACACGACGAACGACCGGTTCATGTTCACGTTCGCCATCGAACCGAACGCCTGGCAGATGGTCGCCGAGGTCGAGTGGGACGCAAGCAACCCGCTCGGCGAGCGCAACTCGATGAGCGTGGAACCCGAAGGCCTCTCCAACGACGGGAAAACAGAGTTCGGAGGCGCCGTCGGGGATAGTCCGCTCATCGTCCGCACCGACCGCGAACGGTTCGCGGAGGTCGACCAGAACACGACCGCGGTGTGCGACGGGGAGAAAGAGCCAGAATCCGCGATCAGCGCAAGCCAGGAAGCCTACTGCAACCGCAACTACATCGAGGAAGGCGGCGGCGTCCAGGTGCGCATGTTCGTCTCCAACACGGACCTGACCGGGCAAGGCGTCCCCACAGGCGGAGCCGCGATCCAGCAGGAGTTCCGGCTCGTGGTCAGCATGTTCTACCACGCCCCCGCGTGCGAGGAGTACTCGCTGTTCGAGGACAACCTCTGCGAGCAACCGGCCGCTCCGCCCGAGGAAGACCCCGCCGACGACGTGGACGTCTACGGGTCCGGCGATTAACCCGCGTGAACCCGCACCCCCCGAGCGTACGGTTTCTACGCGACGGGGAGGAACCGGACCGGGCGGGCGGGGACGCGTAGCGTCTAGAAGTCCTCGCCTGTGATGAGCTCGAACAGCTCCCCGTAGATGCGGGTGGTCTCCTCGATGACGGGCCCCGGGAGCGGCGGGATCTCCGGCTCGGGCTCTCCCGCGCGGCGGGCCTTCATCAGCTCGTCGTGGTACCCGGTTTCCCGGTAGTGTTGACGCACGAACTCCTTGGACATCTCCACGCGCTCGCCGCGTTCCTCGAAGGCGCGCTTGTCCCAGAAGCGGTCCTCGTCCGCGGTGCCGAACGCGTCCACGATCATCAGCTCCCGGTCCTCGTCCCACGCGAACTCCTTTTTCCCGTCCGCGTGGAGGAGCCCGCGAGGCTCGACCTCGTCCTCGATGAGGGCATCGATCTCGAGCACGGTCCGCTTGAGCTCTTCAAGCTCCTCATCGGACAGCCCCGAGATGTCCTTCGCTTCGTCCTCGGTGAGCTTGCGATCCACGTCCTCGAGCTTCGTGGTGAACTCCACGAACGGCTCGGGCAACCGCTCCCCGTCCTGGACCTCGTGACCCTCCGGGAACCCCAGCTCCTCGGGCTGGATCTTCCCGGCTTCGACACGGTCCATCAGAGACCCGGCCGCGTGGTGCCGGCAGACGACCTCCAAGGGGATGAGCACGTTCGTGGTCTCCTCCGTGATGCGGTCGTAGTCATGGATCACGCGCACGCGCTCGACCCGCATGCGCTCTCGCGCGGGCATCTCCAAGAAGTGCGTGCGGCAGATCCCCTCCTCCTCGACCCGGTTGAACCAGTGCGCGGCCGTCCGGCACAGGGACTCCCCCTTGCGGGGCACGTCCGTGGGGATGACCTTGTCGAAGACGCTGATGCGGTTCGAGAACTCGAACAACAGCTCGTCCTCGTCGATCTCGTAAACGTCCTTGACCTTGCCCTCCCGCAGGAGCTTCATGCCGAAGGCGAGACGCGTGCGCCCTTTTCAAGCTACCGGGGGGCCAGGTCAAAGCTCGTCGAACACGACCTTGAGCGCGTCGTGCTCGTCGAACAAGTCGTACGCATCCGGGCCCTCCTTGAGCGCCATCCGGTGGCTGATCATCCACGACGCCTCCAAGCGACCCGCCCTTTGCAGCGCCAGGATCTCGTCGATCCACTTGGGCACGTTGGCAAGCGTCGCCGTGAACGTGACGCCCTGCGTGAACGCCTGAAGCCACGGGTACTCGAACGAGTACGCCGTGGGCACGCCAAGCGCCGCCACGTGTCCCCCCGGCGCCACGAGCTCGAACGCGCTCTCCAACGCCTGCCCCTCGCCCCCGACGGCCTCCACGACCAACGGCGCGCCCTGACCCACGGTGGCCTCCTGGACCGCCGCGACGGGGTCCCGCTCGTCCGGGTCCGGCGCCTCGTGACCGCGCTCGCGCGCGATGCTGGCCCGCTCGGGGTCCAGCTCCACCGCGAACGTGCGCGCCGCGCCCAACACGCGGGCCGCCTCCAACGCGAGAAGCCCCACGGGGCCCGCGCCCACGATGGCCACGTCCTGGCCCGGCTCGAGCCACGGCCGAACGCCCGTGTACGCCGCCGCGAGCACGTCCCCCGCGAACAACGCCTCTTCGCTGGAGACCCCCTCCGGGACGCGCCGAAGCGTCAACCCCGCCCGAGGCACGCGCACGCGCTCGGCTTGCGCCCCGTTCAGGGACCCGAACGCGAGCCCGTGCCCGAACACCATCAGGTCCTGGCACCCGTTGTACGCCTCGCGCTGGCATGCCCCGCACCGCCCGCAGGGGGCCTGGAAGCTCGCCACGACCCGGTCGCCCTCCTCCACGTGCGTGACGGCCTCCCCCACCTCGCGGACGGTGCCCACAAGCTCGTGCCCGATCGTGTCGCCGGGCTCCACGCCGGCCGTGTCCCCGTGGTAGATGTGCAGATCCGACCCGCACAACCCGCTGATCTCCGTGTCCACGATCACGTCTGTGGGTTCGATGATCTCGGGCTCCGGCACGTCCTCGACCGTGACCTCGCCGGGACCCTGGAAAGCGATCGCCCTCATCGTTCCGTTGGCACCTCCCGGGCGCTCTCCACCATCTCCTTGGCCGCTTTCGTGTACGGGAGAAGGTCCCGCATCTTGCCCTTCTTGAGCTTGAGCTTCCCGAACATCAATGCCTTCAACGGTTGCAGCTTCCCGTCCAGCACGTCCAACCACACGTTGCGGGAGCCCTCGATCACGTAATCGGCCGCCTCCCTCGCCTCCTTCTCGCTGGAGGAGAACGCCTCATGGCACGTGCCATGCTCAAGGTCCAACACCACGGCTCGAGGCTCCGGCAAGCCATGCGCAGGATCCGCGCGCACCAAGAACGCCATTGGACCCTCCCAATCCGAGCCAGCCTCCGCGTAGGCCTCATTCTTGTTCAAGGCGTCCTTGTAGGCCTCGGCCCACGCGTCCGTGAAGATCTCGTGGGAGGTCATCACGCCCCCTACACCGCTAATGCGCCAAGGACGTTGGGTTCCCCACACCGCTGCGGGCGCCTAGAACAAATGCTCATCCGACAAGCGCGCCGGCCCCCCCACGCTGCCCCGGAGCACCTTCGCCACGCCCGGGATGCCCACCAAGCGCTCCGCCACGCGGTCCTGAAAGCCAGGAAGCGTGTTCACGTACGCGGTCGCGCCCGTATCGATGCTGAAAAACGCCGGCACCCCCTCATCCCTGAGCTCCCACACCGTGTGCATCACCGCCACGGTGGCCGGCCGCCACGCGATCCGCCCCCGGTCCCCCGTCATCGTGACCGCGTGCAAGTTCAACGTATCCCGCTCGGCCAGCTCGAACACGCGCTCACGCTGCCCCTCGCGGACCGCCCCACGCATGGCCTCCAACGCCCCCTCCACGTACGCGCACCTGGCCTCCAAAAGCGGCGAAGCCATCACGTCCCGGTGAACGTCCTCGGTGACCTCCTCGTGGTCCACCAACGCCATCACGACTGGCCAATCCAACCGCTCCGGGCCCGCCAGCTGGCGAGCCGTGGACGCCCCCTCGCCCAGATGCCACTCCGCGATCCCCCCTTGCACCGCGCGCGTGGCCGACCCCGCCCCCAGCTGCGCGATCTTGCTCACACGCTCAAGCGGAAGATCCAACCCGAACGCGGCCTGCGCAGCCATGGCCAACGCGGCGAACCCGCTGCTGCTGGAGCCCAAACCGACCCCCTGAGGGAACGACGACGTGGACACCACGCGCACACCGCCCTCCTCGTCGGCTTCCTCCCGCACGGCATCCAGCACGACCGCGGCTCGTTCGAGGGCTCGACCCTCGACGTCGACCCCGTCAATCGTCACGCGGTCTTCGTCGTGCCCGGTCTCGACGGTGGTGCGCGTCTCGAGCGGGGCCACGCACGCGCTGATGGAGCTGTGAAGCGGCTCGCGCGTCTCGAAGTCGGCCAACCCGTGGTACTTGACCAGGCCCTGGATGGGGTGCGCGGTCGCGGTGGCTTTCACGGAGCCCGCAACCTGCTCACCCGGTTAAACATGTGCAGTCCGAAGGCGCCGGGTCCCGCGCGAGAGCCTTTTTATCACCCTTCCCAGGTCGGGGCTCTGTGAGCGTGCTCCCCGGCGATCCTCTTTCGCTTGTCGGGTTCGTCCTCATCGTCGGCACCCTCGCGGTGCTCGTGTTCTCGGACTGGCCCCGAGCGTACCTGCTGGGCGTCTCGTGCCTGGTTCTGTTCGGGTTGCAGTTCGTCGCGCCTCGGGGGCTCTCCGAGCTGGTGTTCACGCCGGCGGGCTTCCTAGAGGGCGAGTGGTGGACAATCGTCACGTACGCGTTCCTGCACGGGGGGTTGATCCACATCATCGGGAACCTGTTCATCCTGCTCACCGCGGGCCCGGCGCTCGAGGACCGGGTGGGCCCGTGGTGGTTTTTGGCCATCTACGCGGCGGGCGCGGTCGTGGCTGCGGGCACGGGCGCAGCCTTGGCCTATGGGGGCGATCCTGGGACAGGCATCTCGCTCCCGTCGCCTGAGACGGGCATGGTGGGGGCAAGCGGTGCGATCTTCGCGGTCTTGACCGCGTTCGCGGTGCGTCACCCGCAGGACAAGCTGCCCATCCCCATAATCCTCGTGATCTGGCTGCCCTCGATGATCGTTTTGTTCATCTTCCTGGCCTTCAACGTAGCGTTGATCTTCCTGAGCACGGGCGTCGCCTGGTACGGTCACTTCGGGGGGTTCCTGGCGGGTATGGCGATCGGCCTGTTGCCGCTTAGCGCCCTCGAGGATGCTGGCGCCGAGCAGCTTGACGTGGGCACGTTGCGCTCGTTGCCCAGCTCGCGGCGCGGGGAGGAGGCCGTGGAGCGCTTGGAGGAGCTTGAGCCGGGGGAGGAGGATGTGGCCAGCGCGTGGTTGGACGTGCTGGCCGAGGATGCGGCCTGCCCGGTGTGCGAGGCGTCGCTGGAGCGGGATGGGCTGGGCCTGCGGTGCCCGCAGGGGCACTCCCTGGAGGCGGGATCCTCAGCGGCCAGCGGGGGCTGATGGGGGGTCAGGGGGAGGTGGGTTCGCGCCAGTCCACGCCGACGGTGCGCCAGCCGAGCTTGGGCACGGGTGGGGGGTTGCGCTTGTGCTGGGTGGTGCGCACCATGCGCTTGACGCGGTGGACCTCGTCGGTTTCCACGCGGGCCTGCTCGGCGATCTTGCCCTCGTCGAACTGCTGCTCGATCCCGGCGAGGACGACGTCGAGCACATCGTACCCAAGGCCTAGCTCCTCCTCGTCGGTTTGCCCGGCCCACAGGCCCGCCGAGGGGGCGCGTTGAAGGATCTCTTCGGGCACGTCCAGCTCCCGCGCGACCCGGCGGACCTGCATCTTGTAGACGTCCCCCAGGGGGACGACGTCCGCGGCTCCGTCCCCGTGCTTGGTGAAGTACCCGGTCAACAGCTCGCTCTTGTTCCCCGTGCCCAGCACGAGGGCATCGTGGGCCTCGGCGAGCGCGTACAAAGCAACCATGCGCACGCGCGCTTTCACGTTCCCCACCGCGTGCCGGTCCAGGTCGACGCCGATCGCGTCCGCCACCGCGCTGGCGCCCTCCCCGATGGGGACCGTCTGAAGCTCGAACCCGAACCCGGAGGCCACGATCTCGGCGTGTTCGAAATCCTCCTCAGAGCTGGCGGGGCCCGGCATGTACACGGCCTTGATCCGGTCGGTCCCCACCGCTTCAGCGGCCATCGCTGCGCTCGTGGCCGAGTCCAAACCCCCCGAGAGCCCCACCACGTAGCCTTCCTTGTCCGCCTTCTGCCTGTGCTCGGACAAGAACCTCGTCACCACGTCCCGGGCCTCCTCGACATCGAAGGCAAGCCACGGGTGAAGCTTGGAACGCGTCACGACCCGCAAGCCCCCCTCCCCCCGGTAGGCGTTACGGTCCAGGGGAACCCTCAAGTCCCACCGGCAGCTAAACGGGACCGATGGACATCGCCCTTTGCCAGCGCGCCTCGACCGTGGGCGAGATCAAACCCAACCTCGCCCAAGCCCTCCAGGATTTGGACGAGCACGGGCCCACGAACGATCTCGTGCTCTTCCCCGAGCTGTTCCTGACCGGGTACAACGCGCGCGATCTGCACCACGAGCTCGCGTTGGGCCCCGACGATGCCACCCTCCAGGAGCTTGCCGCGAAGGCCACCCAGCACGACACGAACGTGCTCGTGGGCGCCCCGCGCGAAGGCGACGGTCAAGCCACGCACAACGCCGCCTTCCTGGTCACCAGCCAGGGCGACGTGCACGCCTACGACAAGGTGCACCTGCCCACGTTCAACGTGTTCGAAGAGGGCCTGTTCTTCACCCCCGGCAAACGCGGCCTCGTCACTGAGCTTCCCGACGGGACCACGCTCGGCGTGGCCATCTGCTACGATCTGTTCTTCCCCGAGATCACCAAGGACCTGGCGCTGCGCGGCGCGGACGTGATCGCGACCATCAGCGCGGGCCCCATCACCAGCCGCGAGTACTTCGAAGCCGTCCTCCCCGCCCGCGCGCTCGAGACCACCAGCTTCGTTTTGTACTGCAACCTCACCGGCGTCCAAGACCACCTCACCTTCGCCGGAGGCTCGATGGCCTTCTCCCCCCTCGGGGAGAAGATCGCGCAAGCCCCCGTGCGGGAGGAAGCCATCGTCGAGGCCACGCTGGACTTGGACGAGGTCGAGCTGTCCCGAAGGAAACGACCCGTGCTCCGAGACACGCGCATGTTCCCCTGGGGACCCGCAAGCGACGACGACGCCCCCTGGCCCACCACGCGGGACGAACTCGACGATCAACCCTGACCCGTCACCGCGAGGCCCGATGCTCGCCGTGCTTGATGCCCAACCACAGCATCACCAACCCGAACACGACCATGGACGGGAGGACCATCATGAAGATCGTCTCCCGCGTCATCGGCAACGGAAGCATGCCAAGCGTCCCGACCAGGATCAAGGCCACGAACGCGACGCCCGTCTTGACGCCATCGAACTCCATCACGACCCCCCACGACCGCGACCCTGATAACGTCACCGCCGACCCGCGAGCGAAGCCTTGACCACGACCGACGCGATGCCCCCGCGTGCGGTTCGCCACGCTCATCTCCGGGGGCAAAGACTCCACGCTGGCCCACCACCTGGCCCTCGAGCACGGCTTCGACCCCGCCGCCGGCATCGTGATCACGCCCCAGGGCGACGACAGCCACATGTTCCACCTGCCCAACCTGCACCTGGCCCGCGCCCAGGTCCACGCATTGGGACTCAAGGAGATTCACGTCGAAGCCCCCCAAGGCCAAGAGATCGAGCTCGAAGCCCTCCACGAAGCCTTCCAGAACGCCCGCAAGGCCGGGGCCGAGACGATCGTGACCGGCGCCGTCGCCAGCGAGTACCAACGCACCCGCATCGAGCACGCCGCGCACCAGCACGACCTCAAAACGCACACGCCCCTCTGGCACAAACCCCCCGAACGGATCCTCGACGAGCTCGTGCACGACGCCTGGGAGGTCCGCTTCAGCGCCGTCTCCGCGGACGGCATGGACGAAACCTGGCTCGGCCGCCGCTTCGACCTCGACGCCCGCGACGAGCTTCTCCAGCTGAACGAGCGCTACGGCGTCCACCCCATCGGGGAAGGAGGCGAATACGAGACCGTCGTCCTCGACGCGCCTGCCTTCCAGAAACGCATCCACGTAGACCAAGCAGAGAGCACCTGGAACCGCGACAGAGGCCAGTGGCGGGTCACCCGCTGGCGCTGGGATCCCTGACCAGGGTACGAAACCTTATCAACACACGAGAGCCTCCGATGCGCATGGCTTGGAGGGTTTTCCTTCTCGTTAGCTTCGTGCTCCTCTCCGCCGGGTGCATCGGGGCCCCCGGCGAAGCACTCGAAGAAACCGCCCAAGACCCGGGAGAACACCAGGACCAAGCCCCGGACGAGCAAGAACCAAGCCAGACCGTGACCCACACCCTCCACCAGAACGCGACGCTCTCCTTGACCCAGGTCGAGACGACGACGTTGAGTTGGGTCAACGGCGAGAACTGCCTGAAGGCCCTCGAGGACGGCCATGACGGCCTGGAGATCCTCGACGGGACCATCGAGGTGGCCTGGGAGCCAAGCACCCCCGCCGCAGAGGAGCTGCGAACGCGGGTCTTCACCTCGGGCACCCCGCTCACGGAAGCCGTCAGCGCCTCCCCCCTCACGGTGGATCTCGAGCCCGCGAGCCTCTCCAGCGACGACGACGTCACGATCGTCGTGGATCTGCCCAACGACGCCCCCGGTGTCGCGCTCGAACAAGAGGCCGCTCTCTCCGCAACGATCCAGTACGAGGCCCAGCAGACGTTCTCCTTCGAAGACGGGTGGGCCTGCTCCTACGGGTGACGCGCCACCGAGCACGCCAGCCGGCCCCACGCAAGAAGGGGTTTACAAAGGAAACGCACTGCACAACCAGATGGCCACGGACCCCGTGCTCGTCGTCGGCACCGTCGCGTACGACACCGTCAAGACCCCCTTCGACGAGATCGACAAAGCCCTCGGCGGAAGCGCGCTGTACTTCAGCGCCTCCGCGAGCCTGTTCACCGACGTGCACCTCGTCAGCATCGTCGGCGGCGACTTCGACACCGACCAGCTAGACCCACTGCGCAAGCGCGGCGTCGACCTAGACGGCGTCGACGTGCTCGAAGACGAAGCCACGTTCCACTGGGAAGGCGAATACCACTACGACATGAACACGCGCACCACGCACGCCACGGACCTCAACGCGCTGGAAGCCTTCCAACCCACCGTCCCCGACGATGCGCAAGACGCCCCCCTTGCCTTCCTCGCCAACATCGATCCCACCCTCCAACAAGACGTCCTCGACCAGCTCACCGGGGACGCGCTCGTCGCCGCCGACACCATGAACTACTGGATCGAGAACACCCCCCACGCCCTACGGGACGTGCTCGCGAACGTGGACGCGCTGCTCATCAACGACGAGGAAGCCCGCGAACTCGCCGATACGCCCAGCCTCGTCGAAGCCATGCGCCGCATCGACGCGCTGGGCCCCGACGTGGTCACCGTCAAGAAAGGCGAACACGGAAGCGTGCTCGCCCACCAAGACGACTGGTTCGCCGCGCCCGCGTTCCTCCACGCCGACGTCGCCGACCCCACCGGCGCCGGGGACGCCTTCGCCGGCGGCTTCATGGGCACGCTCGCCGCCGAGAAGACCCTCACCCACCGGGCCCTCCGGAAAGCCGCCGTCTACGGGACCGCCGCCGCAAGCCTCGTGATCGAGGACTTCGGCCCCCGCGCCCTCTTCGACGCCACACGAGACGACATCGAAGACCGCGCGCTCGAACTCGCCCGGTTCGCCAAGTTCCCCCCGCTCCAGTGACGCCCCCACCTACGCCTCGCTTGCCTCCTCAGCAAGCTCTCGAGCATGACGCCCCGCCTCCGCCATCACCTTCTCCACATCCATCGTCGGCCACTGGCCCCCCTCGTACACCACGCGCCCGTCCACGACCGTCGCAACCACGTCGCCCCCCCCAGCCGCGTGCACCAATTGCGTGACCGGGTCGTGCACCGGGGCAAGGCCCGGCCGATCCAGGCTCACCAAAGCCAGATCCGCCCACGCCCCCTCCTGCACGCGCCCTGCCTCCTTGAACCCGAGGGCCTTGGCTCCCACGTGCGTGGCCATCGCGAACACCTCGTGCGCAGGCAGAAGGCCCGCATCCCACCGGTGGTTCTTCTGCACCAGCGCCGCCATGCGAGCATCCTCGAGCGGGTCGATGCGGTTGTTGCTCGCCGGCCCGTCCGTGCCGATTACCACGCGCCCCCCGCGCTCGTGCACCTCGGGCACGGGCGCCGTGGCGCCGGTGGCGAGTTTCATGTTCGCGGTGGGGCAGTGGGCCAGGCAAGCGCCTGAATCGGTCAGGCGGCTGGCTTCTTGTTTGGTCATCCATCCGCCGTGCGCGATGATCGTGTCCTGCGTGAGGCATCCGCGCTCGTCGATCTGCTCGAGCGGCCGGCGTCCGGTCTCGTCGTGCACGCTGTAGACTTCGCGTCGGGTCTCGTGGGCGTGGATCTGGAGCTTGGCGTCGTGCTCGTGGGCGAGGCGACCTGCGGATTCGAGCGTGTTGCCGCTGCAGGCGTACGCGCTGTGGGGCGCGATGCTTCCTCGGACGTTGTCGTGGTCGGGGGGGTGGTCCTTGAGGAACGCGTGGGCCCGGTCGAGGGCTTCGTCGCCGGGGCCTTCGGGGGTGTCGGCGTCCACGATGCTGGCTCCGGCCAGGCAGCGGATGCCGGCGTCGTGGGCGGCTTGCGCGACGCGGTCGGGGAAGAGGTACATGTCCGCGAACGCGGTGACGCCGTTGGCGAGCATCTCTGCGATGCCAAGCAGGGTGCCGGTGTGCACGGCGTCGGGGGTGAGGTGGGCTTCGGCGGGCCAGATGCGGTCGTGGAGCCATTCGTGGAGGGGCAGGTCTTCGGCGTAGCCGCGCAGGAGCGTCATCGCGGCGTGCGTGTGCGCGTTCACGAACCCGGGGACGAGAAGGCATTTGGACCCGTCGAGGGTCCGGTCGGCTTCGGGCACGCGGTCCCCAATCTCCTCGATGCGGCCGTCCTCGATGCGGACGGTGGCGCCTTCGAGGCGGCGCGTGCCTTGGGGGGCGGGGTCGAGAAGCGTGGCCCCTTGGACGGTCAGGCTCACGGGCGCCTAGCCGTCGGTGGGGGGACAAACGTTCCGGTGCCTGCGGGGCGTGTCACGCGGCGGTGAGGCGGATCTCTTGCACGTGCTCGGCCTTGAGCGCGGTTCGCCCTCCTTCCGTGACGACGTGGCCGCTGAACCGGTAGGCTTTACTCTCGTCGATGGGCAGGTTGCTGGGCACGAGCACGTTCCCGCGGCCGGGCGCGTCCTCCGTGCTCAACCGGACCAGGGACTTGTCGCCGCTTGTGAGGACCTCGTCCACGCGGCCTTCGACCTCGACGAGGCTTCCTTCGTTGTCCTGGATCTCGCTGGGTTGCACCTCTCGCGTGTACGGGCTGGCTTGCATCCAGAGGCTCTCGAAGGAGCGCTCCAGGCGGGACACGAGAGCGGGGTGCACGGTCTCGAGGGCCAGCGTGCCGGCCTCCACGGGGCCCGTGCAGAGCACGGCTTTCCCGTTGCCGATGGCGAAGTTGCCTTCCGCGTCCTCGTGCACGCGGATCTCGCACGTCTTCGCGATCTTCTCGGGCAGGCGGGCGCCGGGTGCAACGAGCACCTTGCTGCGGGAGGGCACGTCCACGTTCTCGAGGCTCGTGGTCACGATGCTGGGCGCGCCCTCGTCGCCGTCCAGCTCGTACAAGGACCAGTCCTTCTTGAGCGAGGCTCGTTCGTCGTTGCGCACGCGCCGGAAGGCGACCTCTAGGGCGAACGCCGTGGCGGCGACGCCGACGAGGAACCCAACGGTCAACCAGAGAAGATCCACGGGCATCCCATCACCGGGCCCCGTTGAGGTTCGCGCGTACATACGTTGTTCGGTTTGCTTCGACGCGCCCGTCGCGTGCATCGGGGGCGTGCGTCGGTGGATGGCTAGATTCAAACCCCCGACGTGACCTTGGAGCCGCGTGAACCGGGTCCTCGTCCCTGTCCTTGTCGCGCTGGTGCTCGTGGTCCCCACGGCGAGCGTGGTCGCTCAAACCACCGAGCGGTCCGAGGTCGTGGCCATGGAGATCGAGGGCACCGTGACGCGCGGCACCTCGATCCACGTCGAGGAAGCCGTCGAGGAGGCCGAGGCCCGAGGAGCGCCCCTGGTCATCGTGCTCGATACGCCGGGGGGTTTGGTGGATGCCACCTTGGACATCCGGCAAACGGTCGAGCGGGCGGACGTGCCCGTGCTCACGTGGGTGGGGCCGCGGGGGGCGATCTCGCAGTCGGCAGGCACGTTCATCTTCCTGATGGGGCACCCGAACGGGATGGCCCCCGGCACGCAGATCGGCAGCGCGGAGCCCGTCAGCAGCAGCGGGGGCAACGTCTCGGACAAGACCGTGAACTTCCTGGTGGGGCAGATCCGGGGCATCGCGGAGCGCA
>CAZOQA010000031.1:23873-26416 GCA_964581775.1 uncultured Thermoplasmatales archaeon | reverse complement strand
GCTGCCTACTACCACGAGCGCCTGGACGTCTCCTCCTGGGCCAGCGAGGAGTTCACGATCCGATACACCGTGAACACGGTCGACGGGGAGGCCAACGGGTACCGAGGCTGGTACGTAGACGATGTGGCCCTGCTCGGGAAGGCGTTGACGGGCTGAGCTGCGGGCACACTCCCGCGTCGTCTCGTCATGAGAGGACCTCAGGTCTTGGATAAGCCGAATGGCTCGGCCGAGTTCCTCAGACGGGAAGATCAGGGTCAGCTCCCCCGGCTGCTGGATGTACGTTGTCTTGTCCGTTACGTGTCGTCCTCTTCCGTGGTTTGACACAGCCGTTTCACGATTCTGAGATAGACTTTTGTACTGGTGTACTAGTGGTTGCTTGCGCTTCGCAAAGGCGGCTTTGGGGACCGGAACGGGTACGACGGGGCGCTCTCGCCCCGACGAGGTCATCCAGGCCAAGCCTTGCGATGGGTCCAACGAGGTACGAACATGACCGACGCTTTAACGTACGACGACGATGGGGCAAGCAAGCGAACGTGTCTTCTCGCCGGGGGCGGCCTGCTCGCCGTCCTGATCCTGGCGGTCTTGATTGCTGGCGGGGGAGCCGCCGTGAGCGGGGAGAGCGCGGCCGTGGGGGGCGCGCACTCGTGCGCGGTGCTCGACACGGGAAACGTGCACTGTTGGGGCGATGACTCCTCCGGGCAGGCGGCGGACTACTGGGGAGGGGACGCGGTGGACGTGACCGCGGGCGGCTCGCACTCGTGCGCGCTGCTTGAGGGCGGTCACGTGACCTGCTGGGGCAAGAACGCGACCGGGCAGACCGAGGACCAGCGGGTCAACCACGTCGCGGACGCGTTCAACACGGGCTCCATCGACGCAGGCGCATGGGAGACCAGCGGGGCCGTGGAGGACGACGGGTGCGGGTACACGTCCCCCTCCTCCGCGTTGCGGTTCGACGGGAGCGGGGACCGACGCGTGACGACCGCGGAGGGCGTTAGCGTCCCGAACGGGGCGTGGGTGACGTTCTCGATCCGCTTGGGCACGGGCGCATCCCCGTGCCAGGACGTCGACGCGGGGGACGGCGTCGTGCTGGAGTACAGCACCGACGATGGCGCCTCGTGGAGCGAGCTTTCCGCGTTCGACCCGGGCGGGGAGTACGATGCGTGGACGAGCGTGAACGTCACGCTGCCTCAAGCGGCGCATTCGTCGAGCACGTTGCTGCGCTGGTCGCAGCCCTCGCACTCGGGCGATGGCCAGGACAACTGGGCCATCGACGACGTGGAGGTCTCCGCGTGGAAGGCCCGGCAGGTCAGTGCGGGCTGGGATCACACGTGCGCCGTGCTGCAGACGGGGCAAGTGAATTGTTGGGGGGACGACGCGGATGGGGAAGCGAGTCCTGTGTTATTAGAGGATGGTTTCAACACGGGGTCGATCGACGCGAGCAAGTGGGAGACCAGCGGCATGAGCGAGGACGACGGGTGCGGGTACGTCTCCTCGCCCTCTGCGCTTCGATTCGCGGGGAGCGGGACCCGGTCGGTCGCCACGCAGAACCCCATGAGCTTCCTCGGCGGTGGCGTCATCGAGTTCTACATCAAGGCAGGGATCGGCAGCGACCCATGCGAGGCTGTCGATTCGAGCAGCGAGGATGTGGTGTTGGAATACTCCATCGACGGCGGGGGGTCCTGGACGCAGTTCGCGTACTTCGACCACAACGACTACGGGTCCTGGACGCACGTCGAGGTCCCCGTCCCGGCCGAGGCCCAGACGGACCAGACGCACGTACGCTGGATCCAACTGGATCACAGCGGCAGCTGCTGCGATCATTGGGCCATCGAGGACGTGACCACCTGGGAGGGATCCGTAGAGCAGGTGAGCGCGGGCAACGATCACACCTGCGCCCTGCACGCATCCGGGAACGTCTCGTGCTGGGGCTTGAACGACGAAGGCCAAGCCAACGATTACCATGGCGAGGACGCGCTCGCCACCAGCGCCGGGGGAGACCATTCCTGCGCCTTGTTGACCACGGGGGACGTGCACTGCTGGGGGGACAACACCAACGGTCAGGCCAGCGACTACAACGGCAGTGACGCCACCGCCATCACCACCGGCTGGAAGCACACCTGCGCCCTATTGACCACCGGAGACGTGCACTGCTGGGGCGACGACACCCAGGGCCAGGCCAGCGACTACAACGGCGGCGACGCCACCGCCATCACCGCTGGCGCCGCCCACACCTGCGCTCTGTTGACCACCGGAGAGGCGCACTGCTGGGGCGACGATACGGACGGCCAAGCCCTCGACCACCCACACCCGCCCACCGCACCCACGGCCCTCGGTGCCGAGCCCGGGCCCGGAGCCGGCGAGATCACGCTCAACTGGACCCCCCCGAGCCAAGACGCCTGGGCCGACCCCATGACCAACGCCTACACCGTCTACCGCTCAAACGACGCTGGCGGTCCGTATAGCCTGGCGGGCGAGGTTGGGGATGTGTCGTCGTTCTCGGATGCGGGGTTGGATGACAACGCGACGTACCATTACGTGGTGTC
>CAZOQA010000031.1:0-23773 GCA_964581775.1 uncultured Thermoplasmatales archaeon | reverse complement strand
GAACGTGGCGGCTGACCCAGGTTCGGGCGCGGGCGAGATCGTGGTGTCGTGGGATCCGCCGGTGGACGATGGCGGGTTGCCGGTCACGAACTACACGATCTACCGGAGCACGGAGAGCGGTGGAACGTTCTCGCTCGTGGGCGAGGTTGGGGATGTGCCGTCGTTCTCGGATGCGGGGTTGGATGACAACGCGACGTACCATTACGTGGTGTCGGCCAGCAACGACGCTGGAGAAGGGCCGCAAAGCGAGGAGGACCAAGCGACAACGCACGCGCCGCCGTCGCCGCCGGTGAACGTGGCGGCTGACCCAGGTTCGGGCGCGGGCGAGATCGTGGTGTCGTGGGATTCGCCCGTGGACGATGGCGGGTTGCCGGTCACGAACTACACGATCTACCGAAGCACGGAGAGCGGTGGAACGTTCTCGCTTGTGGAGACGATCGGCGATGAGACGTCGTTCGTGGACGAGGGGCTGACGAAGAACACAATGTACCACTACAGGGTCACCGCCACGAACGACGTGGAGGAAGGGCCTCAGAGCGAGGAGGCTCAAGCGACGACGCACACGCTACCCTCGCCGCCGGAGAACCTATCCGCCGAGGCGGGTCCAAGCCCGGGCAACGTGACGCTCGACTGGGAGCCCCCCGCGGACGATGGTGGGGTGGCGGTGACGAACTACACGATCTACCGGAGCGCGGAGAGCGGTGGACCGTTCGACGTGATCGCTCAGGTCGGTGCCGGCGAGACGGTGTACGTCGACGGCGGGCTTGAGGACGATCAGACGTATTGGTACCGGGTTAGTGCCACCACGGAGGTCGGGGAGGGCAACGCGACGGCGCCCGAGAGCGTTCGCACGTCGGCCGTGGAGGAGTTCTTCCGCGATGTGCCGGAGGTTGAGGTGCCCCTGGCTGGACCGCACGTGGCTACGGTCACGGTACGCGATGAGGACGATCAGGTCTGCTTGGACGTGACGGTTGAGGGTGGAGACTCGCAGAACATCGCGTGCGTGAACCGGGCGTTCCTGGGGCCCGCGGGTGATCTCGTGCCTCGGGGGGACGTGCCGTTGTTGCCGGAGGAGTCCTCCCGGGTCAACGGGACTGAGAACGGGCTTGAGGCGTCGTTGGGGAACTCTTCCCGCGTCGTGGTCTCGGCCTCGTACGTGTACGCCCCGGATCGTCAAGAGGAGATTGCATCGCTCCTTGGCGGGGATGTCCGCGTGCTTGCTCCGTTTAGCCCCTTGGACGATGGGCTAACCTGGTTCCTGGAGAACGGGGAGGCCTACCCGGTCGTCGTGTCGGTGAGCGTTTACGACGAAGGTGAGAGGGTCTTCGTGGCCGAGCACGCGGTCCCCTACCTTGGCCCCATCGTGGCGTCAGTGGGCGCGTGACGAGCGCGGCGTGACGAACCGGAGCTCGGTTCACGGGCCGGGCCCTCGTGGAAGACGAGGGCCCGGTCGCGCTCCACTCGCGAAGGGACGTGGTCAGCC
Source organism: uncultured Thermoplasmatales archaeon (assembly GCA_964581775.1). Classification (GTDB taxonomy): domain Archaea; phylum Thermoplasmatota; class SW-10-69-26; order SW-10-69-26; family SW-10-69-26; genus PWVY01. The sequence continues at coordinate 22,290 of CAZOQA010000031.1, read as the reverse complement.
GACGCGCTCGAAGTCGATGCCCTTGCGGTCTCTAGGCGATGGTCGATCAAGCGGTTCAGGAGTTCGTCGTAGGTTTCACCCTTGCGACGGATGCTCTTAGGCCGAGAGCTCCCCCCGTCTTTAGGACCCTGCATTGACGGAAATAAGGGACAACCCGAGGGCGGGGTTCCGGATGCCCGGTCTTCCACTTTCGCGGTTGGCCGAATGTGTTCGGGCTGTTTAGGCCTACTGTCTGAGTTGTTCGATGAGCGGCCCCACTTTCTGCGACCCTCGAAGGGCAGCCCCGGGAGGGACGGTCGCTTGGCCACGAAGCCTTTATACGGGGCCTGGCTTCGAGAGCGTGATGTACCTCGCCGAGGTCCAGGTCGGCTTCAAGGACGGCGTCGCGGACCCCGAGGGCGAGAACACGCGCAAGACGTTGAACCTGCTCGGGTTCGACGAGGTCGACCGCGTGCACTCGGCCAGGGTGTTCAACATCGAGCTTGACGCGAGCGATGCGGACGAGGCGCGAGCGCGCGCCGAACAGATGTGCTCCCGGCTGCTTGCCAACCCGGTCGTGAACGAGTACTCGATCGAGGTGGAGGCCCGATGAGCGTCCCGGACGGGGTGCTCGAGACCGTCCCGTCCGACGCGTACCCGGAGGGCCAGGTCCAGCAGGTGCGCTTGCTCGACGAGCCTCTCAAGAAGGTGCACGAGGCCAGCGAAGCCATCGGGTGGGGGTTCACGGTGGAGGAGCTGGCCGCCATCAAGGACCGCTTCCAGCAGCACGGCCGCAACCCGACCCTCATCGAGATCGAAGCGCTTGCGCAAGGCTGGAGCGAGCACTGCTGCTACAAGACCAGCAAGCCGGTGCTGCGCGAGCACGTGTTCGGCATCGAGGAGGACAAGGTGCTCGTGCGCGAGGACGCGGGCGTGCTCGAGTTCGACGACGAGCACGTGTACGCCGTGCGCATCGAAAGCCACAACCACCCCAGCGCGGTCGAACCCTACGGCGGCGCCGCAACGGGCGTGGGCGGGATCCTGCGCGACATCGCCTGCATGGGCGCGCAACCCATGGCTCTCGCCGACATGCTCTACTTCGGCCCGCCCACCTTGAGCGAGCGCGATCTGCCCGACGGCGTCAAGCACCCGCGCTACTTGACCGAGGGCGTCGTGGCCGGCATCCGCGACTACGGCAACCGGGTCGGCATCCCCAACCTGGCCGGCAGCGTGCACTTCCACGAGGACTACACCACGAACTGCCTGGTCAACGTCGGCTGCCTGGGCGTGGGCAAGAAGGACAACCTGACCCATTCCCGCTCGGGCCCGCCCGGATCGCTTTGGATCCTCGCCGGCGGCCGCACCGGGCGCGACGGGATCCACGGGGTCACGTTCGCCAGCAAGGAGCTCAGCGAGGAAAGCCACCAGGACGTGCCCGCCGTCCAACTGGGCGACCCCATCACGAAAGAGCCCCTCCTTCACGCGTGCCTGGAGGTCATCGAGCAGGACCTCGTGGAAGGCATGAAGGACCTGGGAGGCGGCGGCCTCTCCTGCGCGGTCGGCGAGATGTGCCAAGCCGCCGGCGTGGGCGCGGACCTGGAGCTTGCCAACGTGCACCTGAAAGCCGACGGCATGCGCCCCTGGGAGATCTGGGTCAGCGAATCCCAAGAGCGCATGATGATCAGCGTAGCCCCCGACAACGCCGACGCCGTGCGCGAGGTCCTGGACCTCTGGGACGTCGAACACGTCACCCTGGGCGAAGCCACCGAGGACACGGACGTGACCGCGCGCTGGCACGGGGACGTCATCTTCAACCTCGACCCCGTCTTCTGCTACGAAGGCCCCGAGGTCGAACGCCCCAGCCACGCCCCCACGCAACCCGAACGGGGCCCCCCGCCCGCGGCGCCCGGCGCCTGGGACAAAGCCCTCGTCAACGTGCTCGCGGACGCGAACGTGGCCAGCCGCGCCCCGCTTCTTCGCCAGTACGATCACACCGTCCGCGCCAGCACCGTCCTCGAACCCTGGGTCGGGACCCTCAACGCGGACGGGCACGCCGACGCCACCGTCATCAAGCCCCTCGCCGACTCCAACAAGGGCCTAGCCTGGGCCGCCGGGCTCAACCCCGCCATCACCGCCCTGGACCCCTACCAAGGATCCCTGGGAGCCGTGGACGAGGTCGTCCGGAACCTGGTCTGCGTGGGCGCCCGCCCCGACGCGCTGGCCGACTGCCTGAACTTCCCCAACCCCGAGAAGCCCGAAGGCATGTGGCGCTTCGAACAAAGCGCCCAAGCCCTCGGCGAGGCCGCCCGCGCGCTCGAGGTCCCCTTCGCCAGCGGGAACGTCTCCCTGTACAACGAAAGCCACGCCGGCGCCGTGCCCGCCACGCCCTCGCTGTTGGGCGTGGGCCTCGTCGACGACGTGCGAGACGTCGTCTCCAGCGATCTCAAAGGCGGCGAGCTCGTGCTCGCCGGCGAGACCACCAGCGCCATGGCCGCAAGCGCGTACGCGCGCCAACAAGGCGGCCACGGCCGCGTCCCCACCGTGGACCTTGACGCGCTGGCCCGCGCCGCGCCCGCCATCGGCCGCCTCGTGCGCGAGGGCCGGGCCACGGCCGTGCACGACCCCAGCGAGGGCGGCCTGGCGGCCGCGCTCGTCGAGATGGGCCTGGCTGGCCAGACGGGGTTCACGGTCGACACGAGCCCCGTGCACGAGAGCCCCTTGGCGGGCTTGTTCGCCGAGTCCCCCACGCGATGGGTGATCGAGACGCGCGATGCGAGCGATCTCGTACGCCGCCTCGAGGACGAGGGCGTGCCGGCGGCCCGCATCGGGTCCACCGATGGGGACCGGTTCACGTTCACGCACGAGGACGAGACCCTGGCCGCGCTGGACATGGACACGGCGCGCGATGCCTGGCACGGGGGCCTTGTCCGGCACCTTGGGGGGGATGCCTCGTGACGCGCGTGGCCGTGCTCCGCATGGAGGGCACGAACAACGAGCAGGACGTCAAGCGCGCCTTCGAAGCCGCCGACGCTCGCGCCGAGTACGTGCACATCAAGCAGCTCACCGACGCCGTGCCTTCCCGGCTGCGCGTGGACCTGTTGGACTACGATGTGCTCGCGCTGCCGGGCGGGTTCAGCGCGGGCGATTACGTGCGCGCGGGCGCCATCTTCGCCGCCCGCTTGGACGCGCAGGCCGGCGACGCGCTGGAGGCCTTCCACGAGGACCGTCGCCCGATCTTAGGCATCTGCAACGGGTTCCAGGTGCTCGTCGAGCTGGGCCTTTTGCCGGGCCAGAACGGGACCGCCGCTCCCCGGGCCGCGTTGACGATGAACGAGCGCAACCGGTACGAGTGCCGGCCCTCGCTGCTCGACATCGAGGACTCCCGGTGCCCGTTCTTGGACGCGTACGACGGGCAGGGGCCCGTGATGTTCCCCAGCGCGCACGCCGAGGGGCGGTTTCTTCCGGGTCCCGGGTTGAGCGTGGACGCGCTCGACGAGACCGAGCAGATCGCGCTGCGTTACGTGGGCCCGGACGGGGACGAGGACCCGGCGTACCCGTGGAACCCGAACGGGAGCCCGGGCGCGGTGGCCGGCATCACGGACGAGAGCGGCACCGTGCTGGGCTTGATGCCGCACCCGGACCGGGCCGTATGGGGCTTCCAGCACCCGGACTGGACGCGTGGCCGGGACCCCGAGGGGCCCGGGGACGGGTTGGCCTTGTTCGAGGGCATCGTGCGCCACGCGAAGGAGGCGTGACGTCGTGGCGCGCGCGGCGGGCGTGCTCGAGGACGACGCGGTGCGCATCGGGGACGAGCGCGATGCGGACCGGTTGCACCAGCGCGGCGCGTACGGGCACCGGGACGGGCCGGATCTCGTGTTGGGGTTGCACGAGGCCGCGTACCTCGTCGAGGAGGACCGCCTGGACGTCTCGACGCCCGAGGGGGATCCGGTCTCGGCCAGCGGGCTGATCCGGGAGGGCTCCCGGCGGGATGCGGCGTTCGAGACCGCGTTCTTGGTGTACCGTGAGTACCGGTCCAGGGGGTACGTGATCAAGGAGGGCGAGGAGGAGCTGGCCGCGTGGGCGCGCGGGGCCTCCCCGCCCGGGCAGAACCCCTCCCGCGTGCTGTGCCCGCGAAGCGAGGCCTCCCGGGCCACGCCTGAGGCCATGCTTTCCCGCATCGCGCGCTCGCACGGGCTGGGCCGGGGGCTCGTGTACGGCGTCGTGGACGAGGAAAGCGATGTGACGTACTACGAGGCCGACCTGGCCACCGTCACGGGGAACGTTCAAGACGCGGCCGAAAATGCGGGCGAGGACGCGCGGGTGCGCGTGCTGCGCGATAGGGCCGTCTTGGAGGAGCAGGAGGGGTTGGGGAAGGCGGGGTACGGGCACGAGGTGGGGGGCACCGTGTTCTGCTCGCTGGCGGAGGCCTGGCATTTGGCCCGGCACGGGGCCCTCGTGGTGGATGCCACCGGGGACGCGGTGGGGGAGGAGGAGATCGAGCAGCGGGCCGGCGGGCGGGATGCGCGGGCCGCGTTCGGGGCGTACGCGTGGCTTCGCGAGCGGGGCTTGGTCCCGAAAACGGGGTTCAAGTACGGGGTGCACTACCGGGTCTACCAGGACCCGCCGGGCACGGCGCATGCACCGTTCTTGGCGCAGGCGTTCGGGCCGGGCGCCTCGTTCACGTTCCGGGAGATCGCCCGGCTTGTGCGCCTGGCGCACAGCGTGAAGAAGAAGCCGGTGTTGTTCAGCGAGGAGGGCGCCTGGATGATGCAATGGACAAGGCCCTGACGCTTTCGAGGGTACTCCTTGGCCCTCTACGGAGAACGTTAGACATCTTCGAGCTTGTTCTGTACGTGGATGAGGATCCTCGGGTGCAGGTTCATGCCCGCGTCGACCAATCCTCCTAGTACCTCCTTGGCCTCTTCCGCATCGAGGTGGCCTCGCTGTGTGCACTCAAGGAGAAGCGTCGTCACCCACCAGCAGTCGACATCATGGGCGCGGGCGACCTGGATAAGGGCCTTGTCGTTGGCGAGAAGGATGCTTCCGGCCTGATTGGCCGCAAGCACCACCGAGGCATCCGTCGCTGAGATCCCCTCGAGGGATGCGACGTTTGGTGACTCGGGTGGAGCGTCCCGAATCCTGACATCGTCGACGAAGTCCTTCAGGGCTGCCGTCCCCGGTTGTCCTTCCACGAGGAGCTCCTCGACGACCGGGCGCGTGGTTAGGACCTGATCGAAGACAAGCTTCACGAGATCGAGCTCTCCAACACGCGCAAGGGGAATGAGAGCAGAAGTGTCTACCAGGGCCTTCATAGGCGGTCCAAATCCCGCTCAAGGTCTTCCAGCGAGTACCCAATATCGATCCCCGCCTCGGAGGCGAGCGAGAGCATCTCGACCGTCTCGATCCCAGCTATCTCGGCTGCTTTTCGCACCGTCACATTATGGGCGCGAAGTTCCTCAAGGGCCTTCTCGCGGCTCCAGTCATCCAAACCTTTCCGGATTAGCCTGCGAAGAACCTCAGAGCGATCGGCGCCCAGTTCATCCTCCACGCGAGAGAGCATCTCCTCATCGTCATCGGGGAGCCGTGTCGTGACGGTCTTCATCAACACCTATTCCGTTACGAAAGCCTATAATTGTAACGGTCAGCTCACGAGGTCGTCGTCTCCTCTTCCTGCTCGAAGTAGTCCTCCCCCTCGTACGTGTCCAGGTGCCCGCACTCGGGGCATGTGTACTCGTGCGCCCCCAGCACGGGCCTCCCCGCGAAGCCCACGCTGATCCCCGTCGGGAACGCGTGGTCGCACCCCTTGCACTCCACGTACAGCATTCCCATGGGTACTCCTACCTAGAGCAGGCATCTCGATGCACAAGGGTTTTGCGCAACCGGACGCAACCCCCTCGGAAGGCCTCTAACCCTCCTACAATGGTTCCCTGGGGGGTTTCAGCGTACCGTGGCCACGCGGACCAGGTTCGTGGTGCCCGGCACGCCCAGCTCGCCCGCCGTGAGCACGATCGAGTCCCCCGGCTTCACGTCCAACGCCGCCTTGGCCGCGTCCTCTGCGATCCACACGGCCATGTCCAACGAATCCGGCTCCGGCACGCGGAACGGGATCACGCCCCACACCATCGCCAACCGCGACAACGTCGCCTCGTTCGCCGTGGCCCCGATCACGGGCACGCCCGGGCGGAACTTGGCCACGCGCCGCGCCGTCGTCCCCGACGACGTCAACGACACGATCGCCTGCGCCTCCAGCTCGTCCGCCAACACGGCCGCCGCGCGCGCGATGGCATCCCCCCGGGACCCATCCGGTCGAGCCGCGTGCGGATCGTCCAACTCGATCTCGCCCCGCCGGATCGCGTCCTCGGTCTCCGCCGCGATGCGCGCCATCGTCTCCACCGCGTTGGGCGGGTCCACCCCGATCGCGGTCTCGCCGCTTAGCATCACGACCTGGCTCCCGTCCAGGATCGCGTTGGCCACGTCGCTCGTCTCCGCGCGCGTGGGCCGGTTCGCGTCCACCATGCTGCCCAGCATCTGCGTGGCCGTGATGCTCACCACGCCCTTGCGCTGGCACGTGCGAAGGATCCGTTTCTGCGCCACCGGCACCGCTTCCGGCGGCAACGCGATGCCCAGATCCCCGCGGGCGACCATGACGCCGTCGCTGACGTCCGCGATGCGCTCGATGTTCTCCACGGCCGAGCGGCGCTCGATCTTCGCGAGCACGGGCGTGGTCTCGCCGCGCGCCGCCAGGAACTCTTTCACGTCCGCCACGTCCGCGGCGCGGGCCACGAAGCTGGCGGCCACATAGTCGACCCCGATCTTGCGCCCCGCCATCAGATCCTCCTGGTCCTTCTCTGTAAGGCCGCCTGGGAGATCGATGCCGGGCGCGGTGATGCCCTTCCCGGTCGAGACGGGGCCCCCGTTGGTGACGCGCACGCGGGCCTTCTCGGGGTGGGCTTCGAGGACCTCGAGTTCGACCTCCCCGTCGCCGAGGAGGATGCTTTTGCCTTCCTGGAGCGCGTCGAGCAACCGTTGGTCGTCGACCGTCAGGTGTTCTGCGGTGCCTGTCTCGTCGCTGGCGTCGAGGGTGAGCTCGTCCCCGGTGGTGAGCGTGATCTGGTCTCCTTGGATCTCGCGAAGGCGGATCTTGGTGCCTTGCAGGTCTTGCACGATGCTGATGGGATGGCCGATCTCGTCGGCGGCTTCGCGGATGCGTTCGGCCAGGCGCGCGTGGCTTCGGTGGGTGCCGTGGCTGAAGTTGAGCCGGGCGGCGTCGAGGCCGGCCTCGGCCATGGCGTGGATGGTGTCCGCGTCCTCGCTGGCGGGGCCAAGCGTGGCCAGGATCTTGGTTCGGCGACCCATCAGGCCGGCATGCGGGTCGGGGGGTTTGAATGGTGCGTGTTCGGTCGGCAAGCGTGCGGGAGTAGGGGGTTCTTCCTGCCGAACCTTCATAAAGGATGACTGACACAGTCATATGACGTGACGTGTCAACAAAGAGGGAGTTCGAGCACTACATCTCCCCCGACGACAGGGTGGACATCGCGATCGACGTGGAAGCCGGGACCGTTCGCAGCTTCACCGCCAACTACCGCGCCCGTTTCGGGGAGCGCTGGGTGGAGGTCGCACGGTACGACACCGCACACGGCCACCTCCACATCCACCGGTTCTGGAGAGAGCCCGAGGACCAAATCGAAGAGCTGGAACCTCCAGGCAATCCGAAACGTGCCTACGGCTCAGACCTCGACCGAGCCGAAGAGGATCTCACTGCGAACTGGCGGACGTACAGACGGAGAATGAAGGAGGCCCTTGAATGACCCAATCAGAACCTGAAGATAACATCCGCCATGCGTTCGAGCTCGCGCGACGTGTTGCCGAGGATCCCGAAAGCTACCCTCGACGGTTCGTTGTCGTCCCTCTCGATCCTGAAATCCTCAAAGGCGTCCTAAGCGACGAACGGATACGGATGCTTCACGTGATCCGCGAATCCGGCCCCTTCGAGAGCGTGAAGGCGCTCGCCTCCGCGCTCGAACGAGATCAAAGCCGCGTGAGCAGGGACCTAAAACAGCTCGTGGAAGCCGGTCTCGTCTCGACCGCGCGCGCCGGGAAATCGAAGAAGGTCTCCGCGTCAGACCGAGAGATCCTCCTAGCCTAGTAGAAGGGAGGCCCACGCATCCAAGGACCTCCCGGGACCCACTGGCAACCCGCATCGCGAGGCGCTATCGCACTCCTCATCCTCGCCCTGCTTCTGAATACAGGATGCGCAACCACGCCCGAGGACCAGGATCAAGACGATGATCCCTCCCCCCTCGACGTCGACCTCGTCCAGATCCAGGACGGGTTGGACACGCCCACGCTCGCCACGCACGCCGGCGACGGGTCCGATCGCCTGTTCGTGCTCGAGCAACCCGGCCGCGTGCTCGTCCTGGACGACCCCGATCAAGAGCCCGAACCGTACCTGGACCTCGAGGACCGGATCCAAGCCGGAGGCGAGCGGGGCCTTCTCGGGCTGGCCTTCTCCCCCACGTTCGAGGACGACGGGCGCCTGTTCGTCAGCTACACGGACACACGCGGCGACTCGGTGCTCGAACGCTTCACCCTCGAGGACCCCGCCACGGGCACCCCGAGCCCCGACGAGGGCACCGTCCTGTTCACGCAGGAGCAACCGTACTCGAACCACAACGGCGGCCACATCGCCTTCGGCCCCAACGGGTTCCTGTACATGGGGCTAGGCGATGGCGGCTCCGGCGGGGATCCCATGGGCCACGCGCAAGACACCACGACCCTGTTGGGCTCGATGCTGCGCTTGAACGTCACCGGGGAAGAAGCCACCGCTCCCCCCGAGAACCCCTTCACGGACGAACCAGGCGCCGACGAGACCTGGGCCCACGGGCTTCGCAACCCCTGGCGGTTCAGCTTCGACCCCGCCACCGGGGACCTGTTCATCGCGGACGTCGGCCAGAACGACTGGGAAGAGGTCAACCACCAACCCGCATCCTCCACCGGCGGCGAGAACTACGGATGGAACCACTGGGAAGGCACCCACCCGTACCAAGGCGACCCCACGCGCGAAGGCTACACGTTCCCCATCCTCGAGTACGCCCTCGAAAGCGGGCGCTGCTCCATCACGGGCGGGCACGTCTACCGCGGCGACCAAATCCCCGACCTCGACGGCGTGTACGTGTACGCGGACTACTGCTCCGGAACCATCTGGGCCGCCCACCCAGACGACGGCAACTGGACCTCCACCGTCCTCCTCGAGACGGATCTGCGAATCACCTCCTTCGGGCTCGACGAACAAGGCGAACTCTACGTCGTCGACCACCAAGGCACGCTTCACCGGTTCACGCAAGCCTGACCCGCTCGCGCCGGCCAACGTTCAACACCGCCCCACGCGTTGCCTGACCCATGAGCCCGGCGACCACGCCCGAGGAGAACAAGGCCACCGCGAAAGCCTTCTACGACCTCATGTTCAACCAAGGCAAACCCCGGGAAGCCGTCGAAACGTACGTCGGCGACGCCTACACGCAACACAACCCGCACGTCGCCGACGGGAAAGACGCCTTCATCGACTACTTCGAAACCATGGCCAAAGAACACCCCGACAAGGAGGTCCTCTTCCACCGAGCCCTCGCCGAAGACGACCTCGTCGCGCTGCACTGCGAGCAACGCTGGCCCGGCGACCAAGACTACGCAGGCATCGACATCTTCCGCTTCGACGACGACGGCCGCATCGTCGAACACTGGGACGCGCTGCAACCCATCCCCGAGCAGATGGCCCACGACAACGGCATGTTCTAACGCTTACGCGACCGCGCCAGGCCCGTACTCCTCCCAGAGGTTGATGAACGCGTCCACAGCGCTCTTGAAGAACGCCAACCGGTTGATCTCCTCGTAATCCCCTTCCCTACGGGCGAGCAGGAGCTCCGCGTCGATGTCCTCAAGCAGTTGCTTGGCCTCGGGAAGGGTCAATGTGCGCATCTTCAGCTTCCTCCCCAAGGTCTTCATCCGTTCTCGGCGATCATCTCTCCCCTGCAGGGATCGGGTGGTCATCTCGGAGGGCTCCTGGCTGTCTCTATGGGCTCTCTCCATGCTTTAACCTTCCTTTGTACGGTCTAGCGCTTCGCTTCCTTCCTCCCCTGTCCCGTCCTGAACATCCTCGGCGGTTCGCCACGCATCGACCCGAAGGTTGTAGACCTGGCGATGAAGCTCCCGATGCCGCCCCTCGAGAGCCTTCAACCGGTCCTGATACTCCCTCATCCCCTCCCAGACACGACCCGCACGGAACGCCACACCGACCAAGAGCGCAACGCTGGTAACGACCAGGCTGACCAAGGCGATCCACCCGCTCGCGGAGCCCACCTCGAGGACCACGCCTGACCGGGCGGGCCCACGGACTGTAAGGCCTGCCCGAATCGGGCACCCGGACCGTGCGCGGCCTGCGGAATCGCGCTTAGCCCTTCAGCTTGCCTCCGCGGCCGCAGCCGGGGCACGTGGCCGTCAACGGGCGCTCGCCCGTGTCCGTGACCTCGAACTGCGTATCGCACGCAGGGCACTTCAGCGCCAGCGCCTCAGCATCCTCGGGGGGCTCTTCAGGCTCGGGTTCCGCGGCGCCCGCGTACGGGTCTTCGTGGGCCGGTTCTTGCTCGTGCTCGGGCGGGCCCAGGTCCACGTTGCCTTCGGCGCCGCAGTACGGGCACTCGGTGTGAAGGGGGCGCTCGCCGGTGTCTTGCGCGTTGAACTGGTCCCCGCACTCGGGGCACTTGAGCGAGATCTCCACGCTCTCCTGCGCGGGTTCGGCCGTGGGCGGGGCGCCGGCTTGGGAGGCCTGTTGCTCGGTGGCGGCGGGTTCGGCCAGCCAGGGGGGCCCGATGTTCTCCTCGCGCGCGATGCCGGTGGCGAGGATCGCCGCTTCTGCGACGAGCAACAGCCCGAGGACCACGATCGCGATCCACAGGAAGATGCCGCTGGCTTCGGGGGCAAGCCCGAAGAACAGCAGCGAGGCGACCAGGAAGAGCCCGGCCACGCCGAGCACCACAAGGGATGCGCTGCGGCGAAGGTCCGGTTCCCACTGGCGCACGTCGAGGGGGATGGCGTTGCCGCCGGCGTGGGCTTGCGCCATCAGTTCCACCTCCCGAAGGCGGCGAAGGCGGAAAGCGCGACCACGGCGACGCCAAGGATGAGCGTGGTCACGAAGCGTCCAAGCGGTTCGACGGCTTCCGCGATGCTGGCCACGCCGAAGCTGCCGGTCGTGGCTTCCTCCTGGCTGCCGTCGTCCATGTAGGCCACGATGAGCAGGTCGTACTCGCCGGGTTGCTCGATGTCGAACGCGACCTGGTACTCGCCGTCGTCTTGCGGGGCAAGGTCCTCTTGCGAGGCGATGGGTTGCCCGTTGCTTCGGAGCACGACGTCCAGGTGCGTCACGTTGGGCCCGGTCTCGTACGTGAAGCACAGCTCCACGCCTTGGCCCACGTTGATCTCGTCCACGTCGGGGCAGGCGCCGCCGGGGATCTGCGCGGTGTTCTCCACGGTGACGGTCACGCTGTCCGTGGCCGTGTCGGTGCCGTCCGTGACGCTGACCTCGATCGTGACGCTTTGGTCTTCGAGGTCGGTGGTGTCCCATTCGAACAGGTCCGCTTCGGGGTCCTCGACGCCCAGCTCCACCGTGGAGCCGTCCGCGAGGGTCACCTCGAGCGCGTCCACGGTGACGTTGGCATCGTCCAGGGGCGTGAACGTGGAGACCTCGATCGTGGTCGTGCCGCCGACGGTGGCGCCGTCTTCGGGGGCGAGGATGTCCACGCTGAGCACCTCGGGGAAGATGTCCTCGAGGTTCGCCGTGAAGGGGTTCTGTTGCGAGCGCAGCGTGTCCTCGTTGCCGAGCACGTCCGTGGCTTGCACGTAGTACTCGAGGGTGCCGCTGGTGCCGGGTTCGCTGATGGTGCTCGTGTACGCGTCCCCGTTGGCGTCCATCTGGCTGCTTGAGAACGTGGAGGACCCGGGCGCGCGGTGGAACAGGCGCACGGTGTCCACGCCGGCCGCGTCGGTCGCGTCCACGGTGACCTCGATGTCGCTGCCGACGGATTCGAGCTGGGGCGTGTCGATGTCGGGGCCGGTGGCGTCCACGGTCACGGTCTGCGTCTCGGTGGTGGTGAGGCCTGCCAGGTTGGTGGCGTTGGCTTGCAGCGTGATCTCGCCTTCCTCGGTCGCGCCGAGTTGGCTAAGCGTGGCGGTGCCGTCGTTCCCGCTGAGCGTGGTCGAGCCCAGCTCGGTGTCGTCCTGGATCGCGGTGAGGACCAGGTTCGTGATGATGCCGTCGTCGACGCCGGAGGGCACATCGTCGGTGGCGGTCACGGTGGCCTCCGTGTCGGGTCCGGCCGCGTCGCCTTCGGGAAGCTCGATGGTGACATCGGGGCCGGATGCGTCGATGAGCACGTCCACGGGGTCCGTGGTGACGGTGTCGTCACCGACGGTGGCCGTGATGCGGAACTGGTAGGTGTCGCCGCCTTCGAGCCCGCTGGGCGAGTGCGTGAGCTCGCACACGGCTGCCTCGCACTCGATCTCAGGGTCGGCCGCGGTCCAGCCGTCGTCGTCTTCCTCGTTCACGGTGACCGAGAAGCTGGTATCCCAGGTGTCCTCGTCCGCGCTCGTCTCGATGCTGATCGTGGCGGTGCCGGTCTCGTTGAACGTGATGTTGCCCGAGGCCGAGCCGTCGTCGTCTTCGCCGGTGATCTCGGCGGCTTGGATGTTCGAGTAGCCTTCCACGCCGGTCACGTTCACCCAGGCCGTCCCGTCGGTGAGGTTCGCGAACTCGACGCTGAAGCTCTCGTGCGCCCCGACCGTGGCCGGGTCGAGGATGCCGCTGAGGCTTACGTTCTCTTCCTCGATGGGCTCGGGGTCGGCGCCGTCCTCGCCCATGCGCTCCTCGAGCGTGATGTCGCCGGCCACGACCGCGTTGTCGAGCACGACGGCTTGGATCGTCCCGTTCGTGGACATGGCGCGGTAGTCGTCGACCTCCGCGGGGGCCTCGATCTCGATCTCCGGCGGCTGCGTCTCGGCCACCTCCACGTTCACGCCCACCGTCGTAAGCCCGCCAGCGGTGTCGGTGGCTCGCACGATGAGCCGGTGCGTGCCGACCTCCTCCGGCGTGACTTGGCCGGTCCATGCGTTGGATTCGTCGTCGGTGAGCATGGCGGAGTCGACGAGGTCGCCGTCCAGGCGCAGCTCGACCTCGATGTCTTGCACGGCGCTTGCCGGCTCGGGCGAGATGGCCCGATCCCCGGTCAAGCGGATGGGGCGGTCCTGCTCGCCGGTGGTGGGCAGGTTGCTTGTGCCGATGGTGAGCAAGCCCTCCCCTTCGACCGTGAACAAGGTATCCTCAGTGAGGGACAGGTGGACAGAGCCGCTGTCCTCGATGAGGGCGGCGATGCCGAAGTCGCCCCGGTCGGGGAGGAAGCCGGGCAGGGCTCGCGTGTCGAAGATGCTGCGTGGGTTCAGGTTGTCTTCCTCGTCGAAGAGGTCCGCGTCGTGGGGGATGGCAAGAGGCATCGGGATGCCGGAGGAAGCGGCCTGGCGGTCCTGCAGTTGCTCGATGTCCTTGGGTGCCGTCTCCACGAGCGAGGCCCCCTCCTCCTTGATCTCCAGTTGGCTGATCCAGGTGACGTCTCGGCCGGCGTCGGGGAGCCCGAAGAAGGTCGAATAGAGACCCTGGAGCGTGGCGTTCTCTTCGAGCGTGAAGGACCCTGCGCCGGGGACGTTGCTGCCTCGCACCACGGAGCTTACGACGAGCTCAGGCGTGACCTCCGAGTAGGGTCGGAACTCGTGCACGCGGACGTCTTCGGCGGTCTCGTTGTTCCCGAGGGTCAAGCTGTTCGATCGTTGCTCGTCGTCCTCGTGGAGGACGAAGACCGAGTAGTCGTGGATCCCGGGGCCGGTCCTCCAGTCGTCGCCTGGCCCGATGGGGCCGTTGAGGAACTGGGTCGCGATGTGCAGGCGTTCGATGTTTTCTCCGTCGGGGTCCTCTTCGAGGATCACCGCTTGGGTCTCCGCATCGTTGCCCGCCTGGATGTTGGAGTCTCCCATCGTCCCGTTGAATCGGTGTGGGGTCTCGTCGGTGAGGAGGCCCAGGTCTGCGGCTCTCCAGTACGCGACCCCTGACGAGAGGTCCTCTCCGCTCGTGCTCTCCACGTTCCTGCCGGTTTCCAGGGCCAGGGCCCAGGCTTCAAGCTCGACCTCGGCTCGGCGGTCCATCGGATGGTCCGAGAGCTCTTTGCCATCCAGACTGGACTGGTTTAGGCTGCGTGGGAGGTAGATGTCGACGGCGAGGTAGCCGCCTCCGAGGCTTCGCGTCAGGATCGTGCCATCGTCCGTGCTCAGGTGGTAGATGTCTTGCACGAGGTCCTCCGAGCCGCCCCGCGTCGTGAGCATGAGGTCTAGATCGAAGTCACTCGCCTGGACGTCGTCCTGCACGGGGTTGTCGTCGAGGTCCGTGATCTTCATGACGAGCGGGTTCCAACCCTCGGTCCAGTCGATCTCTCCGCCGTCTCCCCACCCCGTGATGTCGATGCGGCCTACCTGTGTGGGCTCATCTTCCCCGCTCCTTTGCTGCTCGTGCATGATGGCGCCAGGAGCGAACTCTGTCGCGTTCGCATCGATCCGATCCTCGACGTTGTAGGAGAGGTCACCGTCCTCGAACTCCTCGGCCGGGAGCAGCGTCGAATCTCGTAGATCACCAGACCCGATCTCGAACGCGTCCCCCTTGAGTCCGAGGTCGGGGTAGGGTTCCAGCCCGTGGGTCTCCCCCGAGCGGGAGAGGACGACCCCCTCAACCGCATCTGAATCGGGTTGGAAGAGGTACTCCACGAACTGGTGCCCGTCGGCCTGGAGCGTTTGGCCGGGTCGGAGCTCCTCGTCCGAGAGGCTCGGGCTCCCATCTGCGGTGTTCTTGAGGTCGATGTGAGCCGGTGTGAGGTGTCGTAGGGGCGTCCCGTTCTCGTCGGTGACCTCCAACTCAATCTGCACTGTTTCGTCTACTCCCGTTACGGTGAGGACATCGTTCGCCAGCCCGCACTGAGAGGATTCGTCGTGTTCGACCTCGAGCTGGAACCGGGCGTGCTGTTCGGACTCCGTGATCGAGGTGATCGGACCGGAGGCGCTGCATGTGTCACCTGCCGATGCACTCACGTTTGCCTCAACTTCGTTGCTGGAGGGGTCGAATCTGTGGCCGTCGTCGAGGAAGGCTTCGAACTCCACCAGGCTTGAGCTTCCGTCTTGGAGGGCCTTGTCCTCGACCATCGTCGCTTCTACGTCTCCCGCGTAGCCGAACTCTAGGACGATGTTCGTGGTCGCAGGGAGGCCCTCCTCGTCGAGGTCCTGCCATGTGAACTCGAACTCTGCGCGGTCCCCGATGACCGGGGACCGGTCCGAGACATCGAGCCTCATGTGGACTTGGCATACCCGTCGGGGGTCCGATGAGCTGGACTGCTGGGAATCGTCCGCTGCACAGTACCAGCGGTCCCCCGGTTCGGTCAGGTCATCGACCGAGCCGCGCGGGGGCCGGTCATTTGCGTCGAGGTTGAAGAGGTCCTTGACGAGGACGTGTTCGGTGTCCTCCTCGTCGGAGGGGGGCAGGTTGAACGGTTGGGCCGCGCTGGCCAGGGAGATGGTGTCGGGTTCTTGGGTTCGACCTTCCCAGGTCCCGTCGAGGGCGTAGCGATCGCTCACTTCGAACCCTGAGCCCGTGTCCAGGGCAGGATCGAGCCCGATGTCGCCCACGTTCTCAAGGTAGAAGAAGACATCCACGATGTTTTGATCCGGGGAGACGATGCGGTGGATCTCTCCATCCGTCACGTCGACCTGGTCGTCATCTGCGCCTTCGAGGTCCCAGACCTTGATGTCCGGTTCTCCTAGGACTTCCACGATCAACGTCGGTTCGTCCGTGTCCACGACGATGCCGCCCGCGTCGAACGAGAGCTCGCAATTGTACGTCCCGAGAGGGACCGACTCGCCGACCGTGGCGCGGAGATCGTACTCGGCGGTTCGCGTCGGACGGATGTCCTCTCCTGCTTCGATGGGTTGGCCGGTGGAGGGGTCTCGGACTTCGAGCTCGATCTTTTCATTGGCGTTAACTGGGTTGATCTCGCATTCGTCATCCGCGTCGTCGGCGAGGGCTACAGCGAAGGGACCGTCCGTGTTCCCGGTGCTCCCCACCGTGATGGGGGTGTCGACGTTCTCGGTCGCGTTGAGAGCAATCTCGGCTTGGCTTTCCCCGTCATCTCCGAACTCGATGGTTCCCCGAGCGTTCTCGACGAGGAAGGCTCTCAACGTCTCGGTTACAAGGGGTCGGCTGGAGGTTTCATCTTCCGTGTTCACGGACTCCGCGGTGACCTCGACCTCGGTCCACCCTTCGTCGCCTGTGAAATCGAAGTTCGTTGCGCTTGCGTTCGCCGCAGGGGCAACCGTCGTGTCGTCCGGGGTGAGGTGGACCTCGATGACGACCTCACCCGGGTCGACGAAGTCCTCTGGGGTCAGCGGGAGCCCAGCTTTTTGGGCTTGGGCGTCGCCCGCGGGGACGGCCACCTGGTCGTTGGAATCCACTCCAATGAGGTCGATCTCCCATTCGTCACCAGCGATTTGGTCGACGGAGACGTCGATCTCGTCTTCGTAGTTAGCGTAGTTGCGGAGAAGAACCTGGAACTGGAAGGGAGCTTCGTCCTGGTGGGAGGGGATGGCGTCGACGGCTCGGTAGCAGTATTTTGCGTTGTCGACCTGATAGCATTCTTGGGGGTTGTCCTCGGTGAAGATATCCACCGCTTCGGGTGATTCCACGGCTGTTCCGTTGTCAAACGAAATCGGGAGCTCGTCGATGTCGTACCGCGCTAGGTCCATGGGTTCGTCTGCAGTCTCGACGTTCGCGATGCCGTCCCGCACGACGACGTGGAAGTCGAATTGGTCGATGAAGCGGGTCGTCGTGGTTTCGATCTCGTCCCGCGGGATCGTGAAGGTGTGTTCGAAGGTCCAGACCTGGTCGTTCGCGTCGTATTCGACCTGATCGAAGGCGACCGCGTGGGCTGGCTCGTTTCCGTCATGGTCGTGCGCTGGGTTCGTGTCGAACTCGCAGGCGACCGGCTCGTCCCAAACGCCGCCCGCGTGGTCCACGGGAATCTCACTGAACTGGCTATATGGGTGGGGATCTGTCTCCTCGCGGTCGAACAGGCAGAACCAAGCGTCTGGTACCCAGTCCGTCCCTTCAGAGGTGGTGTCTCGGCCGCTGTCGGAGTCACCGACCTCGATCTCGGCGGTCACGTCGACAGGCACTCCAGCCTCGACGTCCCCGTTGGGGATCGAGGAGGGTTCGTAAGAGACATCGATGGAGTTTACATCCGAGCTGACGGGGATGACCGTACGTTCTGATCCTTCGCCACCTTCTACGAGGCTGTCCCCCTGGACCTCGACCTCCAAGAGGTAGTGGACAGAATCGCCGATCTGTAGAGGAGAGCCCCCGCTCTGGTTGTCGAGCTCGATCAGGAAATAGCAATGGCTCCCGGGCTCGGGTGTGCCGTTTCGGAGGCCGCTCTCGTTCTTGTCTAGCCTGTCCTCGCAACCATCTCCCCCTGTATCGTTAAGACTAGGGCCCAACTGTGCATCTACGTCGCGAGCGAGGTAGACGTTCTGGTCTTCATCGCTGAAGCCGGAGTCATGGCCATCTCCTTGTTCGTTGATGACGTAGCGGTACTCTGCTGTTTCGATATCGTCAGCGTCCCCATCGTAGTCCGACCAGAGGAGGAAATTGAAATCGATGCGGTCCACCTCCTCTCCGCCCGGGACCGTATAATTGAGTTCCACGAGCATGAAGCCGGAGCCGGGGACTTCGTGCTCGATGTCGTCTTGGTTTGCAGCGTCAGGGATCGGCGTCCACGTGAGCCCGGCGTCGTTCCCCCACGAGTAGGATTGGACCGAATCCACCGTGACGCCCTGGGCTTGCGCACTGGTTGCTATTCCTAGTCCCAGGACGAGGGTCGCGATCGCTGCCACGAGGATAAACGCGATGTGCGACCGTCCTGAGCGCTCTGAGATTGAACAGGCCATGGGTTAACCCCTGCCTCTTGGAGGAGGCAAGCGCCAGTGTATCCGGGCTCACATAAGGGTTTCCCCATGAACCTATGCTCTGTGCATACTCTGAATATAGTCTTAGAAATTGCGTGTTTCGTGCGTTATTTCTACCGAATCCCGGAGCTCCGATCCGAGGTCGCGTCCTTGCAACGCGATCGGTCTCCTGCGCGCCCATCTCCTTCTTGATTGTTTGTCACGCCCGGGAGAGGGTAAACCACTATACGCCCGAGCAGTGGTGACGGGTCACGAACCAGCGAGGCTGCTCACCCTCTGAGCGCGCCCCTGGTGCGGAGGCAAGGAGATGTTCGAAATCGGAAGGCGATTCCCCAGTCTGTATGCAACGATCCCCACGGTTGTGCTCCTAGCTGCAACGTTCTCCCTGCTCATGTTGAGCGGGAGCGCAGCGGGCCAGGCCCCCGACGAATGCGAACTCGCCGGACCCGACGCATCCGACTACGTATGCGCGATTGGAGAGTTCGAATGGGCCGACACGGACGAAGGCGAAGAGCTCGAGATCCCGACCGATGGGCAAAGCGACGCCATCCAACTGGATCCTGAGTTCCCATGGTACGGGGGACTTCGTGGCGATGCCTTCGTCAGCAGCAAAGGCCTGGTCTGCTTCTCGGTCGGATCGGAGGACTGTGTCAGCCTCATCTCCCAACCCGTCCCCGACACCGACGAGCCCAACGATCTCGTAGCATGCGCATGGGAAGATCTGGACCCCGAGCGCGGGACCGTTCTCCACAACTCCACCTCGATAAACGGTCAAGCGGCCCACGTGATCGAGTTCAACGACGTCCCCTACTACAAGACGAATGACTTCAACACGTTCCAGATCCAGCTCCTCGAGGACGGACGGGCCCGCTGCATGCTCGACGAGATCTCGGACCCCCAGAACGGATGGGATATGGCCGTCGGCATCGAAGGCCCGGACGGCGGACAAGGCGTCCGATACACGCACAGCGAGTTCAGCGCTGACGATGTCGCAGTCCTCTTCGGCCAAGGGCCCCCCGCACCGGAAGGCCTCTCCACGGCTGCGGACTTCGGTGAGATCAACCTGACCTGGGAGCCCTCCGAGAACGGGATCGAGGAATACACCGTCTACAAGCGCCCGACGCCCGACGGCGCCGCCACGAACCACACCGTCCCAGCCAACCAGACCTGGTTCTTAGACGACGGGCTCGACCATGACGAAACCTGGTTCTACGAGGTCTCGGCCACCGACGACCTCGGCGAAGGACCTCTCTCCGAACAAGTCAACGACACGACCCTCGGCGTCCCATCCGCCCCTCAAGCGCTCGATGCGTCTCCCGGCTTGGAGGAGCCGAACATCACGCTCGAATGGTCCCCTCCAGAACATGCCAACGCGACGAGCGAGTATCGCATCTACAAGAATGACACGACCGGCGACGAGAACGAATGGATCGCCAACGTCTCTGCAGGCGAAACCACCTGGACCGACTCCAACAACACCCCCGGGATCCAATACACCTACAACGTGACCGCGGCCAACCAAGCGGGAGAGAGCACGCCCTCCAACGACGCAACCTCCTACCCCGCAGGACCCATCGACGCCCCCGATGCTCCCGAGAACCTCGAAGCCAACCCTGGAGACACGCGCCCCGAGATCGATCTGACCTGGCAGCCGCCCTCGGAAGGCGAAGAGGTCGCCCAGTACCATATCTACAAGAACGACACGACCGGCGACGAGAACGAATGGATCGCCAACGTCTCTGCAGGCGAAACCACCTGGACCGACTCCAACAACACCGCCGGGATCCAATACACCTACAACGTCACCGCCGCCAACGCGGTCGGCGAAAGCGAACCCTCCGACAACGCCACCAGCTACCCCGCCGGACCCACCGCGCCCCCGAACCCCCCCGAGAATCTCGAAGCCAACCCGGGCCCCCTCGAGGGCTCGATCATGCTCTCCTGGGACGAGGTCGACGATCCACGCGAGGCGAACTGGATCCATGTGTACCGGAACGCCAGCCCTAAGGGAACCGTCGAGGTGGCGAACATCTCCGCCTCGGAGACGGACTACGTCGAAGAGAGCCTCTCCCCCGGTACCGCGTACCAGTACAACATCACGCTGGTGAACGTCGTGGGCGAGAGCGATCCTTCCAACAACGCGACCAGCGTACCCGCCGGACCGCCGGGCGCCCCCGCTCCTGTCGTCGCTTCGCAAGTCGACAATCTCCGCCAGATCGCTCTGGACTGGTCTGAACCCGAAGAGGATGGCGGGGCCGACGTGACACACTACGACATCTACCGGAGCGTCAGCAACTTCCCCGGCGCCGGACACACGACCCTCGCGTACAGAGCTTCCGTCGACGCTCCGACCGAAGCCTTCTCCGACGCGGCCGGCATCGACTGCGCACGAGAATACCGATACGTCGTCCACGCAGCCAACGAACACGGAAACGGGCCAGGCACCGAGGCATCAGCACTCATCGAGGACGGGTGCCTCCCCGAGCCGACCGAGGCAACCGCGACACCTGGGGACAACGATCCCGAAACGCACCCTACGGATTCCATCCTCGTCGACTGGGAGAAACCAGACACCTCCGAGGGGATCGCCTCGTACGAAGTGTTCTACTGCGACGCCCTCGAACACGACTGCCCCACTGCGAGTTCAAGCGACTGGGAAAGCGTGGTCGTGACCGAAGCCCCGTTCATGCACGAGAACCTCCAACCTGGCGCCTCGTTCACCTACACCATCGCCGCCATCGACGGGGATGACGACATGGGCTTCGGGTCCGATCGCGTCAGCGCAACCATCGCAGAAGCTCCCGGTGCCCCCCAGAACGCGGTTGCCGCGAGCGAGCCGACCTCCGAGGCCGTCGAGGTCACCTGGGAGGAGCCCGGCGACGACGGAGGCGCCGAGCTCGAGTCCTACCACGTCTACAGGGGAACCGGCGAAGACGACCTGGCGCGGATCGCGACCGTGGCAGCCGACCAGACCCAGTACCAGGACCAACCCCCGGAGCCAGGCGAATGGTGCTACGCCGTGAGCGCGAACAACACCTTCGAAGGACCCACAAGCTCCATCGAGGACGACTCGTGCGCCACCTTCGTGGGCGTCGCCCAGCCATCCGCAGACTGCACGGACCTGTTCGCCACCATCCCCCTGGTCTGCCCCGAAGCCCCCCAAGACCTCCAGGCCCAAGCCAGCTTGGATGCCGTCGAGATCGAATTGAACTGGTCCGCCCCGGAGACCACCGTCGATCAGGAATCCGAGGTCATCGCATATCGCGTCTACCAAGGGGCGCCCGCCGACGAAGGGTGCGTCGAGACGGAACCCATCGAGGACGTCTCAGGGACGGAATACACGACAGGAGAGTTGGACCCGGACCAAACCTACTGCTACCACGTCACCGCGATCCGAGGGACGACCACGACGTCCGATCTCGTCCCGCTGGAAGGCCCGTCGAGCAATAGCGCGAGCGCCCAAACGCTCAGCGCTCCGGGCGCCCCGGTCAACCTGGACGCTGCTCCCGGGGGCGCCGGGGAGGCTGATCTAACCTGGGCCGAACCGGAGAACGGACCCGACAGCCCAATCGACGAGTACGTCGTTTATCGAGCCCCGACGAACGCCTGCGACACGGACCAGCTCGAACAGGTTGGCACGACCGCCGCGCTCGATTTCCTCGATGACGACGACGGCTTGGGCCTTCCGGAGAGCGCGTACTGCTATGCTGTATCCGCCCAGAACGCTGCAGGCGAAAGCCCTCTTTCTGACGCCGACACGGTCGATGTCGAGAACGTCGCCCCCCAAGCTCCCGGGGACGTCAGCGCCGAGGCGGACGAGTCTGAATCCGGGACGATCGATGTCCAATGGGATGAACCGATAGACGGCGAAGACAAGAACGGAGGCTCCCCCACCCATTCGTACGTCATCTACCGTCAGGCAGAGGGCGGCTCCTGGGCCGAGGTCGAAACGGTCTCGGTAGACGAGGCCAAGGAGTACACGGACGAAGGCCTCGCCCCAGGAATCGAGTTCTGCTACCGAGTCACCGCCGTGAACACGGCGCTCGATGAGGACGGGAACGAGGTCCCCGGCAAGGAGACCCCCTTCACCGAGGACCTACCCGAAGATTGTGCGATCGCCTGACCCGACGCGCAGCCACATGGGGGGCCTCCGGCCCCCCGCCCCTATGCCCAACGCATAAACGTGCATACGCTCGTGAGGGGGGACCGTGGCTCGCA
>CAZOQA010000030.1:0-26926 GCA_964581775.1 uncultured Thermoplasmatales archaeon | reverse complement strand
AGGACGACGGGTTCGTGGAGCTTCGAAGCAGCACGCTCTCCCTCTGGCTGCACGATCTAAGCAGCATCGACGACGACGAGTACCGGGACGAGATCGAGGCCAACCAGCGCGGCGTCGGCGTGAACCTCTGCTTCGAGGTCGACGACGTGGACAAGTACTACGAACGGCTCGTCGAGAACGAGGGCGCCCCCGTCGAGCAAGAGCCCGAGGAGAAACCCTGGGGCATCCGACGCTTCACGGTGCGCGACCCCGACGGGTACCATCTTCAACTGTACGCGTACGAGTAAGCCTCACCCGTCGAGGTGGGCCACGAGCTCATCCAACGCGCGAGCGCGGTGGCTGATGCTCTTCTTCTCCTCCGGTGTCATCTCAGCGAACGTACGCTTTGATCCCTCCGGCACGAAGATCGGATCGAACCCGAACCCACCCTCCCCCCGGGGCTCCGCCGCGATCTGCCCCTCCACGGTTCCGTTTAAGA
Organism: uncultured Thermoplasmatales archaeon; assembly: GCA_964581775.1. Classification (GTDB taxonomy): domain Archaea; phylum Thermoplasmatota; class SW-10-69-26; order SW-10-69-26; family SW-10-69-26; genus PWVY01. The sequence continues at coordinate 26,448 of CAZOQA010000030.1, read as the reverse complement.
TGAGATCCTTCGAACCATCGTGGAAGCCGATCACGGACTCGAACCGCGCCGCCCTCGCCGAGCGACCCTCCAAGAGCTTGAGGACCCCCTCGTTCCCGAGCGTCGCGAACGCGAACGACGAGTACACGCCCGGGAACCCCTCCAACGCCTCCACGAACAGGCCCGCATCCTCCAGCATGAACACACCCTCCACCTGGTCGCGAACCTGATCGAGGCCGAACCTGCACACCTCCTCCAGAGAGTCGGCCTGGATCTCCGGGTACCCCCGCCCGTCGCCCACGATCTCGTACCCAAGCGGCTCCAGCTGAGCCTGCGCCTCGGAAAGCTTGCCAGGGTTGCCCGTCACGAACCTGATCCGGCTCACAAGCCACGCATACGGATCGCTCCTTGAATCCCTTTACGCGAGGGACGAACCCCTAGGACTGCGCGGCCCGGGCATCCTGCACATCGTGCGCATCGAACTGCCACGGCACGTCCCCCCCCTCGATGACGTCGTCCGGCTCGAACGAGTTCCAGCCGTACCCAAGCTGCCAGAACATCACGGACCCATCGTTCTCCGAATGGCACCGGCCCGCGTTCCCATCCTGCTCCGGCGCCGGATCCTCGGACATCTCCCGGTCCTCCACCATGGGCAACGGGCAGTTCACGAGACCGACAAGGTGACCCGCCTCATGGATCGCGATCGCGCGAGCCAGCTTCCACTCCTCCACGGCCGGGCTCGGATCCTGACCGCTGAGCAGATCGCCCTCGTTCGCGCACACGAGCGCGTCGTTCTCGCACGTGTACGGCGCGTCCCGGATCGTGCCCATGGCCACCGCGAACGTGGACGGGGCGAACGCGAGGCCCGCCGTGTTCCCCCCCAGCTCCCCATCCAGCAACAGCGCACGCATCACGACCTCGCCATCCTCCCCCTCGCTGGAGGCGCGCTCGTCATGGAAGGCGACGAGCTCCGAGATGGAGTACACGTAGTCCTCCCCGTTGGAGGGAAGCGACTGGTTCGTCTCGATGCGCACGTCCTTCTCGGTGATGCGCTCGAGCTCTCGCACGAAGTCGGCTTCGGCCTCGTCGGCCCACAACGCGCCGGGAGCGTGATGCACCTCGACGAGGATCGTGCCCGCGTCCCCGGCCAGGTACTGATCGTACGCGTCGCCGGGGCCCTGAGGCTCGGGCTGGAAGGCTTGCGGGAACGCTTGCGTGCAGCCCGAGGCGAGCACCAGCACGCCGACCAGGGCGAGGATGCGCGCGCGCATTGGCCCCCCGTGGGGCTTCCACGCTTGTTAGGCTTTCGCGTTTGCCCGTCGAACCGACCCACTGGGAGTCAGTCGCGGTAGCGGCCCCGGGAGCGCACCGCTTCCAAGCGCTTGAGCACCCGGTCCCGGTGAGGCGCGTCGTACCCGCTCAGCACGGCCTCGAAGCCCCCGCGGGGGTCCTCGTGCGTGGCCTCGAGGGCCTCGTCGAGGACGTGCAGGTCCGTGGCGTGGTCCTCCGGGTCCTCGGTCCGGGTTGCCAGGCCGAAGTCGATCAGCACGGCGGCATCGTCGACCAGGAACGCGTTGCTCGTGGTCGGATCCCCGTGCGCGATCCCGCCCTCGTGCACGCGGGCCAGAGCGCCGCCCAAGCGGTTCAGGGCGTTGGCTTGCTCCGCGGGGGCAAGCGTGTCCAGCACGTCGCGCAACCGGTCGCCGTGGACGCGCTGCATCGTCACGCGGGAGCGGGTCGGGTCCACGTCGAGCACGAACGGGGTCCGCGCGCCAGCCCGGCGGGCCTTGGCGATCAACCGGGCTTCGTCGCGTGTCCGCTGCTTGCGCACGCGGTCGTCGAGCGCGGGGTGGCGGTAGCCTTTGCTGGGGCGCGTCTTGATGGCGGTTGCGTCCGTGAGCTCGATGCGGGCTTCGGCTCCGTGCGTGGGGTCGGGGTGGGAGGGTCCTTCGCGTCGCCAGGGGATGATGACTTGGTCGGTGCGTTGGCGTTGGTCGATGCGGGCGGCCTGGATGGGGGTGGGTCCGTCGTGGGCAAGGCGCAGGGCCCCGGTCCAGGCGATCATGGCGCCGTTGTCGACGAGCACGGGTTTGGGGGGGCGGTGGGCGGTGGCGCCGCGCTCGGCGCACATGGCGTGGATCATCCCGGTGAGGCGCTCGTTGCAGGCGACGCCGCCGCCGAGCACGATGTCGGTCTTGCCGACGTGGGCGAGGGCGCGCTCGGTGACCTCGGTGAGCATGGCGTAGGCGGTCTCTTGGACGCTGTTGGCGAGGGTCTCCTTGTCGTGACCGTCGTCGAGGCGGGCGGTGGCGGCCGTGAGCAGCCCGCTGAACGCCACGTCCATGCCTTTGACGCTGTAGGGGAGATCGAGGAGCGTTTCGCTGCGGGCGGCGAGCCGTTCGATCTCGGGGCCTCCGGGGAAGGGGTGGCCCATGCGGCGGGCGAGCTTGTCGAGGAAGTTCCCGATGCCGATGTCGAGCGTTTCGCCGAAGACGCGGTAGCGGCCGCGCGCGTACCCGATGACTTGCGTGTTGGCGCCGCTTGCGTAGAGGAGCAGCGGGTCGTCGACGTCGCAGAGGACGCGGCCGATCTCGAGGTGTGCTACGCAGTGGTTGACGCCGACGAGGTCGAGGCCCCAGTCGAGGGCGAGCGCCCGTGCGACGGTGGCGCCGGTTCGGAGGCTGGGGCCGAGGCCGGGGGCTTGGCTGAAGGCGATGGCGTCGATGTCGTCGGGGGTGGTGTCGGCTTCTTCGAGGGCGGCTTGGAGGACGCTGGCGGCGTGTTCGGCGTGGTGGTTGGCGGCTTCGCGGGGGTGGATGCCGGGGGCTTCGTGGCCGTCCGGGCCGGATCCGTCGTCGGGGGTGTAGAGGCTTCGCTGGTTGGCCAGGGTCCGGCAGGCGGGGTCTTCGATGAGGGGGTCGCCGTCGGTGATGCCGACGCCGAACGTGTGGGCGGTGGATTCGATGCCGAGCACCCGGGGCATCGCGTCGCCATCGCGGGGCTACGCGTATAGGGGTTGCGCCTCGACGAAGCGTCCTGGAGAGGGGTTCTCGGGGGGTTGTCTGGCTCGTTTCACGGGTTCGGGGGGAGGTTTCACGGCGTCGTGGAGATTCTTTTTACATGGCCTGCCCGTCCTCGGGGTTGATGCGATCGGGCTTGGCGTTGTTGACGGTGGCGGTGGCAATCTTGGCGCTTCCGACGGTGGGGGCCCTCTTCGGCGAGGACCCTCTCGTGGAGGTCCCTGAGCCTCGCGCTGGGGACGTGGGAGTGTACGAGGTTCTGGATCCCGTATCGTCCTCTTCGGAGGATTCGAACGCGTCCATCGCGTTCGAGGTCGGACCAAAGGAGACGCGGGAGGATGCGTACCTGCGCGAGCAACCGATGTGGCCTGTCTCGTTCGCCCCGGATCCGGTGGTCCCCTCTGGGGACGACGGGGACTCGGGGTGGCTTCCGCATACGACCTGGTTATCGGGCACGGGCGGGGAGCCCGGGATGACGGACCTGTGGACGGGATCGGCGTTCAGGGACACCTGGTCGAACGGGCCGTTGGCCGAAGAGGAGGCCGCCTCGACGATGACGCACAAGGCCTCGTACGCGAGGGAGGGGACAGCCCTGGCCGGTCCCTCGTGCTTGCTGACCAGCGGGTTCGTCGGCATGACGCTGGACGAGAAGACACGGGTCGACGAGATCACCGTGTGCGGCGAGCCTTTGCTCGAGCACATGGGGGGCCAGGCGTGGAACGCGACCGGGGAGGTTCAGGAGGTCGAGGGCGAGCCCGCGCAGGCCTGGGTGACGCTCACGGGCCACACCGAGGAGGCCGCTGCGCAGGTGGACCTAGCGTTCCGCGACGGTCTCGCGTATCCCGTCGAGATCCATCTCGCTACGGAGATGCCTGAGGACCTGCCCCCGCTTCCACCCATGCTGGAGGCGCTTGAGCACCTGGCGCGCGGCGCCTCCGGCGAGCGAGGCATCCCCGCGGACGAAAGCGCGACCGCGCACCTCGAGCTGACCCGGTTCGGGCCGGGGGAGGGCCCCGTTGTTCCCCCCGCGAAGAACCCGGCGTGGCCGGAGGTCTCGACCCTCGAACAAGCGGGCACGGACCGGTGGGGGCCCGCTGACGGCGGCGACACGGTCCCGTACCCGTACCGCGAGGCGGTGCACTGGATCCAGGAGGATCCCACCATGTGGGAGTTCCACGCGTGGCTTGAGGAGAACGAAGACGCGAGGGTCACGGACGCCGAGTACATGGAACATCACTCCAGGGAAGACCAGAGGTTCCGCTGGAGCCTCTCGTTCATGGCGCCGGATGGAGACTATCGAGTCGTCTACTCCTCGATGCGTGCGGATCCCACGGGCGGGGCTCTGCCCGAGGAGGCGACCCTGGCGCGCGTGGACAACTCCCACTCCGGTCAACCGACGACCACGGTCGCTCGAGCCGGAGGCTGCCAGGGGATGAACGTCTCGTTGCCAGACGAGGCCGCGACGCTGAGCGCGTTGGTGACCCTGTGGCACGAGAAGGTTGCCAACGAAGCAAGCGGGGACCGCCCGAACAGGATCTCGTGGCGCGCCTCGGCCTGCTCGGAGACGATCGAGGCCTCGGTAGGGTGGAGCCGGCCCGTCGGGGGCAGCCTCGACGAGTCCTTCAGCGAGGACGAGGGCGAGTTCGTGGAGGGGCACCTCCGAGCCACGGGGGAGGGCATCCTCGATTCGGTCGCCTTGTACGAGGGGTCGTGGTCTCGCGAGACCCATGTCTCCTTGGAGGAGACCAGCAAGGTCGACGCGGGGCCGGGTGGGGGGGACGAGGACGGGTCTCCCGCGAGGGGGCAGGCCCTTCCCTTGGTCGGCGGGGCTGCGGCGACGGGCCTCATCGGAGTCCTGCTCGCGGTGGCTTTCAAGCTCGGCTGGGTCCCGTTCTACAGCCGGATCGAGGACGAGGACCTGGTGGATCATCCGGTGCGCCGGCGGCTTCTGGAGACGTTGCGGGAGGACCCCGGGTTGCGTCTCTCCGAGCTGGCCCGTGGGATGACGCAGGACCGGTCGACGGTCCGGTACCATCTCTCGAAGCTGGAGGAGGCTGATTTCGTGGAGCACGTCGGGGCGAACGGGTCCTCACGGTGGTTCGTGAAGGGCCAGCTCCCGCCGGGGGACCTGGAGGCCCAAGCGGTGCTCGCGACGGGTCGATCTTCGGAGGTGTACGAGGCCATCAAGGCCTCGCCGGGGGCCAGTCTCACCCAGATCGGCGAAGAGCTGGAGATGCATCCGTCCTCGGTGCACCGCGTGGTCGAGCGGCTTCTGGAGGCCGGGCTGGTGGAGAAGGACCGGGAGGGTCGCTCGGTGTCGTTGAGACCGGCGGCTTGACGGGGCTCAGGCCGCGGCTTGGCGCCGCCAGACGTCCTGGGGAAGCTCGTCGTACACGGTCTCCTCCTCCTCGTCCTCTTGTTCTCGGTCGCTGAGCCGGTCGGGCGGGACAAGGTGCCAGTAGAAGTACCGCCACGTGCGTCCGTGCTCGGGGTGCGGGCGGTGCTGGGTCTCCACGGTGACGAGCCCTTCGAGCATCATGGACCAAAGGAAGGCTCGCTCGTCGCTTTCGACCTCGGTGTCCTCGATGGTCGTCTCCCCGGCGAAGATATCGCGCAGACGGCCGGCCGTCGACGCGGCTTCCTCGGGGGACTTGTCCATGCGTCGTTCTAGCACCTCGGCTACGGCCTCAGCGGACCAGGTCTCCGCTTGTGCGCGATTGTGCATCATCTGCACACAACTCTGTCTCCGCTACCATAAAAGCATTTCGGCGGAGATGTCGAAGGGTTGGACCGACCAAACACCTTCGGCACCCCTGGGAAGCAGCGAACCACGGGCCTATGGAACCGACTGGAAGGTTCAAGTACAAAGCCCTGCTCAAAGGCGAACGATGTCGGTGTTCCAACGCATGCTCAACGGATCCTCGGATCCCGAGGACCTTCTTGCATGCGTCTTCCAGCTCAACGGGCTCGAAGTCGAAGCCTACTTCTCCCTGCTCGAAACCCCCGACGCCCGCATGGAAGACATCGCCGAGATGCTCGACCGCGACCGCTCCACCGCCCACCGCGCCGTGCAACGGCTCGTGGACCTCCAACTGGCCCACCGGCAAACGCAACCTCTCGAGGGAGGCGGCTACTGCTACACCTACCGCGCCGCGAACCCCTCCCAGGTGCGAGAACGCATCGAGGAACGGTTAACCCTCTTCGAGGAAGCCGTGCAAGAACGGCTCGAGACGTTCCAGAACGAGATCCAAACCCGAACCGACGGCGCCCAACCCACCCAGCCCCCGGCGAAACGCTGAAGCACCCAGGCCAGCTGGACGACGCGTGGACATCCACCTCGTCGGCGGCGGAGGCTTCGACTGCAACCACTACCTGATCACCTCCCAAGGCCAGGGCCTCGTCGTGGACGCAGGCACCGGGCTTGCCGCGGACTCCACCCTCAAGCGCATCCGGGAACACGTCGACGACGAGGATGTCGCGGCCGTGTACCTGACGCACTGGCACCACGACCACACCGGAGCCGCCCCGAGCCTTGCACGGTCCCTGGACGCCGAGATCAAGATGCCGGAAGCGGAGGCCGTCGCGGTGCGCGAGGGCCGATCAGACCTCACGATGGGCGACCGGTTCGGCGCCAAGCAAGAAGCCCACCCCGTCATGGGAGTCGACCCCGGGGACGAGATCCGCGTAGGCCAGGCACGCCTCGAGATCCTCCACACGCATGGCCATACGGCCGGCCACACGAGCCTCTGGCACGAGGAAACGGGCACCCTCGTGGCCGGGGACGCCGTGTTCAGCCACGGGTCCTTCGGGCGCGTGGACCTTCCCACCGGCGACGCCGGGCAGATGCTCGAGACGCTCGAGGGCCTAGCAGAGCGCCCCGTGGAGCGCCTGTACCCTGGGCACTTGGAAGCCGTGGAAGAGGAGGCCTACCGGCACGTGGAGATGGCGCTGAGCAACGCCCGGGGCCGGTTGGGATAGAGGACGGTCCACGCCTTCACTCCGAGTTCGACCGGCGTCGGATCGCGAGGATGGCTCCGATGAGGGCCAGGATGGCGATCACGGCGATGCTCCAGAAACCCTTGCGTCCTGATTCGTCTTCCTCGGTCATGGGTATCATCCCTCAGTTCGACGGGGGGTCCTTGAAAGCGGTTCAGGGACGATCCTGTCGGTGGGGAGGAAGAACAGCGTCACGGTCTTGAGGAGGGAAAAGGGGAAGGGGAGACGTCGGGCCACAGGGCCCGACGTTCGTCGCATCGAAGCGCGCCGGTCACAGGCCGGTGCCGAGGTCGGCGGTGTTGGCCGCGCTCGCGCTCGTCTCAGAGACGATGCTCGCGTCGCCGCCCGCGTCGACGCTGGGGGCCTCGACACCCTCGGCCGTGGATCCGACCTCGTCGACGGTCTGCTCGACGTTGCTGGTGGTCTCCGTGGCGACGTCCGCGGACCCGGAGACGCTCTCCTCGACGGACGAGGAGGCCTCAGTGGATGTCTCCGTCGTGGAGGACACGGCCGCGTCGCCGGAACCGCTCACGTTCGCGAGGGCATCGCTGACGGCGCCCTGCACGCCCGCGAGGGACATCGCGAGGCCTTCGGTCGTGGCCTCGAAGGTGCCCTTGACGTCGAGGCCAACGCCGGCCTCGTCGTCGCCTTCGATGGAGACGTCGTGGTCGACGGTCTCCTGGATGTCGACGGCGCCCGTCGCGTTCGCCTTGTCGGCGAGGATCTGCTCGAGGTCGAACTCGGACTCGAGCTCTCGGAACTCGGCCATGCTCTCGGCGTGGCCTTCGACGAGCACGTACGTCACGGAGTCCGCCTCGACGGACTCTTCGTGGCCGATCTTTTCCTCGAGGTGGCCCTCTTCGACGACGCGTACGCGATCTTCGTCACCGTCGTCGCGTTCCTCGTCGTCGCGTTCAGGCTCTTCGATGGGCCGCTCGTCCTCGATCTCGTACTCGGCCGAGGCGCTGCCGTTCGAGCCAGCGCTCACGTGCGAGGAGGAGCGCGTTTCAGCGGAGGACTCGTGGGAGCCCTGGGAGGGTTCCTCCTCGTCGGCCTCCTCGTCGTCCTCAGCTTCGTCCTCGTCCTCGGTCTCCTCGTCGCCTTCCAGGTCGATGAGGCCTTCGACTTCGCTTTTGACCTCTTCGACCTCGCCATCAAGCTCTGCGTCGGCGTCGACGTCTGCGTCCGCGTCAGCGCTCGCGGAGCTCTCGCCCTCGTACGCGAGGTCCGTCTGGTCGCTTGCAAGCGCCTCGTCGTCGGAGACGCTCATCTCTTGCTCGGCGCTCGTGGAGCTCTCCAGGCTGGAATCGCCGGAGAGGGAGCTTGCAGCTCCCGCTCCGCTGGCGGCGAAGAGGGCCAGGGAGAGCAGTCCTACGGTCATGATGGCTTTACGCATCGGGGTCACCGCCCCCAGCCTCCCCGGAGGGGGGTTGTCAAGGGGTTCGGATGCCCGCGTGAAACGAGGGCTCCGGCGGCCTCACTGCTGCATGCGCTGGAAGCTCCAGGCCCCGACGAGCACCATGGCGAGCGTGAACCCGGCCAGTACAGCGATGCTGGTCGCGTACGCGTACACGTGCTGGCCCACCATGAGCCCCCGCAGCGCGTCCACGCTGTACGTGAGAGGGTTCACCACGACGAACCACGTCAACCAGGCCGGCAGATCGTCGATGGGGAACAGGGCCCCGGACAGGAAGAACATGGGGAACGCCAGGAAGCTGCTGGTGACCCGGAACCCCTCGAAGGACTCGAAGAAGGATCCAAGAGCCAACCCCAGGCTCGTGAACAGCACGGCGGTTAACGCGATGATCCCGAACAACGCTGGGACGTTCCACCAGAAGTAATCGATGAAGAACAGCGCGATCACGAGCATCACGGCGCCCTCCAAGATGGCCTGCGTGGCGCCCCCGAGCACCTTGCCGAAGAAGATCACGGTCCGGGGCACCGGCGTCACGAGAACGGCCTTTAAGACATCCATCTTGCGGTCCCACACGATGTAGAGCCCGTAGAAGATCGTGCTGAACATCACGGCTTGAGCCACGATGCCCGGCACCAGGAAGTCGAGGTAGCTGATCCCGCCCGCCAGGTCGGGACGAAGGCCCCGGTCGATCCCGATGCCCACGATGGCGATCCACATCACGGGAGAGACGATGCTGGAGACCACGCGAGAGTGCTCGCGCAGATACGTGACCGCCTCCCGGCGCCACATCCCCAAAAGCGGCCGAACATAGAACCTCATCAAAGATCGCCCCCGGACCGCTGGAAGCGAGAAACCTCCTCCGCCCAACCCTCGCCCTCCTCGTGAGCCTCCCGCAGCTCACGCCCCGTCAAGCTCAAGAACACATCCTGCAGCGTCGGGGTGCGAACCTCGACGTGCTCGACACCCTCGAGCCCTCTGAGGAACGACGGCAGGCCCCGCACACCCTCCTCCAACCGCACCAGGAACCCGCCCTCCTCCACGGCCTCCGCGCGCTCGACGCCCCCCGCTTGCTCGATCGTCTCCAACGTCAAGGCGTCCCCACGCAACCGGACCACGGTCTCCCCCAGCGTGGCCTTGAGGGCCTCCGGCGAGTCCAGGGCCTGGATCGAGCCCTGGTCGATGATGGCGACCCGGTCGCAAAGGGCATCCGCCTCGTCCATGTAATGCGTCGTGATCAACACGGTGGTCCCCTTCTCCTTGAGCCCCCGGATGTACTCCCACAAGCGCTCACGCGTTTGCGGGTCCAACCCCAGCGTGGGCTCATCCAAGAACAACACCTCCGGCTCGTGCAAGAGGCCGCGGGCAATCTCGAGCCGGCGCTTCATCCCTCCGCTGTACGTCTTGACCTGATCCCCGCCCCGCGCCGCCAGATCCATCATGCTCAACAACTCGTCGATGCGCCCGGCAGCCCGCTTGCGCGGCAGATCGTACAGGCTCGCGGACAAGAGCAGGTTCTCGCGCCCGCTGAGCATGTTGTCCAAGCTTGGCTCCTGGAAGACCAGCCCGATGCGCTCTCGGACCCCGTGAGGATCCTCCCCCACGTCGATGCCGGCCACGCGGGCTGTGCCCCCGTCCGCGTCCGTCAGCGTGGCCAGGACCTTGATCAAGGTCGTCTTCCCCGCCCCGTTGGGCCCCAAAAGCCCGAACACCTCCCCCGCCGCCACGGAGAAGGACACGCTCTTGAGGGCCTCAACGGCCTTCGGCGGCTTCCCGTACCGTTTCACCAGGTCCTGGACCTCGACCGCGGGCACGAACGGCCCAACCGACACCTCGTACTAATAAGGAAGCCGGACCCGGCACGCCTTAGAGCCCACCCACGATTGTACCCTCGTGCGCTTCCCCCAGGAGATCGTGGTCCAAGCCTTCCTGCCCACCTACCGGGCCCTCCTCGCTCGAGCCCTCGCCAAGCAAGGCCTCCGCCAGGAGCAGATCGCCGAGCACGTGGGCGTCACGCAGGCTCAAGTCTCCAAGTACCTCGCGGACCAGGTGGAGGTGGAACCGCGCATCGCAGAGGACCCCCGTGTCGTTTCCACCGTGAACGAGACCGCCGCGGCCCTCGCAGAGGGGCGCCTCGACGCCGTGGGAGCCCTGGCCAAGAGCCTTGAGCTCATCCGGACCCTCGAGAACCGCGGCCCCATCTGTGAGTTGCACGCCGAAGCCATGCCCGATCTCGAGGGCACAGGCTGCGACGCGTGCATCGATCCCTCCAGCCGCGTGCTCGCCGAGCACCAGGTCCTCGTGGACGTCCGACGGGCGCTCCGGCGCCTGTTGCTCATCGACGGCGTGGGAGCCTGGATCCCGCACGTCGGCTCCAACCTGGCCCAAGCCACCGACCACGCACAGGGCCTGTGGGACGTCGCCGCGCTGCCGGGGCGCATCGACGTGATCGGGGGGGTCCCTCGCGTGACCACGGAACCCCGGATGGGAGCCTCCCGGCACGTCGCCACCGTCGTGCTGGCGATCATGGAGGAGCACCCTGACACGCGTGCGGCCCTGAACCTGTCGTACACGGACGAGCTTCTTACCCGGGCGGACGCCAGCGCTCTCGAGCATGTCAAGTTCGAAGCCTCGTACGACGGCAGGCGCGAAGCCGTCGCGCAGAGCATCCGCCAGGCCCCCGGGGCGCAACCGCCTCCGATCCTGTACCACGAGGGAGCCTTCGGGATCGAGCCGATCGCGTACGTGCTAGGCCAGGATGCCGAGCACGTCATCGACAGGGTCCAAGCGTTGGCCGGTCCGGCGGAGTCGGGATGAAAAGCTAAAACGATAGGCACTTCTACCCCCGTCCGACCGCGAACGATGCCCCAACCTCTGCCATGATCCCGCTTCTCGTGATCCCGCTGAACGGTCCCGCGATCGCCATCGTCGCGGTGCTCTTGCTGGCCGCGCTCGTCCTCTCCGCTGTCTTCTCCGCGGCAGAAGCAGCCCTCATCTCCACGCCCGCATACTACCGGCGGCACTTGGTCGAGCAAGGGCCCGAGCAGGAGGAAGCCGGGCATGACCTGGGCCCTCCGAACCGGGTGTTCGTGACGGTGCTCGTCGGGAACCACCTGGCCAATGCGACGGGCGCGATCCTCACCGCGGCGCTCGTGCTGGCGCTGGTTGAAGCGCCCGTCTGGGTGGAGCTTTCGATCGCGCTCGCGGTCGCGATGTTCGTGCTCTTGACCGTGGGCGAGCTGCTCCCTCGAGCCCTGGCGACGGTGGACCCCGACCGGGCCGCGGCACGCGTGACGGGTTGGTTGGCCGCGCTTCAAACCCTCCTCTATCCGGCCATCCGCGGGTTCGAAGGGGCGTCCTCGTCGCTTCTTTCGCTCTTGGGCGCTCCCATCGAGCGGCGCGTGTTCTTGGACGAGCAGGAGCTCCGGCACATGCTGGAGGTCGGCGAGGAGGAGGGCTTGCTTGAGGAGGAGGAAAGGGACATGATCGCCAGCGTGATCGAGCTGGGCGAGGACGACGTGGGCCACGTGATGGTGCCGCGAACGGACATCGTGGCCGTGCCCGCCCAGACGCCCATCCAAGAGGTCGCTGAGACCGTCACCGAGACCGGTTACTCCCGCATCCCCGTCTACGAGGAGGACCTGGACGATGTCATCGGCGTCGTGTACGGCAAGGACGTCCTGGACGCGGTCGCGCACAACATCAAGGGCCCCGTCGTGCAGATCATGAAGGAAGCCCTGTTCGTGCCCGAGACCGCTCCCCTGGACGAGACGCTGCGCGAGATGAAGACGCGCCGGATCCACATCGCCGTGGTGCACGACGAGTTCGGCGGCACCGCGGGCCTGGTCACGCTCGAGGACGTGCTCGAGGAGATCGTGGGCGACATCTTCGACGAGTACGACCCTGAAACGGAAGCCATCGAGTGGCTCGAGGAGGACATCGCGCTCCTGGACGCCCGCATGGACATCGAGGAGGTCAACGACGCGCTGGACACCCAGCTCCCCGAGGACGAGGGCTACGAGACCCTCGGCGGGTACCTCTTCCACGAGCTGGGCCGACCCGGGCGAGCCGGCGAGAGCCTCACTCGGGACGGGATCGCGTTCACGCTGGAACGCGTCGCCAACCGCCGCATCCTCAAGGTCCGCGCCGAACCCACCGACCCCGCCGAACCCGAGGGGGACGACGCGGAGGAACCGGACGGGGACCGCTGACAAGCGGTTCGTTCAAGGACACCGCCCCCTTTGCCCTCCGCGTGCCCGAGCACGACGGCCAGGAAGGACCCCAACGCGACGTGGAAACGTTGGACGATCTGATCCGCATCCCCAACTTCCATGAATGGCTCAACCTCCGCGTCGCGCACGTGGAGGACGAGCACGCCCTCATCCTCCTACCGTACAGGGAGGAGTTGATCGGGAACCCCATGATCCCCGCCATCCACGGGGGCATCCTGGCAGGGCTGATCGACCTGGCAGGCGGCGCAGCCGTGTTCACGGTCACGAACGCGCCCGCGCCCACGATCGATCTGCGCGTGGACTACGTCCGTCCCGCGCTTCAGAAGGACACGGTCGCGGATGCTCGCATCGTGAACAGCGGGAAGACCATCGCGTTCGTCGACGTGGACGTGCTCCAGCTCCCCGACGAAGCGGGCCCCGCGAGCGTCGAGGACATCGGCCCTGGCGGGCGCGAGTTGCACGAGGAGGGACGTCTGGTCGCGACCGGCCGCGCTACGTACTCCACGAAGACCAAGAAACCGGAGCGGGGCCCGCGGGACCACCCGATCGGGTAAGCTGAGGGGCCAGCCCCGTCGTCGAGGCTCCTCTGACCGCCCGCTAAACAATCGTAAATGAAGAATTTATATGGGGCCGGAGTCATGAGCCGTCACCCGCTTGGGAGGTAGCCAACAGGGAGTCCCTCAGAGGACCACCCAGCGTAGCCTCTGGCGGGAGGAGGACAACAGATGAACGCGAAGATGTTCGCCGGAATCCTGAGCCTAGCCCTAGTGATTGGACTTGCCCCTGGGATCAGCGCTGCCGCTGACCCCGTCAAGGAGACCACCGACGAAGTGACTGAGGCCGTCCCGACGATGACCCTCGACGAGCACAACGCTTGCCAGCTCGCTCTGCCGGGCGACACGTGTGCGAGCGAGGAGTTCGATTACGCGGGTGGCGTCCCCACGCTCGACTTCGCGGACACGGTCGCCGCCGTCGGCACGTTCGACGTCACGGTCGCTGAGACGCTGTTCGACGGGTACGAGATCTCGTGCAGCTTCACGGTCGTCGCGACCGAGATCGTCGACGAGACCTGCACAGAAGGCGACTTCGGCGCGCCCTTCCCCGGGTTCCCCGTTGAGGTCACCGGCGAGGCCTCCGGCGCCGCCGCCCCCTCCGTGACCGCGACGGTCGCTTAAGGCCCCCACACGGGCTCTTCTCTTTTTCTTCCCTATTCTCGCACGCGACAGCCTTGGCTACGGACCGGGGTGGGTCCGGCGTAGAGCTTGGTGAGAAAAACGAGAAGAATGGAGGCCGTCTCAGGCCTCCTTCTGGGGGGCTAGCGTTCGAGCGAGGCGTCGAGGGTGATCTCGATCGCGCCAAGCGCGCCCGAGACGGGGCAGCCCTCCTTGGCGTCATCGGCGAACTTGCGGAACGTGTTCTCGTCGATGCCGGAGACCGTGCCGCGAGTCTCGAGGCGCACACCCGTGATCGCGGGCCCGCCCTCGGTGTCCAGAGAGACGTGAGCGGTCGTCTCGATGCTCTCGGGCTCGTGCCCGTTCTCGCTGAGGAGGTTGGCAAGAGCCATCGAGTAGCAGGCCGCGTGCGCGGCGCCGATCAGCTCCTCGGGGTTCGTCGTGTCGCCTTCCTCGAAGCGGCTGGGCGCGTCGTACCGCGCGTCCAGGGTCCCGGTCTCCGTGTTGACGGTCCCGGATCCGTTCTGCAGATCGCCGTTCCATCGAGCTGTTCCTGATCGTTGCTTGGGCACTTTGACCACCGCCGCGCGCATCCTGACCTCGGCTGAAGAAGCTTCCCCCTGCCAAGCATGCCCTTTGCATGGACGGGGCTTCGTCCTCGATGGGGGCATCAAGCCGGGGCTTCCGCTTCGACCAGTCGCTTTAGCTCGCTTACAAGCTCTCGCGTACCCTTCCGCATCGATGGGCCGAGCACGATCTTGTTGGCAAGCCACCCGATTGGACCGAACTTGGGCTCGTACTCGATCACGTGCCGGTAGTGGGTCCCCTGGCCCTGGGGCTCCATCGTCATCGTGATGCGCACCGTCGCGATTCCGATGTCGCCTTCGTGGTCTTCTCGCTTGCCCTGCTCGTACCGCTTGATCTCCCAGGAGGATGTGCCCCCGGTTCCCTGCTCCTCGTACCGTGTCCCGACCACGCCGCCGCCCTCCGGGCGTTCGACCCACGTGACCTCCTCTGCGAAGGGGATCCATTCGGGGTAGCGGTCCAGATCCTGGATGAACGCATGAACCTGCTTGGGCGAGGCAGCGATGTCGGCTTCTTCGGTGACCCGAGGCATGACGAGGTAGACGCCCCTTGGGGGTCTAAGCTCTACTGTTCCGCGGCGGGATAGTTCCCGAACGGGCTACTCGTCGAGGGCCTTGCCGCCGATGAGGACCTTGTGGATCTCGTTCGTGCCCTCGTAGATGCCGCAGATCTTCGCATCCCGGAAGTACCGCTCGACCGGGTACTCGCTGCTGTACCCGTTGCCCCCGTGCACCTGGACGGCGCGCTCGGTCACGTCCATCACGGCTTCCGCCGCGTGCAGCTTGGCGGTGCTCACGGCCTTCGAGTTGTCCAACCCCTGGTCGCTCATCCAGGCGGCCTTCCACACGAGCAGGCGCGAGGTCTCGATCTGTTGATGCATGTAGGCCAAGTGCTCGCGCACGAGCTGGAAGTCCCCGATGCGGCGACCGAACGCTTCGCGCTCCTCCGCGTAATCCAGGCTGGCCTCGTACGCGGCTTGCGCGATGCCGACCGCGCCCGCGGCCACGCTCAAGCGCCCCTTCTGCAGGATCGCGTCCGCGATCTTCCACCCTTGCCCGGTCTCCCCCACCTGGTTCTCCTCGGGGATCCAACAGTCGTCGAACACGAGCTCGGCCGTGTGGCTGGCTCGCAGGCCGAGCTTGTCGTTGCCCATCACGGTGCCCGTACTGAACCCGTCCCGCTCCGTCTCCACGATGAAGCACGCTAGGTTCTCCTCCTTGTTCCTCGGATCGTACGAGGACCCTTCCTCGCCCACGCGGGCGAAGACCACGATGTAATCGGCGCGGTCCCCGTCGCTGATCCACATCTTCCGACCGTTCAACCGGACCCCGTCCCCGTCGCGCGTCGCGGTCGTGCTCATCGCCTTCGCGTCCGAGCCGCTGTCGTGCTCGGTCAACGCCCACGCGCCGCGCTTCTCCCCTGCGCAGACCTCGGGCAGGTAGCGCTCTTTTTGCTCCTCCGTCCCGAACATCTCCACGTTGTTCCCGAACAAGCTCGTGTTCACGCTGAACGTGGTCCGAAGCGAGGAGCAGCCGCGCCCGACCTCCTCCGTCATCATCGCGTACGTGAGGTCATCCAACCCGGATCCGCCGTACGCCTCGCTGATGGGCGCCCCCAGCAAGCCCAGCTTGCCAGCCTCGAGAACGACCTCGTCCGGGATCTCCCCGGTCTTCTCCCATTCCTCGACGTGGGGGTCCACGTGCTTTGCGACGAACTCGCGCGCCGTCTTGCGGATCATCTGCTGCTCGCGGGTCAGCTCGAAGTCGACCATGGGGCACCCTCTCGGTACGCAAGGAATGGGTGATCGTACTTGAAAGGGTCGCGCGGGGAGGCCAGGCGACGGGCCCCCCGCGGGACGAGCCAGCAGGCCTACGCTCGAAGCTCGCGGAGCGCCAGCAGGGCTCCGGCCACGAACACGAGCGTGGCTACGTAGATGGGGCCCAGGTGCGTGAGCCAGTCGTACGAGAACCCGCCCGAGTAGTGCATGGGCAAGGCCACAGCCAGCCCGACGACCGCGGCGACCACGGCCGTCGTCCACGCCCACGTCAACCGGTCGCGAACCCCGTACCAGGACAGGGACGCGACCGCGAGGCCCGTGGCGATGATGAAGCCCGCCGTGGCCACGTGAAGGTGGCTGATGTAGTACGCCACCACGGGGTCGAGGTCTGCAGGGGCGGCGTCACCCAGCGTGCTGACCCCCAGCTCGAACCCGGAGCCCACGAAGTTGAGGATCAAGAAGACGATCCCGTACCCGACGAACGCGAGGCCCGCGATCGTCATCAACAGGGACCCGTTGCGAAGGCGCGCCTCGTGCTCGTCTTGTTCGGAGGTCGCGTGAGCCATCCGGGTCACCTCCGGGCGGTCACGACGAGGGCTTCGGCTTGGTAGTGGGCTGCCGTCTGGCGGGCATCCTCGCGGGGTGCGTTCGAGAAGTAGTCGAACCGGTCCAGGACGCGAACGTCCTCGAACCCGGCCTGTTGGATCGCGTCAACGTAGTCGTCTCCCAGCACGGCGCCGGCGATGCAGGCGGCCCACAGGGTCTCGTCGCTTCGTGCGTCCTCGGGGATGGGCTCGTTGACGACGATGTCGGCAACCTGGAGGCGGCCCCCGGGCCGGAGCACGCGGCGGGCTTCGCGGAAGGCTCGTTCCTTGTCGGGGATGAGGTTGATCACGCCGTTGCTGGTGACGACGTCCACGCTTTCATTCGGCAGGGGGATCCGGTCGCCGGCGTCCCCTTCCAGCACGAAGGCGTGGTGGGCGTTGGCCTGTTCGATGTTCTCGAGGGCTGTCGTGAGCATGGCGGGCGTGAAGTCGAGCCCGAGGGCTCGGCCGTGGGGGCCTGCGCGGTGGGCTGCGATGAGCAGGTCGGTGCCGGAGCCGCTTCCGATGTCGAGCACGGTGTCTTCTTCCTGGATGATGTCCGCTTGGAAGGGGTACTCGACGCCGGCGAACCCTTCGAGCGCGCTTGGGGGAAGCCGGTCGAGATCCTCGTTGGGGTACCCGACGAGTTCGGCGGCCTTGCGGCCGACGGGGAAGTGAAGGTCGGGCGGCGGGTCGGTTGCGACGTCCGTGTACATGGCCCGCACGGCGTCCGCGACGGGCGAGCGTGGCGCTTCGGTTCGGGTCGAGCCTTTCGGGCTCATGGGTCCCCCATGCGTCGTGATGGGGCTTAGAGGGAGCGAGCGCGGTCGGCGAGATGGGGAAACCTTGAGGGTCTCGACCGTGGAAGCGCGTGGGGCGATTCCTTAAGGTACGTGCTGGCGGAAACCCTCGGATAGGATTCCTTGAAGGTTCCGCTTGACGCCTGGGAGGTCAAGCGGGGCGAGCGGTGATCACCCACGCGAAGGCGCCCAGGTCCTCGGCGGTCTCTCGCGTCTTCTTGGAAGCGCTGTGCTGGAAGTAGTCCCTGCGCTCGTGGACCTGGATCTGGCCGAACCCTGCGGCCTCGACGGCGTCCAGGTATTCGTCTTCCGTGAACGCGCCCACGAGGCATTCCGCCCAGAGCTTCGTGTCCATCAGGCACGCGCGGGAGGGGGGATGCGTGAGCACGATGTCCGAGAGGACAAGACGCCCGCCCGGGCGAAGGAGGCCTCTTAGCTCCTCGAGGACCCGCTCCTTGGCGGGGATCAAGTTGAGCACGCCGTTGCTGGTGACGAGATCGAACGGGCCCTCCACATCAGCCCGCGGGAAGGATCCTTCGAGCACAATCGCGTGATCGATGCCCGCCTCGTCCAGCGCCCCTTGCGCAAGGCGAACCATCTCCCCGGTCAGGTCCACGCCCACCACGCGCCCGGAGGGGCCCACCTTCCGGGCCGCAACGAACACGTCCGTACCGGCCCCGCACCCCACGTCGAGCACGGCGTCCCCCTGGCGGGGTTCCTCGTGCTTGAGAGGACACCCTACGCCCGCGAACCGCTCGACCACGGCCGCCGGGAGCTCCTGCATCTCTTCGGGGTACCCCACCAGGCCCGCCGCCTTGGGGCCGGTCGGGAAATGGAAGGGCTCGTCGGGGTCCGCCGCCACGGTCGAATACAACTCCTCGACCACGTCCCCGATCTGCTCCCCCAGAAGCTCCATCACGCGCATGCGGGCAAGCCGCGTCGCGTCCGCGTCCATGAGGCCGGGACGTGAGCGAAGCGGCTTAAACACAGCGGCCAGGGGGCGGCCGTGAACATCTTGTACCCAGGACGCGTTACCGGGGACCATGGGTCGCGTGGGTCGCCCGCCAAGCCTGGACGCTCCCCCCTGCCCCGCCTGTGGGACGGGCGAGGACGTGGCCAGCCACGGCATCCAAGAGGTAAACGGCGACCCCAAGCGCGCGTTCCGCTGCAAAACCTGCTCGCGCGTGTTCGTGCCCGGCCACGCCGACGACCAGCCCACTCCAGCGCTCAAGGCGGCGCTTCGCCGCGTAAGAAGCCAAACGGAAGCCCCCTACCGCCTCATGTCGAACGCGCTGTCCACGCACCTCGGCATCGAAGCCTCGCACACCACCGTCCGCGCATGGTGCACCGACGACGACGCGACCGACCCGGTCGACGAGCAAGCCCTCGCCTGCGAGTACCTGTCCGTGCTCTGGGCCCTCCGGCACGAGATCCAAGCCGAAGCCGAGGAGTAGGGCCTCACTCGACCTCGAGGATCGCGCCGATCTCCACAGGCGTATCCAACGGCAGCCGGTTGCACCCCACCGCGAAACGAGAATGGCGCCCCTCCTCCCCGAACACGTCCCCGAACAGCTCGCTGGCCCCGTTCACGACCGCCGGCTGACGCGTGAACCCGTCCCCAGACGCCACGAAGCCCTCCACGCGGACCACGCGATGGACCCGGCCCAGGTCCCCCACCGCGTCCTTGACGGCCGCCAGGATGTTGATCGCGCAACGACGCGCCGCCTCCTCGCCCGTCTTCACGTCCACATCCTCCCCGACGCGACCCGTCGCGATCAGATCGCCCTCCTCGTCCGTGGGCAACTGCCCGCTCACGTACACCATCCCCGCGCCCGTTTCGACGGCCGGTACGTAGTCCGCGACCGGGTCCGCCACGTCCGGCAGGTCGACACCCAGCTCCTCAAGCCGCTCGTCAGGATGCATCGTACCCCGCAGGCGCCGTCCCTTCCTTCACGGTTCCGGCCCGGAAGGCCCAGGGTCCCTGTTTTACAAAGGAAAGCTACCTCATCAGCCCACGTGGCCGGTCGCATCCCCCCTGACACGGACCTCGACGCATGCCTGTTCGGAGGCCAAGCCTTCACCTGGTGGACCGAACGCGACCTCGTGCACGGGATCGCAGCCGGCACGCGCATCACGATCGACCCCAAGCAAGGACGATGGACCTCGGTTCCCCACCGGGAGGCCCCCTTCCTCGCCCGATACCTGGGGCAGGAACGCGCCACGCCCCAAGCGCTCGTCGACGACCCCGACCTGGCCCCCCTCGCCAAGGCGATCCCCGGGATCCGCCTGCTCGATCAAGACCCCTGGGAGGCGTTCCTCTCCTTCCTGATCACGCCCGTCAACAACGTGCCCCGGATCCAGGAGACCATCGCGCGCCTTTGCCGCCAGATGGGGCCCGCGGTCCAAGGAGGCCACGCCATGCCACGACCCCAGGACATCGCCCAATCCAGCGAACAGGAGCTCCGGGACATCGGTCTTGGCTTCCGCGCCCCCCGTGTCCTCGCCGCCGCGGAACGGGTCGCCGACGGCACGCTCGAATTTGACGAGCTCACCCAGGCGCCCTTCCAGAGGGCGCGCGAGAGGCTGCTGAAGCTTGACGGCGTGGGACCCAAGGTGGCTGAATGCGTGCTCTGCTACGCGCTCGGGTTCGACGAGGCCTTCCCCGTAGACCGGTGGGTGGCCCGGGCCAGCAAGATCCTCCTCGGGTCCGAGCTCTCCCCCGAGACGGCCCGGGACCGATGGGGCCAGCACGCGGCCATCGCTCAACAAGTGCTCTTCCACGGCGCCCGCATGGGACACGTGGACGGGATCGAGGAGAGCACGGTGGCCCGGTTCACCGACTGGCGCTCGCTGGTGGGCGTGCCTGAGAAGCGTCCCCCCAAGCCTTCATAGCTCCAGGCGATTTCCGGGCCACGGAGACGGACCGTGAAGGAAGAAAGCGCTCAAGGGACCCCCGTCGACGCGCTTTACGAAGACCAGCTCAGCCCCGAGCACATCGTGGACGCCACCGCGTCCCTTCGGGAGGTCGTCGAGCGCCTCTCGTTCCGGGACGAGGTCCAGGCCGTGTACGCGCTCGACACCCGAGACCGGTACGTAGGCATCGTCACCGAGCGTACCCTCCTCGAATGGCTTCGCCACAACCTGGCCGAGCCCGGGGCCCTCGATCGGGCCACGGTCTCCACCCTCGCCCGAGCCACCCAGGACGCGCAAGCCCAGGAAGCCGTCCACCCCAGAAGCGGCGAGCTCCCCGTCGAACCCCATGAGCCCGCCATGCACGCGCTCCGGAGCATGCTATCCGCATCGCTCGTCGTCGTCCCGGTCGTCTCCGCCGACGGGTCCCTTCTCGGCGACATCCGCCTGACCCGGCTCCTCCGAGCCGGGGACGAGGGCTCCTGACCCGCAACGAGACCACGCGCCGGCCAGGGCGAGTCCCTAGCTCCCCCTCGCAGGCGAAGCCTTCAAGAACCCCTGCCCGGTAGGCAAGCCTGGTGCCCCTCCGTGGTTGACCCCCTCGGCCCCGCATCCAACGTGCTCGCCCTCGTGGACGGCTCCGATGAACATCGCGACGCAGCGATCGCGGGCGCGGACCTCTTCTCGTCCACGCCCGGGCTCCGCTTCACCGTCCTCGCAACCAGCACCGTCGCGCAACCCAGCGGGGCGCCCCGCTCTGCCTCCCCGAACGGGTCCGGCCTCCTCCTCAAACGCGAACAGGAGACCGGGCATCTCATGCAGACCGTCCGCGCCATCGAGGACAGAGGCCTCCCCACCAAGCTCAGGACCGTGGAAGGCCCTCTCCTCGAGAACGCCGTCAAGATCTCCGTCGCGCACGACCTGGTCATCCTCCCCCCGTCCTTGGCCGAGCACGCCGACGTGTTCCCCGTGCCCACCCTCATCGCGCCCTGACCCAGGCACCGCCAGACGCGGCGGAACCTCTTAGGCGAAAGCATCGCTGCCAGGTACGAGCATGACCGGCATCCTCGTCAACGACCCCATCCACCCGGCAGGGATCAACCGCCTCGAAGACGCCGGCCTCGACGTGATCCAAGGCCCCCTCGAAGAAGACGCCCTCGACGAGGCGCTCTCCACGATCCAAGGCATGATCGTGCGATCCGGGACCACCGTCGCCGAGGCGATGCTCGACGACGCCCCCCACCTCACCGTCATCGCCCGCGCAGGCGTCGGTGTCGACAACATCGACCTGGACGCCTGCAAAGATCGAGATGTTGTCGTGTTCAACACGCCCCAAGCCAGCACGAACGCCGTCGCCGAGCTCACCCTCGCCCACATGCTAAGCGTCGCCCGTTGGCTACCACGCGCCCTGCCCACCACCCGCCAAGGGAAGTGGGCGAAAAAGGACTGCCGGGGCATCGAGCTTGCAGAGCGCACCCTCGGCGTGGTCGGGCTTGGCCGCATCGGTGCGCACGTCGTCTCGCTTGCCCAAAGCTTGGGCATGGACGTGCACGCCCACGACCCATACGTCGACGAAGTACAAGCCCGCCAGCGAGGCGTCGAACACCTGCACGAGGACCCCGAAGATTTGGCCCCCATCGCCGACGTGCTCACCGTGCACACCCCGATTACGCCCGACACGCGGGGCCTCATCGGCGAAGCCTTCTTCGACGCCGCCAGCGACCTCGTCGTCGTCAACACGGCCCGAGGCGGCATCATCGACGAGGCCGCGCTCCTCGATGCTCTCGAAGACGGGACCGTGCTCGGGGCCGGGCTCGACGTGTTCGAAGACGAACCCCCAGGGGACCACCCGCTCTTCAAGCACCCCCGGGTCTCCGCCACCCCCCACATCGGGGCCCAGACCGAGGAGGCCCAACGGAAAGCCGGGACCCTCGCCGCCGACGGGATCCTCTCCACGCTCGACGAGGACCCACCCGAGACCCGCATCGTGTGACCCACCGCGCCCCCTTGCAGCTGGTACCCACGTGACGGCCGCCTCGCGGCTTCGCTCGACGCTGCCAAGCACTCCTCATCGAGCGAGGACAGTCCTCGAGGGTGTAGCGTGGTGCCCAGGGCCCGGGACCGGTTGATCGTGTGCCGCGCTCGAATAGGTTGCACTCCCTCGCGCCTGCTCCGCCTGCAGGAGCATCCTATCCCCCTTGTTTATCTGCCTCACAGGGATAATCTCCTCCTCATGTTCTAGGTTTCTCGTCAGGTCGGGACGGGATTATCAGTGAAGGCGACATAATCTAGAGACCTTCCCCCAAAGCTTTTCGACGGGCTGAGTGGATGTTGGAGATATACCCAAGTTGAGCCTCCAGAGATTTCGCATAGAATGGCACCGGCTCTGCTTCCGGAAGTCGAGCCTCCACGTGCTCTTGCTTTGCCTCCTTCTTGCAGCCGTCATGTTCCTGGCCGCTTTCGAGGAGGGCTTAGACTTCCTGTTCTCAGGGTTGTTCCTTGTGATCCCAATCGTCTTCCTGCCCTATGGGGCCTGGGAAGCTGCCCGGGATCGAGAGAGACACCTCACGAGCCTCTTATCCGTTTCACCCTTGACGCAAAAGGAGCGGCTCGCGGCACAACTGGGTAGCCTTAGCTCTCTGCTCCTCGTGTATCTTCTCGTCACTCTCCCCTTCACGTACCTTGTGACCCGACCGGCGGCCCAGCATGCGTTCAGAAACGTCTTGCCCTTCTTCGCGTGGGGCCTCGTCATTGGACTCTGCGCGGCTAGCCTAGGTTTACTCATCGGGCATCTCTCGGGAGCCCGCTCCCGCCTCGCATTATCGGGAGGTTTCCTCGTCGCTCTCGGCTGGCTGATTGCAGGGCTCAACACGTCCTCCTTGTGGGAAGTAGGCGGTGTGGGGCAAAGGCTTGGGCATCTCGTTCCGCTGGCATGGGGGATGCATGCCAAACTCACGAATGCAGCCATGTTCGACACCAGCTGGCCGCTGCTCCTCGCTCGCGCCGTCCTCTTTCTTCTGGCTGTTCTCGGGTTCCTGGCCGTTGTAGCATGCCTCCTCCAGGATCTCGATGCCTGGGGGGTCCAGACGCGGTTCACCCGTTCCCGGGTTCTCGCTTGGGGGCTTATCCCGCTCCTCCTCTCAGGCGCTGTGATTGGATGGTCGTACACCCCCCCCGCTACGAACCCTCTCGAGGATGCGCACACGGAAACCTCACAAGACAATCTCTGGATCCAAGCGGAAACATTCCTCGAGGAGGGCGCAAGGGACGGACAGGGGACGCTCCAAGTCTCGATCGCAGGCGAGCCCAATCGAACCGTTTCCCTGTCGAGCCTCTCGCTAGAGAGCGACAGCGCCCGGATTTCACCGACCGAACCACTCCCCACCCAGCTCACCCTCGATACGGTCGTACGGGACATGGAGGGGGTTGTAGGCGATCGGGGGGAGGATATCGGGGTCAATCACGCCCAAATCCCGCTTGAGGTCGACGCTCTCCACATGCAGCATTGGATAGACATCAAGATCGGGCTGACTGTGGACGGTCACCCCGTCGAGTTCGTGGATGTGGAGTATCGAGACTACCGCTTCGCCAGCCGCTCTTCCGCCGCGGCGCTCGCGATCCCCATCCTTGCAGGGTTCTTCGGTTCTCGTCTGCTTCCTGGACGGTGGAACGCCTGGTAACCGGAAGACGGATCCTGGCCGAGATCGAACGCGAGTTGACGCGCCCTACCGGCCGCTGGAGCCCCGTCGCGGCGCTTTTATTCGCGGGGGCCTTCGCCTTGTTCGCAGTCGTCGAAGCAGGAGCAGAAATCTACGTCCTTGCCACGTACGTGTTCCTCCCGATGCTTGCGGCGCCCCTAGCAGCCCACCGGATGGCCGGCGACCGCGAGCGAGGCCTCGCGCGCGTCACAGCTACGACGCCCATCGATACAGCCGTATTCTTGACTGGAAAACTCATCGCGCTCCACCTCCTCCTCGTCGCCAGCCTCGCCCTCACCCTCCCCATCTTGTACGCGCTCACCGAAACCATGGCTCCCGGCGCGTTCCACAATGCACTTCCCTTTCTGGGATGGGCGCTGCTCACCGGCACCTTGTCGATCCTGGTCGGTTTACTGATCGGGTACGCAAAGCAAGGCGCCTCCGCCGCCGCGTTGTCCATCGCGTTCAGCACCGTCATCGCATGGGCCTTCCTCGCCACCCAGCGGCACCGCTTCCTGGCTTGGGCCGACAACGAGACAGAACTCGCCGTCATCCAAGCCATCCTGCACTTGAGTCCGATGACGTGGGCCCTTGAGGCAGACCAGCCGGCCGCCGTTGGCCTCGTAAGCCATCACCACGACCTCGCTCTTGGACTCGTCCTCCTGCTCATCCCGATCCTCGGGGCCCTTGCCGCCATCGCTCTTGGTCTCCAACACCTCGACGGCTGGCTGGCTGACCCCACACGACACCCGTTCGCCATCCTCCTTCTCGCAACCAGCCTCATCGGAGCAGGCACCGCGCTTGCTCTCTTCGATTATTCCCGACCCGACGAGGGCGGCCCAGACGTCCCTGACGAGCACACGGCAGGCATCGGTGAAATGGACGTGGCGTTCGAGGCAAGCCGAAGCCAACCATGGGAGGCCCAAACCCCCCTCTTCATCGAGCTAAACGTTCAAGGTCCACCTAACGCGACCGTCACGCTGCAAGAACTCACCCTCGAAGGCCCCCACATAACCGCCCGCCATATGTTGGAGATGCCCACGCAACTCCACCTCGACGAGATCCAGGAAGGACGCGGCCAGACCGCGCCCCAGAACGGAACATACGGGACCGCCACGCTCAGCTTTGACGCCACGGCCACGCCGCACCGCATCGCATCCATGCTGAGCCTCCAAGCCCACCTCCAACTCGACGGCAACGACACGACGCTCACCACCAGACTCAACGCGTTCGACTGGGAACACCCGATCACACCCACGCTCGCCGCGGCCAGCGCCCCGTTCGCTCTCACAGCAACGACCGCCCTCGTCTTGCCCCGGAGGCTGAACCGATGGTAACACCCGCAATCGAGACCCGCGACCTCACCAAACACTACGGCGATGTCAAGGCCGTCCGAGCGCTCGACCTAACCGTCCAGCAGGGCGAGATCTACGGCTTCCTTGGCCTGAACGGCGCAGGTAAAACCACCACCGTCCGCATGCTCGTCGGAGCCCTACCGTCCACGAGCGGGCAGGCGCGCGTGATGGGCTACGATGTAGCCGACGAGCAGGAAAAGATTGCAAACCGGATCGGCGTCGTATTCGGCGAGAATATCACGCCTGAACCAAGCTTTTCCCCCGTCCGATATCTTCGCCATTTCGGCCGTCTCTATGGTCTCTCCAAGGACGAAATAGACCAACGCGCTCGACGTCTGTTCGCCCTGCTTGACCTCGACGATTACGCTGAGCGTCCCATCGGAAACCTGTCCGGTGGCAACAAACGCAAAGTCGAGATCGCTCGAGCCTTGCTTCATGCACCGGACCTTCTCTTCCTGGACGAGCCGACGCGTGAGCTCGATATCCCCTCCAAACGAGAGATGTGGAGCCTGTTTCGAAGCCTCGTGGACGAGAGCGGCGTGACCGTTTTCCTCTCCAGCCACGATGTCCAAGAGATCGCCTCCCTTTGCGACCGAATCGGGATTATCCGCAACGGTGTCAAGACCTGGGACGGAAAACCCAGCGACTTGGCACCTTCAGAGCAGAAGCTCGTGGACGCTCTCAGCGATCGGCTCGAGGGGAAAGGTACCGAGTTCGAGGCTGCAGCGGACCGTTAATCTCGCGCGAAGTTGGAGGCCCAGGTCTCGACCGTAGATACCAGGCTCCGTTGAGGAGGCCAAAACCAGGTCCGTGAGGGGCGCTACAGCATGCTGCGCGCCCGGGGGGTCAGCGGCCTAGGAACGACAGAGCGGATATCGGGCCTGTGCCGCTCAAATCCCTCCCGGCGCGCGCACCGTTAAGTTCCT
>CAZOQA010000029.1:22737-27518 GCA_964581775.1 uncultured Thermoplasmatales archaeon | reverse complement strand
CCGCTTTCCATGTGGAGGACGCGGTGGGCGATGTCGACGACCTTGAGGTCGTGCGTGACGATGACGTAGGTTTGGTCGAGCTCGTGGTTGAGGTGGGCGATGAGGTCGAGCACGCTTTGCCCGGTGGCTTTGTCGAGGTTCCCGGTGGGTTCGTCGGCCCATACGACGCTGGGTTGGTTGACGAGCGAGCGGGCCAGCGCGACCCGTTGTTGCTCGCCGCCGGAGAGCTGGTTGGGTTGGTGCTTGGCTCGGTCGGCGAGGCCTACGCGGGTGAGGGCACCGATGGCTCGTTTGCGTGCGGCGTCGGGGCCGTCCCCGTTGAGCAGCAGGGGGAGCTCGACGTTCTCGGCGGCGGTGAGGACTTGGATGAGGTTGAAGGCTTGGAACACGAAGCCCATGTGCTTGGAGCGCAGGCGGGTGCGTTCCTGGTCGGGCAGGGTGTCGAGGCGTCGGTCCTGGAAGTGCACGGTCCCGCGGGTGGGGGTGTCGATGCCGGAGAGGCAGTTGAGAAGCGTGGTCTTGCCGCAGCCGCTGGGGCCGAGGATGGCGACGATCTCGCCGGGGTGGATGTCGACGGTGACGCCTCGGAGGGCGTCGACGTGCCCGGCTTCGGTCTCGTAGACGCGTTCAAGCTCGTTCGCGCGGACGAGGGGCTTCTCCACGCGGGGGGGAGGAGAGCCTCCCCTTGAAAAAGGCAAGGGGAGGGGGGCGCGTGGGCGGCGGGGTGAGCGGCGTCACGCGCCTCCGTGGTCCTTGGGGATCTCCTCCATCCAGTCGTGCCAGGCGAAGTCGCACGCGGGGTTGTTCTCCACGTGCTGGTAGAAGCCTAGCCCCTGGTCGGGGATGGGCTGGTGGCAGA
Source organism: uncultured Thermoplasmatales archaeon (assembly GCA_964581775.1). Taxonomy (GTDB): domain Archaea; phylum Thermoplasmatota; class SW-10-69-26; order SW-10-69-26; family SW-10-69-26; genus PWVY01. Next base: position 26,659 of record CAZOQA010000029.1, on the reverse strand, counting down.
ACATGCAGACGGCCGTGTCGGGTGTCGGCATCGCATGCCCGACGGGTTGACGCTTCCGCTTTTTGAGTCCCACCTTGAGCACCTTGTCACCACTTAGCACTACGTTCGTATAAGGTCATGGGTGCTCGGCGAACGTTCGACCAAACAACGCTTGTCTTACCCGAACGTTCCTAGGGTAAGGGAGCGATCCCTCGGCGAGGGGAGTCATGCCTTGTACGGGACAGGATCCTCGACGCCGGCCTTCTGGAACCCTTCCAATCGAAGCCGGCACGCATCGCAGCGCCCGCACTGAGCCTGCCCGCCCTGGTAACAGGTCCACGTGAGCTCCAGCGGGGCCCCCAGCTCCACGCCCAGCTCCACGATGTCCCTCTTCGGGAGATCGACCAAGGGAGCCACGACGTCGATCCCGGAGCCCTCGACGCCCCGCTTGGTGCCCAGGTTCGCCGCGTGCTCGAACGCCTCCAAGAACGCCGGGCGACAGTCCGGGTACCCGCTGAAGTCCACCGCGTTGGCCCCGATGAACACGGCTTCCGCCTGGCGCGTCTCCGCGAAGCTCGTCGCCAACGACAGGAACACGAGGTTCCGAGCCGGCACGTACGTGACCGGGATCGTCTCGCTCATCTCGTCCACCTCCCGACCCGTGGGCACCTCCAACTCGTCGTCCGTCAACGCGGATCCTCCCCACGCGGAGAGGTCCACCTCCAGCACGTGGTGCTCGAGCACGCCCATCGCCTCCGCGACCTCGCGCGCCGCCTGGAGCTCGCGCTCGTGCCGCTGCCCGTACAGGCAGGTCAAAGCATACGCCTCGTAGCCTTCCTGGCGAGCCTTCGCGAGCGTGACGGTGCTATCCAAGCCGCCTGAGAGCAGGACCACGGCGCGCGGCATCGAACCCCGCAGCCGTCGACCCGCCTAAAACGCTTGACGCAGGTTCGCTCGCGAACGTATTCCGGCAAGCTTATGGGGAGCCTCGGAGCATCCGTTGACACTGGGATGCACGAGCCTTTCCTTACGACCTGCCTCGAGCGGGTCGGCTAGGAGGGATGAACCTTGAAGTCGCTTGTCAAAGACGCCGTCGACAATGCCGAGGAAGGGAACCAACAGGCTCCCCCGAGTTCTGCTCAACCCACCGATCCAGGGAACCCGGACGTGGGCACGAGCGACGAGGAGCTCGAAGAGCTGCTCACGGGCCTGGATACGAAGGTGAAGGTCCTCGGTTGTGGAGGCGCCGGAACTAACACGGTCAACCGGTTGCACAAGGCCACCGTCGAGGGGGCCACCTTCTACGCCCTGAACACGGACGCGCAGCACCTTCTGAGCTCCCCCATCGAGAACAAGGTCCTCATCGGCCGCAACCTCACCAAGGGCCTGGGCGCAGGGAGCCTGCCCCAGGTCGGCGAGGAGGCTGCCCGGGAGAGCGAGCTCGAGCTTCGTGACATCGTGGACGGAAGCGACCTGGTGTTCGTGACCTGCGGGCTTGGCGGGGGCACGGGGACGGGCAGCGCCCCGGTCGTCGCCGAGTACGCCCGCGACGCGGGCGCCCTCACCATCGCGATCGTGACCCTGCCCTTCAAGGTCGAAGGGGAGGTCCGGATGAAGAACGCAGAAGCAGGCCTTGCCCGCCTTCGGGACGCCGCCGATACGACCATCGTGATCCCCAATGACCGGTTGCTCGACATCGCCCCCCGGTTGCCGCTGAACCAGGCCTTCCGCGTGGCCGACGAGGTGCTCCTCCGGTCCATCAAGGGCATCACGGAGATGATCACCAAGCCGGGCCTGGTGAACCTCGACTTCGCGGATCTGAAAACCGTGATGAAGAAGGGGGGCGTCGCCATGATCGGGCTCGGCGAGGGAGAGGGCAAAGACCGCGTCGACGACGCCATGCAGGAGGCCCTCAACTCGCCGCTCATCGACGTGGACGTAAGCCAAGCCACGGGCGCCCTGATCAACGTCGTCGGAGGTCCCGAGATGACGATCAGCGAGGCCGAGGGCGTCGCGCACGATGTGTTCGACAACGTAAGCCCCGAGAGCCGGATCATCTGGGGGTGCGGGGTCGACGAGTCCCTCCGGGACAAGATGCGCGTGATGCTCGTCGTCACGGGCGTGAAAAGCAGCCAGATCCTCGGCCCGGACGATGTCCCGGACACGACCGGGAACCCGGCGCAAGCTCGGCAGGGAGAGAAGGTCGAGCAAGAGGTCGACTTCGTCCTCTAGGCCGCCCACAAGAGCGAGCTAAGGAGCAAAAGCGTCGTGACGACGAGCAGGGCGCTTGCTCCCAGTGCGGCCCAGAACAACCCCCTGTCTGGATCGTTAGATGGCATCCTTACCATGCTCGACCGCGTGCCTATGTGAACCCACGGGGACGATCGTCGAGGAAGGGTCCGGAAGCCACGGGAACATGCTAGTCGAACGAGGGTGGGTTCAGGGAAGTGCTGCGAGGCCCGCCCTGGTGATCTGCTATGGTATGGCAAACGATCCTCGTCGTCGCACTGATCTTGTTCCTGCTCTCGGCGATCCCGGTCGGCCGCAGGAACCCGCGCGCCGGGTACGGCCTTGGTGGCCTGATCATGACGATCCTCGTGATCTTAGGGATCTTATACCTGCTCGGCGTGGTCTAAGCGGATCATAGCCAAGGGAGGCCCGGGAGGCGGGACCCGTCTTCCCTTCTGGACGCGTGGGACCGTCCGGATCCGGGACCGGCTGTGAAGGGCCGTAAAGGGCTTATAGGGGGGCCCCGCTGCTTCCGGTTGAGACGATGGCGCAGAGCCAGGACCCTCGCCGTGGGAGCGGTGACTCGGAGTTCGTCGACAAAGCCTGGTCCATCCAGGGCGAGATCGAGAACCGAGCCTCCCGCATCGGGCGAGGCAAGTACGGGCGCGTGCTCCGCATGGCCCGCAAGCCGGACCGCGAGGAGTTCGGGCAGCAGGCCAAGATCACGGGCATCGGCGTCATGCTGGTCGGCGCCATCGGGTTCATCGTGTTCTACATCATGCGCTTCGTGCCCGGGGTCTCGCCATGAGCGAGGAGGAGGTCCAGCAAACGGACGCCCCGGACGAAGGTGACGAAGAGCGCGGCAACGTGTACGTGGTCAAGACCACGATCAACCAGGAAGAGAACGTGGCCAAGCTCATCGACAACAAGGCCGAGCGCGAGAAGGCGCCCGTGTACGCGATGCTGGCCCCGAACGAGCTTCGCGGGTACCTGTTCGTGGAGGCCGCGGACCGGCCTCACCTGGACCGGATCGTGCGCAGCATCCGGCACGCGAAGACCCTGTTGGACGAGGCCACGGACATCGCGGACATCGAGCACTTCTTGACGCCAAAGCCGGCGGTCGCGGGCATCGAGGAAGGCGACATCGTGGAGCTCGTCAGCGGGCCCTTCAAGGGGGAGCGCGCCCGCGTGCAACGCATCGACGAGACCAAGGAGGAGATCACGGTCGAGCTGTTCGAGGCCATGGTCCCGATCCCGGTGACGGTGCGCGGGGACCACGTTCGCGTGCTCAAGAAGGAAGAAGAGGAGTAGCCGCCCCTCGGCGGCGAGAACCCTCTCCAGATGTTCCAGTCGAAGCAGACCCTGGGTGCTTTTCTGTCCCGACCGCTTGACAGCACGCCCCAGCCCGCGGCGAGTGCAGCTGGGTGAGGGTTCCCATGCGCGCAGGACGCCTGGTCGGGCTCCTTTCCCTCGTGCTCCTTGCAAGCCTTCTCGTGCCGGTCCCTGCAGCCGAGGCAGGGCCCCCCCAAGGGGACAAGGGCAACGGGGATCAGGGAGCCTCAAGCGGCGAAGGAAGCGGGCCCCCAAGCCACGCCCAGGGCGGTCCGGACCACGCTCAAGGGGCCTCCCAAGGGGACGGCTCCTCAAGCCCCGGCCAAGGGCCCCCCGATGAACCGTCCAAGGCATCCGACGATGACGACGGCTCCTCGAGCCC
>CAZOQA010000029.1:0-22637 GCA_964581775.1 uncultured Thermoplasmatales archaeon | reverse complement strand
CCGAGACGGTCCACCCGGTCAACAGGACGAAGGCGACGCGGGTCCCCAACAACAAGGGTCCTCTAGCGCGGCCCACGCTCGCCAGGAGCCCGACGCCAAAGGCTCCGCGGAGCCGGAAGGGCCCCCGGGCGGCCAGGGCTCCTCAGGGTCCCACGTCCCGCCAGAGCACGCACGCGCTGGCTCGGGAGGACCCGCGCCCGGCCCGCAGCACGAGAAAACGCCGGCCGCCGACCAGGCGGCCCCCCAGGGCGCCGGGCCCCCGGGTCCACCCGACGCCGCGCCGTCCCGCGAGGAGGCGCGCTCCCCCCCAGCCCCGCTCGTCTCCGCATCCATGGACCCTCAGCCCCCCCGCGAGCCGAGCCTCGACCCGGACCCCTCCCCGTTCCCGGAGGACGCCATCCTGGAGGAGGGGTCCACCGAGACCGAGGGGAGCCCGCACGCCAGCGTGACAAGCCGATCCGGGGCCTCCTCCTGGATGCCGCTGCTGGCCCCGTTCCTGGTCGGCGCGATCGCCGGCTACGCGGTGACGCGGCGAATCTCCGATGAGGACGAGGACGAGCTGGAGAGCGAACGCACCGCGCTGCCCCCCGCCGGTGCAGAAGGCCTCCTGGTGCTTGGACGCGAAGCCCGGCGACGAGGGTTCTACCACGAAGCCAAGGAATGGTTCGCGACAGCCACACGCGTCCGACCGAGCCTCATCGAGGCCCACCTCGAGCTGGCTGAAGCCAACCTGGACCTCAAGCGTCCCGAAGCCGCGGTGGAAGCAGCCCACGAGGCTCGAGAGCTGGACCCCAAGAACCAGCACGCACGGTACCTGCTCGCGCAAGCCCACGCGAGCGCAGGAGATCCCACGGAGGCCATCCGCGAGCTTGGCGCCCTCGGGCCGGACCAGGCCGACCTCCTCGAGAAGGCCCGGAACGATCCTGTCTTCCACGAGCTGCACGATCACCCCATGTTCCTGGATCTGTTGGGCGAGGTGGACTGGGCGCGCACCCCGGTTCCCCCTTGAAACCCGGCGGCAGCAGGAGTTTTATACCCGGAGCTTGTCTCGGGGAGCGCCGCATCCACCACTCACCAGGGTGTAGCAAGGTCGAGACCGGCTCGGCGTGGTCGCGGCGGTGAAGCATCATGGCAGAAGAGATCGACGTCCTTGTGGACGGAGGCGAGGCGAGCGCCGGCCCACCCCTGGGCCCCGCCCTGGGTCCCACCGGCGTGAACGTGATGGAAGTCGTCAACGAGATCAACGACCAGACCGCGGCCTTCGAGGGCATGCAGGTGCCCGTGAAGGTCATCATCGATGACGATGACAACTTCGAGATCGAGGTCGGGACGCCACCCACGAGCGCGCTCATCAAGGAGGAGCTCGGCATCGAGACCGGATCCGGCCAGCCCAACCTCGACATGGTCGGGAACCTCACGCTCGAGCAGGCCATCCAGGTCGCCGAACGCAAGAAGCCCGACCTTCTGGGCAAGACCACGAAGACGCGCACGCTCGAGGTGATAGGCACCGCGAACTCGCTGGGCATCACGGTGAACGATCGCCAGCCTCGCGACGTGCAGGATGCGATCAAGGCCGGGCGCCACGACGACGCGTTCGAGGACTAGGCTTCGATCCGGTCAAGGGTGACCGGCGAAGGGAAGCTGGTCGCGATCCACGTCGAACCAGAGCACCGTGCCAGTGGGCCCATCAAGGACACCCTGCCAGGGGACGCGCAACAGCTCGTTCGTCGGAGGGTCGTACCAGACGTTGATGACGTACCCCTCTCCTCGTAAGGATGGCCCCGTCACATCGGCGGTAAGCGGCCTCTCCGGGACGGTGGACCAGAGGCCGTACCCCCCCCGAGAGCGAGGCTGGTCCACCAGTTCATCTAGGAGTCGAAGACTGTCGCGGGGGGAAGCCTGTTCGTCGGCGATGCGGGATCGGTTCACAGAGTCCCCGTTCCAGGACCCAACGTCCTCGTCGAGGACGTCGTAGCTCGTTGAGTCGTGCCCTGTAGGTCCGATCTCCTGTTCGTTGGTTTGTTTCTCGATTTTCAGTTTGACGGCGCGGTCGTCGGGGGCCACCGCGGTGAGGGTCCTCTCGAGCGTCTTCCGTTCCGTCCCGATGAGATCGTTCCCGCCGCGGCTCGGGAACGTGAAATCCGTCCCCACGAGCAAGGCGGAGCGGTTCTCGAACACATCGCGGTAGGCAGTGGATCGGTCGAGGCCGACCTGGTGAGCCTCTTCGACAGGGAATTCGTTCTCGACATCCGGGTGGGAGACGGTCAGCGGGTCCGGCGTCTCGCGCATCTGGACAGGAAGCTTCTTGGCTGGAGCGTCCCCGGTTCCTGAAGGAAGCCTAAGGGGCTCGGTCCCTACTTCGTGCGATACCAGCTCATACTCGGTCCCCTCAAGGCTGGTGAAGCGCTCGGGGAACGCCATCCCATCGCATAGGGTGAAGCGGTCGAGGCCTCCCGTGAACCGTAACGCGCGGACCAACGAGGAAGGGGACCGGGTGACCGAGGCGATCAGGCAATCATCCCCGCTTGGCTCCGAGAGTTCTGGAGTCCTGAACGTTGCCTCAACCTGCTCGACATCCCAGAGCATGTTGTCGACCTCTCGCTCGTAAACGCCCGGCTGTATGGTTTCGTTCCAGAAAGCCCCGGCGCCGAAGCCACCCGGGAGGCCGTATCCAGCGAGGAGGACGAGGGCTCGATTATCGATGCAAGACCAGTTCTCCGGCCCTCCTTCCCATGCCCCGCAAAGAGCTACCTGCTGGATGATCGAGCCATTGGATGGATGAACTGCCTCCTTATAAACGAAGGAATCTGACCCTCCGTCAATTTGGTATTGCCAAGTTAAGACTACAGAAGACCTAGGCGCCATCCACGCATCCGATCGTTCAGCACGGCCGTCAACCGTGACTGTCAGACGCTCTCCCTTGCTGTGAGACTCATAGGTCCATCTGCTATCCTGGTTCGGTAGCGGAATTTGCAAGGAAGCCTTCAACTTGTCTGACTCGATGCCATCCGCTAAGCTCAAACATCCAGCTGTGAGAAGTAGAATGCAAGAAAAAATCCTCAGAGATCGAGGGAGGATGGAGATAGACTCACCCTATTGTCCTACCCCTCTGGTAGTTCTATCGTAGATATCGTATCGTCTCCTGGAGAACAGTTCCCGTTGTAGGTTAGGGAACTATCATACTGGCCTTGGTCGCCATCGGTAACCGCATAGACTTGGACACACGTGCCTTTCTCGTACTGTTGGCTATCGAAGCCCGTGTTACAGAAACCACCCGTGGGACCGGGTATACTGCAGGAATCAGGTACTGCATGTCCTGTCATGTGGAGCCACCCTATTCCACTACCGACATCCAGTCGATGACTTCCAGTCCCTCCATAGCTACACGCATCTACCCCACAACCCCCGCTCAGCGTTGCGGTGGCTTCTGCCTCAGCCATCGCGGTGCCAAGCCCCGGCCCCGATGCGAGGAGGGCAATTGCTGCAACTATAGTCCAACCTGATAGAACTTTGCTTATCCGTGCCATGGGTATCCACCGCATGGCCATGCGCTAGGATGGTAATAGATGTTTGGGCGTGAACCAGAAGATTTGTGATCAAGCTTCCTCGAGCTGCGGGCGTGTGCCCTCTGTCCAGAGCTCCTCGAAGTCCTCGTGGATCTCGTCGGCGAGGTCCGTGTCGGTGACGAACACGCTTCCGAGGGTTTGCCCGGGCCGGGCGGGGTTGGGGATGAGCAGGATGACGCCTTCCCGGTCGAGCACGTGGAAGCTTTGGGTTTGTTGCGTGGTGAAGCGCGTGTTGCGGGCGCCTGCTTCCCCGATGAGGCCAAGCGCCCACGTTTGGGCTTTGTCGAAGGCGCCGTCCTCGTGGAGGACAAGAAGCCTGAAGTCGACGTGTTGGCGGCGGACGTTCTTCTTGATGGCTTCGACCATCTCGCCGGCGCGTTCGAGGACCTCGGGGCTGGCGGTGCCCTCGATCGCGGCGTGGTCGACGACGGCGAAGTAGGTTTCGCTGGCTTCCATGGCTTTGGCCAGGTGCTTGTCCACGAACTCGTCCCAGCCGATGGCGACGCTCCAGAAGGGGCTGTCCTTGGGGGGCGTGCGGGCCCGTTGGGCCAGCTGGGTTTCGAGGATGGGCAGCTTCTCCTTGATGGCTTGGAACTCTTGCTCCTTTTTCTTCTGGAGCCGTTGGATGGCGGTGGAGACGTCGCGGGCCATGTACTTCTTGGGCCGGGATTGTTGCACGTCGAGGAGGCCGAGGCTTTCCAGGCGGGACATGGCGTCGTAGATCTTGCTGGTGGGGACGCCGGAGCGTTGGCAGATGTCCTTGGCCTCTGCGATGCCTTCGGGGAGCAGGGCGAGGTAGGCGTCGATCTCGTACTTGGTGAGCCCGAAGTCCTCGAGGATGGTGCGGGCGTCGAGCATGGGTTCGTGGCCGTCGGCGTCGAGGCGGGGCTCGGTCACAGGGGTTCGTATGACCCATCCCCCCAAGAAGGTTCTTACTCCGTAGAGTAGAAGACGCTCAGAAACGACTTACATAGGCGAGGGGGATGAGGGGGTGCGGTCGAGACACCGCCCGCCAGGGGGCTATGGGTACCCACCGCCTTCCTCCCCCTGGCATGCACCTCTTCTCAGCCGTGGCTGGCGCGGCGAAGGCCTTTTCACCCCTGGCAGGGTGCCCTCCATGCGTGCCCGTTAGCTCGCGGCAGCTCGTGCGGAACGCCGTGGGGTTGGCCGCGGTGGCTCCCGCGGCGGCTCTTCTTGGGTTAGCCGTGTCGATGGCGATTGGGGGGGGCCTCAGCGGGGTCCTTGCGGGCATCGTGGTCGCTCTGTTGGCGTTCTTGATCGGGGGTGCGGCGTTCGTGATGACGCACGCTCCGGTGAGCATCGCGAGGATGCTCGCGGACGACGAGGAGGAGAAGGGCCCGCCTGGCGGTTCCGACGGGGAGGGGTCTTCGAGGGTCGAGCTGGAGGACGAGTAGGCTCAATCGGGTTGGTTTGCGTCCTCGGGCAGGAAGGTGGCTTGCTCCTGCACGACCTCCTTGCTGTCCTTGGCGGAGGCGTACGCGTCGAGGGGTTCCTTGTTGAGGCTCCAGAAGCTTTCGTGCCAGCTGAACTTGGACAGGGTGCGGCGGGCGTCTTCCTTCTCGCCGAGGATGTGGAGGGCGGCGGCGACGGCTTCGCTGGTGCTGAGCTTGAACGGGGTCCCGTAGTTGACGGGGTTCGCGGCAAGAAGGAAGGGCAAGGCGCGGGCGTGGCTTCTGGACTCCAGCCGGTGGAAGGCGTCTCGGGCGCGTTCCCAGGAGCAGTCGAGCGCCACGAGGCCCTTGGGGACGTGCTCGGCGTCGGCGGGGGAGAGGGCTTGCTCGGCGAACGGGTGCAACAGGATTGACCCGCGGGGGACGCTTCGTTCGTCGACGAGCTGGCAGATGTGGAAGCGGGCCATCTTGCGCGCGGTGCACTTGTCGGGGTCGTCCTGGTCCTCGTGGATCACGAACACGGTCGTGTCGATGGGGGACATGGGGTTCGAGCCGGCGTGCCTTATGCGATCACCTCCACGTCGAGGGCCACGTGCTCCTTGTGGGGCCCGGTGGTCTTCACGCGTCGCGCGTTCTGCAGGGTGGCCTCGGCGCCCTGTAGGGTGGGGTGGCCGCGTACGTCTTCCCAGGCTTCCTGCATGGGGTTTGGGGTCTGGCGTTCCAGGTGCACGTGCAGGAGCCCGCCGTCGGGGCGCAGGGCGCGCACGGCCGTCTTGAGGAACCTGAGCGTACCGGGGAAGAAGCCCACGAGCACGCGGTCGGCCACGCCGGAGGGGGCGGTCTGGTTCGCGTCGCCCTCGAGGACGTGGACCCTCCCTTCGACGTCGTTGATCCGCGCGTTCTCACGGAGGAAGCGCGCGCTGGTGGGGTTGATCTCGCACGCGGTCACGCGGGCCCCCGCGTTGGCCAGGGGGAGGGTGAAGTACCCGATGCCTGCGCACAGGTCTACGACGTGCTCGTCCGGGGCGATGTCGCCGCAGAGCCGGTGTCGTTCGTGGTGGTTGCCGGGGGAGAAGAGCACGCGCGCCGGGTCCAACCGGTACGTGATGCCGTGCTCGGCGTGCTCCGTGACGGTGTCCTTGGACCCCCACAACAGCCGCGTGCGGGGCTCTCGCCAGGGGCCCTGGACCTCGTGCATCTCGAGCACGCTGTCCGCGTCCAGCACGCGCGCGTAGGCTTCCCCCACGGCCTCGCCGTGCGGGTCGAGCACGCGGGGCAACCGAAGGACCAGCACGTCGCCGACGCGTTGCCAGCCTTGCGGGAGCGCGCCCAGCACACGGTCCGGGACCCGCCCGCGCAGGCGATCCCGGACGCGGTCGAGGGGAGAGCGCCGGGGGTTCGGGGGCACGGGCGCCTCCACCAGACGAGCCTCGGGCGCGCTCCGGGCGGCCCGGGCGTGCGCGACGGGCACGAGCACCCGCTCGCGCCGCTGCGTGATGGCTCTGTAGGGGTCTAAGGCCTCCTCCCGCTGGACGTGGTCGATCGTGGACGCGGCGTGTTGGCTAGGTGCACTTGCACAAAGGCCAAACAGGGGGTGCTGCGTGTCCACGCTAATGCGTTCGAGGGGAGTCGCCTTCATGGCCTTTTCCCTGGCCGCGATCCTGATCGCGGCCGGGGGGGTCCAAGCGAGCAGCCACGACGACCCGACCGAGGCCGACAACTGGTTCGAGGCGGACTACGATGCCGCCCTCTCCGAGGATCTCTCCGAGATCTCCCTGGAGGGCGAGGTGGATGTCCACAAGATCGAGCGCCCCGAGATGGATGACCCATGGGTCAACGCGGCGCTGGAGCGAGAATGTGGCGACAGCTGCACCGCGCAGGATCTGCGCGAGATCTACACCTCGAACGAGGACCAGCAGGACCGGCTCGTCGAGGCGCTCGAGGACCACGTGGAAGCCCGCACGACGGAGATGTTCTCCAGCATCACGAGCGAAGACCCCACCGTGAACGCGACCGTGGACCGATCCTCGCTGGCCCAGGAACCCGAAGGGACCCCTTACGAGCCGACCGTGCTCGTGAACGTGACCGGGCAAGGGGACCTCGCCCTGCTTGAGGGCCTCGAGTACTCCCAGGACCAAGTGGCCGCCCTCTTCCAGATGGGCGCCCGCGCGGACGTGCCCGTGGACCTTCCCGTGGACGCGGGCACCAACCTGACGCTGGAGCTGACCGTGCCCGCTCCCCTCAGCGTGCTCAACGCGGAGCACGGGAGCCTCGGCGAGGACGCCGAGACCGTGGATTGGACCGTGGACAACTGGGAGAGCACCGAGGCCGTCACGGTCTCCGACCACGCCCGCATCGGGGACGAGACCGTCGTCGTCCCTGAGACCGAGGACCTCCAGGTCGACGTGACCGTGGACCTCTCCACCGTGGACGTGCACTACCTGGCGGCCCTCACCGGGGACACGCCCGCCACCGTCGCCGCCGACATCCAGATCGACGGGCAGCTTCGAGCCCTCGAGGTCCCCGCAGGCACCATGCCTGGGCCGATCACGCTGGACGTGCTCAGCGCGGACGCGGTCCGCATCGCGATGGACCACGAGCTCCTCCCAGAGCAGCGCCTGGTGGCCTTCGAGGAGGAATCCCGGCAGGCCCTTGAGCAGCTGCTCACCGGGCTTGCGGCCGAGGACATCCAGATCGAGGGCGGGTTCCTCGTGGACACGCTGGCCCCCGACGCCGTCGGCGAACCGTCCGGATCGGGGCCTCCCATCCAGCTGGACGTGAGCGGGCAGGGCATCGTGCCGCTTCCGCCGGAGGAGGATCCGCTGGGCGCGAGCGCGTTCGAGATCACGCGCGTGCACCAAGGCGTGCTCGAGCTGCCCGCGATCCCGACGCCGGGCGATCGGCCTGCGAACGTGACGCTCGTGCTGCCTCAAGGCATCGACTTCGATTTCGAGGACATCGATCAGGGTAGCGTGGCCACCTCCACCACGGAGGAGGGGTTGACGGCGGTCACGTTCACGGCGGGCGGCGAGGAGGGCCCCACGACGGTGCAAGGTGCCGAGTTCGTGGTCAACAGCCCCTTCGTGTGGGATCTGCTCTGGCCCGTGATCGTGTTCCTGTTCCTGGTGCTTGTGGTGTTGCCTGCGGTCGTGATCTACCTGGTGATCCGCCGCCGCCGGGGCAAGGAGGGCGACTCCGAGCCGAAGAAATCGCGCATTCCCGGGGGCTACGAGGCTCAACCCGACCCGGATGCTTCACCCTCCGGCGACAAGGACGCGGCTCCCTGAGGCTCACGGTCCGGAGGGGACGTGATCCAGCGAGACCTCTGAGAGGAACCCCTTGAGCACCTTGGGGGCGTACCGGAGAAGGCCCGGTTCGTGCTTGATGAGCTGGACCGCGAGCTGGCTGACGTAATCGATGTCCCCGTGCTCGTTGAGGACGCGGGTGACGGCTGGCTGGGACAGGCGCTCCCAGATGTCGCTGAGGTCCTGGTCGGAGAGCTGGAGGAACGCATGGCGCAGCCGCATCATGATGCGAAGCTCGCGACCGATGGTGGAGGACCAGCGGTCGTGGTACCGTTGCAACCGGTCGGCGCCGAGCTCGTCGTCTTCGAGCGCTTGGCTGGCCTCCTCGGCGAGGATCTCTGCGCAGTAGGTGCCGGTGTAGATGCCGCCGCCGGTGGTCGGTTTGGCTTGGCCTGCAGCGTCGCCGACGAGCATGACGCGGTCCGTGACGGTCTCGTCCGCGGGCCCGAAGGGGATCGTGGCGCTGATCGTGAACTCGGTCTTGGCCCCGCCCAGGTGCTTGCGAGCGAGCGGGTCCTCGAACATGCGCTCGAAGTAGCGCTTGGCCGGGTAGGGCGCGTTCCAGACGCCCGCTTCGACCTTCCCCTTGTCTTCCCCGGTGGGGATGATGTACGTGAAGAAGCCGGGGGCGCGGTCCTCGCCCAGCCACATCTCGACGCCCTTGGGGTCCAGGCCTGACAGGTTCGTCATCTCGGCCCCGTGCAGGCTGATGTACTGTTTGGGTTCGAACAGATCGAACCACTTCGCGACGCGGCTTTGGGCACCGTCTGCGCCCACGACGAGCCGGGCTCGGATCGTCCCTTCGTCCCCCCCCGGGGTTCGGGTGCGAGCTTTGATGTGTCCGTCCTCGCGGCGGGCGTCGACGACCTTGGTGCCAAGCTTGAGCTCGGTCCCCTGCTGGACGGCCAGGTCCGAGAGCTTCTTGTCCAGGGCGGCGCGGTCGCACGCGACGGATTTGAGCTCGTTCGCCTCGAGGCGAAGAAGCGTCCCGTCGGGCGCGTAGATGCGGGCTTTGCTCAAGCGCGTGTGCACGAGAGGGTCCACGTCGAAGGGGAGCTTCTCCATCAGGTGAGGCGTCAGGAGGCCCCCGCACTGGACCGGTCGACCGATCTCGGTGTGCTCTTCGACTTGGACGACGTCGTGGCCTTGCTGCGCGACCCTGCGCGCGGCGGTGGACCCGGCGGGCCCGCCGCCGACCACGAGCACGTCCCGGATGGGGGGCATCGGGGCGGGCAGGCAGTTGTCAGGGTAAAGCCTGTGGGGTGAGCCGCTGCGGCGTCGAGCGGTGCTTATTCGTCGTGGAAGACGAGGTTGGTTTTGCCCACGGTGACGATGTCGCCGTGGCTCAGGCGCACGGCCTCCTTAGGGGGGGTTTTGGAGAAGTTCACGTAGGTTCCGTTGCGGCTTTCCTCGAGGTCTTGGATGACGAACCCGCCGTCTCGGTCCCGGATCTCGGTGTTCTCGCCGCTTACGAACGGATCGTAGTCGAGGGCGACCGCCAGGCCCCGCTTGCGTCCGATGACCCATCCCCTCCCCGGCGTCCGGTCCTCTGGGTTCAGGGGGAACACGCGGCCTTCCCGCTGGCCTCTCACGAGCAGAAGGTGCGGCGTCGTCCGGTCGGAGCCTCCCCCGCCTGGATCGGCGGGGATCGTCTCCTCCTCTTGGGCTTCGTGGTCGGTGTGGAGCTCTCCCAGGCGCCGCAGCTCCTCGACGATCGCGAACAGGCGCTGGTGGTTGAGCACGTGCTCGTCGGCGATGTGCCCGTCGCGCTCTTGCTGCCGGATGGAGACGACGTCGATGGACTGGAGCTTGGAGAGGTGGTTGCGGACCGCCTGGTGGCTGATCGGGCGGTCCGGGTTCTCTCCCTGGGGGACCTTCTCGGGGGTCAACTCGAGCTCGGCCACGGAGCGGGGGGATCGAAGCTCGTACAAGAGCTTCAAACGGTTCGGGTTGGCCAGGACGCGCAGGTGCTCCGCGAGCCGTTGAAGATCGGGGCGCTCATCCATGCTCGACCGGTCCCGGATCCATCGACCAGGGCAAAAAGGAGGGGGGTCTTGGAACCCCCTCAACCAACCGGTTGAAGGGGCGAGAAGCCTTTTGTAGCCCCATGCCGATGATTGTCACATGTTGGCAAGAGGCCTGGGAGCAGCCTGTCTTCTTCTGGTATGGGCGGCTGCAGCGGGGACCGGAGCAGCAGCCCTGCAACCGGCAGGCACCTGCGGGCCCACGTTCGAGCAGAACGACGCGGGGTCCGGGCTAGACGCCGGAGCAGATCAGCCAAGCGCCGTGTCTTTACCCGAGGAGGACCACTACAGGGGAACCATCGGGGCGCCCGCGGAGTCCGGGATGGATCTCGAGGACTGGTTCGTGGCCGAATGGTCCGACCAGGGGGAGCGCCGCGTGATGGTGAACGTGAGCACGGCCCCAGGCTTGCTGGCCTACCAGCCCGAGGACCGGGTCCCGGCCCCGCACCTGGAGGTTGCCGCGTACGCGCCGGGCGAGGCCGAGCCCACGCACGAGGGGGAGATTCAAGATGATGGCACCGTGTCGCTTGAGTTCCTCGCGGACGGGCCCGGGACCTGGTTCTTCCAGGTGTCGTTTGCCTCGGCGCCGGTCTCGCTGGGTTGTCAAACCACGCAGGGAGCCGATGCGCCGCACGCGCAGACCTACCAGATGTACTGGGGCTGCCATCCTCACTGCATGCAGTCTGCGGCCTAGGGGCGGGATCCCGTGACGTTCGTTTGGGAACCAGCGGCCGCGGTCAACGCTGCCTCGGGCGTGTTGATGAGCCTGCTGGGAGCCGCGCTGTTGTTCTCGAACCCTCGCCGGGACTGGAACCGCCTGTTCGGCGTGCTGGCCGCATTGTGGGGCCTCCAGATCGTGGCCGCGAACACGGTCCGCTTGACGGTGGACCCGAACGTCGCGCTGCTCTCGGGCCGGCTCACGCTTGCGTTCCTGATCCCGCTTTACTTCTTCATCGTCGCGTTCGCCGCCACGTTCCCTCGCCCCAGGCCCCCCTTCGGGACCTCCGGCGTGGCGGTCGCGGCGCTCACGCTCCCCGCGGCGGCCGCGCTGGCCGTGCTCTTCCTCGAACCCGACCTGCTGATCGTGGACATCATCCAGACGCCCGAGGGGCGATGGACGCTCAGGTGGGGCCGGCTTATGCCCTACCTCGTCACGGCGCCGTTCTTCGGCGCGCTCTCGTACGCATTGTTCGTGATGATGAGGCGCTTCGAGGAGGCCCCCTCGTCGACGGAGCGCAAACAGGTGGGCTCGGTCCTGGCTGCCCTGGGCCTCTATGCCGCGTACTACTCCCCGCGACAGTTGTCGAGCTTCGGCCGAGAGGCGCTCGGCTTCGAGGCCGCGCCGGAGGCGAGCAACGCCGAGGCGGCCCTCATCGCCGCGATCATGGCCGCGACCGTAGCGATCCTGGTCGCCATCGCGGCCCGGTTGGTTCGGCGGATCCGAGCCCACCCCAGGGGGCCCGTGCGCAGGCAGGCCACGACCATCCTGGCCATCATCGGCGTGGGGATGTTGGCCGCGTTGCTTGCGGAGGCGCTGGGCGGGCTGGGAGGGCCCAGCTTGGAGCTGGTGGGCGTGGTCCGGCTGGGGTCGATCGGGCTGATCGTGTTCGCGATCGCCCGCTACCAACTGTTCGATCTGGAGCTGAGGGCCAAGCAGGGGACGACGGCGGCGTCCGTGCTGTTGATCGTGGGAGCCTTGGGGGGAGCGGTGTATTGGGGGATGCGTCAGCTGGCGGTGAGCGCGCTGGTGCAGGTGTCGGTGTCGGGGGTGGTGGCGGCGGTCGCGTTGGTGCCGATGTTGCACGTGGCGTACCGGTTGGCCGACCGCGTGGCACCGCGCGTGGACGAGGAGGGGGATCACGTGTACCTGCGCAAGCTGGAGGTGTACCGGGCGGCCGTCGAGCGGTTCCTTGCCCGGGGCGAGGAGCCGGACGCCTCGGACCCGGAGCTTCGGGAGCTGCGTGAGCGGTTGAGCCTGGGTGACCGGGATCACGCGGTGGCGGCCACGCTGGCGGAGACAACGGTGGGCCCGGGTTCGAGGGGGATCGTCATGGCTCCGGGGGAGGAGGCGTTCGGGAAGTACGAGCTGGAGACCGTGATCGCGGAAGGAGGGTTCGGCCGCGTCTTCCGTGCGCGGGATACGGTCCTGGGGCGTCCGGTCGCGATCAAGGAGCTTTTGGCCAAGTGGCGGGACGAGGAGGCCCTCGCGCAGCGGTTTCTGCAGGAGGCGCGCTTCGTGGGCCGGTTGAACCATCCCAACATCGTGTCCGTGTACGGGGTGGAGGAGCACGGGGGCGACCGGTACATCATCATGGAGCACGTGGGCGGGGGCTCGCTGGCCGACCGGTTGAAGGCGGGAGCTCTCGGCCTCGAGGAGGCCTTGGATGCGGCCCGGGGGATGCTGGCGGGGTTGTCGGCGGCTCACGCGGAGGGCATCGTGCACCGGGACGTGAAGCCCAGCAACGTGCTCTTCGACGAGGACGGTCGCGTCAAGCTGGTCGATTTCGGGATCGCGAACCTGACGCGGCAGAAGCCAGGCCGGACCGTGAGCGGGTTGGCCTCTCCGGGATCGAACCCGGGGACGCTCTCGTACATGAGCCCGGAGCAGGCTCGGGGGGACCCGGTGGACGAGCGGGCCGACGTGTACAGCGCTGCGGCGGTCCTCGTCGAGTGCTTGACGGGGCGTGCCCCGGTGGACGTCGGCGGGATGGATCCTGCAAGGGCCCGCGAGCTCATCGGCGAGGGGAAGGCGGTGCGGGCGGAGGGGGTGCCGGCGCCTGTTCGCAGCGTCCTCGAGACGGCGCTTGACCCGTCCCCCGAGGACCGGTTCCCGTCGGTCGACGCGTTCGAGCAGGCCCTCGAGGATGCAAGCTCGCAGCTCGACGAGGACGGTTCGTGAGCGGAGGCTGAGGGGGCAAGAAGGTCCCGCCGGGGTCCCGAGGGGTTCACGTCCCCGTCGTCAAGCCTGCACCACCACGAGGCCTTCCATCTGGAGGTGCGGCTGGCAGTGGTACGTGTACACGCCGGGCTCGTCGAAGGTCACCTCGAACGTCGTCTGCGGGTCCCCGTCCTCGAACACGGCGCACGTTTCCCTGGAGTCGAACATGCTGGGGCCGACCCCCCGGATGCCTTCCGTGACGCTGTGGCACCCCTCCGTCCATGTCCACCGGACCGTCTCACCGGCCTGGATGCGCGTGACGGGCGTGCCGGTTGCCTCGTCCTCGAACTCGAAGTCCCGGACCGTGACCGTCGCATCGGCCTCGTCCAGGGACGGCGCGGTCGGCATCTGGCTGCCCGCGTCGACGGTCTCAGCGGTCCTGTCCTGGTGGGTGGCTTCCAGGCCGGCGTCGAGGGTGAGCGCCGCGGCGCCTCCTGCCAGCGCGAGCCCGATTACGAGCAACAGGGTGGTTTGCCTCATGGCTTCCTCAGGGGATGCCAGGGGGAGGGTCGACCATGAACCCCGGTCAACCGGGTGGTTGAAGCGGGGAACAGGAGCCCTCGTGCAGGTAAGAGGGGAAAGGATCAGAGAAGAGGAGCCGGCTGCGCGCCGGCTCTACGGTCGCAGCGTGCAGGCGTTGGGCGGATCAGACCTCGATCCAGGCGGAGGCCTCGCCGGGGGCAACGATCCAACCGGGACCGCCCGCGTATCCGTCGTCGAAGGCCTGCTCGCCGCTGGCTTCCCCGTCGGCGCCGCCGTTGGGGAACGCGAACCCGAAGTGTTGGGCCGCCCACCCGCTGGCCGGGCCGGACCCGGCGAGCGTGCAGTCGGCTTCGATGTCGCCGGAGAGCACACCCGCGGCCACGGAGCACGTGACGCTCTCGGAGAAGCTCAGGCTCGTGAACGGTTCCTCTTCCGTGTAGATGCTCTGGAAGTCCCCGCTGACGACGCTGTCCGTGGAGATCGCGATGCCGTGCGCGTAGGTTCCAGCGTGGACTTGGCTTCCGGTCTGGCACGCGTCCTGTTCGAGGAGGGCGAACGCGCACTCGTCGCGGTGGTTGTCTTCGAGCCCGAAGCTGGACGCGTCCGTGATCTGGGCGAAGAGTTCGCCGTTGTCGGATCCGATCACGAGCGTGTCCCCGAGCGCGAGCTCGGCCGGGGAGAAGGTGAACGTCTCCTCCAGGGCGCGGTCGGGGGCCTCGCGCTCGTCGGGCGCGTCGCTTGCCGCGATCCCGGGCGCCACCGCGATGGCCAGGGCGAGGCTTACGATTCCTGCGATGATTTTCCTTTCCATGGTTTCATCTCCTTCCCAAGCAGGAAGCAGGGGAGACAGGCCAGACTGGGGCCGGTCCGATGCAGTCGGTTCTCTAGCGCCGACCCCTGTGTTCGTCCCACGCGCTGGCGGGAGCGGTTCGAGGCCCTGATTCCCTCACCTCCCAGGGACTCTCTTCATCGCGCTCACCTATTGTGAAGATTTCTCACGCCACGTCCTGGTCCTCTTCATCCCTTGGTCCCGATGGAAACCGCCACGCTCGAGCTCGTCGAGATCCGCGACGACGTCGACGCGCTGGTCGAGGGGCTTCCCGGCCTGGCCGTGGGACGGTACAAGAGAAGAAGAGAAGGCCCGCGAGAGGGGCTGACACCGTCAGACGCCGTCTGATGGTTCTGTTGGCCTGATTCCCTCCAGAGGCCCCGATTAAAATCGCCACCGTTATGTACGCTCCTCCTGAATCGATGCCCGATGCCCCCCTTGAGCCCGGACGCCCTCTGGTTGCTGGTCGCGTGGACGGACCCCTGGGTCCTGGGAGCAGCCGCGCTCGGGATCCTCCTTGTCATCGGCATCGTGGTGAAAACGACCCGAGACGGATCCGCCTCCACGACCGCCGCGAACGACGCGCGGGGTGCCGCCTCGACGCCCCCCCAGCCGACCCCTCAAGCCCAAGCAGGGCCCGCGCAGTCCCCCGACCCATCCCCCGACCGGGAGGGCTCCCAGGCGACGCCTGAACCCCCCGAGATCGACCCCGAGGACCTCGCCCAGGGGACCGGGCGCACGCTCGCCGAGATGGTTGCCCACGAAGAGATCGAGGACACCGAGCTGATCAGCCGGTTCGTCATGGACACCGACGGCTCCCAGGTGGGAGAGACCATGAGCGTCACGGAGGGCGAGGTCATCCTCAAGCGCGAAGACGGGTTCTACGCGGTTCCCCCTGACGCGATCATCGAGAAGAGCGGGACCCTGCTCGCCGACGGGAACCTCGACTGGGAGAAGGCCCGCGAAGCAGGCCAGCGGTGGGAAGAAGAGAACCTCGATCGCATGGAGTACAACGACGAGGGCCTCCCCGTCAAAGGCTGACGCGCCCCACGCTTGACCGGTCCACGACCGCACCCCTTAGACAGCATCCCACCAAGCGGGGCGCCTCGAGGCTTCCCCCACGAGCGGGCCCGTCGGGACTGCATGCGGCCCGGTGGATCCAAGCGCTCCGTTCGCGGCGGGCTCCTGCTGGATCGTCGCACGCAGGGAGGCCTCGTTCGCGCCCAAGAGCACGACCTGGAGGCTCGTCGTGTTCACGTTGCCCGCCGCATCCCAGGCGCGGACTTGCACCTCGTGAACCCCGCTTGGGACCCCGCGGGTTTCCCAGAGCGCCTCGTAGGGTTCATCGAAAGAGCGGTCCACGACGGCCCCGTCCACGAGGAACTCGACGAGGCGAGCGCCGCTGTGGGCGTCTAGCGCCTCGGCCCGTAGAGGAACCTGCGAGGACAACCCGTCCTCTTGTCCCGGGCCCGCGAGGATCAAGGCGGGCCCGTGACCGGTGGCCGCGAGCTCGACGCCCCCGGCGTAGATGCCGCCAGGGCGGGGCGTGACTGCTTCCAGGACGGGAGGTTGCGTGTCGACCTTCACCGTGACCGTGCTCGTCGGGGCTTGGTTCCCGGCGACGTCGTGGGCTCGGTACGAGATCTCAAGCGCTCCGCTCTGCTCAAGCGGTACAGGGCCCGGGTAGGCCTCCCAGTCTCCATCCTCGCCGATGCGGTATTCGACAAGGTCCACGCCGCTTGCCTCGTCGTGGGCCTCGAGGATGAGGCGGGTCCCTTGTCCGTACCAGCCGTCGGGTCCTTCGTCGCCGTCGATCTCGTGGCTCACGGAGGGGTGGCTCGTGTCGACCTTCACGGTCTCGGTCCGGGGGGGTTCCTTGTTGCCGACGAGATCGAGGCTTCTGCGCTCTAGCGTGTGGGTTCCCTCGTCGAGGTGGATGGGGTCCTCGAACGTGCGCCAGGGGTCCCCCTGGGTCCTGTAGAGGATCTCGTCGACGCCGCTTACGTGGCTGACTCCGCGGTCCGTGGCGGAGACGGTGGCCTCGACCGGGGTGGTCCACCATCCGTTCTCTCCTGGCGTGGCGTCCAGTTCGAGGTGGGAGACCGGGCTAAGGGTGTCGTTCACGTAGGCGCCGGTGGACCGGTTCACGCGGATGACTTGGTCGGTGGCCACGTCGGTGACCGTGGTCGTGTCTCCTCCGGGCCATTCCACCTTCACCTCGTCCACGTGGGCGTGGCGGTCGAGGCCGAAGTCGAGAAGCTGCGTGTTCTGGGAGAGGTAGCTGGATCCCGCCCGCAACTGGCGCACCTGCGTCACATCGTCGGCCGTGACTTGCACGCGGGCTCCGATCGCGTCGGGGTTGGGGCCAGGTTGTTCGAGGTCGACGTAGAGCCAGTGGTTGTCCACGGTGGCGGTTTCCAGGATCTGAACGCTCTCGTTCGCGTTGTTCACCTGGACGAGGTCCACGGTCCCGTCGAGGTCGTAGTCTGCGTAGGCGAACCCGCGCGTGACCCGTTGCTCGATCTCGGCGAACCCGACATTGTCGCTGATCTCCTGCCACTCGACCTGCCCGGGGTCGCCGCCCGGGACGGGCTTGTTCTCGAAGATGAGCGTGGTCTGGGCGTAATGACCGTTCTCGGCTTGGTCCCAGGCGGTGTGCCCGTTGGCGGCGATCAGGTCTTGGCGGGTGTCTCGGTCGAGGTCCACGAACGCGGTGCCCCATCCGACCTCGTTGAGGTCCGCGTCGAGGCCGTCCTGGCCGGATCGGTCCTCGAACGTGCCGTCCCCGAGGTTGCGGTAGAAGCCGTTGTTCTGGAGCTGGTAGTGCGTGAAGTAGAGGTCCAGGTACCCGTCCTGGTCGTAGTCTCCCGCGGTTAGGCCCATGCCTGCTCGAGCGTCGGCGAGGCCGGCCTCCTCGGTCCGGTCTTCGAACGTCCCGTCTCCCTGGTTCACGTAGAACTCGTTGGGGGTTTCATCGTTGGCGACGTAGAGGTCCATCAGGCCGTTGTTGTCGTGGTCGAACCAGATGGCTCCGAGGGATTTGCTCCCGAGCAGATCCGTCGCACGCCCTTGGACGCCGGCCTCCTCCGCGCGGTCCGTGAACGTGCCATCCCCGTCGTTGTGGAGCAGGAAGTTGTACTGGGCGGGCGAGTTGTTTGGGCTTCGGTAGGAGTCCGTCATGTTGGACTCCAGGTACGTGTAGAGGAACAGGTCCAGGTGATCGTCGTTGTCGTAGTCGGTCCAGGCGGCGCCGGTGAACCAGCAGGGTTGCGACTGGCCGCAGGCTGTCGTCAGGTTCAGCCCGGCCTCCTCGGTGACGTTCGTGAACGTGCCGTCTCCGTTGTTCTCGTACAGGTGGACGTGCCCGAACCCGGTGACCGCGAGATCGGGCCAGCCGTCCCCGTTGTAGTCCGCGGCGGCGCATCCTTGGTCGTGCGCGGTGCTTGCCACGCCGGCCTGGTCCGAGACATCGTCGAAGGAGCCGTTCCCGTTGTTCTCGTAGAGCGCGTTCGTGGGCGTCAACTCGTCCGCCCAGGGTTGCGTGTAGGGGTTCTCGTCGTTGTAGGCCTGGCTGACCAGGTAGAGGTCCTCGTAGCCGTCCTGGTTGAAGTCGAAAAAGCAGGCTCCGGTCCCCATGATCTCGGGGAACGCTGGCCAGTCGAGGTCATCCTCGTCCGAGTCGTGCACCTCGCCGGCTTGCTGGAAGTCGACGCCCACGTCCGATGTGACGTCCTTGTACTGGAACCCGAGGCTCGCCCCAGATACGCTGACGAGGATCACCAACAGGGCTCCTGCGACGATCGCGCAGCGGACCCCCCAGGCGTGGGAGGAGGCTCCGGCTGGACAGGTGCTCGTCTTGACCGTTGCGCGGGCGTCGTCGCGACGCGTCGTCCTGGATGGGTCCCGGTGAATGCCTCCCCACCTCCAAGCGGGTCTTGGCCCGGGACTTCGAAGGTTCGCCGCTCCCGGACCGAGGTACGCAGTGCCGTGGAGGCTCTTATGTCTTTGGAGCGCCTCGGGTCCGCGCGACGCGCGGGGGGTGGGGTTTTCCTGGAGGAGGGGTTTGTGGGAGCGTGGACCGCAAGCTCGTCGTGTGCGTGCGCAAGGATCTGGGCCTTGGGAAGGGCAAGTTGGCTGCCCAGGTCGGCCACGCAAGCGTCAAGGCCGCGCTCCAGGCCCGCTCGCGGGATAAGAAAGGGTTCGAGGCGTGGACGGACGGGGGCCAGGCCAAGGTCGTCGTGGGCGTGGAGGATCTGGACGAGCTGGAGGAGATCGAGCGGGCCGCGCAGGATGCGAGGCTACCGGTGGCGCGGGTGACGGATGCGGGCCGCACGCAGATTCCGTCGGGCACGACGACGTGCGTGGCGGTGGGACCGGCGCCCTCGAACAAGCTCGATCCGGTCACGGGGCACCTGTCCCTGCTTTGAGGTCCCGGAGACCGGGGGTCTTGGTTTTCGGGACCGGGAGACCTCCCAGGGGTCCGGGTGGATCCTTGGGTCCTGGGGTGCTTCTCGATGCCTCATCCCCGCCCAGGCGGGAGCCTACGGGGGATGCCTCGCGGGACGTGGGCCCTGACGGTAGCGCTCGTGCTCTTGGCCTTGCTCGTGCCTGCGGGCATGGTCGGGACGCTCGGGTCCCCTGAGAGGTCCCCGGGGGAGGGGGAGGCGCTTGAGCCGTTGCTCGCGCCGGCGCCCGTCCAGCAGGCGGGCCCGGGGCCCGTGTTGGATCGCGTGGACGTCGAGCCTCGCCAGGACCCTCTCGAGGTGGGCGGCACGGTCGCGATCCGCGCCGTCGTGGACCCGGGCCCGCTGCAAGGGCCCGTGCAGTTGGAGGTGACCGTCGAGCACGCCGGCGGGACCACGCACCTTTCCCCGTCGCCCGTTCACGCGGACCCGCACCGGCCCACGTTGGTGGCCACGTACTGGGACGCCCCGGCGCCTGGGACGTTCAGGGTCCAGGGCACCGTCACCGTGGCCGACGCGGTCGTGCTGGAGCTCCCACCCGACGAGGGGCACGTCGAGGCGACGAGCGAGCAGGGGGGATCCCCGGACGGGTGGGTCAAGCACATCGTCGAGGGCTCGATCCTGTGGGGCCTGGTCCTGGCAAGCCTGGGGCTGGCCTCCCGGTGGGCGCGACGCATCGACGGCGACGAGGAAGAGGGGGGTTGATGCGCTCGCGGGCACCGTCTCCACTCGAAGCCCTCGGGTAACCCTTATCTACCCTTTCTTGGGATGCGGAGGGGGTACTCGGAATGAGCGCACGCCTCATCCTCGAAGATGGCACGGTCCTCGAAGGGGAACCCTTCGGGGCCCACACGGATGCGTTCGGAGAAGTCGTGTTCAACACCTCCATGACCGGGTACCAGGAGGCCCTCACCGATCCCTCCTACACCGGCCAGCTTCTCATGTTCACGTACCCGCTGATCGGGAACTACGGGATCCTGCCGGGGCACAACGAGTCCAAGACCGTTCGAGCCTGGGGATGCGTGACGCGGGAAGCCGCCCAGGACCCCTGGCACCCCGAGGCCGAGATGAGCGTGGACGCGTTCCTCAAGGACGAGGGCGTGCCCGGCATCACGGGCGTGGACACGCGCAAGGTCACCGTGGACGTGCGAAGCCACGGCGTGATGAAGGCCGCCATCGTTCACGACGAGGACCGCGCCGACGAGGACGTCCTCGAGCAGGTGCAAGAGATGCCCTCGCCGGACCGGTCCAACCTCGTCGCCGAGGTCAGCCCCCCCGAGATCGAGCGCTGGGGCGGCCAGGGGCCCCGCGTGGTCGTCATGGACTACGGGTGCAAGTTCTCCATCCTGCGCAACCTCGCCGAGCACTTCGAGGTCTACCGGGCCCCGTGGGACGCCGACGCGGACGAGGTGCTCGACCTGGACCCGGCCGGGGTCATGCTCTCCAACGGGCCCGGGGACCCCGCGCACGAGGAGATCCTCGACCGCGCCGTGCCCACCATCCAGGACCTCGTCGGCCAAACCCCCCTGTACGGGATCTGCCTGGGCCACCAGCTGCTCTCGCTGGCGCTGGGCGGGGAGACGTTCAAGCTCAAGTTCGGGCACCGGGGCAGCAACCAGCCCGTGAAAAGCAAACGCACCGGCCGCGTCGTCATGACCAGCCAGAACCACGGGTTCGCCGTGGACGCGGACACGCTGGACGCCGCCACGGTCGAGACGACCGAGATCAACTGCAACGACGGCACGTGCGAGGCCATCAGCCTGCCGGACCAGGACGCCTACAGCGTCCAGTACCACCCCGAGGCCCGGCCCGGGCCTTTAGACACGGAGGACTTCTTCCTTGACTTCGCCCAAGAGGTCAAAGGAGGCGCTTCCTGATGCCCCTGGACGACTCGCTGGACAAGGTGCTCATCATCGGAAGCGGGCCCATCGTGATCGGGCAAGCTGCCGAGTTCGACTTCTCCGGGTCCCAAGCCGCGCTCGCCGTGAACGAGGAGGGCATCGAGACGGTCGTGGTGAACTCGAACCCTGCGACCATCCAGACCGACCGCCAGATGGCCTCCAAGGTGTACGTGGAACCCCTCGAGACGGACGTGATCGAGCGCATCATCGAGAAGGAGGACCCGGACGGGATCCTCTCCGGTATGGGCGGGCAAACCGCGCTCAACATCTGCTCGGAGCTCGCCGAGGAGGGCATCCTGGACAAGTACGATGTGGAGCTTCTGGGCACGCCCCTGGACGCGATCAACCGCAGCGAGGACCGCGAGCTGTTCAAGGAGACGATGCGCGAGATTGGGGAACCCATCACGGAAGCCCACACGGTGGGCGACATCGAGGAGGCCCTCGAGGTCGCTGACGACCTGGGCTACCCCGTGCTCGTGCGCCCCGCGTACACGCTGGGCGGCACCGGCGGCGGCGTCGCCGACAACGAGGACGAGCTCGTGGACACCGCGGCGCGCGGCATCCAAGCCTCCCGCATCGACCAGGTCCTCATCGAACGCTCCCTGGAGGGCTGGCAGGAGTACGAGTACGAGGTCATGCGGGACAGCGAGGACAACACGATCATCGTGTGCAACATGGAGAACATCGACCCCATGGGTGTGCACACCGGCGAAAGCTGCGTGGTCGCGCCCTCGCAGACCCTCCCCGATCGCGAGCACCAACGACTTCGATCCTCCGCGCTGCGCGTGATCCGCGCCCTGGACATCCAGGGCGGATGCAACATCCAGCACGCCGTGAACCCCGAGACGCGCGAGTACATCGTGATCGAGGTCAACCCGCGCGTGTCCCGCTCCAGCGCGCTTGCAAGCAAGGCCACCGGGTACCCGATCGCGCGCGTGGCCGCCAAGATCGCCTGCGGGTACACGCTCGACGAGATCCCCAACGCGATCACGCAGGAGACCCCCGCCAGCTTCGAACCCAGCCTCGACTACATCGTCACCAAGATGCCCCGCTGGCCCTTCGACAAGTTCCCCCACATCGACCGGTCCATCGGCACGCAGATGAAGTCCACAGGGGAAGCCATGGGCATCGGGCGGACCTTCGAGGAATCCTTCCTCAAGTGCCTTCGCTCGCTCGACGAGGGGGACCACGTGCTCACCTGGCCCGAGGCCACCGAGGAGGAACTCGAGGAAGCCCTGACCACGCCCACGGACCAGCGCCTTCTGGCGCTGGGCGAGAAGTTCCGCCGCGGCGCCACGGTCAAACAGATGCGCAACGTCACGCAGATCCACCCCTGGTACCTGTCCAAGATCAAGCGCGTCGTGGACACCGTCGAGGACGCCGGCGACGAGGACCCGCTGGACGAGCTAGGGCTGCGCGAGGCAAAGGTGAACGGCGCCACGGATCAAGCCCTCGCGGACGCCTGGGAGACGGACGCCAAGCGGGTGCGAGGCAAGCGCTTGGACGAGGAGCTTCGTCGCACGTACAAGATGGTGGACACGTGCGCGGCCGAGTTCGAAGCCACCACCCCCTACTACTACGGCACGTTCGAGATCGAGGACGAGGTCGACCACGAACCGCCCGAGGAAGGCCTCTCGGAGAGCATCGTCGTCGTGGGGGGAGGCCCCATCCGCATCGGGCAAGGCATCGAGTTCGACTACTGCTGCGTGCACGCCG
>CAZOQA010000028.1:0-28103 GCA_964581775.1 uncultured Thermoplasmatales archaeon | reverse complement strand
CTGCTGCAAGGATCAGCCCGGTCAGGAGGTCGTCTCGCCCCATCGAGCCCCCAGGCTCGCGGCGCGGTGAAGAAGGTTTCGGTGAAGGGAGCCCAGAAGGGAGGGCCGTCCGCCGCAACGCATATCAACCGCTCAGAACGCTCGGGCTCCGTGAGCCCGATCGATCCGCCCTCGTCGGTTCCCTCGCCGGCCCCGACCCTCGAGATGCTCCACCGCGTGGAGACCCTCCTCCGGGAGGCCTGCGCGGACGACGAGGGCCCGCTCCCCTTCGATGAGATCCTAGCGCGCTCGGGGATCGAACATCCACAGGCGGTTCGCATCTGCGTCGAGGAGCTCAAGCGGTTTCACCTCGTCAGCGAAGACCCCCAAGCGGGAGTCATGTGGACGCTGCACGGGGACCCCGCGTTCTGGAACACCGCGGGCACCGTGTCCTTGTGACGCCGTCGCGTACATGTGCGCCCGGGCGAACACGCATCGGGGAACGAGGCCCTGGCGTGCCCGTTATGCAGCCTGGTGGATCCTCCGAGTCGAACCTTCCATCGGATGCCACGTCCCTGTGGATCGAGGAGACCCCCGCGCCCTCGCACGAGCCCCTGGACGGGGACGCGAGCACGGACGTGGCCATCGTGGGCGGCGGCATCGTCGGGTTGACCGCGGCCCGCAACCTGCTCGACGAAGGCAAGGACGTGACCGTGCTCGAAGCCCGACGCCTGCTCGAAGGCGTCACGGGCCACACCACGGCCAAGCTCACCAGCCAGCACGGGCTCCTCTACGCGCACATCCTCGACTCGTTCGGAGCCCAACAAGCCCAATGGTACGCGGACGCGAACCAGGCCGCCATCCAGGCCGTCGAGCAACGCGTCGAACAGCTCGACATCGACTGCAACTTCCAACGCGCCCCCGCCATCACGTACGTCGAGGACGAAGACCGCGTCCAACAGGTACGCAAGGAAGCCAACGTCGCCCAGAAGCTCAACCTCGACGCCTCCTTCACCGAAGCCCCCGGGCTGCCCTACCAAGTCCCCGGCGCCGTGCGCTTCGAGGACCAAGCCCACTACCACCCCCGAAGCTACCTGCTCGCCATCGCCGAAAGCATCCAAGACGACGGCGGCATCCTCCACGAGGACACCCGCGTCACCGATGTCGACGACGACACCCCCTGCACCGTCGAGACCGACCGCGGCACCGTGACCGCCGACGACGTGATCCTCGCCACGCACTTCCCCGCCTCGGACAAAGGCATGTACTTCGCGCGCATGGAACCCAAGAAAAGCTACGTGCTCGCCGCGCGCCTCGACGGGCCCCAACCCGAAGGCATGTACTACCGCGACGCCGACGTCATCTTCTCCGTGCGCCCCCACGCCGGCCTCGACGGGGACCTCGTCCTCTTCACCGGCGAGAACCACCGCCCCGGCGTCGGCAGCTCCAAGAACCGCTACCGCACCCTCGAGTCCACCGTGCGAGGCCACTACCCCGTCGAGAGCATCGAGTACCGCTGGTCCACCCAAGACTACGTCTCCAGCGACGGCGTCCCCTTCGTGGGCCCCGTCGGCCCGCAAAGCGACCACGTGTACGTCGCGACAGGGTTCGGCGGCTGGGGCATGACCAACGGCATCGCCGCCGGCCGCATGCTCGCCCAAACCATCGCCCACGAACCCCCCCAACGCATGAGCGTGTACGACCCCTCCCGCGTCAAACTCGCCACGAGCTTCAGCGAGCTGGCCAAACACAACCTCAGCGCGGCCAAGTACATGGCCAACTACCAGATCCGACGCCTCACCGGGCCCGAAGGCATCGACCTGGCCCCCGGCGAAGGCGGCGTCTTCTACCAAGGTCGCAAAGCCACCGCCGCGTACCGCGACGAGGGCGGGACCCTGCACACGCTGGATGCCACCTGCACCCACATGGGCTGCCAGGTCTCCTGGAACGGCGCAGACAAGACCTGGGATTGCCCCTGCCACGGGTCCCGCTTTAGCACCGAAGGAGACGTCATCGACGGCCCCGCCCAAACCCCGCTTGAACCCGCGGACCTCACCGACCGCGAAGAAACGGACACCGAAGACACCGCAGAATCCACACGAAGCCCCTAGCGCCGGGCCCGAGCCCGCACGGCCAGCGTGGCCGCGGCCACCAGCGCGAGCACGTGCAGAACCGAGACCGAGGGCACGAAGGCTTCCTCGCTTTCCTGGGTCTCCGCGGGGACGCCGCTTACGCCCAGGATGTTCGGGATATCGCCCAAGCCCCCGTCCACGAGGACCTGGCCCTTCATGCCTTTTTGCTGGTGCTGGAGCACGCCGCAGTGCACCAACAAGCTGGCCTGCTCAGCGCCCGTGATGAACGTGCCCGTCTCTTGGCCGGCGCCCGTGAGTTCGATCATGAAGAACCCGGGATCGAACGGGTAGGTTCCGTGCACCATGAACTGGTGCCGAACGTTGTCCTCGTTGACGAACGTGACCGTGACTTGCGTGCACGCGTCCACCTCGATGCTACGTTCGTCGAACGTGAACACGGCCCCGTTGAACTCGGCCGCGTGATCACGCCCGCCGCGCACGGTGAGCTCCTCCTCGCCCTGGATCTCGTCGCACCCGGGCGGGAGCTCGTCCGTGTTCTCGTTGACGACCTTCCCCGAGGCGACGCTTGTGACCATCACGAGCGCCAAGCCGAGGACCGCGAGCACGAGAAGGGGCCGCTTCATCGTTTCACCCCGCGAGCGAGCGCAAGGGTCCCGAGCGTGGCGAGCACGGTGAGGACGGCGGGGGCGGGGACGAGCGACCGGTCTGGGTCCTGCCCGTCCTCATCGTCGGTGGAGATCTGCCCGAGGAAGCTGTCCAGGCCGAGCCCATGCCAGACCGGGACCTCGCCCTGGTAGTACTCCTCCGTGAAGAGCGTGTCAAGCGGCATGGCGGTCTCGGGCATGTGCGTGGTCTCGTTGAGGTAGGATTCGTACGTGATCGTGGTGATGTCGCCGCCGGGGTTGATGCCGTCCGTGGTGGTGGCGTGCTCGCGGTGATCGTGCATGAACCAGCTTCCGGGCCCGTAGCTGTTGAGCCCGTCGTTGGTGGTGTTGAGGATCAGATCGACGCGTTGCGAGGCGGTGATCGTGATCGCATCACGCTGGTAGGGTTCGTCGAGTTCGACCCCGTCGAGGTGCGTGACGATGGGTTTGTGCCCGTGCGGGTGCAGGCTGACGGTCTCTTCGCCGGCGTTCACGACGCGCAGCTTGACCTGCTCGTCGGGCCCGACGATGATGTTGCTGTCGCGTAGCGTGTAGGGGAAGGATTTCCCGTTGAGGAGGAAGTAGTCGGAGGAGCTGTCGGTGGAGTCGTAGCGGCGGTTTTGCTCTTCGGCGACCTTGCGGGGGTCGTTGGTGGAGCGCACGATCTCGTTGAGTTCCTTGTCCATGTCTTGGTAGATGAGGTCGTACTCGCGGTCGTAGTTGGTTTGGCTGTAGGTGGAGGGGGCGCGCAGCTCGCCGCCGCCGAGGTTGAAGGTTTGTTGGCGGTTGTCGTCCTCGTCGGGTTCCACGATGAACGTCGTGGAGAGGCCCATCATGACGTGCACGTCGGGTTGGACGTGGCAGTGGAAGAAGAACGTGCCTGGGACGCGGGGGGTCAGCGTGTAGGTGCGGTTCTCGCCGGGGGGCACGGGGGATTCGCTGATGTGGGGAACGCCGTCGTTGCCTTGCCCGTCTTCGGTCTCGAAGGGGTGGTCGGTGCCGTGCAGGTGGAGGGTGTGGGGGAAGTAGTGCGTGTTCTCGAGCTTGACGTTGACCGTGTCGTGTTGCTCGACGCGGATGGGCACGCTGGGGAGTTGCGTGAGCTGCTCGAACTCGGGCCCGGAGTGCTCGATGGTGCCTTTGGGGACGAAGGCCCAGTAGGGGACGTCGACGCCTGGCGCGATCTCGTAGGGGGCGAACAGGGCGTCGTCGGCGAGCTCCCACCCGTTGCGTTCGATGGCTTCGAGCGTGATGTTGATCACGTCGGGGTCGCCGTCGCCGTCGCGGTCGCAGCATTTGGTGACGGCGTCCTGGTGCAGGCCCATCTCGTCGAGGTCTTCCTGGGGCACGTTGTTGGTGCCGGCCACGCTTGCGGCGACGAGGCGGGGGTCGTCGGGGGCGCATTGTTGGCTTTCGCGCACGTCGACCCCGTAGAGCGTGGTCGCGTTGCGCCATCCGGGGTTCGGGTCGAGGCAGATGCGGGTGGGGGGGACGTTGATCTCTTCCGAGTCGGGGGGTTCCTCGTAGGGGCCGCCCGTGCCGGGGTCTCCGGCCAGGTGTGCTGCGGCCGTGGCGGAGATGAGGACGAGTGCCGTGAGGGTTACGAGGGTTGCGAGAGCGGCGTGGAGGGGGCGGGTTCGCAAGGGAGGGGTCACCTGGAACCGTCTGTTCGACCACCGGTAAACTTGGTTGGGTATAAAACCGTTGGGTGATGTCGCTTCCTCAGCCACAGGGAGCGATCCGTGTCCCCGGGGCGGGTCCAGGGTGGGGGTGGACCGAAACGGCATTTAGGGAGGTGCGCAGTGGCCCGGTGATGCGGAAGATCGTGCTCGTGATCGCTGTCGTCGCCTCGCTCGCACTGGCGGGGTGCGCTGGCTCGAACGGTGAACAAGAGGTCGTGCACGAGGACTCCTACGAGGTCCCTTCGCAGACCGGGTTCGAGATCGACCTGGACGTCCAGGAAGGGGACGCGATCGAGATCGAAGCGTCGGCGACGGGGCCCATGGCGTGGGATTTCCATCGGCACGACGAGGCGGGCAACCTGGTGTTGATCGAAGAGGGCTCGGGCGATGCCATCGACCTCGACCACGAGGCCGAGACGAGCACCACGCACAGCGTGTTCGTGCAGAACCAGGGCGAGGAGGAGATCACTGTGGACATCACGATCCGGGGCGACGGGGAGCTTCGCAACTTCCAGCGCCTTTGAGCCCCCCAGAGGCCGCCGTTGACGGCTCCCTTCAAAGGAAACGTTAAGTAGGAGCCAGGTCTCGTGCGTGTTTGTCGATATTCGAACAGGTGATGGTCATGCTCGCAGATGCCACCTCTCGACGCGTCCTCCTGCTGGGAACCCTCCTGTTGACCGTGGGCCTGGCCGGGTGCGCCGCGGATGCCCAACCCTACGACTCGTACGAAGACGCCAAGGCCGCGAGCACGCCCGGGCCCTTCTCGCCCAACCTCGACCAAAGCCAGCTTGGCTCCATGAGCGAGGACGAGGCCAACGATGTCACGCTCAAGGTGCTCGTGCCCGAGACGGACGAGAACCTCGACGAGGGAGACCAGGACGTCTGGATCCTCCTCTACGATGAGGGCGAGGACGAGCCCATCACGGACGCGGACGTCGAGATCGAAGCCTGGATGCCCATGATGGGCCACGGCACCAGCGGCGAAGAGGACCCCGAGCACGTGGCCGAGGGCATGTACAACGGGCAGACCAACTGGAGCATGGGCGGCCAGTGGGAGCTGCGCTTCGATGTGACCCTCGGCGACAACCTGCTCTACTTCGACCCCGTGTTCTGGATCGAGGAGCCCGCGCAAGAGTAACGCGCCCTCCGCGAACGGGAAACGCTTAAACCGAAGCCCCCCCACGTGGTCCCCATGCTCAAGCCCTCCACGCGTGCCGCCTCCCTCGCGCTGGCGGCCGTCCTGTTGACCGGTGCCCTGGCCGGATGCATCGGCGACGATGCCCCCGAGCCCGCGGCCGCCGACGAAGACGAGCCCCTGCTTCCCTGGTCCAGCTTCGAGGAGATCCGGGACGCCCACGATGGACCCACCGCGGAGAACGGGTCCGTGACGGTGCAATGGCTCGGTCCCGCGCCCGCGGACGACGTGGAACAAGAAAGCCAGCACCTGCTCATCCACGTGGTCGACGCGGACGAGGAGGCCCCCATCGAGGACGCCAGCATCGAGTGGGGCTCCTGGATGCCCATGATGGGCCACGGCACCGGGGGCGAGGAAGACCCCGTGCACGTCGAGCACGGCGTCTACAACGGGACCATCAACCCCTCCATGGAGGGCGAGTGGATCCTCCAGATCGAGGTCACCCTCGAGGGCGAAGAGGACGCGCTGGGCTTCGAGATCGCCTACGACGTCGGCGAGCACCCAGCCATGCAGGACGACGAAGACGAAGGCGAGGATGAGGGCGAGGAGGATGGTTCCGACGAGGGCGAAGACGAAGGCTCCGAGGAGGACCAAGCAGAAGAGCCCGAAGGCTTCGAGGCCACGTACACGGACACGATCGAAGCCTCGGCCGAGTACGAGGCGTCGTACCCTGTTACCGTGAACAGTACCGCCTTCAGCATCAGCGTGGACGCCGAGCTCGAGGCGACGCTTCCCGTCGAAGAGGTCAACGTCACGCTCGTCGACCCGGACGGGGAGGTCCTGGGTGTGGCCACCATCACCGGAAGCGGCGAGGCCTCGTTCACGGTCGACGAGCTGGCCCAAGAGGGCGACTACGGCTTGGACGTCACGGGCCTGGGCGTGGACGCCGCGTACACGATCCACGTGCTCGTCGAGTAACGCGGGAGGGCTTGCCTTCATAGCACCGGACCTGCTTCGGGCTCGCGATGCCGGTAAGCCCCCACACGCTGGCCGCCGCCACGAGCCTCTTCGTCGCGCTTTTGGCCTGGATCATGGCCGTGCTCGGGTTCCGCAGCTTCCAGAAGACCCGCAACCCGCGGCTGGTGTTCGTGGTCATCGCGTTCGTCACGTTCACCGTGAAGTCCCTGTTCGTCAGCTACAACGTGATCTCGCACGTGGTCCCGCACGATGCGATCGAGTTCATCAGCGCCCTGTTCGACCTGTTGATCATCGTCACGCTGTTCCTGCCGTTCTTCGTGTCGTTCGACGGGGAGTGAGCCATGAGCGACGAGGGCCAGATGCCGGAGAAGATCCTCGACGTGGTGCAGCGCTTCCCAGGCATCCACTTCCGCGCGCTCGTGCGCGAGCTGGATACCTCCACGTCGCTGGCCCGCTACCACTTGGACGCGCTGCTCGAGGACGACGAGCTCCGCTCGTACCGCGTGGGGGGCTACGTGCGCTACTTCCCTGTGGAGACCTTCGAAGAGCTCTCCCAGGAAGAGAAAAAGAAGCTCAACGTGCTCCGCCAGGACAAGCCCCTGCAGATCGTGCTCTCCCTGTTCGAGGTGGGGCCCATGCAGCACAAGGACCTGCACCGCGTGATGGACTGCTCGAAGGGCACGCTGACCTACCACCTGGACAAGCTCGTGGACGCGGGGCTGGTCCGGCGGCGCGGCCCGGGCGAAGGGTTCGTGCTCGAGGACCCCGAGGAGGTGCGCCGCTTGCTGGCCCGGTTCGAGCCCGCCTCGGACATGCTCGACCAGGTCCACGACCTGTGGGAGGATCTCTTCGGCGGCCACCGGGGCTGAGCCCCCGCCACCCGGCCTGAACCCCTCGGGCAGAGGAACCCCGTGTTCGAAGTTCGATAAATGGTAAATAGGGGGAGGTGGAATCGAGGATGATCCGTATGCGAGCAACCAGATGGATCGGACTCGCGTGCCTGCTCACGATCGTCTTCATCGCCGGAGGCGCCCTCGCCCACGAAAGCTACGACATCGGGGACGGCGAGTACACCATCACGGTCGGCGACCAGAACGAACCCATGTACACGTTCAAATGGTCCAACCTCGACCTGACCATCCGTGACAGCGACGGGAACCAGGTCGCCGACGCGCACGAGGACCTCGAAGCCGTCCTCGTCGGCCCCGGCGGCGAAGAGCTCGACCGACCCCTCGCGACCCAACACGGCGCCGAGGGACGCTACGAGTTCGACCAAGGCCACTACTACACGCAACCCGGCCAATACACCCTGCGCCTCGAAGGCACCATCAACGGTGTCGACGCCACCGGCGAGTACGACCTCCCCGGTCCCCGACAATCCTACAGCCAGTTCGGGTTCCCCCACGACGACGTGCCCACCCTCCTCGATCTGCAACAACGCCTCGACACGCTCGAGCAAGACCAAAGCGACGAGGACCTCCAGCAACGCGTCCAAGACCTCGAGGACCAAGTCGACGCGCTCGAACAACGCGTCCAAGCGCTCGAAGACGGATCCGGCGAGGAAACCGACGCGAACAACGCGCCCGGGATCGGCCTCGTCCTCGCAACCGGCGCCCTCGGTACCACCGCCCTGATCGCCCGACGCCACCGCTAACCCACCATGGCTCGGCGCTCGACCCCGCTCGTCACCCTCGCCGCGCTGCTGGCCACCCTCAGCCTGGCCGCCCCCGCCGCAGCGCACGCCGACCTGATGAGCGCCGAGCCCACCCCCAACACCGAGCTCGACGCCGCCCCCCAAACGCTCGTGCTCGACTTCAGCGAACCCCTCGAAGACACCTACACGAGCATCCAGCTGCTCGACGCGGACGGGGACGACCACGTCGAAGGCTTCACGATCCCCGACGACGACCGCGACCGCCTCGACGCCGACATCGCGCCCCTCGACGACGGCGTCTACACCGTCCGATGGCAAGCCCTCAGCAGCTCCGATGGACACACCACAAGCGGCTCCTACCTGCTCGGCGTCAACGCCAGCCTCGCCGACACCGAGACCCCCACGCCCGGAACCGACGACCCCGACACAAGCAACGGGGACACCGGCCAAGAGCCCGTCGGCGAAGGCGGACCCGGCGAAGCCCTCCTGCGAGGACTCGCGTTCCTCGGCGGCAGCCTCGCCGCCGGCACCCCCCTGTTCACGCTGCTCGCCCACGGCACCCCCCTCCCCTCCACCCTCCGCTCCCGCTGGACCACCGCCGCCACCGCCGGCGCAGCCCTCGCCACGATCGCCTCCATCGGGCTGATCGCCGCGCTCGCAGGCCGCATCGAGACCCCCCTCCAAGCCACGCTCGCCACCACGCCCGGCGAGAACCTGCTCCTGCGCGCGCTCGCCTTCCTCGCCGCCGCCGTGCTCTTGATCATCGGCTGGCACGAACGCGGCCACGAGCACGCCCCCGCGTTCACCGCCGCCGGCACGCTCGCCGCCCTCACCGGGCTCCTGATCACCAGCCTGGGATCCCACGCCGCCGCCGACGGCGTCGGCACCGGCCTCGCCATCGCCGTCGACTGGGCCCACCAAGCCGCCGTCGCGTTCTGGGTCAGCGGCGTCGCCGCGCTCGCCCTCGCCGGCCTCTCCGACACTCCCGAGGAGACCGGCGCCCGCCTGATCCGACGCTTTAGCCCCCTCGCCGTGGCCAGCGTCGCCGCCATCGTCATCACCGGGATCTGGGCCAGCCTGGACCGCTTGACCACGCCCGCCGACCTCATCGAAAGCCTCTACGGGTTCGCCCTCAGCGCCAAGATCCTGCTGCTCGTGCCCCTGCTCGGGCTCGGCGCCTACCACCGCTACCGGCTTCTACCCCAACTCGAGACCCCCGGCCACGAAGAACGCGACGTCTCCCGCCTTCGCCGAAGCGCCCTGCTCGAGCTGGGCCTCATGATCGTCGTCCTCGTCGCCGCCGGGTTCATGGCCACCACCAGCCCCCCCACGCCCCCCGAGGAAGCCGCCCCCTACGCCACGTTCGACGAAGCATACAACGCCGACACCCTCGACCCCCTCCAGCCCGACCTCGAAGCAAGCCAACTCACCACGCTCTCCCCCGACGAAGCCGCCAACACCACGCTCAAACTCCTCGTCCCCACCGCCCCAGACGAGCTGCCCACCGGCGACCAACCCGTCTGGGTGCTCCTCGCCCACGAGACCGGCGACGAACCCGAACCCATCCCGGACGCGACCCTCGAGATGCACGCCTGGATGCCCCAGCACGGCCACGGCACGAACCAACCCGAAACCGACCCCCAGCACGTCCACCAAGGCATGTACGAAGGCGCCACACACTGGATGATGCCCGGCGCCTGGGAGCTACGGTTCAACGTGACCCTCTCCACCGGGGACACCCTCCACTACGCGCCCACGCTCTGGATCCAACAACAAGCCGACCCCCTCGACACGCTTGAGCCCCACCACGCCTTCAGCCAAGACGGCTACGACGTGGACCTCTACGTCACCCCCGACGAGCCCGTGCGCGTCGGCTTCCAGAACCTCACCGTGCGCGTCACGCCCCTCGACGGCACCTACCCCACCAACGCGGACGTCGTCGTCAACGCCCAAGCCCCCGGCTCCAGCGGCGAAGGCACCAGCCTCGAGATGGACCGCTGGCGCGAGGACGCCTGGACCCTCGAAGACGCCATCTTCACCGAACCCGGCGACTGGCGCCTCTTGATCGCCTTCCAAGGCCAGAACACGTACCTACAAGACGAGGCCACGATCCCCGTCCAACCCCGCTAACCCCGCACGCCCCCCACGCCCGTAGCCCCCAACAGCGACCCCCCCACCCCCTTCTCATCCACGCCTTGGCCCACGCCCACGTGCCGGTTCACCTCGTACCCCCCCGGCGCAAGCGACAACCGAGCCACGCTCTCCCCCTGCGCGTGCTCGCTGATGATCACAAGCTCCCCCGACTCGACCGACGCAAGCTCCGGCACCACCCGGTACGTCCCCGGGCTCGTCTCCTCCACCGACACGGGCACCGGCCGAGCCTGATCATCCTGCCCCGGCACCGGGTCCCGCGGCGCATCCGGGTTCCACCGCGCCGAGATCGACGCCCCCTCCACGGGCACCCCATGCCGATCGGTCACCTCCACCGTCAACGCATCCAACCCCCCCTCGACGCTCATCGAATGCTCGTACACCCGAAGCACCCCCCACATGCCCTCCTCGAAATGCGACGACACGTGACAATGGTACAACCAATCCCCCGCGAACCCCTCCCCCAAACCCGCCGTCTGCGAGAACCGATGCACCTCCCCCGGGTTCAACAACACCGTATCGATCATCTGCCCGCTATCCGGATCCTCCCACGGGTGACCATGCAGATGGAACGTGTGCATCTCAGCACCCAGCGGGACGTGCACGAAGACGTGCATCCGCTCGCCCGCATACGCCTCCAACAAGGGCGTATCCGGCCACGTCTGCCCGTTGAAATGCGACCGCTCCATCGCGAGCACGTACACGCGCTCCCCCACCGGCACCGGCACAGGCAGATCCTCGCCCACGGGACCCGCCGCCGTCGCCACAGCCACAGGCACGCCCGCGGTCACCAACAACACCGCGACGAACACGCGCTTCACGAAGCCACCACCTCGCCCTCGAACGTGCCCGGCTGCGTGGGGCTTTGCGCGGTCCACACGTACGAGCCCGCCTGGGCCTCATGCACCGTGAGCCCGCGCGAGACGCCGGGACCCACCTCCGCCGTGTCCACGACCGTCCCGCTGGGATCCTCGAGCGTGACGGTCCACGCCCAGTCGCCCAAGCCCGTGACGATCACGTCGAACCGGTCGCCGGCTTGAACCGTCTCGTCGAGGCCCAGGCCCCCGTTGGGTCCCGCGTCCAACATGTGCAGATCGAAGACGTTGTCCGTGGTCTCCCCTTGCTCGAGGACGAGGAAGGCTCCAAAGAGGCCCCGGTGGGCGCCTTCCTCTCCGATCACGGGCTCGTGCACGACGCCCGCGTCCACGCCGAGGGCGTGGTCGTGGTAGTGCCAGGCGCCCGGGAAGGGCGTGGTGAACCGGTACGTGATCTCCCCTGGCGTCTTGTCGGCGCCTGGCGGGCCCACGGTGGAATCGCATACGAGCGTGGCTTCGGGCTGGGCGATCCCGTCGTGGCAGTTGGCGGTGGCGACGCCGTGGCGGTGGTGCGAGTAGCGGGCTTGGCTGAGCTCCTCGGCGAGCTCGTCTCCGGCTTCGGTCTCTTGGATGCTGCTTGTGACGTTGTGGGCGAGCGTGATCTCGACCTCGTCGCCCTCGTGGAAGATCCAGGTGGGGCCGGGCACGGCGTCGGCGTAGCCAAGGCAGACGTCGTCGTCGTGCTCGTTGTCGTACCCGGGGGGGCAGGGGATCGCGGAGAGGTTCAGTTGGATGATGTGATCGGGCGCCGGGTCGGCCGCCGTGTCGGGTTCAAGGGTGTCGGAGAGGGGGGCGGGGGCGGCCCAGTACGCGCTGGCGGTGATGAGGACGAGGGCCAGGGCGAGGCCGGGCAGGGTCCAGGCGCGGGGGGTCATGGGTCAGGCCATGTCTTGGTGGCAGCCGTCCTCGGTGAGGAGGCTGGTGTCTTCGCTGGCATGGTGGCTGGGTTCGCACCCGAAGATCAGCAGGGAGAGCTCGCGCGCGAGCGTGTCGGGGGTGGGGGGGCCGGCGTTGGGGGTTTGGCAGTCGGGCAGCGTGCCCAGCGTGTTCCAGGCGGGGCCTGCGTCGAACGTGACGGGGGCGCCGTCGAGGCGTTGGTTGCCTTGGAAGCAGTTGTTCACACCGCCTGCGTCCCAGAGGACGTCCAGGGGGTCTTCAGGGATCAGGTCGAGCGCGTCGGGCCCTTCGTCGTCCCCGTTGTCGAGCGTGTTGTCGACGATTTGATTCCCGGCGGGCTCGGTGAAAAGCCACACCATGGCGACGCCGGCGCGGTCGTGACCGGTGATGGTGTTGTCGGCGACGACGTTGTTGATGCCTCCGGCGATGATGACGCCCACGCCGCCGGGCACATGCATCCCGCTGACGTGGTGCTGCTGGGAGCGTTCGTGGTTGTTGTTGTCGACGATGTGGTTGTTCTGGACGGTGAGGTCGGTTTGCGGATAGAGCTGGTCGGGCAGCACGTTGGGCACGACGCCGGCCGCGTTGCCGGTGAACGTGCTGTCTTGGATCGTGATGTGGCTTGCGCTTGTGCCGCTGTACCCGACGAGGTTGTCCTCGGCGTGCACGTTGTCGATCAGGCAGTTGCACTCGAGCGTGCTGCCTATGTAGAAGCCGCCGTCGCCGTGTCCTTTCGAGGTGCTGTCTTGGAAGGTTCCCTCGCTGCTCTCGTACGCGTAGATGCCGTAGTCGCCGTTGTCGAGAGCGTGCACGTTCTCGACGTGGAACCCGGTCACGCTCGTGTAGTACACGCCGAACCCGTCCTCGTAGTTCTGGACGGTGAGGTCCTCGACCGTGACGTCGTCGGCGCCGTTGACGTAGACGCCGTGCCCGGGGTCGGCGTCTTCTCCGTCGAGCACGGTGGCGCTGGGTCCGTCTCCGGTGAGCGTGATCTCGGGCGTGGTCACGTCCACGTTCTCGACGTACGTGCCTGCTCGGACGTGGACGGTGTCGCCGGGTTCTGCGTCGTCGACGGCGTCTTGGATGGTCTCGTACGCGCATGCGGGGTCGTCGCTGGGGGTTTCGCAGACGACGAGCGCGTGATCGGTGCTGGCGACGGTGGGCAGCGCGGCGGTCACGAGCAGCGCGCAGGCGAGGATCGTCGTGGCGCGGTTCATCAGCCTCCTCCGGTCCGCGTAGCCACGGGAGCGTACTAAACATTTGACCCGGGGGGGAGCACGTGCACGAGGGCGTGTTGGAACTGGGGATGGATCGAGCAGTGGTAGGAAAGAAGCCACCCGTCGCCGGGCAACGCGATGGCTTCCGTGCAGGCCACGGGTTCGTCCCGTTCGTCTTGGTCGACGTGCAGCATCCCGTTGTGGGCGAGGAACGTGGCGGTCCCGGGGTGGGTCTCGCTGAAGAACAGTTGCAGGCACCCGTCGTACGCGGGGGAGGCGCCGCCGGCGAGCGTGCCGGGTTTGTGTTCCTCGGGGATGTCGGAGTGGGCGCTGTGGGGGTTCCCGTCGAGGCTTTCCCAGGTGACGTTGTTCCCGGGAGCGACGGTGGTGACGACGGGGGGGTTGCCGGTGTTGGTTGCGTGCACGGTGCAGGTGGGCACGCAGGTCGCGTCCTCGAACGCGGTGGGTTGCGGGTCGGTATCCGTGGCGGGGGCGTGCCCGAGCGCCGGGGGGATCACGAGGACCAAGGCGAGGCTCAGGAAGAGGATCGGTCCGACGCGTGCGGCGAGGGTCAGCGCCCGCATGGTGCGCGAAGGGACAAGCGGCCCCTTAACGGTACCTCTGTCCGGGGCGTGTGTCAGGCGCCGGGGATCAGGTACGAGGCGTTGCGTTTGAGCTTTTGCAGGTTCTCTGTGGACAACCCTTCGACATCCTCGCGGCGAAGATCCAAGTCGACAAGCTCCTCGATGGTCTTCACGCCGTGATTGTTGAGCTTCTCTGCTGCGGAGGGACCAAGGCCTTCCACAAGCGTGAGGTCACCGCTGTCTTGCGCTCGGAGCAGGCGCTGGGCGTTCTCGCGGAGCTGGGCGACGTTCTCGGAGGAGAGGCCCTCGATGTCCGTGGATCGAAGGTCCACGTCGATGAGCTCGTCGATGCTTTCGATGCCGGCGTTGCGTAGCTTTTTGGCAGCGGAGGGGCCGATCCCCTTGACGTCCTCGAGTTCCATCGGACCCCCAATCGACAGCCCCCATTTGGTTTTGTTGGACGATTCGTGGGTAGACCGCGAGCCGTATGCGAGATTCGAGGGCGACCGGACGGGAGGATTCGCTTGCGCTTCGAACTGTTCCCGCGACGAACGGCGGCTTGTTCGCCGGTTGGAACGAACGGATGGACGGGGGGGTGGGGCCCGCGGGAAGGGGAGAAAAACGGCCCGGGGGCCCCGGGGATGAGTCGCGTCAGGCGCGGGGGCGCTGGAAGACGAGCAGCGAGCGGCCCACGCTGATGGTGTCGCCGAACGCGAGCTCTTTGACCTCGCCTCGGTCCAGGCGCATGCCGTTGACGGCGACCCGGTGGTCGGCGGCGCGGAGGTCGATCAGCTCGAACCCGTCCTCGGTGCGCTGGATCTCGGCGGCTTGGTCGTCCACGTAGGGGTCCCACCCGAGGCGGATGTCGGCGTTCGGGCTTCGGCCGATGATCCAGCCGCGGGGCAAGGACGACGGCGTGCCCTGGAGCGGGTACGTGTCGCCGATCTGGGACCCGTGCACGACGGTGAGGGTGGGCCCGCGCGTGGGCGTCTCCCACGTCATCGGGACGTGCAAATCCCGCTGGGAGGATCGGGCCTCCTTGGGGAGGTTCCGAAGGGCTTCGGAGAGCGCGTACAGGCGTCGGGGGTTGACCTTGTACTTGTGTTCCATGTTCCCTGTGTGGGGGGAGGTCTGGGTCTCCACGAACCCAGCCTGGCGGAGCTTTTTCATGTGGTGGCGGACGCCCTCTCGGGTGATCACGCGGTCCGGGTTGCCGTGGTCGACGGTCGCGTTGAGCTCGATGTCGCCGATGGCATGCGGCTCGCGCAGGATCGTCAACAGCTTGAACCGGTTCGGGTACGCGATGGCTTCCAGCGATTCGACCAAGTCGATCTTGGTCTCTTCCCCGGGTTGGGCGGGCCCCCGTTCTTGGGTGTGGACGACTGGTTCACCAATCATCACCCTTCCATGCTACTCGTGGGTGCTTGAATGCTTACCCGAAGAGCTTCATGGCGGGGTCCAGAGCAAGCCTCAGGTTGCATTTGGACAAAACTAAATACATCCATTCGACCGCCTGGGGACGCCTATAATGGCCGTTAGAGAGGTCCTCTTGGATCGGGGTTCGAGCCGGCCTGGGTGCGCGTGAACCCGCCCAGCGGGGGCGGTTCCCGTGGGCGCTAGATGAGGCTCTTGGCGGCCAAGCCACCGGTTGGCCTCGTTGATATGGCGCGGCGAATACGAGGGGCTCCCCCTGAGGGTGCGCTGCGTGCTTGCCTCCATCCTCCTGCTCGCCCAAACCCACGCCAACCCGCTGGACCACGACGTCCGCGAACGCATCTACAACACGGTGCGCGCCCACCCCGGCCTGCACCTGAGCAAGATCGCGCGGCACGCGGACGTGGGCACCAACCACGCCAAGTACCACCTGCGCGTGCTCGAGGATGAAGGGCTCGTCTCCAGCCGACGAAGCGACGGCTACTGGCGCTTTTACCCGCTCGAGGACGCCGACATCGGGCGAAAAGAGATGCTCAAACCCCAAGAAAAGGAGTGGATGTCCCTTCTGCACCGCAGGATCCCGCTCCGGGCGACCGTGCTCCTGTTGCGCAAACGGGAAGCCACCGCCACCGAGATCCAGAACGCGCTCGACATCGCCGCCTCCACCGTGCACTACCACGCCTCGAAGATGACGGACGCGGGCCTCGTGGACAGCTACAAGGACGGGCGCTCGCGCGTGTACACGCTCACCGACCCCGACCGCGTGGAGAAGCTCGTCGAAGAGTACCAGCCCCCCGACCCGCTCGTCGAAGGCTTCCTGGCCGGATGGGAAGAGCTCGAACTCGCCTGACGCCCGCGCCCGTCACGCCCCGTGAAGGCCC
Source organism: uncultured Thermoplasmatales archaeon (assembly GCA_964581775.1). Classification (GTDB taxonomy): domain Archaea; phylum Thermoplasmatota; class SW-10-69-26; order SW-10-69-26; family SW-10-69-26; genus PWVY01. The sequence goes on along the minus strand of CAZOQA010000028.1, from coordinate 11,899 downwards.
CACGCTCAAGCCCCTCTCGATCCACGGGAGGACGATGCGCTCGGGCGTGCTCGCACCGGCCGCCGCGATCCTCCTCATGGCCGCCGGGTGCGTGCTCCCCGGGTCCACCGGCCCCGAACACGCCACCAGCTTCTGCGGCGCCCAGCTCACCTGGACGGAGGACGAGCTCTTCGAGACGGTGCTCGAGGCCGCCGACGAGGACACCGTCCACCTCGACCACCGAGCCCCCAGCATGAGCCTGCCCGCCGACGCGCGCCAGCTCGAACAGGCAGGCATCCCGAACCCGGAGCGATTCCACCTCGACCGCGTCACCCTCGGCAGCTTCCACCTCGGCGTGTTCAAAGGAGACGCTCAAGTGCTCCAGTACGGCGCCTGGATCGACGGCCACGTGACGCCCAGCGACCGGGACCGCTTCCAGACGCTAATCGAAGAGACCACCAACCTCACACCCGAAGAAGTCAACCAGACCAGAAACGCGTTCTTCGAACAAGACGTCTGGACCGGGCAAAGCGCACGCCAAGACGAACCCCGCACCAAGTACGAGATGAGAACCTACGCCCACCCCACCACGGACGAGTTCATCGCCACGCTCGACCCCGCCCCCGCCCCCGAGCACCCCCAACCCCAGCAGGCCCACCTAATCCTCGAAGACGGCCAGTGGTCCTTCCAGCTCGAAGCAGAAACCGCCACCCTGACAAGCACCACTCCAGAACCCTGGACCCTCCGCGTCACCGCGTTCGATCACGCCACGCTCGAGGTCGACACGCCCGCCGATCGCCCCCAGGGTCTGCTCCGCGAGCGCGTGAACGCGACCCTAAACCACGCAGGGCTCCCCGCGCCCGAGCTCGAAGCCTTCAGCGTCGATGACGGGTGCGAGCAACCGAGATCACCCGGCGTGCGAGCCCCGAACCTGACCCAGAGCCCGTGAAAGAGGAAAAGAGCCCCCCGGGACCCATCGCACCAACCGGCCCCGAGGGAACGCAGCGCCGCCCGATTTGTGCGCACGCGCGCGTAGCGTTAGGGTGGCCACGTGTAGTGGTTCGAATCCGAGACCGACCCATCGGGCGCGTACCCGCGGAACACCACGTCCGAGCCCGCGGGCACGTGCACGCTGGTCGCCCACGAGCCCCAGTCCGTGCTCTCCAACGAGGTCCACGCGCCCCCGTCGATGCTCACGTCCACGGCCACGACCGTGGTGTCGCTTTGGACATCCGTCTCGACCCACCACTCGTTGCCGCGCACGTTCAGGAACGAGACATCGAACCCTCCGCCAGAAGACCCGCCGGTGCACTCGGTCAAGCTCGTGTCCGTCCACCGGTAACAATCCGAGAGCGCGGTAGAGCCATCGCCGGCGACGGCCTGGAACTGCACCACGGACCCGTCCGGCACGTGGAAGCTTCTCGCCCACGATCCCCACCCGGTCGCGTCCAAGCTCGTCCACGAGCCGCCGTCCACGCTGGCCTCCACGGTGGCCAAGGAACGGTCCGTGTCCACGGCCGTCTCGACCCACCACTCGTTCCCGACCACGTTGTGGAAGTTCGCATCGAACCCGCCCGAGGGTCCCTGTGGGCAATCGGTGACGCTCGTGTCCGTCCACCGGTAGCACTGGGAGGTGGCCGTGTCGCCCTCGTGGGAGCGCGCTTGGAACTGGAGCACGGTGCCATCCGGCACGTGTTCGCTGGTTGCCCATGTGCCCCAGTCGGTCGCGTCCAAGCGCATCCAGGATCCACCCTCGATGCTCACGTGCACGCTCTCGATCGGCTGCGCGCTTCCCACGTCCGCCTCGATCCACCACTCGTTCCCGACCACGTTCTCGAAGGAGGGGGAGAACTCGCCGCTGGGGCCCGAGTCGCTGGGCGGTTGCGTGGGCTGGCCTGTCGGCGGGTCGGGCTGGTCGTTCACGTTGAGAAGGTGCGAGTTGCTGTAGGCGAGGGAGCCGGAGGAGGGTGTCGAGTAGACCTGCAGGGCGCCCTCGCGGCAGCCGACGTCCAGGTTGCGGTGGCAGAAGTCCGCGTTGCGGTGCACGGGAAGGATCATCTCGAACCGCCCGTCAGCGTCGAGGTCCGTGACGACGGGGCCTTTCGTCACGATCCAACCGTTGGGCGCGGACACGAAGCCCCTGTCGTCTCCCCAGAGGGTGTACAGGGCCACGCCGTCTCCGTGCCGGACCTCGTTCGCGAGGACCTCGATCTGGCCGTCGCCGGTCACGTCGGCGGCGGCGACGTTCTTGTTGGACCAGTAGTTGGGGGCTTCGGATCGCCAGAGGAGGTTCCCGGAGGGGCCGTCCACCGCGAACAGGTTGCTGGGGCCGGTGTGCTCCCAGTTGCCGGGCTTGTGCCCGATCGTGTTCCAGTCCTGGAAGATCACGTCCAGCACGCCATCCCCGTTGACGTCCGCGGGCACGGGCTGCATGTACACGTGCGGGTTGCTCCAGTCCCAGGTCTTATGCCAGACGGCGCCGCACCACGCGTTCACGGCGAAGTAGTGCGCATCCGAGCGGTCGATCCATCCGGATTGCCCGTCGTCCTGGACGTTTCGTACGCCGAAGATGATCTCCTTCATCCCGTCGCCGGTGACGTCCGCAAGCGTGGGGGAGACGCTGATGCTTCCGGGCCATGCGCCGTGGTTCACGGCGCTGAAGGTGCACTCGTGATGCATCGAGCCTGCATCGTAGATGGTGATCGTGCCGCCGTCGCTGGGGAAGATGGCCTCCATGGCCCCGTCCCCGTCCAGGTCCGAGACGAGTGGGCCCGCGTTCCCGTCACCTTCGTTCTTCCATACCTCGACGTGCCCGTCCGGGCTTAGCTTGTACCGGGAGGGCATATCGTCGAGTTGCACGAACACCTCGTCGCGTCCGTCCCAGTTCGTGTCCGCAAGGAACACGGGCCCGTCCAGGGCTGGGAACCCGTGCCATTCCCCGTAGGCCATGTTCTGGGAGTAGTTCGGGTCTTGTTTGTGCGGGTCCAGGAAGGTCTCCCAGAGCTTCGCGAACTGGACCTTCGGGTAGTCCCCGGTGGGTTGGGCCTCGAACGCGGTGACCCATCCGGCGCTGTTGGAGACGACGATGTCCTTGAGGCCGTTCCCGGTCAGGTCTCCCACGGCGGGGCCTTGGATGTTGCGCGCGTTCCAGCCGTCGGGCTGGTTGGTCTCAAGCTCCGCGACGAGGTCCCCGTTGTACCCGTCGAAGACGTACAACCGGTTGTTGTCGTTGTGCACGATGATCTCCTGCACCCCGTCGCCGCTCAGGTCCGCGGTCGCGATGGAGGTCGAGTCGAAGCCCTCCATGGGCACCTCGGTGTGCGTGGAGGGGTTGTCGATCCTGTACTGGGGATGGATGTCCTGCGCGGCCGCGTTTGTCGCGGCAAGCAACAACGCGACGAAGCAAAAACTCACGAGGACGAGAACGGTCGACATGAGCCGAGCTGGAGCCTCTTCCTGGTTTGCCGGGAGCATGAGGCGTAATCGTGGGTGGCCTCCTTTACACCCGTCTGGCTCCTAGCATATCGAAGCCTCCCGCCGCGGGCCACGACCCCGAAACGCTTTCCGGCGCCGTGCGCTTGAGGAACGTATGCGAGTGGGAGGTTGGACCGCTGTACTCGTTGGAGCGTTGCTTTTGACCGCCGTGCCCGGCATGGCCGAGACCGTGAACGAGGAGGTGGCGGACCGAACGGTCACGGTGCACGTGCTCGAGGAGGACTCGATGCACTCGTTCTCCGAGAGCGAGACGAGCTCGTTCATGTACCACGAGGAGTCGCGCACGTTCGGGGCCTGGGTGGACGACGAGGGCGCCAACGCGACGCTGACGAACTTCACGCGTGAGAACACGTACGACGACGGAACGTACGAGAGCGAGCAGACCACCGAGGGCGTGCAGCTCGAACTCGACGGGAACGCGGCCGGGTTCGACATCGACTACCTCGTCCAGGCGTACCTCATCGACCTTGCATACGACTTCGGGGAGGACAACAACGGGGAGGCCACGCACGTGACCGTGAACTACTGGGGCAACACGTGGGGCAACGGGATGCAGGCCCGCAACAGCATGACCAGCGGCACCGGCGCTGGCGACATCGTGGGCCCCACCATGGGCGACATCGTGTACGCCAGCAGCGGGTTCTACTCGCGCAACAACCTGCGCGTCGACGATGTCTCCTTGGGCGCGAACGGAGGCCCCAGCGGGGACCTCTTCGCGGGCGACTGGAACGGCGCGCTGGTCTCGTTCTCGATCTCCGAGCGCCACTGCCAGGACTTCGAGTGCCAGGGGACCGGAGCGGGCGAGGCGGTGTGCTTGATCGGGTACCGGCCCCCGTTCTTCTTCGACTGCCTCGCGTAAGCGGCGGCTTGGCAAGCGGGCCCCCCCGGGCATCGGTCGCCCGGGGGGTGCTTTGCTTTCCGCCGCGCGCTTAGGGCGCTTCCGGGACGGGATCGCCGCAGGCTGCGTCCGCGCCCGCTTCGTTCCCGAGGTCGCACGCGCTGACGGCCTGCTTGTTCCCGTTGAGATCCTCGCAGGCGCCTGCGGCCGTGGCGGAGTCTGTGACGCTCAGGGCCAGGCAGCCGCGCGCGTGCCCTGTGAGGCTGGCCGCGACGAGCGTGCCTTCGGCGGCGCCGGGGCGGTAGTCCTGGTCTTGGCCGTGGTCCTCGTCGCCCCAGCAGTGCACCAGGCCGCTTTCCAGCAGCGCGCAGTTGGTGTCCTCGCCGGCGCCGATGAGGACCGCGTCGGAGCCTTCGTAGTTCTCGGCTTGGCCGAAGAAGTCGTGGCCCCAGCAGTGCACGTTCTGGTTTTCCAGCACAGCGCAGTTGTGGTAGGCGCCGGCGACGAACGTGACGGCGTCGGAGCCTTCGTAATCCTCGGCTTTCCCGTCGAAGTTGTCGCCCCAGCATCGAACGTCTCCGTCTTCGAGCAGGGCGCAGGTGTGGTTGTTGCCGAGGCTGACCTCGATCGCGTTCTCGCCTTGGAGGCCTTCGGCTTGGCCGGAGTCGTTGTCGCCCCAGCAGGTCACGTCCCCGTTTTCGAGCAGGGCGCAGGTGTGGGCTCCGCCGGCCGCGATGGCTTCCGCGTCGCCGCCGTCGTACCCGTCGGATCGGCCGTCGCCTTGGTGGCCCCAGCAGGTGACGTCGCCGCTTTCCAAGAGGGCGCACGTGTGGAACCAGCCGGCGGCGAGGCCGGCCGCGTCGCCTTGCTCGTAGTTGGCGGCTTGCCCGGAGCTATCCGAGCCCCAGCAGAGCACGTCCCCGGCCTCGACGAGCACGCAGGTGTGTTCGAACCCGAGGGAGGCGGCGAGCGCGTCGCCGTCCTGGTAGTCCTCGGCTTGGCCGTCCCCGTTGTCGCCCCAGCAGTGCAGGTCCTGGCTTTCCAACAGTGCGCAGGAGGTGGAGCCGCCTCCGGCCACGTCCGTGACGGCGTCCCCGCTTCCGAGGAGGCTCACGGCGGCCCCGTTGGAGTTGGCTGAGCCGGTGGCGCTTGCGGCCAGCGTCTCGCACTGGACGTCCGCGTCAGGGCTCACGCACGCGGCTCCGGTGGGATCTTCGACGGTTTGGGCCAGGGCCGGGCCAGCGGCGACGGTCAACATAGCGATGCTCACGAACAACGTACACGGTAGGGTTCCTCTCAAGCCACGAACCTCCTCCTGGACCAGGGGGGTCTCGCATCTAATACGTTCCCCCTCTGAACGGGCGCTTACCAGGAGGATCGGGCCCGAAACTATTTGCCAAGCTGTACCCCTTGCTGGGGGAGGCTTGGGAATGACACGCACAACCCCCCACATCCTAGTCGCGGTTGCGCTGGTCGCGGCCGTCGTGCCCGCGACCGTCGCGCTCGCCGCCACCGACACTGCCATCGTCGCAGAGGAACCCTACGAAGGAGACGCGTACGCCGCCTGGGAGATCGAGGCCCAGGCCGGGGACGCGTTCGAGTTCCAGGGCACCACCTTCTCGGAGAACGCATCCATGGAAAGCGTGGGCGTCTGGTTCCTCGACGAGGACCTCAACATCGAGTACGCAGCCATCCTGGTCCACTTTTACGGGCCCGGCACCATCGCCTCGCTCGCCGCGGGCCCCGCCGGGAACATCGCCTCCGTCACCGACGGCGGGAGCACCGGCGGCGGTTTCCTGGGCATCACCACGTTCCAAGCGCCCGAGGACGGCACCTACCACGCCGTCGCGATCGGCGCCGCCGACGGGGGCAACGAAGGCACCCTCACGATCGAGGGGCCCGAATCGGCCACCGTGACGGGCACCTCCACCGGGGACGCGTTCCTGGCCAAACCCCCGTCCTTCGACGGGACCGGAGCCAGCCTCGCCGCCGAGACGCCCCAACCCAACTACTTCGGGGCCCAAGCCCGCGTGCTCATGGACGCCACGTACCCCGTGACCGTGGACGGGCACCTGTTCGCGCTGTTCAGCGGGAACACCAACACCGGGGACTTGGAGATGAGCGTGGACACGCCGGACGGCACGCTGGACGAAAGCCACAGCTACTTCCTGCACGCCGAGGACGCCGGCGAGTACGTCTTCCGCGTCGACGAGAACAAAGACACCTGGGACACCGAAGGCCTGTGCGAGGAGTACAGCGAAGACATCTGCACGCAGCCCACCATCTACGCGCTCGGCGCCGACGTCGCGGTACCCTGACACGCCCCCCGGGAACCCCTTGAGCTCCCGGCGAGGGTTTAAGACCCCCGCGAGGGACTCGCGATGCGATGAGGCCCCCCCGGCCCCCAGCCACCCTGTGGACCATCGTCCTCCTCGCCGCGGCCCTCACCCTATCCGGCTGCATCGGGGACGAGACGACGCTCACACCACCCGAGGAGGACCCGGACAGCGCCTCGCGAGCGCCGCCCGAGGCCTGGGCCTCGAACCTCAGCGAACCCACCTACGACCGGATCGACAGCCGCGTCGTCGACATCCCGGCCTCCGACGGGACCCGGCTGTCCTTGACCCTCCACCTGCCCGAGGCCCTCCCCGACGACGAACTTGTCCCAACGCTGCTCACCATCACCCCCTACCAACCCCTCAACGCCCCCCACACGGACGATTCCCCCCTCACCGAGACCAGCGAGCCCCCCCAAGGGTACGCCAAGTACGTCGAGCACGGCGCCGCCGTCGTCATCGCCGACGCGCGCGGCACCGGCGGCTCGGAAGGATGCCTCGACTACGGCGGACCCCAAGACCGCTCGGACGCGCGCACGTTCGTCGACTGGATCCGAAGCCAAGCCTGGTCCAACGGGCGCATCGCGACCGACGGCGTCAGCCACCCCGGCATGGGATCCCTCGTCGCCCACGTCGCCACGAACCTCACCGGCGCCCTCGCCCACGCCCCCGTGGTCAGCTACTACCAAGACGAATGGTACAACGGCGCCAAGTTCGAAGACCAGCTCAACGTCGCCTACACCGCCATCGAGACCGTGCCCCCCCTCTACACGGAACCCGACGCGCTGGCCGCCCAACAAGACACCTGCCACGCCGACACCGCCCTCGAGTTCGGACCCATCGAAGGCCCCTACACCGACGAATGGGCCAAGCGCGATTTGGCACGCTACGTGGACGGCAACGCGACCGAACCCCTGCTCTTAACGCAAGGCTTCGTCGACACAGCCGTCCACCCCGACCACGCCCAACGCTACTGGAACCACCTCCCAGACGACGCCCCCACCTGGCTCGTGCTCGGCTGGTGGGGCCATGGGCACCCCGACATGGAAGGCTCCGGCATCGAAGACTTCGAGCAGATCCGCCACCGATGGATCGACCACCTGCTCTTCGAACGACCCAACGGAGCCCTCGACGAACCCCGCGTCCTCGTCGAAGACGACACCGGCACCTGGCACGAAAGCGACGACTGGCCCCTCGACCCCAGCCGCACGATCCCCTACAACGCGTCGCCCGACGGGACCCTTACGACGGCACCCGCCGACGAGGGCTCCGTCAGCTACCAAGACGAACCCGGCGCCACGCGCGGCGACTGGGGCCCCGCCAAGGCCCTGTTCACCACCGACCCCCTCGACGAGGACCGCCTCGTCAACGGCGCCCCCACCGTCCACCTGGAAGCCTCCAGCAGCGAAGACGCCACCAAATGGGTCCTCTACCTCGTCGAGATCCACGACGACGGGGACCTCCAACGCATCACGCACGGGTACGCGGACTCGCACACGCACGGCGAAGAAGGCACCTGGGAGACGATGACGCCAGGCGAACCGTACGACTGGACCGTCGAGCTCATGCCCACCGCCGTGATCGTCGAAGAAGGCCACCGCATCGGGCTGCTCGTAGCCAGCCAAGACTCGCGCGCAGCGAACCTCCTACCCGCCGGCGACGACGCGGGACCCTCTGCCTGCTGGTCCTACCCCCAGCAACCCTGCTACGATCCCAGCGGCATCGTGCCAGCCTCGACGGCAGGGCAAGCCCAGAACACGATCCACACCGGCCCCAACGCTACGAGCATCACGCTGAGCTGGACCGATCCCGACGCCACAGACAAGCCCCCCTGGTCTTAGCGATCTCCGTTTTCCCCCCTGCTTGACGCGTGCCTGGCTGAAGGAATCCGCTGACCCGGAGAAAGAGTGAGTGCTCCCGCGGGGATTTGAACCCCGGTCGCTGGCTCGAAAGGCCGGAATGATTGGCCGGACTACACTACGGGAGCGTGAGCCATGGCAGGGCCGTGCTTCTTTTCAACGCTTCGGTGCGCTGCTGAAAGACGGGAGCGCTCGCTGGCGCAGGCTTGTCCACCTCACAGACCGCATTCGAGGAAGAACGGAGGACGGTACCCGATCAAGCACACGGACTCGCCCAGGCTCGTGGACTGGCAGTCGAAGCCTTGGCAGTGGACCTCGTAGAGGCCGGCGCTCACGTAAGAGCCGGTCCAGTCTCCAACGAACGTGTCGTGCCCGGCGCCGCCCCCTGCCCGAATCGTGGTGTCCTCGACCCGGACGTGATGGTCCGTGGAGGGGCCCCCGTTGACGAAGTACACGTCGCCTTCCTGAGGCGTGACCAGGTGGCCCGCCCCGGGGTTCACGCTTGCATCGTTGCGGACGAGGAGACCGTCCCCGTACGTGTTGCCGTCGTAAGATACGATCACGTGGTTGGTGTCGCCGTTGAGGTCCTCGCCGAAATCGAAGGAGCGGTCGATGACCTCGGCCTCGATCCGCTGGTCCGTGGTGTACCCTGCCGCTTGACCGTGGACGGCGAGCTCGACGCTCTCCTCCGTCCGGTCGCTGGAGTGCGCCCCGTCCTCGTACGTGACGGTTCGCGTGGTGTTCGCCGCGGTCGCGTTGGCCCCTTGGTCGTCGACCCACGCGCCGGAGGTCCGTTCCTCGCGGTGGTAGACGAGTGTGGTCGTGTCTGTTTGCACGGTGTTGTGTGTGGTGTCCTCTTCAAGGACGTACACGGTGACGGCCCGGTCGCCGATCTCTTCGGAGACGGTCTCGGCTGCACCGGGAACGGCGGTCACGAGCACGATGCTCAAAAGCGCGATCGAAAGCCTCCCAGGCCTCATGGGTTCGTAAAGGCGGGGGAGAACATAACCTCTCCGGGGGTCGGCGTCATCCTCCGCTGATGATGCGCAGCACGCGCACGTCCGCGCCGTGGGGGACCTTGGTTTGCTCGGGGACGACATCGTCGTCGACGAACACGAGCACGGTCTCGGGGTGGATGTCTCGTTCTCGGAGCACGTCGTCGAACGTGGTGCCCTCGGTCACGGTGATGGTCTCGTCGTCTCGCCCGAGCCCGTGGTAGTTGATGGTGGCTTCGACGGCGTGCTGGTTCGTCATGGTCCCGCTGCGAGAAGAAAGGCGCGTGGGGCACTTGGGCGTTGCGGGGTCACATCCGGGTGAAGGGCACCCCGGCTCGTTGGAAGGCGCCCTTGAGGGAGGCGAAGAGCCGGTCGTAGTACCGGTCGTCCTCCACGGCGTCGCGGAGGGTCTCGTACGGGGTGTCGTGGATGCGGTCTTCGAGCACGGGGAGGACGTTGTCGAGGTACCTCCAGGGGCCTGCGTGCACGCGCGCGGCGCCGGCCTCGGCGAGGGTGTTGGCGACGTCGTCGGGGGTGGTGCCTTCGAGGAGGGGGTAGGCGGGGGCGAGGTTGACGAAGGGGTCCAGGCCTGCTTCGTCGAGCGCTTGGATGGTGTTCAGGCGGCCTTGGATGGGGGGCGCGGTGGGTTCGATCAGGCGACGGGCGTCGTCGTCGACGGTGGGGATGCTGAGCCCGACCTTCACGTCGTCGAACCCTTTGAGGAGCGGGATGTCGCGTTGGACGAGGGGGCTGCGGGTGAGCACGCGAAGGGGCCAGTTTTCGCGTTGGATGAGTTCGAGGCTGCGTCGGGTGATCTTGTAGCGGGCTTCGGCGGGTTGGTAGGGGTCGGTGGCGCTGGAGAGGAACACTTGGCGTTCGGGTTTGGTTTTGAGCTCGCGGCTGAGCTTGCGGGGGAGGTTGCGTTTGACGACGACGTAGCTCCCCCAGCGGGGGCGTTCTAGGTGCGCGACGTCGGGGACGTAGCAGTAGGCGCAGTCGTGGGTGCAGCCGGTGTAGGGGTTCAGGGACCAGGAGCGGCCGGGGAGTTGGCAGTCGGTGAGCGCGGAGTGGACCTCGACCTCTTGGATGCGGTAGGTGCCGAACTGGCTGGGGGGGAGGCGTTGGTCGTCGTCTTGGTCGAGGTACGCGGTGATGGGGGTTTGCTGGATGGGGCGTGCTTTGCCGAGGATGCTGTGTTGCGCGTCGTCGGGTTCGGAGGTGGCGCCCACCATGGGAGGACCAGGGAGGACCTGGGGGTGGAACCTTTCGGGCGGGGGGGCCCGAAAATACGGATGGGGGTGTCCGGGTGCCGGGTCGACAGAAAGTCTTGAATAGGGCGCCTGGGTTGGCCGGGGCAAGCCGCCTTGGCTCAGTGGTAGAGCACCTCCTTGGTAAGGAGGAGGTCCCGCGTTCAAATCGCGGAGGCGGCTCTCGGAAGGGAACCGTTTTTCAGGGGGTGAAGCTTCCAGGCGCGCGTGCCCCGGCGCCGGGACGATCGGCCCCACGCGAAGGTCGCCAAGCAGCGCGTGGACCGGTTGCTCGATCTGGCCGAGCACGCCGCGCTCGAGGGGCGCTTCGAGGATGCGGACCGGTACGCCGAGCTCGCCTGGAAGCTGACCACGCGTCACACGCTCGAGGCCACAAACGAGCTCAAAGCGCGCGTCTGCCGCGGATGCAAACGCTACCTTCTACCCGGCAAGACGGCCCGCACCCGCATCACGGAGGGCAAGGTGACCACAACCTGCCAGGCGTGCGGACGCACCCGGCGGGTCCCGCTGACCCGCGAGAGGAAGAGGGGACGACTCTCGGGGGACGCGAACGAGCAGGGGCCCAGCAAGGACCCCGCAGGCGAGTAGCTTCACCGACCCGTTCCGCACCCCTAAAGAACCCCCACGCATGATGCACGAGCGCGCGTGCTCTCCACGCCCACGCCCCCCACCTCCAGCCTGGCCCGCATCGAAAGCCAGCTGGGCCTACGCGACTACCAACGAGACGCCCTGCGAAGCTTCGTCGAGCGAGGCGGCCAAGGCATCGCGCACATGGCCACCGGCACCGGCAAGACCCTCATCGGCATCGGCGCCATCGAATGGGCCCGCGCCGGCGACCAACGAGCCCTCGTGGTGGTCCCCACGCAAGCGCTCCAACAGCAATGGGCCACGGAGCTGGCCGACCACGGTGAGATCCGCCCCGACCGCATCGCGACCGTGCGCGGATCACGAAAGCTACGCCACACCCACGACGCGCTCGTCCTCGTCACGCCCATCCAAACCGCCATGCGCAACCCCCACGTGCTCGAACGCAAGGTCCACCAGGAACGCCGGACCCTGCTCATCGTGGACGAATGCCACCGCGCCGGCGCCCCCCGGTTCTCCAACGCGCTCGTCGACGCCTTCCCCT
>CAZOQA010000027.1:0-28352 GCA_964581775.1 uncultured Thermoplasmatales archaeon | reverse complement strand
ATGCGGTCGCGGCGGATGCCGAGCACGTCGTCGTAGGGGATCTGGACGTGGTCTTGGTCGGTGCCGAGGCGCGCCTTCGCGACGGGGGTCAGGCGCACGCGCAAACCGTGGGGGGCGTTTTCGGCTTCGTCGAGCGTGCCGAGGGGGTCGTGGTTGGCGTCCACGACCGGCGTGGGGCCGCTTGGGTCCGGGGGCGTTCTCATCGGGACCGCCCTTGAGGGTCGTGGGGGGGTGTTCGTCGAGCAGGGCGCGGGAGGGGCTGGCGCGTGGGGGCGGGGGCGGGTTTCATCGTTGCTGGCTCCTCGTGGCGGGTTCCCACACACCCCCTGGGTCGTCGCGTGGAGGGCGTTGATTTCTCTTGGACATCCCTATTAATGCTTGTCACGAGCGGGTAAGGGGGAGGGTTTCACCGGTCTCTGGGGGTTCGCGCCCTTCCCCGGTCCGGGGAGAAATCTCCTCGCTCGTTGGGGCCTCTGAGACGTCCACACGAGACCATACCTCCACCCTCTCTCCCGATGGACCGTGCCAACAAACAGGGTTTCAAGGTTGGGGTCTAGGGCACATCGTACACGGGTCCGTTAGGCCCGGAGCTATTGATCGGCCTCGGTGGGAGGCGTAGGAGGTTGAGCGTAGCGTGAGGACGGTTTCTGTCGGTCGAGGGTCGAGGTCGGGTCAACGCTTCGGTCTGTTGGGGCCTTCAACGAGCGGGGTGAAATCTGGGGCGTAGGCCGCGAGCCTCGCGCATCCCCATCGCCGGGGCTTTCGCGTTCTATCTCGTGCTTGAGCGCCGTGTGGATCATCCATGCAAGCGCTGGCAGGAGCGCCCAGGCGGCGACGAGCTCGAGCACCCCTTCGCTGTAGTCGTTGAACCGGATCGTTGCCCTCCAGCTCCCCGTGTGGGCCGCGTGCGTAATCACGAGCGTGAGGAACAGCGCCGTGGCCATGGCGTGGGCTGCTCCCAGGATGAGCGTAGCACGACGAGCCCAGCGCATGGTGGTTCGGCGTCTCGATAGCCGAGCGTATAACCAGGTTTCGTGCGCCCATCATGTTCGGCCACAAAAGGGTTCAACTCCGTGGCCAGAACCTTTACAACGCTCCAGCGACCCTGCCAGCACGATGCGGACGAAGCTTGTCCTCCTCGTGGTCACCCTGGCCCTTGCAGCGGCCGGGTGCATCGGGCTTGGAGACGATCTGGACCCCACGCGCACAGACGCCAGCGACGCGCTCGATCAAACCGCGCACCCTCTCGCGTTCGAGGGCACCGTCGCGGCCGACGACAGCCAAACGCACGAGCTGGACGTGACCGAGGAGACCGTCCGCCTGAACGCGACCCTCTCCGAGGCCGACAGCCTCGCCCTCACCGTTCACGACCCCGAAGGGACCCCCGTGGCCAGCGCGAACCCCGGGCAAACGGCCCACGTGCTCGGCGTGCACCTGGACGAGCATGGCCCCGGCACGTACGAGCTCACCGTCACCAACAGCGCCATGACCGGGGAAGCCAGCTACTCCATCACGGGGAACCACGTCACCGGGGAGATCCCCGACCCGCCCGAGCTTGCCCCCGTGCCCGACGAGGAACCCACCGAGCCAGGCGTCACGGTCGCCCTCATCGACACGGGCCTGAACGTGTACCACGAGACCTTCCAACGCGACGCGCAAGGCGCACCTCACGCGATCGACCAAGCGGCGGGAGAACCCGCCCGCACCGTCCCCCTCACGCATCACCAGGACAAACAGCAAGCCCTCATCGAAGACGACGCCACCTGGCGCGCGCTTGAGTACCAAACCCTCTACAAGTTCGAAGGCACCAACGCGTACGGCATCAGCTTCGTCCCCGAAGACGCCTCCAGCCACTACCGCCCCGTCGTCGACGACGCCTTCCACGGCACCGCCACCGCCGACCGCGTCCTCCACGAGGAACCCAACGCGACCGTCATCATGGTCGAGGTCACCGCCACCAGCTGGCAAGAGATCGCCGACGCCATCGCCTGGACCGCACAACAAGACTGGATCGACATCACAACCATGAGCATGGGCAACCCCGCCAACATGCCCAACCCCGCCGTCGCCGGCGGCGACCCCGACAACGCCGTGCCCCAAGCCGCGCACAAGCTCGTGAAAAACGGCGGCGTCTTCCTCACCAGCGCCGGCAACGACCCCAGCCTCGCCTGGACCGACAACGCCGGCGGGCCCCCCTGGATGATCACCGTCAGCGGAGCCGAACCCACCATGAAGGGCCAAAACATCGTCCCCGCCAACGGGCCCGACTTCGTCGCCAATTTCACCGCGCACGCCGCCAGCGACCAAGGCACCGACACCTACACCTGGGCCGCCGGCACCAGCTTCTCCAGCCCCCACCTCGCCGGCACCATGGCCAACACGCTCCTGCAAGTCCGCGAACACGCCAACGCCACCGTCACGAACCAACCCGGCCCCCTCGTCGACACACCAGAGGCCACCGTCACCACGCACGATTTGCGAGACGCCTACAACCGCACCGCCATCTACTGGGACGCCACCGAGTACGACCCCACCAACCCCCCCGACGACGAGCCCGGCACGGCCGCGCTGGCCGCCAGCGCGCCCGTCACGCCCGCACCCTGGACCCAGAAAGGATGGGGCTACGCGAACGCGACCCTCGCCCAAGACGCCGCCGAGCACCTGCTCGGGCTCAACGAGCTCGACGAGAAACCCGCGCCCGCGCAAGCCCACATGCAAGCCCAACACGACGCCCGCACCACGTACTGGGACACCAAGATGGGGTCCTGACAGGCTCCCCACGCGGCCAAGGCGAAACCGTCAAGCCCCCGCCCGCGTGGTCCCGCTTGTGCCCTCGCGCGTCGTGCTCCGCTTAGGCTTCGACGGAGACGGGTACCACGGCACGCAACGACAACCGGAGCACCCCACCGTGCACGGGGCCCTCCTCGACGCGCTCGACGACGCCGACCTGCTCGCCCCAGACCCAAAGCTTCGCGCCCACGGCCGCCTCGACGCCGGCGTCAGCGCGCGCGACCATCCCGTCGCGCTCGACGCGCACGGAAGCCTGGAAACCCTCGCACGGACCCTGGCCGGGACCACGGAGGGCATCGTGCCCTGGGCCGGAGCCCGCGTGCACGAGGGCCACGACCCGCGGACGGCCGCCCGCTCGCGCACCTACCGCTACCTCATACCACGCGTCCGAGAAGAGGAGGCCGCCACGATCGAGCACGTGTGGAGCCTCTTCCAGGGCTCGCACGACGTCTCCGAGTTCGCGCGGCTGGACGCGGGCCGGGACCCGTCGCCCCAGCGGACGATCACGAGGACGCGCGCCTGGCGCAGCGGACCGGGCCTGGTGCTGGAGGTCCAAGCGCGCTCGTTTTTGCGCCACCAGGTGCGCCGCATGGTGGGCGCGTGCCGGACCGTGGCGCGAGGCGAGGTGCCGGTCGAGCGGGTCCGCGAGGCCTTGGCGGGGGGCTCGTTGGGGACGTACGAGGTGGCGCCGGCCGAGGGGTTGGTCTTGTGGCGGGTGGCGATGTCTGCGCCGTGGAGCTTGTTGGATGAGGCTCGGGAGGCGGCAGCGTCCAAGCTGGAGGACCGGTTGGGCCGTGCGCGTCAGCGCGTGTTCGGGTTGGAGGCCGCGCTGGGGGGCGGCGGGGTCAGTCCTCGCGCCTGACGACGGTGCGGGATTGCTCTCGCATGAACTGGGGTAGGTACCAGTAGCCGCCGGCGAAGGAGCCCGTGGTGCCGCTGAACTTCCATCCGCCGAAGGGTTGGGCTTGCACGAGCGCGCCGGTGGTCGCGCTTTTGGCGCGGTTCACGTACGTCATGCCGGACTCGATCTCGTCGAACCACCGTTCGGCCTCGTTCCCGTCCTCGGTGAACAAGCCCGCGCACAGGGCGTACTCGCTGTCGTTGGACTTCTCGATGCCCTCCTCGAGGGAGGAGATGGGGTGGATCGTGACGAACGGGAGGAAGTGCTCGTCGCGGGCCAGGTCGTGCTCGTGCGGGAGGCCTTGGACGACGGTGGGGGCCACGAAGCGGCCGTTCTCCAGCTCGCCTTCGTCGAGGACCTCGCCGCCGGTGAGGATCTCGCCGTCCTCGTGGGCTTGCTCTACGATGCGCTCGTACCGTTCGAGCGCGTCGTCGTCGATGATGGGGCTCACGAAGGTCTCTTTCTCCTTGGGGAGGCCCGGGGTGAGCTCTTGGGTCTCGCTGACGAGGCGCTCGGTGAACTCGTCGATCAGGTCCTCGTGCACGTACACGCGCGCCGTCGCGGAGCATTTTTGCCCGCTGAAGCTGAACGCGCCCTTCTTGACGCCTTCCACGGCCTTGTCCATGTCCGCGTTCTGGCTCACGATGACGGGGTTCTTGCCGCCCAGTTCCGCGATGACGGGGCCGCGTTTGTCTTCCTCGAGGAAGGTGCGCTCCGCGTTGAGGCCCACCTCGCGGCTGCCGGTGAACACGACGCCGTCCACGTCCTCGTGCTCGAGGATGGGTTGCCCGGTGGTGCTTCCGCGCCCGGTGAGCATGGATGCGACCTCCTCGGGCAGGCCGGCCTCCTGGTAGATGTCGAGCATCCAGTGCGCGATCAGGGGCGTCTGGCTGGCGGGCTTGAGCAGGGCCGCGTTGCCCGTGATGAGCGCGCCGGTGCTCATGCCGGCGAAGATGGCGCCGGGGAAGTTGAAGGGGCTGATCACGCCGAAGACGCCGTAGGGGCGAAGCAGGTTGGTGCAGTGCTCGCCGGGCATGGGCTCGCCCGTGTCGTACACGTAGCCTTTGTGTCGTTCCAATTCGGCGCTGTAGAAGCGCAGGAAATCGATGGCTTCGTCGATGTCCGCCATGGCTTCGAGCCGGTTTTTCCCGTTCTCGAGGGACATGAGCGCGGCCAGCTGGAACTTGCGGTCGGCCATGATGTCGGCGGCGTCTTGGAAGATGCTGGCGCGTTCCTCGTACCCGGCGTGCTCCCAGTCGGGCTGGGCCTTCTTGGCTTGCCTAGCGGCCTTGTCCACGTGCTCTTCGGTGGCGATCGCGAACTCGCCGATGACGAGGTCGTGATCCCCGGGGGATCGGACCGTGAACGTCTCGTCCGTGTGCACCGTGTCCCCGGCGATGCGCAACGGGTGCGTCTCGCCGAGCTTGGATCGCACCTCCTCGACGGCGTCCTCGTAGCTTTGATGGAACTTCTCTTCGGCTCCTCGTTCCTTGAACCGGTGATAGGTGAGTTCGTTCTCGAACGGCATCGGCACCACTCTCGCCCCCGGCAACGGGCTCAACCGGGAAAAAGGGTTCGCGGACCCAACCGACCCCCTTCGGCTGGCTAAGGGGGCGAAGCCTTTTCTCCGAACGCGGCCTTGTCAAGGGTGATGGTTGGCGGAGCCGACGCCCTTCCGGAACGGTACGCGCGCATCCTCGAGGACGCAGGCCTCGACCCCGCCCAGGACGTGCACTTGGGCGCCACGGACGGGGACGAATGGTACGCCTCCGGGGACAAGGCCCAGGTGACCACGCCCATCGACGGGACCCCGATCGCCACCGTGCGCCAGGCCTCCGAGGAGGACTACGAGCGCACCGTGCGCCGCGCCCAGAAGGCCTTCGAGACGTGGCGCGATGCGCCCGCGCCCGAACGCGGCGAAGCCATCCGCGACTTCGGCGATGCGCTTCGCGAGAACAAGTCCGCGTTGGGCAGGTTGATCACGCTCGAGATGGGCAAGATCGTCGAAGAGGGCGAAGGGGAGGTCCAGGAGGCCATCGACATCGCGGACTTCGCCGTGGGGTTGTCGCGCCAACTGTACGGGAAGACGATGGCCAGCGAGCGCCACCACCACCGCATGTACGAGCAATGGAAGCCCCTGGGACCCATCGGCATCATCACCGCGTTCAACTTCCCCTGCGCCGTGTGGGCGTGGAACAGCTGCATCGCGGCCGTGTGCGGGGACACCATGATCTGGAAGCCCAGCCCCGAGGTGCCCCTGACCAGCATCGCCGTCAGCAAGATCGCCAACCGGGTCTTCCAAGACCACGGGCACCCGGGCGTGATGAACCTCACGCTGGGCCCCGGCGAGACGATCGGGCAAAAGCTCGCCAACGACCGGCGCCTGCCTCTCGTGTCCGCGACGGGCAGCACGCGCATGGGGTACGAGGTCGGGGAAGCCGTCGCAAGCCGCATGGGCCGCTCGATCCTCGAGCTTGGCGGCAACAACGGCGTCATCGTGACGCCCAGCGCGGATCTGGACCTCGCCGAACGCGCGATTACGTTCGGCGCGGTCGGCACGGCCGGGCAACGCTGCACCAGCATCCGCCGGTTGATCGTGCACGAGGACGTCGCGGACGAGCTGACCGACCGGTTGGTCTCCACGTACGAGCAGGTGCCCATCGGGGACCCCCTCGACGAGGACACGCTCATGGGCCCCCTGATCCGCCAGGAGGCCGTGGACGAGATGATGGACGCGCTCCAGCACATCGAGAAGCAAGGCGGCACCGTGCTCACCGGCGGCCAGCGGTTGCCCGAACAAGGCGCCAACTACTGCCAGCCCACGATCGTGGAGGTTGAGCACGATCTCCCCATCGTACAAGAGGAGACGTTCGCGCCGCTTCTCTACGTGATCCGCTACCAGGACCTGGACGACGCGATCTCGTGGCACAACGATGTCCCGCAAGGCCTCTCGAGCGCCATCTTCACCGAGAACGTGCGAGAAGCCGAACGCTTCCTGGGGCCCAACGGGAGCGACTGCGGCATCGCGAACGTGAACATCGGGACAAGCGGCGCCGAGATCGGAGGCGCGTTCGGCGGCGAGAAGGACACCGGCGGCGGGCGCGAGGCCGGCTCGGACAGCTGGAAGCAGTACATGCGGCGGCAAACCGTCACCGTCAACTACAGTGACGAGATGCCGCTCTCCCAGGGCATCGACTTCAGCGTCGACTGACCCCTAGACCCGCCTCGACGAGCCCGCCCCCAGGGCTAGGCTCCCGGAAACCCTACCCCGCACGCGCCGCGTACCCCCCCTGATGGCGCGCGTCATCACGCTGGGCCACTCCGACCGGAGCCTCGACGATCTCATCGAGACGCTCCAAACCCACGACGTGACCCGGCTGGTGGACATCCGCCGCTTCCCCGGCTCCACCGCGCACCCCCACTTCAACCAGGAGAACCTCGAGACCGAGCTCCCCCAACACGGCATCGCGTACGAGCACGAACCCCGCATGGGAGGCCGCCGAAGCTCCCCCGGCGAGGGATCCCCCAACGGAGCCTGGCGCACGCCCGGGTTCCAAGCCTACGCGGACCACGCGCTCACGGACGCGTTCCAAGCCGCGCTCGAGGACCTCGTCGACGCCGCCCATGAAGACACCGTCGCCATCATGTGCGCGGAAGCGGTCCCTTGGCGCTGCCACCGGCGCATCGTGGCCGACTGGCTGACCGCGCAAGGCGTGGACGTGTTCGATGCGTTCGGACCCGACCGGGCCCAACGCCACGAGCTCCCTGAGTTCGCCGAGATCCACGACGGACGCGTCGTCTATCCCGACCCCGACGGCTGAGGGTCCCCCGGCGGCGCCTTCATCAAGGACCACCAGGATAGGGGGGCATGGCGCTGGACGTCCGGGATGATTTCCCCGTGACGGGCACCGAGCTGAAAAGCCCCGTCGACGGGCAGACCCGCCCCCTCGTGTACATGGACCACGCAGCCAGCACGCACGCCCCCAGCCCGGTGCTCGAGGCTCACCAACGGTTCCTCTCCAACGCGTACGCGAACGTTCACCGAGGCGCCCACCACCTGAGCGTGGTCAGCACCGAAGCCTACGAGGACGTACGCTGGAAGGTGAAGGCCTTCGTGGGCGCCCGGGACGACCAGCGCGTCCTGTTCACGCCCAACACGACCGGCGCGCTCGACGTGGCCGCGCACCTGGCCAGCGCCGAGGACGGGACCACGCTCGTGACGACGATGGAGCACCACAGCAACGATCTGCCCCACCGCGCGCGAGGCCCCTACGAGCACGTGGGCGTGCTCGACGACGGACGCCTGGACATGGACGATCTGGCCTCGAAACTGGACGAGCTGTCGGTCAAGCTTGTGGCCGTCACGATGGCCAGCAACGTCACCGGCATCCGCCCGCCCTTGGGCCACATCACGGACCTGGCCCACGAACACGGGGCCCGCGTGCTCGTGGACGGGGCACAGGGCCTTGCCCATCTTCCCATCGACCTGTCCGACATCGGGACGACCGGGGGCCCGGACCTGTTCGCGGCCGCCGGACACAAAGCCTACGCGCCCATGGGCTCAGCGTTCCTCGTCGCCCCCGAGGACCTGCTCAAGAAGGCCCCCTCGTACCAGCCCGGCGGCGGCACGGTGGCCCTCGTGGGGACGGACGAGGTGACGTGGGCTGCGGGCACGGAGCGGCACGCGGGGGGCACCCCGAACACGCCGGGCATCGTCGCGATGGGCGCGGCCCTGGATTACCTTCGCGGCATCGGGATGCGGAAGGTGCGCGAGCACGAGGTCGCGCTCGTGGATCGCCTGGTGAGCGGGTTATCCAAGACGCCGGGCGTTCGAGTCTTGGGCGAGGTGCCGGGCAAGGAGCGCGTGGGCGCGATCGGGTTCACGGTGGAGGGGGTGCACCAGGGGCTTGTAGCGCGCGTCCTGGATCACGAGTTCGCGATCGCGACGCGCTCGGGGTGGTTCTGTGCGCATCCGTACGTGGCGCGGTTGCTGGGGCTTGGGTCGGCCCAGGCGGTCCGGGCGCGCGTCGAGGCGGGGGAGAGCGCGCGCGTGCCGGGGTTCCCGGGCGCGGTGCGGGCCAGCGTCGGGTTGTACAACACGGGACGGGATGTCGATGCGCTCGTGGAGGCGGTGGGGCGGATCGCGCAGGAGGCGTGGCGGGGCGAGTACGAGTGGTCTTCGTCCCAGGGCTGGCACCCTGTGGAGGGCTGACACGGTGCCACCGTGGCTGGTTGGATGAAACTCCTATATAGCGCGATGCTCATGGGGGCTCCATGGAGGTTAGGGATCCTGAGGAGGTCGCCGAGGTGTGCTCGGCGCTCTCCCACCCGAACCGTGTGCATTTGTATCGGATCCTCCAGGACGAGGGCGGTACGTTCCTGGCGGATCTCGTGAGCATGGCTAGCCAAGCGCTTCCGAAGCCGCTGAACTACATGACGGTCAAGCACCACGTGCACCGCATGCGAGATGCGGGCATCGTGGATGTAGGCAAGCGCGAGGGGCAGTTCTACGTGGAGCTCATGCGTCCTCACCTGCGCCTTCTGGAGGCGCCGGTCGAGGAAGAGGCCGAGATCGCCGACGAGCTGTCCGTCGAGACCTGATCGGTTCGACCCGGCCCGGCCGTGGACGGAGCCGCAGGCTCGCCGCTGTATTGCTTCCCTCCGATGCTTTTCTCCCCTCCCCCTTAGCCAAGGGCGTGGTCAGGAGATCTGGGGGATGTTGCCCTCGCCCATCTGGTCCAGGCAGGACAGAAGCCTATCCGTGGGGTCCACCACGCGGCCGTCCTCGCCGGGTTCCCGGTAGACGAGGCCCTTGTCTGTGAACGCTTCAAGGAGCTTGGGGACGTCCTTCTTGGCCGGGGGGTCCGGTCGCGCCTCGACGCGCTCGAGCAACCGGTCCTCGGGCGTCAACCCATGCATGGCCAACAGCTCGGCCAACTGCCTGGGCCCGGGGCGTCGAAGGAACGCGATCCTGTCCGCATCCTCGGGGGCCACGAGGCCGGGCACGGTGTACCGTTGCGGGTCCTCCGCAATCGTCTCGAGCAGGCCGTGGCGGGCCAGCAAGCGGAGGTGCACGGGCGCTTCCCCGATGCCGGTCAGCTCTCGGCACTCCTCGGCGGAGAGGCCCACACGGGAGCGGACGAGGTGGTACAGGGTGAACCGGTCCGGGTCGTGCAGGAGCTCGCCCGGGTCCTCGACGTCTGTGGCTACGAGCGCCTCCTCGTCCCGTTGGGGCGTCCTGACGGCGCCAACGAGGGCCAGCGATGCGCCTTTGGCGGACAAGGCGTACCAGAGCGCGACCCCGAGGACCGTTACGCCGCCTGCGCTGGCGGCCACGACGGCCTCCGTGGGGACGCGCGAGGCGGTGTCGATCATCGGCAGCGTCGTCTCGTCGACCTCGCCGTTGAGCCCGAGCGAGAGCCCGTGAGGGCGTTGCGCGTCGGGGGAGGGCATGAGCGTCAAGGAGAAGGACCCGTCCAGGTTCGCTCGGTGCGTGGAGTCGGCGTTATAGACGCCTTCGCTGGCCGAGAGGGACCCGCCAGGACCCTCGAGGCCCAGCGTCCCGTCCAGGCTCATCTGGAAGCCCCGCTCCATCAGCTTCAGGCCCGGCACCTGGGCCGGGATCTCCGCCTGGAGCCCTTGAAGGGCGAACGTGACGTACTCGTAGTGCTCTTCCCGCAGGGTCCCGTCCGCGGTGGAGGTGGACTCCATGCCGGTCTCGTAGCTGGCGATGGTGCCTGTCTGGTTCCGCACGAGCACGTGAGCGTCCCAGGCGTACCCGTCCGCGTGGCCCCAAACGTCGAACGAGGGGGCGTGCTTGAGGGACACCAGAGGCCGGTCGATGCTGTAGTTGTAGTGGAAGCGTTCGTCGCCCTCGTCGCTTTGGGTGAAGTTGTGGTGCTCGCGGTGACCGTCGAGCACGCGGACGCCGTCCGGGTACGCGTTCACCTGGGCCGCGTTGGCCGTCCCGTTCACGGCGGCTTGAAGGACACCGGGAGAGGTGGGGGACAGGAGGAAGTCGGCTTGGGTGCCGACGGGCGTGATCTCGATCGTCACGTTCTCGGCGATGTACGATTCGCTGTCGTACCCGGGGGCCGGGGTCTCGAACGAGTAGTCTTGGACGGGGTTGCTCGCTGTGACGGTCGAGACATCGTACTGCTTGTTCGTGATCGTGGCCTTATCCGCCTTCAGGACGAGCGGGGGTGCTTGGGTGGGCGCGTCGAGGTCCGTCAAAAGGACCGTGGGGTCCGCGATTTGGGTTTCAAGGTGACCGTCGAGGGTGGCTGGAGCATCCGCTTCTAGGATGCCCTCGATCGGCTCCGCGGCTGCGGTCGCCGCGAGGGTCAAGGGCACCAAGGCGAACAGGACGCCGTATACCCAAAGCCTCCGCGTCATCGAACACCTATCCCTGTGATCCCGTCCCTCCCGCGACCCTGGAATCCTTGGCAGGATCCGCCAAGGTCGCATGAGACGGACCCACATACGATGAACCAGCTCTCTAAGGATAAACGTTTGGAGACACGGGCGCGCGAACACACCCGCCACCCACCACGTGGTGGCCAAAGGAGTTAAGTCGTATCGAGGCCGTGCCTTGGCTGGCATGAGGCTTGCGTTGGCTCTGTTGGGAGCGGTTGCGCTGCTGTTGACGTTCGCGCCGGTTGCGCAAGCCGATCACGATGAATGCCGCATCAGCTTGGCGGACCCGACCAGCCCGAACTGGACCGAGGAGTGCGAGGAGCTCCCTCTTGAAGACATCCCCGAGGACGGCCACGCCACGACCGTGGACGCGCGAGCGTCCGTGGAGGACCTGATCGCGCTCGTCGGGGACGAGACGGATCAAGACGCAAGCACCGCGTGCGAGCAGGCCCCGGGCGCTTGCGAGGCAGGCATCGGGATCGAAGCGACGATCCTTGTCCCGCCCAGCTTCGAGGACGGCGAGGCGAAACTGCTGGACTCGTCCATCGCGGTGGACCACCCCGGCGGCGAGCGGCTCGAGGTCACGGTCCCGCCGAGCTAGGCCCCGCAGGCCGCCGTTGGACCCCCTGTTCACCCCTGGTCAGCCCCGGGCTCCGCCCGCACCGATGCGAAGGACTATAGCGGGCCACCGCTTAGCCCTGCTCCCGTGGCGCAAACCAAGTTCATCGTCGTCACGGGAGGCGTGCTCTCGGGCCTTGGCAAGGGCACGACCGCGTCCTCGATCGGGCGCCTTCTCAAATCCCGTGGCCTCAGCGTGACAGCCGTCAAGATCGACCCGTACGTGAACTGCGATGCGGGGACCATGAACCCGTTCGAGCACGGCGAGGTGTTCGTGCTCGAGGACGGGGGCGAGGTCGACCTGGACCTTGGCAACTACGAACGGTTCCTGGACACGAACCTGCCCCAGGACAACAACATCACGACCGGGAAGGTCTACCGCTCCGTCATCGAGAAGGAACGCGAGGGCGAGTACCTGGGCAAGACCGTGCAGATCGTCCCCCACGTCACGGACGAGATCCGCGAACGCGTCAAGGACGCGGCCGCGAAAAGCGGAGCGGACGTGTGCCTGGTCGAGGTTGGCGGCACCGTGGGCGACATCGAATCGATGCCGTTCCTCGAAGGCCTTAGACAGCTGCACCGGGACCAGGGAAGCAACAACGTCGTCTTCCTGCACACCACGCTCGTGCCCATCCTAGGCCCCGTCGGGGAACAGAAGACCAAACCCACGCAGCACAGCGTCAAGGAGCTCAAAGCCACCGGCATCGAGCCGGACATGATCGTATGCCGCTGCGAGGAACCCCTCGAAGACTCCACGCGGCAGAAGATCAGCCACTTCTGCGATGTCGCGCCCGAGGCCGTCGTGGGCGCGCCCGACGTGGAAAACAAGTACCAGGTCCCGCTGCTCGTGCACGACCAGGGCGTCGACGACTGGCTGATCGAGCGCCTCGACCTGAACGCTCACGAACCCGGTCTGGACCCTTGGCGCACGTTCCTGGACGGCATCCTGGACCCCGATCACGAGATCAAGATCGCGATCGTGGGCAAGTACACCGACCTCACGGACGCGTACATGAGCATCGAGGAGGCCTTCAACCACGCCGGCAGCGAGCTGTCCACACGCGTGGAGATCGCCTGGATCGAAAGCGAGGGCCTCGACCGGGCCAGCCTCGAAGAGGAGGACCCCGACGGGGTGCTCGTTCCCGGCGGGTTCGGCGCCCGCGGGACCGAAGGCAAGATCGAGGCCATCCGCTACGCGCGCGAGACCCAGACGCCCTTCCTGGGCATCTGCTACGGGTTCCAGCTCGCCATCGTCGAGTTCGCCCGCCACGTGCTCGGGCTCGAGGACGCCACGAGCACCGAGCTGATCATGGAGGAAGGCATCGACAGCGAGCACCCCGTGATCGATCTGCTGCCCGAGCAACAGGACATCGAAGCCAAAGGAGGCACGATGCGCCTGGGCGCCACGCCCGTGCGGATCAGCGGGGATACGCGCGCGCACGAGCTCTACAACGCCAGCCTCGTGCTCGAGCGACACCGCCACCGGTTCGAGGTCAACCCCCGCTACCGCGACGAGATCATCGAGCACGGGCTCACCTTCAGCGGGGAGGACCCCACCGGGCTCCGCATGGAGGTCTGCGAGCTCGAGGACCACCCGTTCTTCATGGGCAGCCAGTTCCACCCCGAGTTCAAAAGCCGCCCCGGGTCGCCTGCCCCCCTGTTCCACGGGTTCGTCGCAGCCACGCTCAAGAACAAGGACGCCTGACGAACCACGACGCGGAACGTTAAACTAACCGGACCCGGTAGGCCGCCGCGTGCCCGGGCGCTCACCGCTGCACCCCTGTCCTTGCCCCGCACCGGAGCGTCCAGCTCGAGGAGGCCCCCCCGCGTGACCCTGCTCGCCCTCACCGGCGTGCCCGGCACCGGCAAGACCACCGTCGCCAAGCACCTGGCCCCCCACGTCCCGGTGCACGACGCGAACCAGCTCGCCCACGCCGTCGACGCCATCGACGGGTACGACGAGGCCCGCGATGCAGACATCGTGGACGAGCAACGCTTCAGCGAGCGCGCCCGCGAAGAATTGCCCGACGAGACCCTCGTCCTCGAGGGCGCCCTCTCCCACCACGTCGACGCGGACGCCGTCGTGCTCTTGCGCTGCCACCCGGACGAGCTTCGAGCCCGCCTTGCCCACCGGGACTGGCCCCCCGAGAAGATCGACGAGAACGTCATGGCCGAGACGCTGGACGCCCTCGTGCACGAGATCGACGCCCCCCGAGCCTGGGAGATCGACACCACCGGCACGGACCCCGAGCGGGTCGCCCAGCTCGTCCTCGGCCTCCTAGACGAGACGGAGCCCGGGGACGAGGTGGACCCGCTGGGCACGGCTGACTGGACCGACACGCTCACGGGAGGCCCTCCCGGGTGACGCTGCACGACCAACGAGGCCGCTTCGAGCGCCGCTTGACCCCCCTTGTGGACTGGTGCGCCAAGCGCGACGTGGACCCCAACAAGCTCACCGTGCTCGGCCTCGTCGTCACGGCCGCCGCCGCGGTCGGCTACTACCTGTCCTCGCCCGAGCAGGCCTGGCTTCTGATCGTCGGGTCCGCCCTGCTCACCATCGGCGCCACGCTGGACAGCGTGGACGGGCTGCTTGCACGCGCCACGGACCAAGCCACCGCGCTGGGCGACTACCTCGACCACGCCTTCGACCGGTTCGCCGACGTGCTCGTGCTCCTGGGGCTCACCTTCTCCCCCTGGGTGCCCCTCGAGGTGGGCCTGTTCGCCCTCGTAGGGACGCTTTTGACCAGCTACATGGGCACGCAAGCCCAGGCCGTGGGCGTGGGCCGCGACTACGGGGGCCTTCTGGGCCGCGCGGACCGCTTGTTCCTGTTGACGGTGGCGCCCGCCCTCGAGCCGGTCCTCCAGTGGACCCGCCTTGAGCTCCCCTGGGAGCTCAACCTGCCTCTTCTCGCGCTCGCCTGGATCGCCATCGCAGGCAACATCACGGCGCTACAGCGGTTTTGGGCCTCGTTTCGGGACCTTTCGGCCGACAGGAAAGGTTGAAATAGGCCGCGTATGTCATGTGGCCTCGCCATGCCAGGTTTCGCCAACACGGCGAAGACCGGGGGCCTTTTCGTCGTGATGGTCGCCCTGTTCGCCGTGATCGGGTTCCTCATCGGAGGCATCTTCACCGGGGACCCCCTCTCTTCGATGCTCCTGTTCCTGCTCATCGCGGGAGCCCTCAACGTGATCTCCCTGTTCTGGGGGGACAAGATGATCCTGCGCGCCTACCGCGCCCAGGAGGTCTCCGAATCCGAGAACCCCCGCCTGCACCGCATCGTCGCGCGCGTGGCCGGGAACGCGGGCCTTCCCAAGCCCAGCGTGTACGTGATCGACTCGGACACGCCCAACGCGTTCGCCACCGGGCGCAACCCCGAGCACGGCAAGGTCGCCTTCACCACCGGCATCACGCGCCTGCTCGACGAGGACGAGCTCGAGGGCGTCGCCGCGCACGAGATGGCCCACATCGACAACCGGGACATGCTCGTGATGACGGTCGCGGCCACCATCGCCGCCGCGATCGGGTTCGCGGTCCGCATGGCCATGTGGGGCTCGCTGTTCCGCGGCGGGGACGCCCGCACCAAGCTCCCGCTTTTGATCCTACTCGCCATCACGGCCCCCATCGCGGCCATGGTCGTGAAAAGCGCGATCAGTCGCCAGCGCGAGTTCAAAGCCGACGCCGGCGCGGCCGAGCTCACCGGGAACCCCATGAAGCTGGCCAGCGCGCTGCGCAAGCTCGAGAAGGGCGTCGAGGCCCAACCCATGGAAGGCGGGAACCCCGCGCACGCGTCGCTTTTCATCGCGAACCCGTTCAAGAAGAGCACGCTCACGAAGCTTTTCAGCACGCACCCGCCCATGGACGAGCGCGTGGCCGCGCTCGAGGACATCGCTTACGGCGTGGGCACCTGACGCTCAGCTGGACGCCTCGTCCGCCTCGGGCGCCGAGGCCACCTTGACGAGGGCCGCGCGGATCTGCCGGTCCTCCAGCTCGTATCCGGGCCCGAGGACCTCGATCACGGTCTCCGGGTCCTGCTCGCTGGTCTCCTCCACGATCACGGCCTCGTGACGGGACGGATCGAACCGCTGGCCCGACTCGGGCGCGATCGTCTCCACGCCCACCTGCTCGAGCTCGTCCTGCACCGTGCGCGAGAGGAGCTCAAGCCCCTTCTCCACGTCCGGGCTTGGACCCGCCTCGAGGGCGCGCTCGACGTCGTCGAGCACGTCCACCAGGATCTCGATCATCTCGATGCGCGCGTCCCGGGCCGCCTCCTCCTTCTCCCGCACCGCCCGCTTCTTGTAGTTCGCGTAGTCCGCCCTCGCGCGCGCCAGGCGGTCCGTGAGCGCCTCGTTCTCCTCCTCGAGCTGCTCGACGCGCGCGGCAAGCTCGTCCCGCTCGTCAGCCAGCGCCTCGTGGTCCTCCGCGGGCACCGTCCCCTTGGATGCCTCCTCGTCCTCGGCCTGCATGGCCGCCTCCTGCTCGGGCTCCTCGGAGGACTGGGTGGGAGGCTCCGTTTCCGCATCCGCGTCGGCGTCGGCGGTTCCCATCGGCCTGCCAGAGCCCATGGTCCCCTTTCAGCGTTTCGGCGAGGACGCGGGGTCCTCCCGGGTCCGGATGCGCCCGCGCGTGTCCAGCACCTTGGCTTCGAACGCGTCGCAATCCGTGCACCGGAACCCTTTCAGGACGCGCGAGCGGCCGTCCTCGTGCGCCATGCGGTTGGCCTTGACCCACATCGTGGTCGTGCCGCACCCGTCGCACACCGCGGTGAACGCTGGACGGAACACGCCCCGCGAACCGCCACCGAGGCCTTCAACGCGACGGTTTGTCCACGCATCCCTTGCGCCACCTGAACGCTTTTCTACCTTGCTGGGGCTGCCCGCCACGTGGCCGCTCCAGCTGAGCGACGGCGTCTTCCTGACTGGTTGAAGGTCCGGCCTCCCGGCGGGGAGGAGTACCAGCGCATCAAGGAGATGCGCACCGAGCGGAACCTGGCCACCGTGTGCGAGGAGGCCCAGTGCCCCAACGTGGGAGAATGCTGGGGAGGCGGCACCGCGACGTTCATGGTCATGGGCGACACCTGCACGCGCGGGTGCCGCTTTTGCGCCGTGAACACGGAAAAGGAAGGAGCCCCCCTGGACCCGCTGGAACCCGCCAAGCTGGCCGCGAGCATCCAAGAGATGGAGCTGGACTACGCGGTCGTCACGAGCGTGGACCGGGACGATCTGCCCGACCAGGGCGCCAGCCACGTCGCCACGTGCATCGACACGGTGCACAAGGAGTGCCCGGACACGCTCATCGAGTTCCTGATCCCCGACTTCCAGGGCCAACAAGACCTCCTCTCCCTCGTCGTCGACGCCGAACCGCACGTGCTCGCGCACAACGTCGAGACGGTTCGACGGCTCACACCCACCGTGCGGGACGCCCGCGCCGACTACAACCAATCGCTCAAGGTGCTCCGCTTCGCCAAACGGTACGCCCAGGACGCGCTCGAGGCCCCCCTGTACACCAAATCCAGCATCATGGTCGGGCTCGGCGAAACCGAAGACGAGGTGCTCGAGACCATGGACGATCTCCTCGCCGCGGGCGTGGACTTCCTCACCATCGGCCAGTACCTGAGACCCAGCGACAAGCACCTAGCCGTCGACGATTTCGTGCACCCCGACACGTTCGACCGGTACGAACAGATCGGCCTCGAGAAGGGGTTCAAGTACGTCGCCTCCGGGCCGCTTGTCCGCTCCTCGTACCGCGCCGGCGAGTACTACATCCGCAACGCGATCGAAAGCGGGGACGGCCCCGCGCAACCCGACGAGAGGTGACCCCCTCATGGCAAGGCTCGAACCCCCCAAAGCGGTGATGAACGATGACGGGACCCCCAGCGGGAACGTCCCCGACCTCCCCGACCAGACCCTGCTCGACATGTACGAAGCCATGGTCGCCACGCGGCTTCTCAACGAGCGGGGCATGAAGCTGCAACGCCAAGGCCGCATCCACTTCTACGTGGGCTCGATGGGCCAAGAGGCCAGCCACGTGGGCTTCGGCGCGGCCCTCGACGAGCAAGACTGGTACTTCCCCCACTACCGCGACCCCGGCGTCGCGCTGTACCGCGGGGCCAGCATCGAGGAGATGGTGCACCAGTGCTACGGAACCAGCGAAGACCGCATCCAGGGCCGACAGATGCCCAACCACTACGCGTTCAAAGAGCTCAACTACTACAGCATCTCCAGCCCCATCGCCACGCAGATCCCCCACGCGGTCGGCGCCGGGTACGCCGCGCGGTTGCAAGGCGACGACGTCGTCACCGGCGTCGCGTTCGGCGATGGATCCACCAGCGAGGGCGACTTCCACGTCGCCATGAACTTCGCGGGCGTCTGGAAGACGCCCACCGTGTTCCTCTGCCAGAACAACCAATGGGCCATCAGCGTGCCCACCGACAAGCAAACCGGTAGCGAGACGTTCGCGCAGAAGGCCGACGCGTACGGGTTCGACGGGATCCGCGTGGACGGCAACGACGTGCTCGCCCTCTACCAAGCCTCGCGCGAAGCCGTCGAGAAGGCCCGACGCGGCGAAGGCCCCACCCTCATCGAGGCCGTCACGTACCGTATGGGCCCCCACTCCAGCTCGGACGACCCCGACCGGTACGTGCCCAGCGAGGAGCTCGAAGAATGGGGCACCCGGGACCCCATCGACCGGTTCCGGACGTTCCTGGACGACCAGGATCTTCTCACAGAGACCGAGGACGAGGACATGCGTGAGAGGATCCGGGACGAGATCCAGGCCGCCGTCGAGAGCGCCGAGGACGCGCCCGGTCCCACGATCGACAGCCTCGTCGAGGACGTCTACGACGAGACGCCCTGGCACCTTGAAGAACAAGCCGAGGATCTCAAACGGTTCTACGGAGAGCGACCCGACAAGGAAGGTGGTCACTGATGCCCGAGATGACGCTCGTGGACGCAGTCAACGATGGTCTCGACACCGCGATGAACGAGGACGACCGCGTCGTCGTGCTCGGGGAAGACGTCGGCGTCAACGGCGGCGTCTTCCGCGCCACGGAAGGCCTGTACGACTCGTACGGGGAAGAGCGCGTGATCGACACGCCCCTGGCCGAGGCCGGCATCATCGGGACCGCGATGGGCATGGCCCTGTACGGGCTTCGCCCGGTCCCGGAGATCCAGTTCTTGGACTTCATCTACCCCGGGTTCGACCAGATCGTGAACGAGGTCGCCAAGATCCGCTACCGAAGCGGCGACCAGTACCAAGCCCCCATGGTGATCCGCACCCCGTACGGGGGCGGGATCCGCGGCGGGCACTACCACTCCCAATCCAGCGAAGCCTACTTCGCGCACACGCCGGGCCTCAAGATCGTGATCCCCAGCACGCCCACGGACACGAAAGGGCTCTTGCTCTCCAGCATCCAAGACGACGACCCCGTCATGTTCCTGGAACCCAAGCGCGTCTACCGCGCCGTCAAGGAGGACGTCGACGAGGGCTACTACGAGACCGAGCTCGGCAAAGCCCGCATCGCGCGGGAAGGGGCGGACGTGACCGTGGTCGCGTACGGCGCCATGCTGCACGTGGCCCTGCAAGCCGCCAAGACCGCCGAGGAGGAGGGCGTCGACGTGGAGGTCATCGATCTGCGCACCATCGTCCCGTTCGACAAGGACACGCTCGAGGACAGCCTGAAGAAGACCGGCCGCGCCGTGCTGGTGCAAGAGGCCCCCCGCACGGGCGGGTTCATGGCCGAGCTGTCCGCGTTTTTGCACGAGCGGCTGATCCTTCACCTGGAGGCCCCCATCCAGCGCGTCACGGGCCTGGACACGCCGTTCCCCTACACGCTTGAAGAGGAGTACCTGCCCACGCCCACGCGCGTGTTGGACGCCGTGGACGAGGTGCTCTCCTACTGAGGTGATCATGATGGCAGATTTCGAGTTCAAACTTCCCGACGTCGGAGAGGGCGTCCACGAGGGCGAGATCGTGAACTGGCTCGTCAGCGAGGGCGACTCGGTGCAAGAGGACGAGGACATCGTGGAGGTGATGACGGACAAGGCCACCGTGCAGATCAGCGCGCCCGTCGCCGGCACCATCAAGGACCTCCGGTACGACGAGGGCGACGTGGTCGACGTGGGCGAGGTGTTCGTCATCATCCAACCCGAGGGCGCCGAACCCAGCCCTGACGAGCCCGAGCCCGAGCCCGAGGCCGAGGGAGAACCGGCGGGCGCGGACGGGACCGAGGAACCGGACGAGGACAAGGAGGACAAAACCCTCTTCGAGCTGCCGGACACGCACAGCGGCCCCAGCGGCGAGCGCCGCCCCCGGCGGCGACAGCCCCAAACCGCCAAACGGCAAGGCCAGGTCCTGGCCCTGCCGCGCGTGCGGCACAAAGCCAAGCAGGAAGGCGTGGACCTGGCCCGCGTGGAAGCCACGGGCTCGAAAGGCCACATCACGATGGAGGACCTCGAGGGCGCGCTTCAAGGCGCTCAAGGGTTCGGGCTGGACGCGTTCGACTTCGACATCCCGGAGGTCTCCCACGAGGACGCGCGGGAGGTCGAGCCCCTCAAGGGCCTTCGCAAGCGCATCTGGGAGTCCATGTCGCGCGCCAAGACGCTGCAGCCGCACTTCACGTACGTCGAGCAGGTCCGCGCCGACAAGCTCGTCCAGGTCCGCGACGAGCTCAAGGCCCTCGGCGAGGAGCGTGGCGTCAACGTCACCTACCTGCCCTTGATCACGAAGGCCGTGGTGCGCGCGCTGCGCGAGCACCCGCGCTGCAACGCGCTCGTGGACGAAGCCTCGCGCGAGCTCGTGGTCAAGGAGCCCGTGAACATGGGCATCGCGGCCGCCACGGACCGGGGCTTGACCGTGCCCGTGGTGCACGATGCGCACGAGAAGAGCCTGCTCGAGATCGCGGCCGACGTGAACGAGCTGGCCGAGAAGGCCACCCAGCACAAGCTCAGCATGGACGAGCTCACGGGCGGCACGTTCACGATCACGAGCCTGGGCCGCGTGGGCGGGCTCATGGCCACGCCCATCATCAACCACCCGCAGGTGGCCATCATGGGCGTGCACGCGATCCGGGACGTGCCGGTCGTCGAGGACGGCGAGATCGTGCCCGGGAAGGTCATGAACCTGTCCTTCAGCTTCGACCACCGCCTGGTCGACGGGTACGACGGGGCCCTTTTCGCGCAGGACGTGAAACGCTTCCTCGAGGACCCCAACCTGTTGCTCCTGGAGAGCCGCTAAGACCCGTCAAGCCTTTCAACCCCCCACGGGGTGCAGGGCGCGATGCTCTCCACGATCGTGCTCGCCGTCGGCACCGGCACGTGGGCCATGCTGGGGATCCTGGCCCTGTTCACCGTCGTCGGCGGGATCGCGCTGGCCACCACGAACCCGCCCCGCGGCATCGACGAGGAGCACCAAGGCATCCGCTACGTGTTCGGCCTGGGCAAGCACCCCAGGCTTCACCACGTGCCCGGCGACCGGGACATCCCCGCCACGCCCCGCCCCCTGGGCGGTCCGGGGCTCAAGGACGTCGCCGCCGACGCGAGCACGCGCACCCGGTTCACCGTGGACCGGTACCGGTTGCCGGACGGGCGCACCGCCCCGTACGACCTCAGCGAGGATTTGCCCGACGACATCCGCGCGGTCGAGCTCGTGCTCGGCGAAGCGCGCGTGTGGATCGACAACGACGGGCTGATCAGCGCCTCGCGCCCCCTCACCGAGGACGAGCTGGCACAGCTCGAGACCCTGCTCGAGGACCAGGTCTCCTCGCACCTGCGCGCGGACCGACGCACCTGGTCGCCGCCCCAGCACACGGCCCAAGAGGCCAACCGGGCCCGCGTCTAGACCCGGCGAAGCGTTTTTCGTAGGCGCCCCCATGGCACGGGCGAGACCATGACGAGCGAGACCGAGCTCCTGGTCATCGGGGGCGGCCCCGGTGGGTACCATGCCGCGATCCGCGCCGCGCAGCTGGGACTGGACGTGACGTGCGTGGACAAGGGATCCTGGGGCGGCGTGTGCCTGCACTGGGGCTGCATCCCCAGCAAGGGCCTGATCGGACTGGGCAAGCTCGTGGACGAGGTCCAGGCCTGGAACGATCGGGGCCTGGGCGCGGGCGCGCCCAGCGTGGACCTGCCCACCGCGCAGAAGTGGAAGCAGGGCCAGATCGATCAACTGGCCCGCGGCGTGCAGCACCTTCTGGAAAGCCGCGGCGTGGACGTGCAAGAAGGCACGGCCCGCTTGACGGGCGAGCACACCGCGGAGATCGACGGGGAGGAGGTCTCGTTCGAGAAGGCCATCGTCGCGACAGGCAGCGAGCCCATCCAGCTTCCCCACATCCCCTTCGACGGGGACACCGTGATCGGGTCCCGCGAAGCGCTCGAGCTCGAGAGCGCGCCCGACGAGCTGGCCGTGATCGGGGGCGGGTTCATCGGGCTCGAGATCGGCCAGTTCTACCACCAGTTGGGCACGGACGTGACGGTCGTGGAGATGATGGACAGCGTTTTGCCCACCGCGGACGCGGACATCGGGCAAGAGCTCAAGCGCCACCTCACCAAGGCCGGCCTGTCCGTGCTCACGCAAACCGAAGCCGCGGGCGCCACCGTCGAGGACGGACGCGCCACGCTCGAGCTGGATGGCCCCCAGGGCGAGCAGACCGTGGAGGCCGACAACGTGCTCGTCGCGGTCGGGCGAAGCCCCCGCTTGGACGCTGTAGGGTTGGACACGCTGGGCGTGGAGACCACCGAGAACGGGCGCGTCGACGTGGACGACCAGATGCGCACGAGCCTGGGGCACGTCTTCGCCATCGGGGACATCGCGCCCGGGCCCGCGCTTGCGCACAAGGCCAGCTACGAGGGCCTGCACGCGGCGGCCGTCGCGGCCGGCAACGAGCACGTGGTCGTGGACCACCGCGCGGTGCCCTGGTTCTGCTACACCACGCCCGAGGTCGGCAGCGTGGGGTGGACCGAGGAGGAGGCCCGCGAGCGGTACGGGGACGAGGCGATCGTGGCCCGGTTCCCGTTCGCGGCGCTGGGCAAGGCCAAGATGAGCGGGCACACGGAGGGGTGGACGAAGGTCATCGCTGGCCCCGACGAGCAGCTTCTGGGCACGCACATCGTGGGCCCGGACGCCACGAACCTGATCGCGGAGCCCGCGCTGGCCATCGAGATGGGCGCCACGCTCACGGACGTGGCCGAGACCGTGCACGCGCACCCGACGCTGGCCGAGGCGTTCCTGGAGGCCGTGGAGGTCGCCCAAGGGCACCCGGTCCACGTGAACAAGTGACGCGACCCCCCGAGAGGGCGAAACGCTTAGGTAACGGGCGCCGGTGAACGGGGCCGAAGCGCATGCCCGGCACCGTGATCTGCCCCGACTGCGGTCAACGGAAGAAGAGCGAACGC
The DNA here is from genome assembly GCA_964581775.1 of uncultured Thermoplasmatales archaeon. Taxonomy (GTDB): domain Archaea; phylum Thermoplasmatota; class SW-10-69-26; order SW-10-69-26; family SW-10-69-26; genus PWVY01. The sequence continues at coordinate 5,239 of CAZOQA010000027.1, read as the reverse complement.
CACCACTGCACCCCGTCCGCGGTCAGAAAGCAAGAACGCATCCGGGAACGGTTCGGCGAGCTCCCCTCGGATCTTGGCTACACCGCGGACGAGGACGAGGAGTAGCCTACCCGTACATCGGGTGCTCGGACGGCGAGCCGCCCTTGCCGCCCTGCCCGGCCTGCTTTTGCATCTGGCGAAGCGTCCGCTCGATGTTCTCCGCCTCCGTGTACAACGGTTTCACGTCGATCTCCACGCCCTCCAAGAGATCATCCATCGCCTCGATCACGTGAGCCGCCGCGCGCGCGTCCGGGTAGCTCGGGTTCGCCTCGGCCAGAAGGCTCACCGTCTCGAACGCCTCGCGCTTGCCCAACGACAACAGCACGCCGCTAACGCCCGTGATGATGCCGTTGTCGAACGTCTCCAACCCCGCCTCCAGCAAGCGCTCCCGCGCCGGCTGGGTCGACCCCAACCCGTACACCTGGACGTCCTCGGGGCCCTCCTCGTCCGTGACCAAACCCTCCGGCGAGATCACCCGCGAGCACCCCTCCTCGTCCGCGAACCCCAGGATCGTCTCCGCGATCGCGCGCACCAACCCCTCCTCCGGCTGGAACTCGCTCACGAACACGCAAAGCCCCTCCCCCGCGTAGATGCGCACCGGGAACATGGGCTCGCCCTCGCGCACGATGGACACGGTGGGGAACGCGGCCGAGTCCAAGATGCCCACCTGATCCAGGTCCAACAAATCGATCAGGTAGTTCGCGCAGATCGTGCTCACCAGCCCCACAGACGGGAACCCGTCCACCACGGTCGCGCCCGAGAGATCCATCTCCTCGAACGCGTGCACCGAAAGCTTGGGGCCCCGACCGTCCACGGGCGAAGACATCGAACACGTCACCAGGAGACGGCTACTTAACGACCCTGCTTCCTGGACACCTGCCCGTCCCCGCCCCCGCCCGGCGGTCCAACCCCCCCGCCGACAGGGAAAGCTTTTTGGCGGCTGAGCCTCAGTCGGGGCGCGGCAAAGGTACCCGCGGAGCGAAGGCTCGCTCCGGAACAGTTGACCCGATCAACATGGCGCGGCTAGAACTCGTACCGTACTCGACCGACGACGCCTTCTACGGGGCCCTCAAGGTCCACGTGTACGGGACCGTGTACGATACGGTCCTTCAGGCCCTCTCCAGCGGCAACACGCAGCCGCTCGTCGTCGCTCAAAACGGGCAAGGCCTCAGCGTGAAGATCGGGCGCTTCACCGCGCGCAAAGCCAACAACCTGTTCGTGCCCGACAACTCCAAGGCCGACTCGTCCGCCGAGTTCTTCGGGTTCACCAGCCACAAGGTGCGCGAGAAGCTCAGCGAGCTCGCCGACACGGACACGATCGAGAAGATCGGACGCGGCCTCCGCGACGCCAAAGAGTACAGCTGGAACGAACCCATCGAGAAGTACCAGCTCTGCTCGTACCTGCGCTTTCGCCAACAAACAGGATCGGACGTGTCCCTGATCCTCGAAACCTACCGCATCCTCACCCGCTTCGGGCAGGACGGGTTCACCGCGCAACGCTTCGTCGAAGCCTACCGGGAAGCCCACGAGGAAGAGTACTCGCAATCCCGCTGGGGCGAACGCAAGTTCGACGAGATCAGCGAGTCCTACCAATACCAGACCTTCCTCAAGGACCGCCTCAAAGCGCTCTCCAACAAGGACCTGGTCCACATGGACCCCGAGACGAAGACGTTCACGCTCACCGATCAAGCCGCGGACGCGGCGCATCACTTCGGCCTATTCCTGGACGATGTCCCCTACACCGCCTCGTGGGAGATGTGCCAGGACTGCCCAGCCCGACGCATGTGCTGGGACCTCCAAGTCACGGACCTCGTGTTGGATGCCATCCGGGGGGACCCTCTCCCCGGCACCGACGCACACGCCAACGGCGAGGCTCCGTTGACAAACGGCTCGAACGGTACCGGGTAACCTTTGCCAACGAACGCCGCGCCGACGAGCCGTCTCCCCGGAGGGCCGTTCCCTCCGGGGTCACCCCCTTCCCCCAGCGACGCGTCAACGGTGCCCGAACACGGCCACCACGCCCCCCTCCCCCACGCGCTCCAACCGACAGAACCCGTACCGCTCGAACTGCACCACGCTCCCCTCCCCCTCCTCCAACACGGACGGCTCCGCACGACCCTCGTGCCAGGACGCATCCGGCCGAAGCACCCGGCACGGGACGCCCGGCACCGGCGACCACTCCACGATGGGCCCCTCCCGCTGGTCCGAGAGCCCCCGCGAGACCCACCGGACCGACGCGTCCCCCACCCTGCGCACATCCGCCCCGTCCTTCAACCGGAACACGGAGCCCTCCTCCAGCCCCCTCCACGCCGGGCCCGACACCAAGACGGACCCCTCCACCGGCAACCGCCGCACCCCCCGAGCCTCGTCGTCCGGATGCCGCGGCGCCTTCGCCACCACGCCCGAGGGAGCCCCCTTAAGGCTCACCTCCACCGGGTCCCGCACGAAGAACAACCGGTCCGCCCGCTCGTCCAACAGCTTGCGGTTCTCCGCCTCCAGCGTCTCCACGCTCACCTCGATGTCCTTCTCCGTCAACCCCAACTCGACCCAGAAGCTCCGGATCGCCTCCGGCAAGAACCCCCGACGCCGAAGCGCCTGAAGCGTCGGCAAGCGCGGATCGTCCCACCCCTCGTACTCGCCCGCCTCGATCTGCTCGCGCATCGCGCTCGTCGAGAACGCGCCGAACCCATGCACGCCCACCCGCCCCCAATGCAACACCTCCGGGTACGACCACCCGAAGTGCTCGTACAGGAACCGCTGCTTGCGCTCGCTGTCCGCCAAGTCCTTGCCCCGGATCACGTGCGTGACCCCGAACAAGTGATCATCGACGGCCGACTGGAAATCCAAAAGCGGCCACACGCGGAACCGCGACCCCACGCGCGCATGTGGATGCTCCTCGATGTCCACGATGCGAAGCGCCACCCAATCCCGCAGCGCCGGGTCCTTGTGCTGCATGTCCGTCTTCACGCGCACCACGCACCCGCCCGTCTGGAACCCTCCCTCCAACATCGCCTCCCACCGCTCGAGCTGGACGCTCTTCTCCTCCCCCCGGTGCGGGCAGGCCTCACGGTTCTTCTTGTGCTGCTTGAACTCCTCCGGTGAGCACGTGCACGTGTACGCCGCGCCCATCTCCAACGCCTCGCGCGCGTGCTCGTAATACGTGCTCATGCGATCGCTCGCGTACACCACCTCGTCCACGTCGATGCCCAGCCACGAGAACCCCTCCTCGAACATGCCGTACGCCGGCTCCCACGGCGCCTTGTTCACCGGGTCCGTATCGTCGAAGCGTAGAAGAAGCCGCGCATCGTGCTCCTCCGCGTAGGACCCGTTGATGCACATGCCCCGCGAGTGCCCCAAGCTTGGCGGCCCGTTCGGGTTCGGTGCGAACCGCATCACGACCTCGTCCACCGCACCCGCGCCCGGCAGCTCGGGCAACCCCTCCCGGTGCGTGTCCTTGGCCTCCAGCTCGATGCGACCCAGATCCTCCAAGCGCGCCTGCTGCTCGCCCAACGCCAACCCGTTGACCTCCTCGACCACGCGCCCCGCCTGCTGCGCCACGCGCCCGGCCTCCTGCTTGAACGATTCATCGAACGCCATCACGCGGCCGATGACCGCCCCCTTGTTCGCCTCCCCCCCATGTTCGACCGCGTTCTCCAGGGCGAAACGCAACGCCAGCTCGTCGAGCGTCTCCTCGGGCACGCCTCGGTCACGACGACCGGGGAAGAAAACCGTTGCGGGCCTAGTCTGCCTGGTCCCCGTCCACGCTTAGCCCCGTCACCAAGGACACGATGCGATCGACCGCGCGGTCCGTGAAGCTCTCCTGGTACGCGACCAGAAGATCCTCCACGTGTTCTTGATCCACCAGCTCGTAGCGGCCCCGCTCAGGCTTGGCCACGATGCCAGCCTCCCGCAGGTTGTTCAGGTGGAACGAGACCGTCGACGGGGCCAGACCCAGGCGCTCGCTCACGCGGGTCAAGCGGCATGTCCCGTGCTCGATGAGGTCCAGCACGACCCGGCGCGGGGTCTGCTGGCGCAGCAAGCCCAAAAGCTCCTTGTCGCGACGGTCCACCTCCATCGAGGGGAAATAGCGCGTGTACCGGTCCTCCTGTCGCGACTCCACCAGACCCCGGTCCTCGAGGACGCGAAGATGGTGCTGCAGCGTGCCCGTGGCCAGGTCCAGCTCGCGCTTGAGGTGGGAGAAGTGCGCGCCCGGGACCTCGCGCAGCGCCTCGTAGATCTCCCGACGCGTGGTCACCTCCAACGCGTCCTCGCTCAGACGGGCTCACCCCTTGACGACGGCCGCGTACAGCGCGAGCACGATGACGGCATCCATACCCAGGGTCCACCCGTCCCACGCGATGGGGGAGCCAAGCCACCCGGCCCCGTCCGCGAGGATCAGGGTCCCACGGGTCGCGAGCACGAGGAAGGCCAGCCCCGCGAAGGCGAACCGGATCCTGCGCGTGCGCGCGGCGGCGAGGAACGAGACGGCGGCCAGCAGCATCGAGACGCCAGCCAGGCCCAGAGCAGCGATCGCGGCAAGCGACACCATCCAGGGCGTGCAAGCACCCGCTGCGGTATGGCTCCTTGGTGCGGGAAGCGGTGGCATGGGGCATGGCATCGCGTTCCCCGGAAGCCTGAAATATGAGCCATCTCTACGGGTGGTCCCGGCCGAACGGGGTTCCCGTTGGCCGCCTCCTAGTACGCCTTTCTCCGTCAGGGCGTCTCCCTGAAACGGGCGAAAGCGTTATGTAAGGGGTGCGGTGTACAGGGTTTCCCGTCCGGGGCTGGTCGCAGACTGGCCGACTCCGGGTTACCCGCGTCGCGAAGATGGGTTGAGGGAGCAGGAGACTGCTCACGATGACGATCCACATCCAGGACGCGGGACATGCAACCGCGTGGGGATCCGAGAAACCCGGCCGCTCCCAACGGTCGAGACCTCTCGAATCCGACAGACGAAGCGAATCACAATCCCATACGATTGGTGTGTTAGGTGGGTGAAACCCACCTGCTCCGCCAAGATTTCCCATTTGCACACAGGCGAATGGGCCCACCCGGCCCGGTTGGGCCGGACTCGCGATGCCGCGCCTTACCCCGCGGCTCGTGAGTGAACTCCGGTTGATCCTGCCGGAGGTGACTGCTTTGGGAGTCCGATTAAGCCATGCGAGTCGAGAGATTTCGGATCTCGGCAGACTGCTCAGTA
>CAZOQA010000026.1:3958-30416 GCA_964581775.1 uncultured Thermoplasmatales archaeon | reverse complement strand
CGCCCCGGACCGAGGTGGAAGGCACGGGAGACGCGGATGGAGCATCCGAAGTCAACCGGCCCGGGGCGGGGAACTAGCGCCGGCGAACCGGCGCGCGTCCCACACCCCCCGTAGACCTCCGGGTACTTGTTACCTCCGGCAACGCGGCCGGACGAAGCACACCTCCGTTCAAGCGGACGAACAGGAAACGGGTCCGGCCCGAATCCTCAAACGCACGCTCGCGCATCCCCCCGTGGGCCATGCTCACCGCGAACGAGACCGTCGCGCGCATGCTCGAAGAGCTCGCCGAGCGAGAACACCTCCGCGGCACCTCCCACAAACCCCGAGCCTACCGACGCGCCGCGCGCAACCTCCGCCACGCCGAAACGCCCCTCCCCGAGCTTCGCCAACAAGGCCGCCTCTCCGAGATCGAAGGCGTCGGGGACGCCATCGAGGCCAAGATCAAGGAAGCCCTCGACACCGGCACCATCCAAGCCCTCGAAACCCTCCGCGACGAGGTACCCGTGGACGTGGCCACGCTCACCCACGTCCGAGGCCTAGGCACCAAGAAGATCCGACGCCTCTGGACCGAGCTCGACGTCACCACGCTCGACGACCTCGAGACCGCCGCCCGCGAAGGCCAGATCGGGCAACTGGACGGGTTCGGCCCCAAGACCGTCACCTCCATCCTCGACCAAATCGAGCGCGTGCGCGAAGCCAGCAACCGCTGGAGACTGTCCGACGTCGAAGCCGCAGCGCACCTGCTCGTCGACCGCCTCCAAACCACCGGCGCCGCCGACCAGATCCAACCCGCCGGGTCGCTTCGCCGACGAAGCCCCATCGCGGAAGGCATCACCCTCGTCGCCACCACGCGAACCCCCGAACAAGCCCTCGATGCGTTCGAGGAACTGCCCGAGACCCAACGCACCATCGAACGCGCCCAAACCCGGGTCACGGTGGAGCTCATCACCGGCACGCCCGCAGAACTCATCACCGCGCCCCCCGGATCCCACGGCGCCACCCTCCTCACGTTCACCGGAGCCACCGCGCACGTCGACGCCCTCCAAGAGCGCGCCTACGAGCGCGGGCTCCGCTTCACCGTGGACGGGCTCGATGAAGGAGGACACCGCATCGCTGGCGAGCAAGAAGCCGACGTGTACGAACAGCTCGGCCTGGATCCCATCCCCCCCGAGCTCCGAGAAGGCCTCGGCGAGATCGACGCCGCCGCGCGAGGAGACCTCCCCCGCCTGCTCGAACCCGACGACGTGCGCGGGGACCTCCAGATGCACACCACGTACAGCGACGGCGCCACAAGCGTGCGCACGATGGCCAAGAAGGCCGACGCGCTCGGGTACGAGTACATCCTCACGACCGACCACGGCCCCTCCCTGACCGTCGCCAACGCGCCCAGCGAAGACGAACTCTACGAGCAGAGAGACGAGATCGCGAAGGTCAACGAGGACGACGAGATCCACGCGCGCGTGCTCTGGGGCGTCGAAGCCAACATCAACGCCGACGGCATCGACGTCCCCGCGAGCCTCTGCGAGGAGATGGACCTCGTCGTCGCCAGCCTCCACGACGTCGTCGAAGACGCCACCGAACGCGTCGTGACCGCCCTCGAGGGATACCCGGTCGACATCCTGGGCCACCCCACGAACCGGAAGATCAACGAGCGCGAAGGCAACACGCTGGACCTCGAACGCATCGTGGACGTCGCCCGGCGCGAGGGCGTAGCGCTCGAGATCAACGCGCAACCCACGCGGCTGGACCTCGACTGGCGGGATGCCCACGAGCACCGGGACGAGGCCTCTTTCGTGGTCAGCACGGACGCGCACAGCCCCGCGGAGATGGAGGTGATGCGGTTCGGCGTGGATCAAGCCCGCAAGGCCTGGCTGACGCCCGAGAACGTGCTCAACGCGCAACCCCTCGAAGACCTGCTCGCGGCCGTGGGACGAGCCTAGGAGCCTCGAAGCCTCCCGTGGTGCTTCCAGCGTCGACTGAGCATAAAAGAAGGACCCCTTCCAGCCTCGAGCCCGCCCATGATAAAGCAGTCCCACGTCACACACGCGTTCGGGTGGGCCGTGCTCGCCGCGGGCGTGATCGGATTCTTCCCCAACCCCCTCATCGGGGACCCCGACGAGGCCCTCTTCGGCGCCAACCTCCTGCACGACCTCGTGCACGTGGTCACGGGCGTGGTCGCGCTGGCCGTCGTGTACCTCTCAAGCGCCCCCGAGCAGCACTCGAGGACCTACAATCTCACCTTCGGGACCGTCTACGCGATCGTGGCCGCGCTCGGGTTCTTGCTCTTCGACACGATGCAGGACCTGCTCGCCGTCAACCAACCCGACAACCTCTTGCACGTCCTCTTCGCGGTCGTGCTCTTGGGCGTCGGGCTCGCGGTGGACGTGCCGACCGGTCGAGCTCGCAGGGAGCCTTAGTCCAGGCCCTCGAGCCGGTCCGCGCCGTGGCTTGTGGCGTCCCCTGGCAAAAGCGGGAGGTTCAGCGTCGCGTTGAGCCCTGTCTGGATCGTGCTGGTCGCGTAGGAGTCGTCTTGGTGCACCCAGTCGTCCGTGTTCGTGAGCGTCAGCCGGAGCACGTCCCCGGGCTCGACCACGTCGGCTTGCGGGAACATCTCGAGCGCGATATCGTAGGGCTCGCCCGGCGTGAGGGGCTCGGTCTCCTCGACGGTTTCGCGCTGCGTGGCGTCTAGGTAGCCCCGGTTGAGCCAGCCGTCCTCCTCGACGATCTCGAGGTGGGCCACCCAGCGCGTGGACTCCGCATCCGTGGTCGCGGTGAACTCGACGGTGGGGCGACCTGTGAGGACCAGCTCGTCTTCGAGGGGCTGGCTTTCGAACACGAGTTCGGCGGGGTGGCCTGTGACGGCTTGGCCTGCCATGGTGGCGGCGGGCCCGGTCTCTTGCATGCTGAGCCCGGGCGCGTTGCGGGGGTAGTCGTGCACGGTCAGCTCTCCCGTGCCTGTCGTGTTGGGCGCAAGGTTCCCGTCCTGGGTGAGGTGGAGGGTGAGCGTGGAGGCGTCGTGGAGGGGGAACGCGTCGAGGCCGTGCCAGCGTTCTTGCGTGTCTTCGATGAGCACGGGGGGCAGCGCCTCCACGATGCCCGTGTCGGTGCCGTGGAGGTGCTCGTCGAACCAGCGGTGCAGGATGTCCCCGTGGCCCCACCAGTCGTCGCGGTCGGGGTAGGCGTGGCCCCATTGCCCGTAGATGGCGCGCGTGGGTTCGCCGGCCCACTGGTTCGTGCTGGGGTCGACGTGGTCGGGCTTCACGTTCCAGTCTTGCAACCCGTGGATGCGAAGCATGCTCACGTCGGCTTGGTCGGCGAGCTTGTGGTAGGCGCGGTCGTCCCAGTACCCGTTCCAGTCGCCGCTCCAGTCGAGGGATCGCTCGAGGGCTTCGGGTTGGCAGGTGAACCGTTCGTGGTACGTGGTGGCGGCGTTGGGGTGGGTGCCGGGGACGGCGCTGATGGCGAGGTACCCGGCCATGGTGCCGGCGGTTTGCGTATCGTAGGGGATCCCTTGGTAGTGGGTGTACTTGTATTGGCTGTCCACGCTTGCCGTGGGCACGATCGTGGCCAGGCTGGGGGGGTTGAGCAGGGCCGTGGAGATTTGGGTCTCGCCGTCGTAGCTGGCTCCGTACATGCCGACGTTCCCGTTGCTCCAGTCTTGCGAGCCGAGCCATTCGATCACGGCGTAGCCGTCGCGCCACTGGTCGGGCCCGCTTTGGTCGATGCAGCCGCTGCTGTTGTGGTTGCCTCGCACGTCCGCGAACGCGACGGCGTACCCGCGGGGGGTGAAGAACTCGACGAGGCTGGCATCGTAGGGGCTTTGTTCGGGCGGGACGGGGAGCTCTCCTTGTTGGGTCTGGTTGAGGGCTCCCGTCGCGTCGCCCAGGGACTGGTAGGGGGTGAAGACGAGGATCACGGGCACGGGGTCCTCGGCGTCCGCGGGCCGGTACACGTCCACCCAGGTCTGCGCGGTGTCTTCCCCGTGCACCTGGTCCTGGACGACGTGCTCGGTCCGTTCGATCTGCTCGAAGATCGGTTGCGTGAGCTCCTCGGCGGGGATCAAGGAGTCGGTTCGTTCCGGCTCGAGCGGTTCGTCGGCCCCGATGCATCCGGCGACGAGCGCGAGCGAGACCGCGAGGACGACGAGCAACCTTCGTGCCCAGGACACACGCGAGAGTCTGCCTGGCCCCTCAAGAGCGTTGTGGGCAAGGCGTTGCCCGTGCGAGGCCTAGGCTTGCCCGCGTTCCTCGAGCTTGGAGCGCGTCAGGTCGACCAGGCCCCCGGCCTCCAAGAGCTCAAGGGCCTTCTCGGAGAGGGGCTCGGCGCTGAAAGCGTCCCCCGTGTCCGTGTTCTCCACGGTGCCCTCCTCCAGGTTCACGCTGAGCGTGTCCCCCTGGGAGACGTGCTCGGTGATGTCGGGCACCTCGATCGCGGGGAGCCCCACGTTGAACGCGTTCCGGTAGAAGATGCGGGCGAAGCTCTCCGCGATCACGACCGGGATCCCGGCCCCTTTGATCGCGATGGGCGCGTGCTCCCTGGAGGACCCGCACCCGAAGTTGCGGCCCGCCACGAGCACGTCGCCCGGGCTGACCTCGTCCGCGAAGGCCTCGTCGTACCCCTCCAACACGACGGGGCCCAGCTCCTCCTCCGTGATCTTGGCCAGGTGCTTGCCCGGCACGATCTGATCCGTGTCGATGTCGTCCGGGAGCACCCACGCCTTCCCGGAGAAGGACGTCTCAAGCGTCACGCTCGCCCTGATGGGCTCCTGGAAGAAAACGGTTCGGCCGCGGCCCACAAGGAAGGGGTCGCGTCAGGCTGAGGGCGCCCGCGCGACGAGAAGGAGAACCTTGAAACCCCCGAGACCCCCCTTGCACCCTGTGGAGACGGTCTTCGACAAAGCCAAATCGATGCTGTTCCCCCGCAACGTGCTCGTCGGCACGAACGTGCTGACCGAAGCGGGGGACCTGGCCCACGAGCTGGACCTGCAAGACCCCGCCGTCGTCGTCACCGGCCCCCGCACGCGGGAGGTGGCCGGGGACCGCGTGGCCGAGCTGCTCGAGGAGGCCGGCTACACCGTGCACACGCTCGTCGCGGAAGCCTCCACGCGCAAGAAGCTCGAATCCACGCTCCAGGACGCCGAAGACACCGGCGGGCGCTTCGTGTACGGGGTCGGCGGCGGCCGCGTCATCGACGCGGCCAAGCTCACCGCGAAACGGCTCCAAGCCCCGCTCGTCAGCGTCCCCACCAGCGCCGCGCACGACGGCATCACCTCCCCCCGCGCCAGCGTCAAGGACGAGCAGGGAGCCGCCAGCATCGAAGGCGTGACTCCCCTCGCCATCGTGGGCGACACGGACATCATCATCCAAGCCCCCTACCGGTTGCTCGCCGCTGGGTGCGCGGACGCGATCAGCAACCTCTCCGCCCTGCGGGACTGGGAGCTAGCCCACCGGTTGCGCAACGAGTCCATGTCCAGCTTCTCCCGCGCCCTGGCCGAGACCAGCGCGAACCTCATCATCGACCACGCGCCCCAGATCCGGCCCGGCATCGAGGAATCCGCCTGGCTCACGGTGAAAGCCCTCATCGTCAGCGGCGTCAGCATGAGCGTGGCCGGGTCCAGCCGTCCCGCCAGCGGCGCCGAGCACATGTTCAGCCACGCCCTCGACGCGATCGCGCCCGGCCAGGCCCTGCACGGGGAGCAGGTCGGCCTGGGCACGATCATGATGCTCTACCTACACAACGGCCCATGGGAGCGCATCCGGGACGCGCTGGCCAGCATCGGCGCCCCCACGACCGCGGACGAAGCCAACCTCGACCGAGAGCACGTGCTCGAGGCCCTCGAGAACGCCCACACCATCCGGGACCGGTACACGATCCTCGGCAGCGACGGGCTCACGCGCGACGCCGCCGAGCACTTGGTAGAGGTCACCGGCGTCAGCCCGTGAGGAGAAGCGCCGGCTTCCGGACTCGAACCGGAGACTACTCGGTTAACAGCCGAGTGCTCTTACCATCTGAGCTAAGCCGGCGACAGTGCGCGCCAAGGCAGCCCTCCCTAAAAAGACTCTCCTCCGAGCCTCCTCCCCGCGTGGCACGATCCGAGCCCCGCCGCACAGGGGCCGCCTCCGCAAAGTTAACGTGATAGGTTCCTGTCCCCCCCGACGATGAACCCCGCCCTCCGCGTGCTCGGAGCGGTCGCGGTGCTGCTTGGCATCGCCGGAGCCACCTACGGCGCGTTCGCGACGATGGACACGGACGCTCAGTTCGCGAGCATCGGCATCAGCGAGCCCGACGAGCCCGTCACGATCCTCGCCGGAGGCACCACGAGCGTCCCCCTCAACGTCGAGAACCTCGGCGAAGCGACCGAAGAGGTCACCCTATCCACCTCGACGACCGGGTTCACCTACGACACCCAACCCGCCACCCTGGACCCCGGCCAGACCGACACCCTCGCCGGGGACCTCGGCGCAGACACCTCGCTCGAAGGCGAAGAGACCGTTCATGTGCACGCCCAGCGGGAGGGCACCCAGCAACGGTTGGGCCTGGTCAGCTTCCCCGTCACCATCATCGAGCCTCAAACCGTCAACCTCACCCTGTCCGCCGACCTCCCCGCCGCCACGCCCGGCGGCGAGATCACGCTCACCGGCGAAGCCACGAACCCCATGGACACCGAGCAAGAGGTCACCTTCACGCTCACCGGCGCGGACGGCACCGTCGACCCCGAGACGACCACCGTGCCCGCGCAAGGCGCCACCACCGTGAGCGCCACGGCCACCGCGCCCGACGACCCCGGCGGGACCCTCACGGTGACGCTGACCGCGGAGAACCAAGCCGGGCAAACCGTGACCGCGGACACCCAGGTCCCCATCCTGGACGAAGGGGACATCGCCGCGGGCCCCGTCTTCGATGAAGTCACGATCGCGCCCGAAAGCGAGTACGCGCTTCCCGTGCTCGTGGTCAGCGACCTCCCCGAGCCCGCCCCCGTCACGGCGGAGGGCGAGCACGTGGTCCGCTCCGAGTTCGGCACCGTGCAACCAGGAGAGGCCCTGGGCGGGTTCGCCACGCTCCAAACGCCCGCGGACCAAACCGACGCGTACGAGGCCGACGTGACCCTGGACATCGGGGACGAGCAACGGTCCTTCACCGTGCTCGTGGACCCCGTCCCCAGCGGGGACGACGCCGAGGACGGGATGCAGGTCACCGTGGACTACGTCGGCCGGCTGGCGGACGGAAGCGTGTTCGACTCCAGCCTCCCCGAGGTCGCCTACGGGCCCTTCCCCCAAAGCGACCAGTTCCAAGAACGACCCGGGCTGGAACCCCTCCAGATCCCGCTCAACGCTCAACAGCCCGGCGTCGTGCAAGGCTTCTACGAAGCGCTCGTGAGCATGGCAGAGGGCGAATCCAAGACCGCTACGCTGTCCCCCACGGAAGCCTATGGGCCCCCCAGAAGCCACGAGAACATCACGGCCACCACGGAGCTGGACCGGCAAAACCCCGTCCCGCGGTTCATCGACGACTTCCCCATCCAACAGCTCCCGCCCGAGTTCGAGATCGAGAACAAAGAGGAAGGCGACATCCTCACGCTGACCCAGGATCAAGGCGAGGAGACGTTGACGTTCCGCTTCGAGCTCACCAGGAAGGGCGAGCAGTCCGTGGACCTGGAACGCCTGGCCGACGTCGGGGAAACGACCACGTTCTACCCCATGTGGCCCGGCGCGACCGAGGTCATCGACATCACGGACGAGGAGATTATCTACCAGACCACCCCGCCCGAGGACGCGGGGGCCTTCACCTGGGACGCGGACCCGCAAAGCGCGCATGCCCAATGGGACAACGCCACACGCATCGAGCAGGTCACAGACGACCAGATCGTGCTCCGGCACACCCCCGAGGAAGGGTCCACGTACACCCTCCAGAACCCCCAGCAAGGGCCCCAAGAGTACCTCGTCGAGGACGTGGGCGAGGAAGAGATCCACGTCTCCACGCCCAACGGCCACCCGCTGGCCGGGCTCACGCTCACCTTCGACATCACGATGCACGCCGTCGAAGAGGTCGAGCGACCCGGCGGGCCCACGATCGGAGGCGGCGGCGCACCCTGACCATGCCCGCGCCGGCAAACCTTTGACCCCCTCCCGGGTTGCCCCGCTCGATGCCCGAGGACGAGGACGGCCTCACCTACGCGGACGCGGGCGTGGACATCGAGGAGGAAGCCACCACCGTAGACGCACTCGCCACCGCGCTGGCCACCGACCGAGAAGGCTCCACCGAGGCCCTCCAGCTGCCCGGGCACTTCGCAAGCGGGGTCCGCATGGGGGACACCGCGTTGATCTTGTGCACGGACGGGGTCGGGTCCAAGGTCATGGTGGCCTCCGCGATGGACCGCTTCGACACGATCGGCATCGACTGCATCGCGATGAACGTCAACGACGCCGTGTGCGTGGGAGCCGAGCCGGTCGCGTTCGTGGACTACCTTGCCGTCGAGGCGCACGATCCCGGCTTCGCGAAAGCGCTGGGCGAGGGGCTTGCGCGCGGCGCGCGCATGGCCAACGTGAGCATCGTGGGCGGTGAGACCGCCACCCTGCCAGGCGTCGTGGAAGGCTTCGACATCGCGGGCACGTGCCTGGCCACCGCGCCCGCGGACGAGCTCGTCACAGGCGACCGCGTGGCCCCCGGGGACGCGATCGTGGGCATCCCCTCGAACGGCATCCACTCCAACGGGCTCACGCTGGCCCGCCAGGCCGTGCAGGACAACGATCTCTCCTTCCAGGACACCGTGCCCGAGCTGGACGGGACCAGCATCGGGGAAGCCTTGCTTGAGCCCACCCGCATCTACGTGCGGGAGGTGCTCGAGCTGCTGGACGCGGTCCCCGTTCACGGGCTCGTGCACGTGACCGGGGGCGGCGTGCTCAACTACCCGCGGGTTCGCTCGGATGTAGCCTACGTCCTCGAGGAGCACCCTCCGATCCCCCCGATCTTCGAAGCGATCGAGCGCTTGGGGAACGTGCCCCGTCGAGAGATGTTCCGCACGTTCAACATGGGCGTGGGCTTCGCTGCGATCGTCCCGGACGAGCATGTGGACCGGGCGCTTGAGGCGCTTGGTGAGGACGCCTTCCGCCAAGGAAGCATCGAGCCGGGCGAGGGAGTCAAGCTCCCGGAACAAGGCCTCTTCTTCGATCCAGAGTCCACCTAAGCCTCCACCGATAGAGCTTGAGGCGGTCTCTCGCTACCGGTCGCTGTCGAACAGGTTTCTTCTTGGTCGAGACTCACCGTCCACGATGACCTCGCTTGCAAACCCGTCACCCATCGTGTTCGTCTCGGAGATAGCGGCTTCTGGGCCGGTCGCGAAGACGGTCCCGTAGTGCACCGTCACGGAGTAGCGTTCTTTGCCCTCGAGGTCGGCAGCCAGTTCCTCAAGCTCCTTGCCCAGCTCCCACACCTGGGTGATATGGGGCTCCAGAGGAAGGCACGTGTCCTTCAGCTCTAGAGATGCGACAATCATGTCTAATGCCAACATCCTGAGACTCCTGATCGCTTCGTCAGCATCCATAGCCATGGAGCCGAAGCGTGCACCCAGCGCCAAGGAACTTAAAGCGCAAGAGGCCCGAAAGTTCCTTCCGAAGGCAAGAAACCTGGTGCCCGCCGCAAACCTTTACTAGCAACCACGGGTACTGCCGCCCATGGAGCTCTTCCTGGACTCGGCGGACATGAACGAGATCAAGCGGGCCGTGGACTGGGGCATCATCGACGGCGTCACCACGAACCCGTCCCTGGCGGCCAAACAGGACCGACCCTTCGACAAGCTCGTCAAGGAGACCTGTCAACTCGTGCAAGGACCGGTCTCCGCGGAGGTCGTCTCCACGGACGCAGAGGGCATCGTCGAGGAAGGCCAGCGCTTGGCCGACATCGACGACCACGTCGTCGTGAAGGTCCCCCTGATCAAGGAAGGCCTCAAGGCCGTACCCCGGCTCAGCGAGGAAGGCATCGACACGAACGTGACGCTCAACTTCAGCCCCAACCAGGCCCTGTTGGCCATGAAGGCCGGCGCCACGTACCTGTCCCCCTTCGTGGGACGCCTGGACGACCGCGGGCAGGAAGGCATGCACCTGATCCGGCAAGCCGTCCAGATCAAGGAGAACTACGGGTTCGACACGCGCATCCTCGTCGCGAGCGTGCGCCACCCCGACCACGTGCTCCAAAGCGCCCTCATCGGCGCGGACACGGCCACGCTCCCCTTCGGCGTGCTCGAGACCCTCTACGATCACCCCCTCACGGACAGCGGGCTCGCCCGCTTCCTCGAAGACTGGGAAGAAGCCGGCCTAGACTTCTAAGCCCCCGCCGTCCCTTCCCCGGGACGAGCACGCCGGTTTCGACGCGTGCGGGAAACGGCTTTTATGGGAGGGAGCGGAAGAAACATGCGCGCGGTGCAACACCGCGTGGCCGGCCGGGCTGGAACCCCCCTCTGTTCCCCCCAGCCTCCCAAGGCCTTCCGATCCGCCCGGCCGGTCCCCCTCCTCCCCTTTCCTCCATCGATGATGCCTGTGCCCGCGGTCACGCCAAGGGCACGACCAGGCGATCCGCTACGATGGCCACGAACAAGAAGAACAGGTACACCAGGGACATCGCGAACATGCGCCTGGCCCGACGCGGCGTGTGATCCACGACCACGTACAACGTCGACAGCAGGAACAAGCCCCCCAACAGCGAGCTCGCCACCAAGAACATTGATCCCAGATACCCCAACGCGTAGAACAACGACGCCGCCAACACGGTCGCGATCGCGTACGCGACCATGCGCCGCTTCGTGTATGGGATGCCCCGCTCGATCGGCATCATCGGGAACCCCGCCCGATCGTACTCCTCCCTGCGAGCGATCGCCAACGCCCAGAAATGCGGAGGCGTCCACAAGAACACCACCAACCCCAAAAGCAACGCCGGCGTCCCGATGCCCCCCGTCACGGCCGCCCACCCCACAAGCGCCGGCGCCGCGCCCGCCGCGCCCCCGATCACCACGCCCTGCGGCGTCGACGGCTTCAACCACAACGTGTACACGAACACGTAGAACAACGTCGCCAACAGCGTCAACACGGCAGCGAGCACGTTCACCATGAACGACAACATCGTGAACGAGACCGCCGCCAACACGCCCGCGAACGACAACGCGTTCACCGGGTCCACCCGCCCGCTGGGCAACGGCCGATCCCCCGTGCGCTCCATCTTCGCATCCACGTCCCGCTCCAGCACCTGGTTCACCACGCCCCCCGACGCGGCCCCCAACGCGCCCCCCACGAGCGTCCACACCGCGACCGGCAACGAAGGCCAACCGCCCGCCATGATCATGCCCGTGAACCCCATCCCCACCAACAACGCCACGATCCGCGGCTTCGTCATCGCCGCGTAATCCCGCACCGCAGCCCCCGCAGACCCCCCAGAGGGAACCCCCTCGCCACCGCCCGCGTCCACGGACGAGGACCCAGGCGGGTTGTACGCGAAGATCGCCGTCGCCACGACCGACCCGAACAAGGCACTCGCCACGCCCATGTGCGTCGCCGACCAGAACGGATCCAAGTGCTCCCACACCGTCACCGCCCCCAGCACAGCTTGCACCGGCAACAGGACGAGCGCCGCCGTCGCCGCCGCCACAAGACGCCGGTCGTGCCGCTGCGTCCGCCACGCCTGGACCGCCATCAACAAGATCGCCACGCCCGCCATCAACGCCACGAACCGATGGCTCCACTCGACCACCATGTACGCATTCGACCAATCCGGGAACCAATGCAGCTCACCCGTCTCCGGATGCATGCAAAGCGGCCAGGCCTCCCCACACCCCATCCCCGCGCCGGCGCCCCGCGTGTACCCACCCACGAGGATGGTCAGGTAGGTCAACACGGTGGTCCCGACCGCAAGCCGCTTGAAACGAATCACCGTCACCCCGGGTCGAGCCCCCCATCGGGGAGGGGACCAAAAAGGTTCCGAGCGACGGGACGGCACCCACCATCGGAAACCTACAAGCATGCGGGCCTTCCTCGCCGAGCCGATGCCCCCCGCTCTCGAGGTCGACGGCCTCACCAAACGCTACGGCGACATCCTCGCACTCGACGAGGTCTCGCTCACCGTCGATGCCAGCGAATGCCTGACCCTCCTGGGGCCCAACGGAGCGGGCAAGACCACGCTTCTCGAATGCATCAGCACGATCCGAGGCCCCGACGAGGGCCGGATCACCGTCGAGGGAACCCCCGCCCACGAAGACCCCATGAAGGCTCGTCGCAGCCTCGGCGTCGCCTTCCAGCAACCGCTTGCATCCAAGCACCTGACGGCCCGCGAGATCCTCATCCACCACGCCCGCCTGTACGGGGTTCCAGGCACGGAAGCCCGGGAGCGGGCGAGGGAGCTTCTCTCGTTCGTGGGCCTCCAGGGTCGCGCCGACGACGCCGTCGGCGGGTTCTCGGGGGGGATGGAGCGTCGGTTGGACCTGGCGCGCGTGCTCATGCCGAGGCCGAGGGTGCTCGTGCTGGACGAGCCCACGGCCGGGTTGGATCCGCGGGCCAAGGACGAGGTCCATGAGAAGATGGAGGAGCTTATCGAGGCGGGGCGGTCCGTCTTGGTGGCGACGCATGACCTGGACGAGGCGGATCGGCTGGCCGATCGGGTCGTCGTCATGGATCAGGGACGGGTGGTCGCGTCTGGGAGGCCTGGCGAGTTGGCCCGTCACGTGGGGCGCCGCGTCGTGGAGGTGGGGGTCGGGGCGGAGGGCGTGCAACGGGCTCGGGAGGCGTTGGAGCGGTTGCAGGGAGCGCGCGTGGTCGGGGAGGGGCGGGGGGTCCGAGCGTGGCTTGGCGAGGGGGGTCCTTCGGCGGGGAGCGTGGTGGAGGCGCTTGAGCGGGAGGGGGTCCCGTTCGAGGAGATCCGGGTCCGTGAGCCGGACTTGGGGGATGCGTTCCTTGGGGTGACCGGTCGCCGCTTCGAGGAGGCTCGGGAGGGGGCGTCGTGAGGCGGTTTTCCCCGGGCTTCTCGGGGGCGAGGGCGGTCGCGGCGAAGCATCTGCGCGTGTTCGTGCGGTCGCCGATGGAGGCGGCGGCGACGTTGTTCATGCCGGTGCTGTGGTTGGTGTTGTTCGGGGTCGCGTTGGAGTCCGCGTTGGGGGGACGACTTCCGGGGGTGGACACGAATTACATCGGGTTCTTGGCGCCGGGCTTGGTCGCGTTGACGGCGATGACGGCGGCCTTGTTCGGGGGCGGCACGTTCTTCTTGGAGGTGGATCGGGGTCAGGCGCGGCAGTACCTTGCGGCCCCGATGGCGCGCATGGAGTACTACGGGGGCCTTGGCGCGTCCGCGAGCGCGAAAACGGTCGCTCAGAGCCTCGTGATCCTGCTCTTGGCGGTCCCGTTGGGCATGCGGGGGTTGTCGTGGGGGGGCGCCGTGTTGAGCTTGGCCGCGGTGGGCGTGTTCGCGTGGGGGGCCTTCGGCGTCTCGGCGTGGCTGGCGGAGAAGAGCCCGAGCTTCGAGGCGTTCCACAGCCTGCTGTTGGTGCTGAACCTTCCGTTGTTGTTCGTGTCGGATGCGTTGTACCCTTTGCAGGCGCTGCCCTCGTGGTTGGCGGGGGTTGCCATGGCGAACCCGTTGACGCACCTGGTGGAGCTGGTGCGCTTCCTCGTGGTGGGCGAGGCCAGCCCGCTGGGGGTGGGTTGGAACGTGGGCGTGCTGGGTGCCTTCGTGGTGGTGGGGGCTTGGTTGGGGGCGCGCGCGGTGGATCGGTTGGTGAAGTAGCCGGGTTCTGGTTTACGCGGTCTCGGGCGCTTCGACCTCGCTCCCGTCCTCGTCCTGCTCGAAGATCTCCCCGAAGTACCCGCCGAGCGCATCGCGCACCATCTCGCTGATGTATGCGTCCGTGGTGAGCTTGAGCGTGTGCAGCTTCCAGTGGTAGTCGATCGGGATCTTGACCTTGATCTCCTTCATCTCTTGCTCCTCGCCGTCCTCACCGTCGTTCTGGATGTACATGGGGGGACTCCACGCTGGAGAAAGGGCTCCGGAACCACCCTGTCTTGGGAAGTTCCGCTCCACCGAACCGCTGAAACGGGGGTGTGGGCCCGCGTCCCATGGGGACCCGCCCCAGGGAGAAGAAGGGAACAAGGCCGCAAGGGAACAACCGGAAAGCATGCCAAGCAGGAGGCGGCGCTCCCCGCGTTGTCAACGCAGTCCGACCGCGGAAACGTTTTCAACGAGGTCGCGCCCTTGGAGACCGGGTGACCCCCCTGGATCGATCCGCACGCCTGACGACCCTCGTCGCGTCCCTCCTTTTGACCGCGAGCTTCGCCGGTTGCGTCGGCCTGCCCGGCGCGGACGGGGACAGGGACGAGGACGAACACGCCAGGTTATACGTGAGCGCCGTGCAAGACGATCCCGAGGACGGGACCGCGACGATCGACGCGGCCACCGTCACGCTCGCCGAGGCGAGCGCCCCCGAGGTCCTCGAGCTCACGCGCACCGAGATCGAGCTGCGCCCCCTCGTCGAGGACTCCACCGCCCAACTCGTCGCGACCACGCCCGCGCGCGGGAACGCTACGAACCTGACCGTCAGCTTCGAAGAGATCACCCTCGGCGACGCGACCGTCGCCGGAGCGGAGCTCCAGCTCCCCGCCCAGTTCCCCCTGCGCCCCGGGCTCGATATGACCCTGACCCTGGACCTCGACGAGACGCTCGACCGCGAGGAACCCACCCTCGACAGCCTCGTCGTCCAAGACGGGACCGAGACCCTTGAGACGGTCACGCGCTCCCAACTGGAACCCCGCGAGGACCCCCCCGAGCTTCCCACCCCCACCGTCCACACCGCCTCCGACGGCGGGAACAACACCGGCCCCAGCTTCCTCGTCAACGAGGACATCACGTTCACCTACTCCATCCCGGACTCCGAGGCGAACGTCTCCAACGCGTACTGGGCCTTCGGCGACGACGACACCGCCCAAGGCCACGAGGCCACCCACGCCTACCGAGCCCCCGGGTTCTACGAGGCCACGCTCGTGCTCGAGGGCGACCGAGGCCAACAATCCGTCACGAGCACAGCCATCGACGCGTACATGGTTGAGGAAGGCACCGACAACGTCGGCGTCGGGACAGGCGGCTCGGGCCTCATCGAGGACCGCGACTCCAAGGTGCACACCGTCGAGGTCCCCGGCGCCTTCACCGAGATCCGCGCCGACGTCACGCACACCCCCTCCGCGGGCCTATGCGACCCCGAAACGGGCGACCAGTGCGCCCCCAGCAACGTCCACATCGAGCTCTACACCCCCGACGGAGACAAGGTCGCAGAGGACACCAGCAGCGACGAGAACAAGACCCTGCACGTCACGGGGCTGCTCCAGGAAGGCGCATGGGAGCTACGCGTGCTCGGGGACCAAGGCGCAGCCGTCGGGTACGACTACCGCATCCAGGCCAACTTCTACGGCCTGTGCGCGGACGAGGGCGGCCTGCCCGGGTTCGACTGCGGAGACCCCCCCGAGGCCATCGACGACGAGGACGACGGCCTCTTGTGATGCTGCATGACGCGCACGCTTGCTCTCATCCTGGCGGCAGCGCTCGTCCTCCCAGGATGCGTCAACATGGACGGGCTCCCCCAGCTGACCAGCACCGTGGCGGAGGACACGCTCGAGTGGGGAAGCGCCGTCCAGATCACCATCCGGAACACCGGCGAGGGCCCCTTCCCCGCGCCCGTGAGCCTCGAGATCCAGAACCAGGACGGCCAAGCCGTGCGCGCCCTCGACGACATCACGCGCGGTGAAGGCCTCGCGCCCAGCGACCAGATCACCTACGCCTGGAGCGGGCTCGACGAGGCCGGCGACCCCGTGCTCTGGGGCGAGTACACGATCCTCGTCGCCGACGGCGAGATCCGCGAGACCGTCACCGTGCTCCAGCCCGACAACTACGCCCTCACCGTCGACCCCATCCCGGAAGAAGTCCGAACCGGCTCCACGATGACGTTCGCCGTCAACAACACCGGGACCGTCTGGCTCAACGGGACCCTCAACGTCGTCGCGGGGAAATCCTACGACGACGAAGACAGGGACGATGTCGAGCTCTACTCCAACAGCATCGAGAACGTGCAGCTTCGACCCGAGGGCACGTACGAGGTCACCTGGAACGGGTACAACCCCGACGGCGAGGAGCCCGAACCCGACACGTACCTCGTCGGCGCCATGATGGAGCTCGACCAGGATGGACCCACGCCCTACGCCCAAGACGTCTTCGAGCTCACCCAGAGATGACCCTCCCCGAGGGCCCCCGCTGATGGACGATGTGTCCATAACGACTTTATGCTCGCACCTCGCCTGCTCGGTTCAACCATGGTCACGGACGACGCCGCGCGCCTGGAAGCTCCCGCCCTCGAGCCCCGCGCCGGCCCCGTGGCACCCCCCTCCCGCCCCCCACGGACCGGGGGCCTGCAACCAAGCATGGTGGTAACCCAATGAAGCGAACGTTCGTCGTGGTACTGCTGAGCCTGTTCATGGTCACCTCCTTCGGAGGCCCCGTCGCCTCCGCCGCAGAGCACTTCGGACCCGACTTCGAACCCGGAGGCAACACGGGGTACGACGGGCCCCCCGTCGAGGTCACCTTCTACCACCACCTCTACAACCTGCTCGACACGGCGCCCATGAACACGCAACCCATGGACTCGGCCGCCCCCGACATCAGCCAAGGCCGCACCATGCCCACGCTCATGACGCCCCAAGGCGAGGCGCCCGCCAGCAACGACAACAACATCTTCCTCTACTCCAGCCCCGGTCCCGTCCACTACAACGAGAGCATCGAAGAGCCTCGCGTGCACCCCGAGCGCGGCCTCGGGTACGACCTGCTTCTCAGCGGCGACGAACCCACCGTGTACTGGTACATGAGCGCGGACGCGCTCGAGGTGCTCGCCGAGTCCCCGCAACAGATCGGCGTCATGCCCAACGTCGAGGTCACCGCCACGCTGCGCCTTGGCGACGACATCGCCGGGGACCTCAGCGAGGGCGAAGTCATCTCGCAAGGCACCACTACCGTGGACCTCATGAGCGGTCCCGAAGGCACGCCCATGGGCATGGTGCACGAGATCGAGATCCCCATGGAGCCCCCCTCCAGCAACATCCCCGCTGAGGAATCCTTCAGCCTCGAGGTCTCCTGGACGCAGCTCGACCAAGGAGGCGTCACCTTCACCGACCGACAATGGAAGCTCCACACCGGCGAGCAGTTCCCCAACCGGATGGACCTCACCATCGAGAACCCCATCCGCATGAACTACGTGCACCCCCAGATCATCGGCGAGCGCCAGATCGCCGTGCACACCGCCTTCGTGACCCCCCTTGGCAACTACGACGTGGACCTCAACAACCTCACCATGGAGGTCACCGACTCCGACGGCGAGACCGTGATCCGCCACGAGGACGGCGAGCTCACGCAAGGCCAGAACGTCAGAGGCCCCGTCATCGTGCAGAAGGACTACGGCCACCACGCCCACCACGAACCCGTGCTCGTGACGTGGGTCTGGGACTACGAAGCCGCCAATGCGGACCCCGGCGACTACGTCGTCGAAGCCAGCGCCTCCAACCTCCAGAACAGCGCCACCGCCGCCAAGAGCGCCGGCTTCACCCTGTCCGAGACCGGGGAAGCCACCGCCGTCAGCAGCGAAGGTCACGAGCAGATCGGGCCCAACGAGGAAGAGGAGAACGAGTCCCCGCTCGGCGCCGGCCTCGTTCTGGCCACCCTGCTGGGCACCGTCGCGATCGCCCAGCGCCGGATGAGGCGATAGCATGCCGCGCCCGCGCTGGACGCTCGCCCTCGGGCTCACGCTCGCGATCGCCCTGGCCGGCTGCCTGGGCGACGACGATGTCCAGCTCGACCAGCTCGCCGAAGATCAAGCCCTCCACGTGACGGTCACGCCCGAGGAGGGCAGCCTCGAGGACACGTTCACCTTCGACGCCACCGGCACGCCCCACTCGGACGCGCTCACGTTCACCTGGGACTTCGGCGACGGGACCAACGCCACCGGCCCCGTCGTCGAGCACAGCTTCCCCTGGGACAACCACACCTACCGCGTCCAGGTCGAAGCCTCCAACCAGACCGACGCGATCACCGGCACCGTCCAAGTCCCCGTGGGCACCGGCGAGAACACGGACCCCACCGTGACCGTCACCGGGGACGCCGCCTGGGTCGCGCACGAGGACCCCGTCACCGTCACCGCGGACGCCACGGACCCCGACGGGGATCCCGTCGAGGTCACATGGCTTCTGGCCCAACGGCACGAAGGCAACGACGAATCCGCCTACGGGCTCCCCGACGAGACCGGCAAGACCGGCCCCGAGGCCACGTTCACGTTCAACGAGTCCGGCATGTACCGCATCGTGGGCCAAGCCGAGGACCCCAAAGGCGGCACCAGCCAACAGCACCTCGAAGTAAAGGTCACGCGCACCGTGCCCAAGACCACGTTCACGTTCGTCGAAGAGGACACCCTCACCCTGGGCACAGGCGCCGGCGTCACCGGGTTCAGCGCCTCCGAGCTCCTCTACGAGGTCCAAGAACCCAGCCAGAACACGTACATCGACGCCGCCCGCTACGAAACGAGCCTCCAGTACCCTGGCACCGGCACGGTCTCGCTGGACTGGAGCAACGCGACCACGCCCGCGGCCCTCGAACTCGTCATCCAGAACGCGGACGGCCAAGAGGTGCTCAGGCTCAACGAGCAGGACCCCACCGTCGATCGGCTAGAATCCCAGGCCGACCTCGACGCCGGATCCTACACGCTGTTGGTCCGCGCCAACGCGGCCGCGGAGACCGCGTTCACGCTCACGATGGACCTGGACCTCCACATCCCACGCCTCACGACGTGAAGCTTCTAGAGGCCGACACGGTTTTCCTACCGAGCCCCCATGGGGGGCGCATGACGCTCCGCCTCGAGCACGAGGACGATGTGGCGATCGTCACGATCGACCGACCCAAGCGGCTCAACGCCATCGACGAGGACCTCCTTGAAGCGTTCGCGCCCACGTTCGAAGAAGCCGCCGAGGACGCTCGAAGCATCGTCGTCACCGGAGCCGGCGAAGACGCCTTCGTGGCGGGGGCCGACATCGGCGCCATGAAGACCATGGGCCCCGCCCAGGCCCGCCGCTTCTCCCAGACCGGGCACGAGCTTCTCGACACGATCGAACAGCTCGACGCGCCCGTCGTGGCCGCCGTGAACGGGTTCGCGCTCGGCGGCGGCCTCGAGCTCGCGCTCGCCTGCGATGTACGCATCGCAAGCGAGAACGCCCAGTTCGGAGCCCCCGAGGTCACCATCGGCGTGATCCCCGGGTTCGGAGGCACCCAACGCCTGACCCGCGTGCTCGGGCTCGGACCCGGGCTCGAGATGATCCTCACCGGACGACGCATCGACGCGCAGGAAGCCCACCGGTTGGGCCTCGTCACGCGCATGGTGCCTCAAGGCCAAGCCCTCGAGGAAGCTCTCGACGTCGCCCGCACCATCGCCAACAATGCCCCCGTGGCCGTGGCCCTGGCCAAGCGCACCGCCCGGAAGGGGTTCGAGGCTCCCCTGGAGACCGGGGACGCGCTTGAGACGGAAGCCTTCGCCGCATGCTTCTCCACCGAAGACCAGACCGAAGGGATGCGAGCCTTCCTGGACAAGCAAGAGGCCCGCTTCCAAGGCCGCTGACTCCCCATCCGTGGGAACAGCGCCCCTTCTCCCGAACCCCCGATGCCTTATAGGGGGACGCGCCGAGCCCCTGACCGTGCCCCACGCCGCCCCAGATGTGGTCGTCCCCAACCAGCCCGGGCTGCACGTGCTCCTCGACGACCCGCAAGGCCAAGGCGCGGGGCTAACCCAACGGTTGGCCGCCGACGCGCTGGACAACGGCACCGCCACGATCGTGGTGCTCCTCGACGAGGCCGCCCCCCAGTTCCGAGCCGGGCTGGCCCGCCGAGGCGTGGACATCGACGAGGCTGAATCGACCCGCACGCTCCAGTACGTGGACGCGCATGCGCCCCGCGTCGGATGGGCCCACACTAACCCCGCCACCGTGTTCGCCGAGGCCCCCGACACGGACGCGATCCTCCTCGCCCTCAACGAGGCCCAAGCCAGCCTCGTCGAGCACGCCCCCCAGCACCAAGTGATCGTCTCCACCCTGTCCACCCTGCTCGTGCTTGAAGGACTCAACGAAGCGTACCAGCTCATGCAGGCCCTCTCCAGCATGGCCCCCCGCATGGGGGCGGTGACGATCGGCCACGCCGTGCCCGGCATGCACGACGAGCGCGAGGTCACCGCGCTGCGCCACCTCGCCACCACCGTCACGGACCTACGAAGCGCGCAAGCCGACGCGGAAGGCCTCTCGCGGGAAGCCCGCGATGTCGAGCCCGCGTGACGTCTCCCACGCGCCCCGGCGTTAAACATTTATACCGGACCTCCTTTGGCCGGGGTACCCTTTCAGGCGGTCTGCACCAGACGCCTCGGGGCAATGCGGAACGCACCCCCGGTCGCCGCTCGCGACGGACCCCGATCCTGCGGGCACGACGGGCGTCACGGTTGGACCCGCGCGAAGGGACAATCGAAGGCCCGCACACCAGTGCGGTAGCTGGGAGACTCCAGCATGGTCGACACGCATCACCCGAAACGCGGCTCACACGGATACTCGCCCCGGAAAAGGGCCCCCCAACCACTGGCACGGTTCCGCTCCTGGCCGGACGACGGTCCCGAGGCCACCGTGCAAGGGTTCAGCGGGTTCAAGGTCGGCATGACGCACGTCATGATGGTCGACTACCGGCCGGAATCCACGACCGCGAACCAGGAGGTCCGCGAAGCCGTCACGGTGCTCGAGACGCCCCCCATGGGCGTCGCGGGCGTTCGCACGTACCGAGACACCCCGTACGGCCTCAAAGCCGACGACGAAGTCTGGGCCTCCACCGTGGACCGGCAGGTCGACGACCGCGTGCACCTCTCCGACAAGAAGACCGGCACCGTGGACGACCTCGACCGCGACCGCGTCGACGAGGTCCGCCTGATCGCCCACACCAAGCCCTACGAGGTCCCCGGCATCAGCCGCAAGGTCCCCGACGTGACCGAGCTCCGGATCGGAGGCGGAAGCGTCGACGAGCGCCTGGACCTCGCCGACGACGTGCTCGGCACGGACATCGAACTCGCCGACGTGGCCAGCCCCGGCCAGATGATGGACGTGGCAGCCGTCACGAAAGGCAAAGGCCTGCAAGGATCCGTGAAACGCTGGGGCGTCAAGATGCAATCCCACAAGAACAGCAAGAACCGCCGCGACGCCTCCCCCCTGGGACCCTTCCAACCCCGCTTCATCCGACCCAGCGTCCCCATGCCCGGGCAGGTCGGCTTCCACCAACGCACCGAGCTCAACAAGCGCGTCCTCAAGATCAGCGACGACCCCGAGGAGATCAACCCCGAAGGCGGGTTCCTCCGGTACGGGAACGTCGACAACGGGTTCGCGCTCCTGCACGGGACTCTCCCCGGCCCCTCCAAGCGAGCTATCTCGCTCCGCCACGCCCTCCGCTACGAGGCCGGCGTCGAGGTCGAGGAGCCCCAGATCACGTACATCAGCACCGCCAGCAAACAGGGGGCCTGACGCATGGAAGCCACGATTCTCACCACGGACGGAGACGACGCCGGGACCGCCACGCTACCCGCCGCCTTCCAAACCCCCTACCGGCCCGACATCATCCGCAAAGCCGTCGCGGTGGCTCAAAGCAACCAGCGGCAACCCTACGGAGCGGACCCCGAAGCAGGTCGCCAACACGCCACCGAATCCTGGGGCCCCGGCCGAGGCGCCTCGCGCGTACCCCGCCTTACGCAGGGTCGCGAGGCCGCGTTCGCGCCAGGGACCCGAGGCGGCCGCCGGGCCCACCCGCCCAAAGCCGAGAAGAAGCTCGAGGAGCACCTCAACCGGAAAGAGCGAGACCTGGCGCTCAAGAGCGCGCTCGCCGCCACCTCGGACCCCGAACGGGTCGCAGACCGCGGCCATGCGTTCGACGCCGAGACACTCCCCATCGTGGTCGAGGACGACATCGTGGACATCGCCAAGACGCAACAGCTCAAGGCCACCCTGGAGACCCTCGGGCTGGGCGCGGATCTCGAACGCGCCAAGCAAGGCCGATCCGAGCGGGCCGGCCGCGGCAAGATGCGCGGGCGACGCTACCGGACCCCGCGAAGCGTGCTCCTCGTCGTTCACGAGGAAGGCACCATCGACCGCTCCTGCGGGAACCTCCCCGGCGTGGAGTACGCGCTCACCAGCGAGCTCAACGTGGAACGGTTGGCCCCCGGCGGGGACGCCGGCCGGTTGACCGTGTTCACCTCGTCCGCCCTCGAGGAGCTCGAGGGGGTGACCGCATGACGCTTGACCCGTACGACATCATCCACCACCCCCACGTGACGGAGAAGACGATGGATCGGCTGGACTACCAGAACAGCATCGACTTCGTCGTCAACGTGGACGCCAACAAACCCCAGATCCGCTGGGCCATCGAGGAAATGTTCGACGTGACCGTAGACGACATCCGGACCATGATCACGCCCACCGGCGAGAAACGAGCCATCGTGCGCTTCCCAGAGGACGTGGAAGCCGAGGACATCGCCATGCGCGTGGGGATCTTCTGAGGTGACGACGCATGGGCAAACGTATCCCCAGCCAACGACGCGGACGCGGAACCTCCACGTTCAAGAGTCCCTCCCACCGCCACCGGGCCCCCAACACGCTCCCCAAGGTGCACCAGGCCCGCGCCGTGGTGGACGACATCAAACACAACCCTGGCCACTCCGCGCCCGTGGCCATCCTGCGCCTCGAGGACGGCTCCAAGGACACGCTCTTGGCCCCCGAGGGCCTCGGCGTGGGCGACGAGGTGCGCATCGGGCAAGGCGAGCCCGCGCTCGGCTGCGTGCTCCCCCTGGGCGAGATCCCGCAAGGCAGCTACGTGTACAACATCGAAAGCCAACCCGGCGACGGCGGCAAGTTCTGCCGCACAGCCGGCAACCACGCCTTCATCGTGTCACGAGGCGCCAACGTGATCGTCGTGCAGCTCCCGTCCGGCGCGTTCAAAGATTTCAACCCCGCCTGCCGGGCCGCCATCGGAACCGTGGCCGGCGGCGGCATCAAGGACAAGCCGATCGTGAAAGCCGGCAAACGCTACCACATCAACAAGTCGAAAGCCACGTACTGGCCCGTGGTCCGGGGTGTGGCCAAGAACCCCGTCGACCACCCGTTCGGCGGAGGCAACAAGCCCTCCACCGGGCGCCCCAAGACCGTATCCCGAAGCAGCCCACCCGGGACCAAGGTGGGCTCCATCGCCGCGAAACGAACCGGAGGCAAGAACTGATGGCCGACAGACGCCGATCCCGCGACCGACGCCGCGCCGACGAGATCGAGACCGGCCGGCAGGAGGAGTTCTCCTACCGAGGCCACACCCTGGAGGAGCTCCAGGAGCTCAGCATGGACGAGCTCGCCGACGTGCTCCCATCGCGGGCCCGCCGCAAGCTCCAGCGCGGCCTCACCTCGGAGCACCGCAAGCTCATCGACAAGGTCGAGGACGGCGGCGAGGGCCCCTTCCGCACGCACCTTCGCGACATGGTCGTGCTCCCCAGCTTCGTGGACAAGATCATCATGGTCTACAACGGGCAGGAGTTCGAGCGCGTGGACATCGAGCCCGACATGGTCGGGCACTTCCTGGGTGAGTTCGCGCTCACCCGGGCAGACGTCGAACACACCGGCCCGGGCGTCGGCGCCACGAGGTCGAGCAAGTACATGCCGTTGAAGTGATCCTCATGGGCATCGGATACTCCGTCAACCCGGACCCGGACGTGACCGCGAAAGCCATGGGGCGCGAGCTCCAGATCAAGCCCCGCGACGCCATCGAGATCTGCCGCGAGGTCCGCGGCAAGGGCCTCGAGGAAGCCAAGACGTACCTCGAGGGCGTCATCGACAAGACGCAGCCCGTCCGATACCGGCGCCACCAGGGCAAGGTCTCCCACCAGAAGGGCACGGGTCCGGGACGGTTCCCCGTGAAGGCCGCCGGGAAGATCCTGGACGTCGTCGAGGAGGCCGAAGCGAACGCTGAGTACAAGGGCCTGGACACCGAGACCATGACGCTCTCCCACGCCGCGTGCCAACGCGCCGGCGAGATCGAGGGCACGCGTCCAAGGGCGCGCGGTCGTGCGACCTCGTGGAACCAGTCCCTTTGCCACATCGAGATCGTCGTCGAAGAGGAGGTCGAGGACTGATGGCCGTAGAACGCAAGCTGATCGAGGAGAACAAGCGACGCCTCCTCATGACCGAGTTTTTGGCCCGAGAATCCGCCCGCGCCGGGTTCGGAGGCTGCGAGATCCAACGGACCCCCCTGGGACTGCGTATCCGCCTGGTCGCGGAACGGCCCGGTTTCGTCATCGGTCGACGCGGGAGCACGATCCAGCGCATCACGGCTGAACTGGCCGACAAGTTCGACCTCGACAACCCCCAGATCGAGGTCGAGGAGGCCGACGACCCCAACCTGAACCCGCAGATCATGGCGCAGAAGATGGCCGAGGCCCTCGAGCGCGGCTGGCACTTCCGCCGCGCGGGGCACTCGACCGTGCGCCGCATCATGGGATCGGGCGCCAAGGGCGTCCAGATCACGCTCACCGGCAAGCTCACAGGGTCCAGAGGCCGCATGGAGAAGTTCACCAGCGGCCACATCAAGCACTGCGGCGAACCCGCCGAGGAGTTCATGGCGCGCGGGTACGCGATGGCGAAGAAGAAGCTGGGCACCATCGGGGTGCAGGTCAAGATCATGAGCCCCGACGCGAAGCTTCCCGACGAGGTCAGCGTCGTCGACCCCGGGCAGCGGACCGAGCGAGCCCTCGAGATCTCCCGGGAGGCGGTCGAGGACGAGGCCGCCGCGGAGGAAGCGCTCGAGGAGATCGAGGAGCAATCCCCGCTCCCCGCAGACGAGGAGGCGCCCGAGAGCGAGGGCGAGGCCCTCGAGGACGAGGGAACCGTCGAGGAGCCCGAAGCCGCCGTGGAGCAGGCCGAGGAACCCGAGAAGACCAAGGAACCGGCCGGGGAACCCGAGCCGGAGCCGATGCCAGATCTCTCCCACTACGAGCTCACCGATCTCCCCGGCGTGGGGCCCTCGAAAGCCGAAGCGCTTGAAGAGGCCGGGTACTCGGTCGGCAAGATCCAGGAAGCCACGGCCGAGGAGCTGGCCGGCGTCTCCGGGATCGGCCCCAAGCTCTCCGAGCAGATCAAGCAAGCCGTCGACGAGCTCGAGGAGGGTGGTGCCTGATGGTCCTGGACGCTGAAGAGATCCGAGAGATCCCGGACGACGAGATCCATGAGACGCTGCGCGAGATGCAGCAGGAGCTCATGCACGAGAAGGGCGTGGCCTCCATGGGTGGCGCCCCGCCCGACCCCGGACGCATCCGCGAGCTGCGCAAGACCGTGGCTCGCATCCGAACCATCATGAAGGAGAGAGAACTCGAACAACAGCGAGGTACGGCATGACCGTTTGTGACACGTGTGGACTCCCGAAGGAGATCTGCGTTTGCGAGGAGATCGCCCGCGAGCAACAAGAGATCCGGATCACGACCACCACGCGACGCTACGGGAAGACGGTGACCATCGTGAAAGGGCTCGACCCGAACGACATCGACGTCAAGTCCCTCACCGTGGACCTGAAAAACGCCTGCGCGTGCGGCGGCTCCTACAAGGACGGCAACATCGAGTTGCAAGGCGACCACCGAGACAAAGTGAAAGACAAGCTCGAGGAGATGGGGTTCCATGCCGAGATCCGATGACGACCTCGCCGCTCGACTCGCCCGCGACGAGCTGATCGGGCGCCAAGCCCGCATCGCCGTCACCCACGACCCGACCCTGCTTGGCCGCGAGGGCACCGTCGTGGACGAGACCATGAAGACGCTCACGCTCGACACCGGCGAAGAACGGTTCACCGTGAGCAAGCGCGGCCAACGCTTCGCGTTCACGTTGAACGATCACATCGTCCTGCTGGACGGACACGCCATCGCGCACCGCCCAGAGGACCGTATCAAGAAGGCCAGGGTGGACCGATGACCCGCAATATCGGACTCGACGTAGAACCGCCAGAGGAAGCTTGCGACGACGACAACTGCCCCTTCCACGGGACCTTGCCCGTGCGGGGCCAGGTCCTGGAGGCCCGCGTCGCGGATCAGACCATGGACCGCACCGTCGTCGTCGAGCGCGAACGCTTCTGGCGGCTTCCCCGGTTCGAGCGGTTCGAGAAACGCACCTCGCGCATGAGCGTGCACATGCCCCCCTGCCTCGAGGCCGACATCGGGGACCACGTCAAGGTCGCCGAGTGCCGGCCCCTGTCCAAGACGAAAAGCTTCGTCGTCGTCGAGACCCGCGAAGGCAAGCGACGCATCGTCGGACGCGAAGCCGAGGGGCCCCTCTTCGAGGAAGACCAGGAAACCGAGGAAACCGAGGAA
>CAZOQA010000026.1:0-3858 GCA_964581775.1 uncultured Thermoplasmatales archaeon | reverse complement strand
AGGAAACCGAGGAAACCGAGGAAGACGAGGACGAAGAGGACGAAGAGGAGGAGGACGAACGATGAAAGGGATCCCTGGCACGCAGACCAACGGTCTGCCCGTGGGAGCCAACCTCGACTGCATCGACAACACGGGCGCCAACACGGTCGAGATCGTCACCGTGCCCCGCAAGGGAAGCGTGCACCGACGCACGCCCGCCGCGGGCATCGGCGACAAGGTCATCGTGGCCGTCAAGAAAGGCACGCCCGAGATGCGGCGCGACCTTCACCAAGCCGTCGTCGTCCGCGCCCGGCGCCCCTTCCGACGCCCCGACGGGACCATGGTCCAGTTCGAGGACAACGCAGCCGTGATCATCACGGAGACCGGGGAGACCCGCGGCTCCGACATCAAAGGCCCGGTCGCGCGAGAGGCCGCCGAACGGTGGCCCCGCGTGGGCGCGCTCGCCAGCAACATCGTGTAAGGAGGAGAAAGCATGACGCAGGACACCGCGCCCGGGACGTCCGCGAAACCCGGAAAACAGCGCAAACGCCAGGCCAACGCGGACAAGAACACGCGCCGCAAGCAGATGAGCGCGCACCTGAGCGAGGACCTCATGCTCGAGTTCGACCGGCGAAGCATGCCCATCCGGGAAGGCGACACCGTGGAGATCATGCGCGGCGACTTCGCCGGCACGGAGGGCGAGGTGCTCGACGTGGATCGCCACGGCATCGAGATCGAGATCGACGGCGTCACGAACCGGCGCGCGGACGGGACGCAGATCCCCCGCCCCATCCACCCCTCCAACGTCCGCATCACCGACCTTCACCTCACCGATCCCAAGCGACGGGCCGCCATCGAACGCAAGGGCGTCGAGGTCGAAGCCCCCCCCGAGCCCGAGCCGGAGCCCGAGGAGGAGGACGAGGAAGAAGCCGAGGCCGAGGAGGAGCCCAGCGAGGAGGAGACGGTGGAGGAAGCCTCCAGCGGGCCCCACCCCGAGCCCGAACCCGTGGACGAGGACCCCCGTCCCCCCGCGGAGACCGACCCCGACCTGGCCGAGGACGTCGAGGGACCCGCTGACGACGAACGCACCACCGAGAAGGAGGGATCCGCTTGAGCAAACACGTGAAACGACTGGCTCAACCGCAACGCTGGAACATCCCGCGCAAGGACCACACCTGGGGCCCCAAGGTTCGCCCCGGCCCCCACGCGGAAGAGGACGCTGTCCCCCTCGTCGTCGCCGTGCGGGACCTGCTCGGGTTCGCGGACACGGCCGCGGAGGCCAAGCAAGCGATCAGCGAGGGCCGCGTCCACGTGAACGGGTCCGCCGTGCGCGACGAGCGCCACGGGCTGGGCTTCATGGACTCGGTGACCCTCCCCGAGCCCGGGCGCGCCTACCGCGTGCTCTACGACCCCCGGGGACGCATCGCGCTCTTGGAGGTCACCGAGCAGGCCGCCGGGTCCAAGCTCTCCCGCATCGAGGACAAGGTCAGCCTCTCGGAGGCGCGCACGCAGCTGAACCTGCACGACGGTCGCAACATCACGGTCAAGGAGGACACGTACGAGACCGGCGACGTCCTCCGCATCACGCTTCCCGACCAAGACATCGCGGACCACTTCCCCCTCCAGGAAGGCGCAAGCGTGTACGTCACAGGCGGCACGCACGTCGGCGAGATCGCGACGCTCAAGGACGTCCAGATCGTCCGCTCCAGCGCTCCCAACCTCGTAATCCTCGAGGGCGACGACGGCGAGTTCGAGACGATCGAGGAGTACGCGTTCGTGGTCGGCGAGGACGAGCCCATCGTGGACCTCCCGGAGGTGAGCCTGCGTGACTGAAACGGCCAACGCGATGCGCACGGTGCGCATCCAGAAGGTCGTCGTGAACATCGGCGTCGGCGAGGCCGGCGAGCGGTTGCTCAAAGCCGAGAGCCTGCTCGAGGAGCTCACGGGCGCTACGCCCGTGAGGACGACCGCCGGCAAGAAGGGCCGCGAGTTCGGGATCCGGCAGGGCAGCGAGGTCGGCGTCAAGGTGACGCTGCGCGGGGACCACGCGCGCGAGTTCCTGGACGAAGCCCTCTGGACGCGCGAGCACAAGATCCCCGGCTGGTCCTTCGACGACAACGGGAACGTCTCGTTCGGCGTGGACGACCACACCGACTTCGAGAAGATGCGCTACGACCCCGACATGGGCATCTTCGGCGTGGACGTGGCCGTCGTGCTCGAACGACCGGGCGCCCGCGTCAAGACCCGCCGCATCCGACCCACCAAAGTCGGCCAGGAGCACCGCGTCCACTGGGAGGACGCGATGGACTTCATGGAGGACGAGTTCGACGTGGAGGTGATCTGATCATGGCCGAGGATGGACCCACGAAACCCTTCGGCCGAGGCTACAACCGATGCAAGCGGTGCGGACGACAACGCGGCCTGATCCGACGATACGGGCTCTACCTGTGCCGCCAATGCTTCAGGGAGACGGCTCGCGATCTGGGGTTCGAGAAGTACAGCTGAGGTGACCAAGCATGAAGAACGACCCGATCGCGGACGCGCTAAGCTCGATCCGGAACGCCGAGCGCGCCGGCCTGGGCGAGTGCGAGATCAAGCCCGCAAGCAAGCTTCTGGGCAACGTGCTGGACGTGATGCAAGAGGCCGGGTACATCGGCCCGTACGAGCTCAAGGACGACCACCGAGCCGGCGCGTTCGACGTCGAGCTTTTGGGCAACGTGAACGATTGCGGCGTCATCAAGCCCCGTTTCAGCGTCAAGACCGAGGACCTCGAGCAGTGGGAGGCCCGCTACCTGCCCGGCCGGGACTTCGGTCGCTTGATCATCACCACGACGCGAGGCGTCGTGGATCACAACGAGGCCAAACAGATGGGCGTGGGCGGCAAGCTGCTCGCGTACGTGTACTGAGGTGGACAAGGTGACGATCAAACCGATCGAGCAACGAACCGTGGACATCCCCGAGGAGGTCACGGTGCGCGTCGCCGACGACGCCACGGTGACGGTCCAGGGGCCCGGCGGGGAGCAATCCCGCAACCTGGCGCACCCCGACATCGAGATCGCGGTCGAGGACGACGAGGTGCGCATCTACGCCACGCCCGCGCGACGCAAGACCGCGGCGCTCGTGGGCACGTTCACCGGGCACGTCCGGAACATGGTCCAAGGCGTCGCGGACGCCTTCGAGGCGGAGCTCAAGATCGTCTCCAGCCACTTCCCCATCAAGGCGCGCGTGGACGGGGACCAGGTCGTCATCGACAACTTCCTGGGCGAGAAGGCCCCCCGACGCGCGGACATCCTGGGCGACGCCGAGGTCCAGGTCAGCGGCGAGGACGTCACCGTGACCGGCCCCAACAAGGAACACGTCGGCCAGACCGCCTCGAACATCGAGAAGGCCACGTACGTCTCCGGGTTCGACCCGCGGGTGTTCCAGGACGGCATCTACATCACGAAGAAGCCAAGGTGAGCAAGATGGCAGAAGATCGAGACGCGTTCATCGACACGATCGCCCAGCTCCCCGGCGTCGGCGACGCCAAGGCCAAGGCCCTGTGGGAGGCCGGGTACCGATCCATCGAGGAGGTCGCCGCCGCGTCCGCTGAGGACCTCAGCGAGGACGTGGACGGGGTCGGCCCCACGCTCGCCGAATCCATCCTGGAAGGCCTCGAGGACCTCGAGGCCCCCGAGGAAGAGGACGAGGCCGCCGAAGAGGACGAGGCTCCCGAGCAAGAGGACGAGGAAGAGGCCCCCGAGCCCGAGGCCGGCGACGAGGACGAGCTGATCGAGACCGTCAGCCAGCTGCCCGGGGTCGGAGAAGCCAAAGCCCAAGCCCTCTGGGAGGCCGGGTACCGATCCATCCAGCAGGTCCAAGAGGCCTCCCCCGACGAGC
>CAZOQA010000025.1:0-30417 GCA_964581775.1 uncultured Thermoplasmatales archaeon | reverse complement strand
GCATGCTCGACATGGGCTTCATCGAGGACGTGCAATGGATCATCGACCGCACCCCGCGCGACCGGCACAGCCTGCTCTTCTCGGCGACGATCCCGCCTGAGGTCGAGCACCTGGCGGACGAGTTCTGCCACCGGCCCGTGAGCCTCGAGGTCGGGGACACGACCAAGGACGAGGACCGCGACGAGTACGTGATCAACGTGGGCGCCCGGAACAAGGCCTGGGCGCTCGAGAGGATCTTGAAAAGCGAGACGCCCGAGGTCGCGTTCGTGTTCTGCCGGACCCGGCACAAGACGGAGACCATCTCGAACCTCTTGAACCGGAACGGGATGGAGGCGAAAGCGATCCACGGGGGCATGTCCCAGGCGGCTCGCGAGAACGTCATGGAGGAGGTCCGCCAGGGCAAGGTCCACATCCTCGTCGGTACGGACGTGCTCGCCCGCGGCATCGACGTGCGCGCGTGCGATTTGGTCGTGAACTACGATCTCCCCCGCGACCCTGAGGATTACATCCACCGCGTGGGGCGCACCGCCCGCATGGAGGACGTGGGCAAAGCGTACACGCTGGCCACGCGGGACGACTCCCGCTCCATCGTGGAGATCGAGGGCCACGCCGGCGCCGAGCTGACCGAGATCAGCGTCCCCGAGACCCCCGACGAGGACAAGATCACGCGCCGGGAGGACTGGGGCGAGAAAGCAGACCACTTCGGCATGGTCGAGTTCCGGTTGGACGGCGTGCCGACGGACGCTGGCCGCATGGACATGTTCTGGGACCTCCTGGAGGGATCCAAGCTCTCCAAGAGCGACCTGGGCAACGTGAAGCTGGACGGAGACGCGCTGACCGTGCGCGTGCGCGAGGACGCCGCGGGCAGCTTCCAGGAGCACGTGCACAAGAAAGGCGTGCTCGATCAGCCGGTGCAGGTCGAGGTCGTCGAGCCCGCGTGACGGTCACGCCCGCATGGGGTCCTGGAGCCCGTTGGCTTCGAACGCGCCGCGCCGGGTCCTGCATGAGGGGCACTCCCCGCACGGGTCCGGGCCGGTCTCGTAGCAGCTCCAAGCCAGGGACAGCGGCGCATCCAGCTGGCGTCCCCGCTCGACCACCTCGGCTTTCGCCGAGCCGAGAAGGGGCTGCTCGATCTGCAGGCCCGGCCGGGTGACCAAGCCCTTGTCCAACAGGGAGCCAAGGTCCTCGAAGAAGGACGAGCGTACGTCGGGGAACCGGTCCGGGTCGGCCCCGTTGTGGCCGCCGATCAACCGCTCGCGGCCCATGATCTCCGCGTGGTAGGCCCCGATGGCGTAGAAGATCGCGTTCCGGGCAGGCAGGTACCCCTCGGGGAAGGTGGCCTCCAGCTGCTCGTTCTCCAACAGAGGGTGCCTTGGATCCTCCAGCTCACGAAGCCACGGGAGCTCGGCCTCCACCAGCTCGATGCCCGCCTCGTCCGCGATGGCTCGCGTGGCGTCGACCTCGGGCGGCGGCCGCTTGTAGTAGTGGAAGGTGAGAGCCTTCACGTCGTAGCCTTGTTCAAGCGCCCACCAGGTCGCCACCGTCGAATCGAGGCCTCCCGACAGGAGGACCAGCGCCCTCATCCTGCCCGCCCAAAGCCTCCCTCGTACAAAACCTTCCCCTTCGGGCGGCCCGGCGTATGATGAAGAGGCGTTCAACAAGCCCCTTTACATGCCAGTCGGAGAAGCAATCCTCGATGAGCACCCTGCAGAACCCGTCCTCCGTGGAGACGCAGACGATGGACGAAACGGTCCAAGGCCCGCCGATCTCGGCGGACCCCACCGACTTCGACGACCCCGTCCAGCGGGCCCGTTGGTTGGAGAAGGTGCTCCGTTGCACGTTCGAGATGGACGCCCAGGATGCCAAGCTCGTCTCCGGGCTCGTCATCGAGCACTTCGGGGACAAGGACGAGGTCCTCGACGACGAGATCCCCAACGACGTCCGAAGCGTCTTCTACACGCTGGAGGCCAAGCGCATCCTCACGTTCCGCCGCATCGAGTACGAAGGCGAGGACGGCGCCACCCTGCGCGGGTTCTACTGGCGCTTCCACAGCGACTGGGAGCCCCCCGAGGGCGCGCTCGACGAGGCGGGGGACGAGGACTCCGTGTACGAGAACCTGCCCGAGGACTGCTGGTCCCGGGACGCCGCCGCTTGAGGATTCCGGCTCCTGCCGGATGCCGAAGGCCTTTCAAGGGTTGCCGGGACCCGAAACGCCGATACGCTTCACGGGGTGAGAAGCCCCGAGGCGACACGCGGTGAAGCACGAGACCCAAGCACGAGGCCGGCGCATCGGACAGGCCCTGGTAGGCACTCTTCTTCTTGCTTGCTTCGTCGCCAGAAGCCCCATTCTCTTGCTAGGCGTGGCTTCGCTGCTCGCTGTGCGCGGGCTGGCGGGGGCTCGGTTGAGCCCGCGCGGGCTTGCGAAGGGTCGCGAACGATCAGCGGAGCAGACGGCACGCTCGGCGGCGGTGAGCTTCGCCGCCACGATCGGGTTCGCCCTTGCAAGCGTGGCGTGGTTGTCGCTGGTGCCGCTAAGCCGGGCCGTCTCCTCTGCATTGGCGTGGGGCCTCGTGCTCGCGTTGTCTGGTGCGGCCTTGTGGGCGGCCGTGACGGGGCGGTGCATCGCGTGCTGGTGGTTCGAGGTGCTCGTGGAGCGTCGCGCGGGCGAAGGGGTGGAGGCGTGATGCCGAGGGCGCGCGCGGTGGCGTGGCTGGCGGGCGCTGTCGGGTTGGCGGTGCTGGTGGTGGCGGGTGGGTTGCACGTGGCGGATGATGTGGCTCCGTCGGTGATGACGATGGGGACGATGAGCGATCACATGGGCGTGGATCGCTACGAGGATGGGGGCTGGTGCTCGTTCTGGATGATGAACCAGAGCAACCCGCTGGAGACGATCGAGCGATCGTTCCCGTGCGGGTTCTTCTGGGATTGGTCCATCACGCAGGATGGGGTCCCGTATGTGCGGGAGGCGTTGATGGATCACGAGCAGGGTCGCGTGTTCGAGGCCCCGGGCTTGGAGCGTGGACGCATGGAGGCCTTCTACCACGTGAACGGTGAGATGCTCACGGAGGACGCGCTCGAGTTCCAGGTGAGCGAGGAGGCGGGCGTCCTGATGCCCCCGCCTGGGGCCCGAGGGGAGGTCACGATGGGGTGGGTGGCCAGCGGGGCCGAGCGAGGGGGCCAGGAGCGCTTGATCTTCCCTCGCACGTTGGAGGAGACGGGCACGGTGTCGGTGGGCGGGATCGACGCGGTCCGGTGGAACAGCTCGTTCGAGCAGGAGCGCGTCACGTGGCACGGGCACGATGTGCACTTGACCGAGCACGTGGACATGGTCAACGACCCGAAGACGGGGTGGGTGCTCGAGATGCGTCGGCATGTGATCGTGGCGATGACGCCTTCTCAGATGATGGACGCGTTCGGGCTGCCCGCGATCGGGTTAGGGGCCTCCCAAGGGGATCCCATGCCCGTGATGGGGCTGGAGTACGAGACGCGCCCCGAGGCGATCCCGGGGCACGTGGACCAAGCGAAGGCGTTCCAGCGGATGATGTGGCCCATCGAGAACGGGGAGGATCTGGACGGTGTCGCCGCGGGGCTTGGAGGCGTGCTCGTCGTGGCCGGCGTCACGGCCGGCCGCACGGTGAGCTTGCTTCCACGGCCGGGTCAAAGGTAGTCCACCTTCGCGAACCGTTCCCGGTGCTCGTGCTCGCGAGCCTCGTCCATCGTCATCGAGCCTGCCGGGATGCCCGTGTCCTCCTCGAACCCGTCGATCCAGCGCAGGTGGGCGGCCTTCGCGAGCACGCTGGCCGCCGCGACCGCGATCTCGTCCTCGGCTTGCACGCGCTGCTCCACCGGGAACGCGTCGACGTCGAAGGCGCGCTGGGTCCGGGCTTGCGTGCGCACGCGGTCGAACTCGTCCACGACCACGCGCACCTGGTTGTCGGGCAGCTCGTCGAGCACGGCCCCGATGGCTTTCGCGTGCGCCCACGCGACGAGATCGTTGAGGCCTTTCCCTTCCCCCTTGAACTCGGGGAACAGCGCGTTGAACCTCGACGGGGATACGAGCACCGTCTCGTGCTCGAGGGGGCCCTTCTCGACGAGTCGCGCAGCCTCGAGCACGCGTGCCGAGGAGAGCTCCTTGCTGTCCATCACGCCCCGAGCGACCAGGCGAGCCCTCGCGTCGGGGGGGACCGCGCACGCGGCCACGGTCAGGGGGCCAAGCCACTCGCCCTTGCCGGCCTCGTCGGATCCCACGACCGTGGACCCCTCCGGCTCAAGCACGTCTCCGAGCACCTCCTCGAGGACGGGCAAAAGCTCCTCGTTGTGCGTGGTGATCTTCCCGGAGTCGTACCCGACCACCTCCCAACGCCCCATGCGGATGCGGAAGCGCTCGTGCTCTCCCTTCCCTTGTTCAGGTTGACCGGCTCGATCGATCAGGGCCTGCTCGAAAGCCTCCAGCCGGGCCGGGGGGATCCGGAGCACGTGCACGCGCCCCGATACTGCCTTGGCGTCAAGAACCCCGCGGAGGGCTTGGCGCTTGAGCGGACCTTGCCATGGTGTAGCAAATTTTATTACCTCCCTGAAGGTCGAGGAGGATGCAGGGGGCGCAAGCCCCAGGCGAGGTGTGACCTGTGACCGAAGGGACCAGCAGCGACTATCGCGACAGCAAGCGCAACAAGCGCGCGCCGACCGCGCTCAAGCTCGCACCGTCGAGAAGGTACGGGAGCGAGGCGCCCTGGTTCATGGGCGTCGTGCTCCAGCAAGCCTGCCAAGCGATGACCCGGAGGTCCTCGTGATGCAAGCTCAGCTTGCAAGCGCGAGCACGGACCAGCAGGGCAAGCTCGCCAAGGCCCTCATGAACGCCCTCGAGATGCGCGCCGAGGACGCCAGCGAGGTGGCAAGCCTCGTGCTGATGGCGTTCAACGGGGACGAGGAGCTCGACGACGAGGAGCTGTCCACCGATCTGCGCTCGATGTTCTACACGCTCGAAGAACAAAAGCTGCTGGACTTCCGCCGCGAGGAGTTCAAGAACGAGGACGGGAACCTGCGCAGAGCCTTCTACTGGACCGTCCGCTGGGACGAGGTCGAAGAGACCGCGAAGGGAACCCCCGCGACCCGTCCCAGCCACGAGACCGTGTACGACGATCTCCCAAGCAACGCGTGGGACCGGACCGTCACGCGCTAGGCGCGGTCCGCGCCCGTCAACCGAGCCAACAGGACGGCCAGGATCGTGGCCACGACCGCCCACAGGCTGATCAAATAGATCGCGTCCAAGGTCCCCGCCCCCCCGATCACGGCGAACATCGCTTCCTCCCGGCCCGGATCGATGAACGCGGGCAGGTTCAACAGGTCCGCCCCGATCAGCGTCCCCATGGCCCCGCTCACGTACGTGGCCGGCCCCAGCTCCCTCCAGCGGTCCCACGCCAGCCCGATGCCCACGATGGCCGTGGACACGACCAACGGCAAGGAGGGCACAAGGATGCCCTGGTCCGGGACCACGGAAGAGACCTGGAACGCCACGATGGTGACGATGCCG
Source organism: uncultured Thermoplasmatales archaeon (assembly GCA_964581775.1). Taxonomy (GTDB): domain Archaea; phylum Thermoplasmatota; class SW-10-69-26; order SW-10-69-26; family SW-10-69-26; genus PWVY01. The sequence goes on along the minus strand of CAZOQA010000025.1, from coordinate 24,887 downwards.
GTCCCCACCACCCCCTTCCACACGGGCAGCCGGTCCGTCGTCAAGAACCGCACGCTCAAGAAAAGCGGGACAAGCAACCCGGCCGCGTTCACGCCGTAGATGACGCCCGGCGCCGGGTACACGGGCAGGTTGATCCAGGCGATCAAGGGGGAGATGAACAGCAACAGCACCACCTCGAACGGTCGGATGCCCACCATGGCGAACCCGCTGAACACGAGGTACAGCGCCACGATGATGGCGGCGACGACGAGGGCCGCGACAAGCGCCTCCGGCCCGATGGATTCGTGGATCGCCATGCAAGCGCCTCAGGCGGGCCCCGTCGCGTTCTCTAAGCGCTGCTCGACCTCCTCGATCTGGTCGATGAGATCCTCCACCACCACGGACTCCTCGACCGGGTCCCCGCGCGAGATGCGCTGGTAGACCTCTACGCCGAGCTCGGAGAACAACCTGTCCAGCTCGTCCTCAAGCTGCTGACGGGCCCGTTCCGAGGCGAGCCCGCTTCTCAAGCGCAAGGCGGCATCCTGCACCGCGTCGGCGCCCTTCGACAGCTGGTCGCGGATCCGCTCTAGGGCCACGGGCACCGATGCGCGTTTCCAGGCTAAAAGCCTACGCCGGACGAGGTGGCATCAGAAGGGCCGAACGGGGGTGCCTTCCCGGCAGGTCGAGCACCCGTTGAAGAGGATGTCTTCGGCCTCGTCCACCGTGATCTCTTCGAACTCCATCCCGCACCCGGGGCAGGAGATCGTGAGCGTCCGAGGCGTCATGGTCCAGCCTAGACGCCGCGCGTCTCGACCGCCTTGGGCCGCAGCTGTTTCGCGTTGCACTTGCGGCAACGCGTAGCCCGGGGGGCGTTGCGGGCGTCGCACTTCATGCAAATCTGCTTGTTGAGCAGACGTTCCTCGGCTTCTGGGAACCTGGCCATGGGGACCACGAGAGCGGGTGGAACCGCTCGGTTCCCACCTCACCCGCCCGGTGCGTAAATAGTTTGCGCGTCTCCCGGTGCGCCAGCCTCACGGCCCGGGAGCTTCCCGGTCCGCCTGGGCCTGCCCGGGTCGCGGATCGCGGTCCCGGGGGCGGCGCGCGAGCACCATCGCCCGGGCCGCATCCAGCCGTTGGATGTCGTCGAGCATCTTCTGGAACCGGTCCCGGTCCCGGACGAGGTGGGCGTCCCCGCGCGGGGGATAAGGATCGTGGAAGTGGATCCCGTCCTCGTCCGCCGCGAACGCGACGATCCAATGAGGGATCTCCTCCCCGTGAAGCTCCTGCATCCCCACCAAGCAGTTCGGGACCCATCCCTCCTCGAGGCCCTCTTCCAGGTCCCGGACGGTGGGGGCGCGCTCGACGATGCGGGCCCCGCTGCGCATGGCCTCCTGGCGGGCCTCCTTGCTGGACCAGGCCGCAAGGCGCGCATCCTCCTCGGTGAGGAAGGACTGCAAAAGCGCGCGCGGGATCGTGGGCGTCTTCTCGTTGAAGATGCGCACCTCGTACCCGCGATCGATGAACGGCAAGCTGAGACCGAACGCGTCCGTGCCGCCCGTGCCCACGAGCATGGTGCGGCGCCAGACGTCGAACTCGGCCACGCGCGCCAGCTCGAACGGGTCCCGGTCCAGCGCGGCCACGGTCATGAGCACGCACGCGGGCCCGCACGTGAACTGGCTGGTCTGCTCGTAGTAGGGGACATCCACCCGCGTCACGCAGGTGCATCATGCGCCGGGCGTGAAGAGTTTGATGCACCGGCAACCCCTAAGGGGGACCTCGGGCCTGGGGGGCACGGTGTCCTCGATGGAGTACGCGATGAAGATGCGCACGCAGGACGCGATCAGCGACGTGGAAGAACGCGTGCGCGAGGAGCTCGCCGAGGAAGGGTTCGGCGTGCTCACGGAGATCGACGTTCAAGCCACGCTCAAGCAGAAGCTCGGCGTGGACCGCGAGGAGCATCGGATCCTGGGAGCCTGCAACCCCGCGCTGGCCGACCAGGGCCTCGCCGCCGAGCCCGACCTGGGCGTGTTGCTCCCATGCAACGTGACCCTGTACGCCGGCGACGACGGGGGCACGATCGTGAGCGCGATGAAGCCCACCGCCGCCCTAGAGCTCGTGGGCAACCCCGAGGTCGAGAAGATCGCCCGCGACGCGGAAGCCCGCGTCTGGCGCGCGATCCAACGCGCCCTCCCGAAGGGGACCCCGCTCAACGACGACCCCGTCCAGAGCTGACCCCCGACGACCCCGCAACGCTTATCCCCGGGCCCTCGTGTCGCGGACGCGATGGCTCGCTTCCTCAAACCGGTCCCCGAGGAGGTCGCGCTGCAGGCGATGACGAACAAGACGCTGAACGCGGACCACCTGCGCGAGGCCGGCAAGAGGCAGACGCCCGACGTCGACCAGGACGATCTCATCGTGCTGGCCACGAGCGTCGCCTCGCCCGAGCTCGTGCCCTACGAGTACGCGTACACGGACCTGCTCACAGACGGGGACGGGAACTTCTTCGTGCACCTCAACGAGCGCTTCCACCGACGCTCGATCTACAAGTCCCTCGGGCGGGAGGACTTGGAGGCGAAAGGCGACCCCCAGTTCTAGCGCTTGGCCCAAACCTCATCGTGGAGCAGCCGCATCCGACCGGAGGCTGACCCACGATGGAGACCGAGACACCTCGCGTGTTGGAGACGTGCGTGTACGTCGAGGACGTGGAGGCTGCCGCGGATTGGTACGAGGAGGTTCTGGGGTTGACCCGGATGGCCGGGTCGCCTCCCCGGGACGTGTTCCTGGCCGCAGGGGACACGATGTTCATGCTGTTCGACGCGTCGTTGACGGAGAAGCCCCAGGAGAACAGCGTCCCCGCGCACGGGGCGCGCGGTCGGCAGCATGTGGCGTTCGGCGTGGAGGAGCTGGAGGCTTGGAGGGACCGGCTCGAAGAGCAAGGCGTGGCGGTGACGCACGAGGAGTCTTGGGGGTCGGGGGATTCGATCTACTTCGAGGATCCGGACGGCAACGTGTTGGAGCTCGTCGAGAAGGGCACGTGGCCGGTTTGGTAAGGGGTTGGCTGCGTCAGGCTTCTTCGGGCGCGGCGGCTTCTTCCTCTTCGTCTTCCGTGGAGGCTTCGGGCTGGTTTTCGCCGTCCCGTTGCTCGTCCACGTAGAGGCCCCAGCGGTAGTACGTGAGCGGGTGGTTCATCTTCTCGTGGGCGCACCAGTCGTCCCACTCGTCCTCGCTTCGCTGCATCATCGGGCAAAGCCCGTAGGTTTGCAGCGAGGAGCAGCCGGGCGGCGTGTAGGCTTCCTTGCTCTTCTGACCTGTGATGTGGTCGACCTGGTACTCGGTGACGTCCTTGGCGAAGTCGGGGACGTTGGGGAACAGCTCGTTGATGATGCCGTCCCGGTCCATGCCCACGGTGTGAAGGAAGGCTACGATGGCGAAGCGGCCTTCGTGGCTGACGTTCTCTCCGGCGTGGATGGCGTTCACGATGCTCGTCATGCAGGGCGGGAACCGGTCGGGGCGGACCTCGTCCACGTCGAGCTCGGTGCGGCCGGAGCGCAGATCGCTGAGCTTGCTTTCCACGGGGCGGGTCAGGGGTTCGATGGCTTCTTCCACGTCCGAGGGGAGGTCGAGGGGGAGCTCGTGGGCGAGGCGTCGCTTGAGGGCTTCCTGGACAAGGCGGACGGTGGTGTCGTGAGGGAGGAGGACGCGGCCGTCGTCGAGGGTGCGGTTGACGAGCTTCCACTCGATGGAGGAGAGGTCTTGCGAGGCGGTCAGGTACGCGGGGAAGGGGACCTCATGGACGTCGTCGTGGGGGCGGGGTTCGACGGGAATCCCCAAGGCGTCGGCGACCTCGACGAGCACGGGCTCGGGGTCGTCGCTGAGGCTGATGCCGACGCGTCGGCTCTCGGCGGTCGCGAACCTGTTGACCAGGAGGCGGTCGTCGAGGGTGGAGACGATCAGACGGGCGGTCACGTAGCCGAGGATGTCGACGAGGGCTTCGTGGTCGTTGGCGGCGTGGGAGGCGGGCGCGGGGTCGCCGTCGAGGCATGCGAGCACGCGGTCGCGCCCTTGGGTTCGAGCTGTGGACCAGGCCTTCGCGTCGAGGAGCCGGCCGAGGGGGGGGCCTTCTTCCTGGACGAGCTGGATCGCGTCCGGGTGGAAGGGGTAGCGGGCCAGGCGGGGCGCGTCCACGGGGGACTGGACAGGGGGCTTCGGTCTTGAACCCCACCCAGCAGGCCCGCGCGATCGCGTCGGGGGACGTGGCACCTTTCGGTAGGCTCAAGGGAGGGGCCGCTCGTGGAAGGGTCGTGTCGTTGCGTCGGTTCCTGGCGGGCCCTGTCACGTTCGGGGTGACGCTCGGGTTCGCGGTGGTCGCCTTGATGCTGCACGAGTGGGCGTGGCAGTCCTTCGGAGTGGTCACGCTTGGGGCGTGGGGGGCCGCATTGGCGTTGGCGGCGATCGCGGTCAAGCTTGGGTGGCCTGTGTTCCATGTGGGCGCGACGGGAGCCTTGCTTGTAGCCGCGGGCTCGTTGGTGGGGACGCGGTTGTGGGCGCTTCCGTTGGCGGCGGGCGTGGGCGCGATGGGGATGGCTCGGTTCGCGAGCGTGGGGCTGGCGTCCCGGTGGTTGTCGAGGCTCGTGGGGTTGACGGGCGTGGCGGGGATCGCGTGGATGGCGTACGGCGTCTTCTCAGGAGGCCCTGCGTGGGCGGCGTTCGGGGGGTGGGAAGTCGCGGTGGGGGGGTTCGCTCTTGCCGTGATCGCGGCGCTTGGTTTGTGGCATACGTCCGGTGAGGACGGGTAGAGAAAGGGGGTGCCCGGGGGCGTCGGGCAAGGGGAGTCACGGAGGCGACGGAGCCCCGGGCGGTGCCTCATGGGGAGGCGTCCCTTCTTGGGGCCCGGGGGTATTTGAGGGTTCTCGATGCGTCGTCGAACCGTGGGGGTGAGAGGAAGACCCCGGGGGCGTCGCGGGGCGGTTTGGGAGTCCCGCGGAGGCGACGCGGAGCCCGGGGTGCCTCATGGCGAGGCACCCTTCCTGGGTGGCGGGTGACCATCAACGTTGTCGATACGTCGTTGAAGGGACGCCTGGGAGGGGAGCGGTGGGAAACGTCTTGTTTCTGCATCCGTTAGGCCGCGTGGTGCCGGGTAGCGAGCAACCGTGGTGGGATGCATCCTCCCCCTGGGGGGAGGGATGGAGCGAACGGATCGGGTCCCGTCTTCCGGAGCATCCCGCGGGGGAGGTCCCCGTGGGCGCGTCGAGCGTGCTGATCCCGTTGGTCCCGGTAGGGGGCGTCCCGATGGTGCTGTACACGCGCCGCTCGGAGCACCTGCCCACGCACCCGGGCGAGGTGAGCTTCCCGGGGGGCGGGCGGGCGGAGGGCGAAGATCTCGAGCAGGCAGCCCTGCGCGAGACGCGGGAGGAGGTGGGCATCGTGCCGGGGGACGTGACCGTGTTGGGCCACGCGATGGATCTGGAGACGAGGGGGGGCGTGTGGGTGCGGGCGTTCGTGGGGCTTGTGGACCCGGGCGCGGCGCTGAGGGACCCGCTTACGCCTGGGGAGGTGGAGGAGCGGCTGATGGTCCCGTTGGGGGGGTTGCTGGAAGGCAAGGGGTCCCCGCCGGGGGGCGTGGGCGAGGCCATCGGGGCCGGGGAGGGGACGTTCGGCCGGGCGATGACGGTGCGCTCGTACGAAGGTCGCCGGTTGACATCCGGGGCTCAGGCGGGGTTGCTTTTGCACTACTGGCACCTGGACCCCGAGACGACCGTGTGGGGCATCACGGGGGGCCTTACGGGAGGGTTCCTGGAAGCCGCGTTCGATTGGTCGCCCCCGAGCGCGCCCCGTCCGGTCGAAGGGGTCGAGGATCTGGAGCCGTGACCGGTCACGGCAGGGCCGGGACGGTCAGCCAGAACTCGAGCATGGCCCGCAGGCGCTCGACGCGCGCCTGATGATCAGACGGCCAGGAGACGAGCGCGTTCGCGTAGGATCGGTAGAGCCCCATCACGTCCTCGGGGTCCTCGACGAGCACGATCACCGGGGCTCGGCGTTTGGAGGGTGTGGACTTGAGACGGTCCAGAAGCGCTCGGGCGGGCTCAGGGGCAGAGACCCGGTCGGCCAGCAGCAGCGTAGCGGCGGGGAAGAGCTGATCGTCGCGCGCCTGAGGGACCGAGGCCAGCGCCTGCTCCGCGGTCTCGACGGTGGTCACCGTGATGGTCGAGGGAGCCTCCTGCAACGCCTCCTGGATGGCCTTCCCCACGCTCGCGTCCGCGGTGAGCAGCACGAGCTCCACGGGGCGGCCTTGCGAACGGTCCTCCAGGAAGCCGGTCATGGGTCGTCTCCCGGCCTAATCGCGGTCCACCGGAAAAAACAGCCGGTCGACTCATCGGGGACCTGGAGGATCAGGATCAAGCCGTGCAACCTTCACGCCCAAGCTTCGGACGTGCTCGCGCCCCTTGGGCCCCTCCTCCAGAACGTCCATCCAGGCCTCCGGGATGCCTGATGCCCCGTGCAGGGCCCCGCTGATCGCGCCGGCCATCGCGCCGACCGTGTCCGTGTCCCCGCCCAAGGAGACCGCGTACGAGACCGCGGCTTGGAAAGAGCCCGCGTGAGCGGCGGCGGCGTACACGGCCGCGGGCACGCTCGCGAAGGCTCGGCTGTCGTTGCCCAGGTGGCGGGCTGCCTTGACCGGGTCCAGGGGAGCGCCCGCCTCGAGCAGGCGTGCGGCGTCCTCGAGGCGGTCGCGGTAGCGCCCGTCGTCGAGGGCCTCGTCCAGCGAGGACAGCGCGGCACGCACAAGCCCTACCCCGTCGGCCTGTCCCGGGTCGCGACCAAGCGCCCAGTCGATCGCGTGGGCCTGCACGAGGGCGCCCTGGATCCCGAGCGGGTGGGCATGCGTGACGCGGCACGCGGCCCGGGTCGCGCAATCCATCTCGTCGGGACGGCCGGCGTACGCGACGGGCACGGGCGCGGTGCGCATAGCGCCCCCGTTCCCGTAGCTTCCCCCATCGAACACGCGCGCGGCAGCCTCCTCGACAGGGACGCCCTCGTTCAGCATCCGGAACACGCGCGTGGTCCCCTGCCCGTACCCTCGAGCCGGGTCGTGGTGATCGACGAGGGTTCGAGCGAGCGCCTGCGGGTCCACGCGTTCCTCGGCGATCAGGGACTCGGCCAGCGCGATCATGGTCTGCGTGTCGTCCGTGTAGGTCCCTTTGCCCGCCCGGGCCTCCCCCATGCGCGTGATGCGGCCGTGCTCGTCCCGGATCCGCTCGGGCGAGGCCCCCTCGAACGGCATCCCCAACGCGTCCCCCGCGAACGTGCCCAAAAGCGCGCCTGCCGCGGCGTCCTCGTCCACGGACATCGGGGCCGGGAAGGGTCTCGAGCGGGAAAAGCCTTCCAGGGGCTCCGGGAAGAAGGGGACTGGGCCAGGGCTTCAAATCGGAGAACGAAGACGATGAGGCTCGTGGACGCGCTCGTCTTCAGCGGGGGCGGAGCGCGGGGGGCCTACCAGATCGGGGTCTACGAGGCTCTCACGGAGCACGGCTTCCAGCCGGAGATCGTCACGGGGACCAGCGTGGGCGCGATCTTGGCCACGCTCGTCGCCTCCCGTTGCCCTCCCTCCGAGATCAAGCGGTTGTGGCGGAAGGCGTGCGAACCCGGGTTCCTGCCGTACCGCCGCGACGTGTACCGCTTGGGCTCGTGGACGCACGTTCGCGACAACCAGGTCCTGGAGGACCTGTTGCGAGAGGAGGTGGACTGGGACGCGGTCCGTCGCTCGCGAGTGGATCTGCGGTTCACGGCCGTGGATGTGGCGACGGGAGAGCGGGTCACGTTCACGAACGAGACCGCCACGCCCAAGACCGTTCTCGCCAGCACCGCGGTCCCGTTGCTCTTCGAGCCCGAACCGGTCGACGGTCGCCACCTCTGGGACGGGGGCCTGATGACGAGCACGCCCTTGCAGCCGGCCATCGAGGATGGGGCCACGCGCATCTACGCGATCGTGAACGAACCCGTGAACCGCGTGGCGCCCGATCCACCTTCGAGCCTGGCGGAAGCCTTCGATCGAGTCGTCGACATCGTGAACCAGCGGGCTCTGCGCCAGGACCTCGACCGGGCCCAAGAGATCAACGAGCTCGTGCTCTCCGGGCAAGCCGCGGACTACTGGCGCTACATCGAGATCGACCTCATCGCACCCGACAAGCAACTGGAGACGTCCATCCTGGATTTCCGGGAGGACGACGCAGAGAAGCTGTGGACGCTCGGGTACGACGACGCGGTCAAGCTCCTCGAGGGCCGCCACGAGCAGCAAGACCAGCTCGAATCGGCCGGCGAGCCAGGCCTCGTGTAAGCCCTGAGCGTCCGGTTCAGTCGCCGCTTCGGCGGATGGCCCACACGCCGGTGGCCCTCGCCACGACCTCCTCGTCCTGGTTCTGGACGCGTCCCGTCGCGTTCGCCGCTAACGTGCCCCGGCGGTCGACCTCCCCGACCGCGTGGAGGGGGCCCTCCGTGGCGGGACGGATGAAGTCCGTGTTCAGGGACTGCGTCGCGCACCATTCCCCGCCTTCCAGGTCGATGGTGGACACGACGGCGCTTCCCATGACGACGTCGAGCAGCGTCGACAGCAGCCCGCCGTGCACGACGCCGCCCTCGTTGAGGTGATGGTCCTCGATCTGGATCTCGGCCCGGATGCGGCCGGTCCCCTCCAGGTGGACCTCCTCGATGCCCACGAACCGGGTGAAACGGTCGGTGGGGTACGTTTCCGTGCGTTGCGCAGGCGCCATCGTTCCCGTCAGGAGCGCCCCTCGTAAGGACTTCACGGCGCCCAAGGATGAGGAGTAACCGTTTTCAACCAGAGCAGTCCATGATAGGCCATGGCAAGGCGTTCGTCTGCGCTCGAGGTGTTCGCTTACACGAACCTCGCCGTCGCAGCCGCGCTCGTGGCCTCTCCCCTCGTGTTCGCGATGCCCACGTCGGCCGCCGTCGCCCTCTTCGCCGCGGGACTCGTGGTCGGGATCCTCGGCGGCTACAACGCGTTCCTCGCCCACCAGGATCTGCCCCACAGCCGCAAAAGCGCGGGGATCATGCTGCTCGCCGGTCTCGGCGTGCTGCTCGTGCCCGCCCTGGCCCCCCTGAGCGTAGCCGCGATGACGGTCGTGCTCGTCAGCGGGATGCTCGTGTTCGCCATGTCCGGCGCCGAACTCACCGGCGTGGTCGAGACCCGCTCGCTCCCGCAAGCGCACGACCGAGGACCACCCTGACCCCTTAAGCCGCGGGACCCGCTTGACGGCGCGATGGCGCAAACCCCCGACGAGGACCGCGTGCTCGACTGGATGTTCGAGCTGGGCCAGCTCAAACGCCTGCCCAGGACCGGGTGGTTCAGGGCCGGGGTCGACCGGCCCGAAACCGTGGCCGAGCACTCCCTACGGGCCGCCCAGCTTGCCTACGTGCTGGCGCACATGGAAGACCACCCCGACCCCGAGCGCGTGTGCACCATGGTCGTCTTCCACGACATCGGCGAGACCCGCGTCACCGACCTCGACCACGTGGCCAAGCTCTACACGGAGCGGGCCGAGACGCGCGCAGCACGCGAGCAGCTGGAGGAGCTGGGGGACTTCGGCAGCGAAGTGCACGAACTCTGGGAAGCCTGCGAGAAGGGCGACTCGTTGGGCGGACGGATCGCGAAGGACGCGGACAAACTGGAGGCCGCCATCCAGGCCCGCCACTACATGGACAACGGTCACCCCAGCGCGGAGGCCTGGATCGAGGACACCGAGCAGATGCTAGAAACCGACAGCGCGAAACGGCTGATCGAGGTGCTCAAAGATGCGACCGTGACGGGGTGGTGGGAGAAGCTGGACTTCGAGGAGCGGCTGCACCGGGGTTGATCACGCCTCGTCGGGCTCGAAGACCAGGGCTGCCGAGTTGATGCAGTAACGCAACCCTGTGGGATCCGGCCCGTCGTCGAACACGTGCCCCAGGTGCGCATCGCAGCGCTCGCAGATCGCTTCGGTCCTCACCATCCCGTGCGAGGTATCCCGGCGCTCGCCGACCGGCGCGTCCTCGAGGGGCTCGTAGAAGCTGGGCCACCCGGATCCGGATTCGAACTTGGCTTGGCTCTCGAAGAGGGCGTCTCCGCAGCACACGCACCGGTAGATCCCGTCCCGTTTCTCGTCATAGAGGTCGCCCGTGAAGGCGCGCTCGGTGCCGGCTTCCCGCGTGACGCGGTAGGCGGTCTCATCGAGGTGTCGCCTGTAGTCCTCGTCGGTGGCCTCGTCCGGGTCGAGGAAGCGACGCGCTTGTCCCATGAGGGTTGGTTGCGTCTGCCTGGAGGAAGAACCCTTCGGTGCCGGGGCTCGGGCCCGTCAGGCGTGGCTCTCGAGGCGGGTGGCCAACTCGGGGATCACCTGCTCGACGACGTGGCCTCTGTGGAGCATGCGTTCGTCGGCCCTGTTGAGGGCCTCTTGGGCGAGCCCGTCGAGGCTTTTCCTCCAGAAGCCGATGACCTCCTCGCGTCGGGCGGGGGCGAGTTGGCTGGAGGCTTCCACGATGCGGGTGACCCACGCGGGGCCGATGCGCCGTTTGAGCGTGTCCAGGTTCGCTTTGACGTGCTCGAAGGCCGCGTCTTGGCTGTGGGGATGGTTGAGCATCTTGGCAAGCAGGGGCCCGATGTCCTGTTTGGGGACCGTGCCGTCGTCGAGCAGGCGGAGGGTCTTCTCCACGAGGGTGGGGTCGCGGAACTGGGGGAAGCTGTGGAGGTAGCGGTCGACCTCTTGGGGGGAGCGGTGTTGGTCGCGGCGTTCCTCGTAGAGGGCTCGGTGCTTGTCCCAGGTGGCTTCGTCGCCGTAGCGTGCGTTGAGGCGGACGGCGGTGCCGGCGAGGTCGGGGTGCGTGCTGGCGGGGTCGTCCCGTTCCCGTTGGGCGAGGCTCGTGGCGAGGCCTTGAGCATCGGGGTCTTGCGCGATGCCGGCGGTCGCCTGGAGCAGGATCGCGCGTCGGGTCCCTTCGCTGGGGTCGTCCTCGGGGGAGGGTTCCAGGGGTGAGGGTAGCTGGGGAAGGCGCTCTCGGGTCCACGCGCGCAGCCCCTCCAGGGCCTCGTCGCTTGCGTGGCTTTCGAGGTAGGTTTCGAGGTGGCTTAGCGTCGTGGTGAGGGCATCGAGGACGGCGTGGTGTTCAGCGTTCTTGGTGAGGGTGTCCAGGGTCTTGAGGAAGCTCTCGGGGTCGCGTTGGTTGGCTTTGAGGTTGGCCCATTCGTCGTGGAGCAGGCGGGCGCGCTCGGTGGGGGTGAGCTGGTCGATGTGGTCGAGGGCCGAGTCGAGGAGGTCCTCGCTCAGGCGGGATCGGTAGAAGCCCATGGCGTCCGCGTTGGGTACGATCCAGTCGGGGTCTGTTTCGGCGTCGAGCGTGACCTCGGCGGTGTCTTGGTCGAGCACGGTTCGTTGGCGTGTGGTGGTCCCGTCGTCCCCGTGCCGCAGCACGATGGGGACGGGCCAGGTGGCCTCGCGGGGCTCTTGGCGGGGGCTTGCCCGCGCGGGGTGTTGTTGGAGGGTGAGCGTCGAGCCCTGCTTGTCCACGCGGAGGGTGGGGTGTCCAGGTTGCGTGATCCAGGTTTGCATGATGTCCTCGACGGGTTCGTCGCTGGCTTGGGCGAGGTGTCGCCAGAGGTCTTGGCCTTGCGCGTTGTCCTTTTCGAAGGTGTCCACGTACGTGCGCAGGCCTTGCCGGAAGGCTTCGGGGCCGAGGTAGGCTTCGAGCATGCGCATGACGGCGGAGCCTTTCCCGTACGTGATGGTGTCGAACATCTCCATGGCCTGCTCGGGCGTCTCGACGGGGTGGTAGATGGGGTGCGTGGCGTGGAGGGCGTCCGTGTCGAGGGCTTGGGCGGTGCGCTTTTGGAAGTCGTGCCAGGCGTCGTGCGTGGGTTCGAGCTCGTCGACGGCTTTGTGGGCGATCCATTCGGCGAAGGCCTCGTTGAGCCAGAGATCGTCCCACCATTCCATGGTGACGAGGTTGCCGAACCACATGTGGGCGAACTCGTGCGCGACCACGCGGTCGATGGCTTTGCGCTGGTCCCAACTGGCGGTCTCGTCCTGCATGAGCAACAGGGAGTCGCGGAAGACGACGAGCCCGACGTTCTCCATGGCGCCGAAGGCGAAGCTCGGCACGGCGAGCTGGTCGTACTTCTTGAAGGGGTACGGGACGTCGAAGTAGGTCTCGTACCAGGGGAGAAGCTCGGTGGCGAAATCGCGGGCCTGGGTGCCGAGGGATTGTTTGCCTCCCGGGGCCCACACGCGGAAGGGGACCTCTCCTCGTTGGGCTTGTTGGGTGGGTTCGAACGTGCCGACGGCGAGCGCGGCGAGGTACGTGGAGATGGAAGGGGTTGCTTTGAAGCGCCAGGTGGCGGTCCCGTCGTCGTGCTCGGTCTTCTCGTCGAGGGCGCCGTTGGTGAGCACGGTGTAGGGGTCGGGGGTCGTGACGGTCCATCGGATGGGGGCTTTGTAGGGGGGTTCGTCGAAGCAGGGGAACACGGCTCGGGCGTCGGTGGCTTCGCATTGCGTGACGAGGCAGCGTTCGTCCCCGCTTTGGGAGAGGTAAAGCCCGGCCATGCCTTCGTCGACGGTGCCGGTGTATTCGAGGATGAGGCGGGCCTGACCTGCGGGCACCTTCTCGGGGAAGGTCAGCGTGGCGGTCTCGTCGTCGGGGTCGAGCGTCGCAGTGCCTCGGTAGATCGTGTTGCCTTCTTTGATCTTTACCCCGGTGATGTCCATGTCGCGCGCGTGGAGGCGGAAGGTCCGTGAGGGGTCGTCGGAGACGATCCAGATGGTGGCGCGGCCTTGGAAGGTGTCCTCGTCGGGATCGGCTTCGATGTGGAGGTCGTAGTAGCGGGGACGGACCGTGCCGGGGAGGCGGTGAGCGTTGCTGGTCATCCGTGTTCACCCAGGGAAGGCGGTGCGTGGAGCAGGATCGTGGAGAGAAAAGGGTTCGGGTGAGCGTTGGAGGGGGTTGAAGAGGACACGGGGGGTTGGTGGGCGTGTTCGATGCGTGAGGAGCGTTCGGCGGGAGCGGTGGTGGCGAGGTTGACGCCGGATCCGGTGTACTTGTTGTTGAAGTATCGCGGGGGGCATTGGGGTCACGTCAAGGGGCACGTGGAGGAGGGGGAGTCGTTGCGGGAGACCGTTCTGCGGGAGCTCGAGGAGGAGACGGGCGTCTCGGAGGCGGGGTTCGTGGAGGGGTTCCAGGAGGGGATCTCGTACACGTTCCGTCGGGGTGGGGACGTGGTCGACAAGCGGGTGGATTTCTTCTTGGCGCTCACGCCCGAGCGGGATGTGAGGGTGGGGGCGCCGGAGGAGCACACCGAGGTGGGGTGGTTCGGGCTCGAGGAGGCGTTGGATCGGGTCACGTTCGAGGACAGCCGGGACGTGTTGGTGGCGGCGCACGAGCGGTTGGAGGAGGAGGGCCAGGCTCGGTTGGATCGCTTCGAGGATCAGGGTTGAGGCTCACGCGACGGGGTGGATGTCGCCGTCGATCTCTCGTACGCGTTCCTTGACGTTGTCGACCTTCGAGGTGGGAAGCGCGGCCCGCGCGGTGACGGTGGAGCGTTCGCGGACCTCTTCGAGCTCTCCGACGTGGTCGAGGTGGTCGAGCAGCTGGTAGGTTTCGCCGCGGTTGGGAAGCTCGAAGCGGAAGACGTGCCGGTCGGGGATCGCGTCGCGGACGTCGCTGAGCAGCTCTTCGAGACCGTCGCCGGTGCGTGCCGACACGACAGCGTACCTGTGGGAGAGGCCCCAGCGGGAGGCCAGGGGCCCCCAGTCCCGGGAGGGGGCTTGGTCGGTCTTGTTGAACACGAGGAAAAGGTTCTCGATGAGGTCTGTGCGGTCGTGGTCGGCGAGGAACCCGCGGAGGGTGTCGATGCTGGAGGCGAGTTTGCGTTCGAGTTCGTCCGTGGGATCGGAGGCGTCGACGACCAGGAGCACGAGGTCGCTGTAGGCGATCTCCTCGAGCGTGGCGTGGAAGGCTTCCACGAGCCACGGGGGGAGGTCCTCGATGAACCCGACGGTGTCGGTGAGGAGGATGCGGCTTCGCTTCCCGTTGTCGCCTCCGATGCGGCGGGTGCGCGTCTCAAGCGTGGAGAAGAGCCGGTTCTCTGTCGTGACGCGGGCTTCGGTGAGCGCGTTGAGCAGCGTTGATTTGCCGGCGTTCGTGTACCCGGCGAGGGAGATCTGCCAGAAGCCGCCGTGTCGGCGGTGTTTGCGTCGCAGGTCCCGGTCCTGTTTGAGGCTTTCCAGCTCGTCTCGGATCCGCTTCATCCGGCCTTGGACGTGGTCGACCTGGGTCTCGTACGCGGTGGCTCCGCCCGCTTGGTACCCGGGGCGCTCGCCGGTCTTGGCTTGGTGGATGGCCTCCTGGAGCAGAGGAAGCTCGTACTCGAGGCGGGCCAGCTCGACTTGGAGCTTGGCCTCCTCGTGGTGGGCCCGGTCACGGAAGATCTCGAGGATCAGGCGCACGCGGTCGAAGACGGGGCGCGAGAGGGTGGTCTCCAAGCGAAGCACCTGCGAGGGGGTCAGCTCGCCGGCTACGATGATGGCGTCCGCGTCGATCTCCCCGTCCTCGAGGGCCTGGCGAACGGACTCGAGGCGGCCGCTGCCGAAGAAGGTCTGGGGGTCGGGGTGGGACCTGTTTTGCACCTGCTCCGAGGTCACGACATAGCCCAAGGAGGAGACCAGGTCTCGTATCTCGGAGAGGTCATCCGAGGTGGCCAGGATCGCTGCCCTCTTGCGCATTGCGTTCCATTTGGAATGGTCTCCCCCGGCGTATAAACTCCCTCCCGGGGCTCCGACCTCGAAGCATCGTCCTCTTCCCCCGACCATCGTTCCTCGAGCCAGAAATATACTGTACCTTCCTCTATTTTCAGCTTGTGTGGAGGGTTCCGTTTCACCGCTCAGCGGATGTTTCAGATGGAACCGAAATCTGTGGCCCATATGTCAACCCTGTTTAAGGGCAGAGGGGGGTAGCCGCGCGCTAGACGCTCACGCTCCAGTTGAAACAAGGGGGTCAGATTCGTCCGAACGTTTTGAGAGCCGACTCGCGAAATCCTTAAGTCAAAGGGGGGGTGTGTGCCTCGTGCACGCCGAACCCACTTGGCCGCAGGACGCGGAGCCTGAGGGGGGTCCGCCCGGCATGGGATCAAGTGCAGACACAGGAGGAGTGAACACGCTGTCACGAGAGGACCTATTCGACCCGTTCCTCAACTCGGAGCCCATCTTCGACAACCGCGAGGTGCTACGCCCGTCCTACACGCCCGACGAGCTCCCGCACCGGGACCAACAGATCGACCAGCTGGCCTCCGTGCTCGTGGCCGCCGTCCGCGGGCAAACGCCAAGCAACGTCTTCATCTACGGGAAGACCGGCACCGGGAAGACCGCCTGCACCAAGTACGTCGGGCAAGAGCTCGTCAAGGCAGGACAAGAACGCGATGTCCCCATCCACTACATCTACGTGAACTGCGAGGTCGTCGACACCCAATACCGCGTGCTCACCCACATCACCAACCACCTGATCACGGAATGGAACGAACGCGTCCCCTTCACGGGATGGCCCACCGACGAAGTCTACTCCAAGCTACGCGACCGCATCGAGGACCGAGACGGCATCGTCATCATCATCCTCGACGAGGTCGACAACCTCATCTTCAAAGACGGGGACGGGATCCTCTACCAACTCTGCCGCATCAACGAGGACCTCGAGACCGCCAAGGTGAGCCTGATCGGCATCAGCAACGACCTCAAGTTCACCGACTTCCTGGACCCTCGAGTCCGATCCTCCATGGGTGAAGAGGAACTCATCTTCCCCCCCTACAACGCCGAGCAGCTACGGGACATCCTCGAGCAGCGAGCGACCATGGGCTTCAACGAGGACTGCCTCGAGGACGAGGTGATCCCCCTGTGCGCAGCCTTCGCCGCGCAAGAGCACGGCGATGCACGGCGCGCGCTGGACCTTCTGCGCGTCGCCGGAGAGCTGGCCGAGCGCGAGGGGGTCAACCACGCGACCTCCGAGCACGTGCGCAAGGCCCAAAGCAAGATCGAACTCGACCGCGTCACGGAGGTCGTCCGGACCCTCCCCCTCCAATCCAAGATGCTGCTCCTGGCGATCCTGCTGGGTGAGGAGACCGGCATCGGGGAGTCCAAGAAACGCCAAGCCCTCATCACGGGCGAGGTCTACGACGCATACAAAGAGCTGTGCGAGCGAGCAGACGTGGACGTGCTCACCCAGCGCCGCATCACGGACCTGATCAGCGAGCTAGACATGCTCGGCCTGATCAACGCCCAGGTCAAAAGCAAGGGCCGGTACGGACGCACCAAGGAGATCCAGATGAGCGTCCCCCTGGACGGGACCAAGTCCGTGCTACGGGAGGACTCCACCGTCGACGGGGTCGCCGACTACAACCCCAAACGCCAGACCACCCTCCTGGATGCCTGACCTTCCCGATGCTTTATAAGGGGCCTTGTGCACGGTGAGGTGTGGGCCTCGACCGGTACAAGGACCTCGTCTACATCGCCCTGGGCGTGGGCGCCCTCTTCGGGGCGCTGTACCTCTACACGGGAGTCTGGCCCCCCGTCGTGGTGGTCGAGACCAACTCCATGATGCACGTCGACCCCGACGAGTACCGCCAAGGGGAAGGCACCGCCATGGACGAGAACATCAGCTTCGGCCGCATGGGCACCCTCGACCCCGGGGACCTGGTCCTGTTGCACGAGGTCGACAGCCCCGACGACGTCGACACGTTCGCCAACCCCGACGGGGACTCGTTCGGGGACCCCGGGGACGTGATCGCCTACCGGGCCATCATCGACGGGCGCCCGGTGCTCATCCTTCACCGAGCCCTCACGTTCGTCGAGGTCGACGAGGTGGACGACGAAACCCGATACACCGTCGAATGGACCCCCGCGTGGACGGAACCCGAGGACGCCCAGTGCGCCCGTCAGCCCATCTACCGATGCACCTTCGAGGACGCCAGCATCACCATCCCCGAGGAAGGCACCTTCAACCTCGGCGTCAGCCGATCCGGCTTCCTCACGAAAGGCGACAACCAAGCCACCAACCCCGGCGTCGACCAAGCCCCGCCCGGGCAGGGCACGCCCGCCTTGAAGCCCGAGCCCGTCACCGTCGACGAGATCCAAGGCAAAGCCCAAGCCGAAGTCCCCGCGCTCGGCCTCGTCAAGCTCGCGTTCGGCGGCCAAACCATCCTCAACGCGGAGATGCAAGAGCACCCCTACTTCCTACGAATCGGAAACATGGTCGCCCCCACGGACCTGTGGATGGTGGCCGCAGGTCAGCTCGTCGCGATCAGCGCCTCCCCCCTGGTTGTTACGATCGCCCGGAACGTCTGGAGCGCCCGCGAGATCGAGCGCTCCGACGAGCTGTCGGTCCTCTCCGAAGCCTACCAACAGCAACCCGCCCCCCGGCCCGATGAGCCCGCCCGGAGCAAAGAGGCCCCTCCCGTGAAACAGGGACGCCCTTAGGACAACCGTTTTAACGTTCGCGAGGTTCAGGCACGCTACGATGAAGCTCCCCGAAGGCCACGCCCGCGACATCCTCGTCGCCGTCGCGGTCGTGGGCGGCATCCTGCTGGCCCTCTACCTCTACACGGGGACCTGGCCGCCCCCCGTCGTCGTGGAATCCAACTCGATGATGCACATCGACGCGGACGAGTACACGCAGAACTTCGGGGACACGCGGCCCGAGGATGTCCCCTACGGACGATGGGGGACCGTCGATCCCGGCGACCTCGTCCTCGTCAAAGACATCGACGACCAAGACCGCGTCGACACGTACGCCCACGCCGGGGACGACCGGTACGGGGACCCAGGCGAGGTCGTGGTCTACTTCACGAACGAGCACATGGCCGGGACCCCCATCATCCACCGGGCGATGACCTACGTCACCGCCCTCGACTCGAACGGGGAACCGATCCGTGCCGGCCAACAGCACGAGGCCTCCGTCGACACGTACGAGGTCGTCTGGCACCCTTCCTGGGACACGAACGTGGCCTGCGGCGAAGACGACGATCCTGGCACGCTCGGCGCCGAAGACGGCGAATGTGAAGAACCCGCCTCCTGCACCACGCAAGGCGACCACCGCGTGTGCCGGTTCGACGAGGCGGGCTTCCGCCTGCCCGAGCTCGCCCGGGAGGTCCGCTTCGAAGACGACGTGTACGCGCCCCCGCACTCCGGGTTCATCACACAAGGTGACAACGTCGTCGGCAACGAGGCCCCGGACCAAGCCCTCGGCATCCACGACGAGCCCGTGCCGCTGGGCCAAGTGCAAGGCATCGCGCGAGGCGAGCTTCCCTGGTTCGGACTGATCAAGCTGGCCCTCACCGGAGACCCCACCGCCACCGCGGAGGTCCAAGACCATCCCTACTACCTGAACATCGGCCAGATGACCGCTCCCCAGGACCTCTGGGTCATGCTGCTCGTAGGGCTCGGCGTCGTAGCGTTCGCCCCCGTCGCTCTCGACTACGGCTGGGTCTACGCCCGCCGACGGATCGCCGACGAGACCCAGGACCCCGCCCCCCCGCCCCCCGGTCCCAGCCAGGACCCTCCCCCCGACCCCCCCGGGAACGAAGACGACGAGGCGGGGGACGAAGGAGACGCCCAGGACGAAGGCAACGAGGACACGCAGCCCGACAAGAGCGTCGAGATCCACCTCGAAGACCCCTCGTAGTTTCGACGAGGCCACGGTCGAACCTTTAGGCCCCCCTTGGCACCTCTCAAAGCACGATGCACCCCCCGGCAGGCCCACCGCCGGCCCCCGCAAGTCTCCCCCCGCACGCGGGCCTGCACCGGAACGCCCGCCGGTGGGTTTTTGCCCCAGGGCTTCTTCCTGGCGACTGCCGGGCCCGACCCCCACGATCCTCGGCCCGGAGGGGTCATGGGATGCAAGAAACCATCGTCGAGTTCCTCTCCGAACGCGGAGCCCTCATCCAGCCCGAGGCTCTCGACTACCTCACCTCCCTCACCAACCCCGTGGACCGGCTCAAGGAAGGCTTCCAGCACGGCCACGAGATCCCGTTCGTCCTCACCCTCGACCACGCCCGCCGGCTTACGCAAACCCCCGGAGCCGACCCGACCCCCGAGCCCAAGACCCTGCCCGAGACGCCCCCCCCGCAAGCGCCCGACGAAGACGCCGCAAGCGCCACCGACGACGGCGACGCTAACCCCCCCGGGAAACCCAGCAACACCCCCACGAACGGCGGCCCCGACCGCGGGTCACCAAGCACCCAAACCAACGGCGCCAACGGCTCGAACGACCCCGCGACCAGCTTCGAAGATGAAGCGAAGACCCTCGCGAACGAGATCAAGGTCGAACTCGACATCACCGGAGAAAGCACCTGCGAAGGCACGATCGACGACTTCACCAAGCTCTTCCGGGACCGCTACAACCGCATGCGACGCCTGTTCCGCCGACGCCGCGAGATGGTCGGCGCCGTCACGATCGGGGACCTCACCCCCGGCCAAGACCGCAAGGTCATCGGCCTCGTCAAAGACGTCAAGACAACCAAGAACGGGCACCGCATCATCGAGCTCGAAGACGACACAGGCGAGACCGTCATCCTCGCACCCAAAGACGAGGACCGCCTGCTCGAGCTCGCCGACACGCTGCTCCTGGACGAGGTCGTCGGCATCATCGGGAAGAAGCTCCCCAATCGCGGCAACAAAGACGGGCTGCTCGTCATGGACGAGCTCGTCAGGGTCGACGTACGCCTGGACCGAGACCGGCCCCAAGGCGGGCCCGGGAGCGCCGTGTTCGTAAGCGACGTGCACCTCGGCGCCGACACGTTCCTCGCCGACGCCTGGGACGGTTTCATCGACTGGGTCCGAGACAACGCCTCCCGACGCGCAGGCGACGACGGCATCCGCTACCTGATCGTGGCCGGGGACCTCGTCGAAGGCATCGGCGTCTACCCCGGCCAAGAAGAGATCCTCCGCATCCCGGACGTCTTCGACCAGTACGAACACGCCGCCAACACGCTCGACCGCATCCCCGACGAAGTCACCATCATCATCCAACCCGGCAACCACGACACCGTGGTCCGCCTAGCCGAGCCACAACCCGCCCTCCCAGAAGCCGTCCAACGGTCCTTCGGGGACAACGTCCGCTTCGTCGGCAACCCCTGCCGGATCGGCCTCGACGACGTCACCGTGCTCTCCTACCACGGCGTCTCCCTGTTCGACTACTTCGAAGCCCTCCCCGCCTGCAACATCGACCGGCCCGTGCACACCATGGAGGAGATGCTCCGCCGACGACACCTTTGCCCCCCCTTCGGCGGCAAAACACCCCTCGCCCCCGAACACACCGACCACCACATCGTCGACAAAGACCCCGACGTGTTCGTCACCGGCCACGTCCACGCCGCACGCACCGGCGAATACCGCGGCACACGCCTGATCAACGCATCCACCTGGCAAGCCCAAACCGACTACCAGCGCATGCGCGGCTTCGACCCCGACCCCTGCAAAGCGTTCCAAGTGGACCTGTCCACGCTCGGCGTCAACACGCTCGAGTTCGACGCGCATGAAGGCACCGGGACGGTCACGGTCACGCCCGTGGACGTCGCCCGCACCAAGGTGGGAGCGATGGAAGCATGACCGGGTACTTCGAAGCCGGCGACAACCGCCCCGGCGTCGACACCGATACGCTCGATCCCCACGAACAACCCGAGGACGTACCCCGGCTAAGCCTCGAGCACGCAGGGCCCCTGGAAGCCTACTTCGAGCGCCTGACCCGCGAAGCTTACCGATGCTACGCGGTCGCCAAGCAAGCACGAGCCCGAGGCGTCGACCCCGTCAGCGAGCCCGAGATCCCCTTCGCCGAAGACCTAGCAAGCCGCGTGGAAGCCCTCGTCGGCCCCGAGGGGATCGCCAAGCGCATCCGCGACCTCTCGGAGACGATGGAGCGCGAAGAGTTAGCGCTCACCGTGAGCAAGGAGGTCGCCAACGAGCGCTTCACCACATACGACGGCCCCGAAGAGGCCCTCGATGCAGCCATCCGTGCCGGACTGGCCATCCTTACAGAAGGCATCCTCGTCGCGCCCCTGGAAGGCGTCGCCGAGGTGAAAGTGCGCACCAACGAGGACGGGTCCCGATACGCGGACGTGTACTTCGCAGGGCCCATCCGAGCCGCCGGCGGCACCGGGCAAGCCCTCTCCGTGCTCATCGCGGATGTCGTCCGCCGCGAGGTCGGGCTCGACGAGTACCAAGCCACCAGCAACGAGGTCGAACGGTTCAAAGAAGAGATTCCCGCCTACAAGAAAGCCGCGAACCTCCAATACACGCCCTCCGCCAAGGAGATCGAGCTGATCGTCTCCAACCTCCCCGTCGGCGTGAACGGAGAAGGCACCGAGACCGACGAGGTCAGCGGGCAACGCGACCTCCCCCGCGTCGAGACGAACCAACTCCGAGGAGGCGCCTGCCTCGTCATCGCGGAAGGCATGACGCTGAAAGCCAGCAAGCTCGAAAAGCACGTCACCGCGCTCGGCCTTGAAGGCTGGGGGTTCCTCGACGACTACCAGGCCCTCACCAAGGACGACGAGGACGATGAAGGCGCCGACGAAGCCGACGACCGGATCAAGCCCATCAAGAAGTTCATCAAGGAACTCACCGCCGGACGCCCCGTCCTCAGCCACCCCATGGCCAAAGGTGGGTTCCGGTTGCGCTACGGACGCGCCCGCACCGCGGGCCTCGCCGCGACCTCGATCCACCCCGCGCTCTGCGGCCTCGTCGACGACTTCCTCGCCATCGGGACGCAGATGAAGACCGAACGCCCCGGCAAAGGCACGCTCGTCGCCCCCTGCGACACGATCGAGCCCCCTCTCGTGCGCCTCGACGATGGCACCGTGCGCGAGGTCGAGACGTACGACGAAGCCCTCGAGATCCGCGACCGCGTCGACACCATCGTGGACCTCGGAGAGATCCTCGTCCCCTACGGCGAGTTCCTCGAGAACAACAAACCCCTGCCCCCCGCCAGCTGGTGCCCCGAATGGTGGGAACGCCTCATCGAATCCACCGGGACCACGCCCCCACAAGTCCCCGACGACGCCGCCCGCGCCGCGTTCCGGTTCGCCCAACGCACCGACACGCCCCTGCACCCCCGCTTCACGCTCTTCTGGACCGACACCGACGCCGAGGACGTGCACGCCCTCGCACGCGCCGCCCACGACGGGAGCTGGCAAGATGAGCGCCTGCACCTGGACAACGACGAAGGTACGCGCACACGGTTGGAAACCCTCGGAGCCACCTTCCACACCCACGACGGGGAGATCGTGCTCGACGAGCGATGCTCGCTCCCCATCGCTCGCGCCACCGGGCACAGGGTCAAGAAGGCCACCCTCACCGTCGAGACAGACCCCGCCACGATCGACACCGACGACGTCCTCGAGCTCGTCACCCGGCTCTCCGGCGTCACGATCAAGGACAAAGCCCCCTGCCGCATCGGCGCGCGCATGGGACGCCCCGAGAAAGCCGCCGCCCGCGAGATGAGCCCCCCCGTTCACGGGCTTTTCCCCATCGGCGGCGCCGGAGGCCTGCAACGGTTGATCCGGGACGCCTCCCAGAAAGGCACGATCGGCACCGACCAAGCGCGCGACTACAACGCCATCGAAACCGGCGCCCGCGAATGCTCCGAGTGCGGCCTCGAAGAGACCCTGTTCCTCGACTGTCCCGACTGCGGAGCCCGCACCCACCCGGTCGAGGGCGCCCCCAGCGCGCGCAAGATCCCCCTCAAGGACCTCGTCCGCGACGCGCTCGACCGGTTAGGCGAGAAGAAGATCGACCCCAACACGAAAGGCGTGCAGGGCCTGATCAGCGAAACCAAGCTCCCTGAGCCCCTCGAGAAAGGGATCCTGCGCGCCAAGCGAGAGATCTACACCTTCAAAGACGGCACCTGCCGCTACGACATGACCGACCTGGCGCTTACGCACTTCCGCCCCGGCGAGATCGGGACAAGCGTCGAGAAGCTGAACGAGATGGGGTACACGCACGCCGCCGACGGCTCCACGCTCGAAGACGAAGACCAACTGGTCCCCCTCAAGCCCCAAGACGTCGTCATCAACGAGGACGCGCTCGAGTACATGGCGCGCGTAGCCCGGTTCGTCGACGACGAACTCACACGCCTGTACGACATCGAACCGTTCTACGATCTCGACGACGACCGCGACCTCATCGGTCACCTGGCCGTGGGGCTGGCACCACACACAAGCGGGGGTGTCCTGTGCCGCATCATCGGCACGACGAAAGCAGCCGGCCACTGGTGCCACCCGTACTTCCACGCAGCGAAGAGGAGGAACTGCTTCACCGGCGATACCGAGATCCTGGTCTTCCAGGACGGACAAACTGAAAAAGTCCGCTTGGATGACCTTGTGGATGACGTTATTGATGAGCGTGGACGCCCCATCGATGCTCATGGAACGAAAGCAGCCGCTCCCGACGAGGAGCTATACGTTTTATCCATCCATCCAGAAACTAAGGAACCAGTTCGACACCCCATCACCAAGCTGATCAGGGGGAAAACCGACACTTGGGTCGACATCGCGACGACCTCAAACCGATCCTTCCGCGTCACCCCGGGCCATCAAGTCCTGGTAAAAAGAGCGGGGAAGTTCACGACGGTACGCGCAGACGATATCGAGGTAGGTGACGAAGTACCGGTCGGCACCAGCCTTCCTCGAGATGAGACTGTTCCGACCTTCAATCTCGCCAAGGAATTCTCAAGAGCGAACGTGAATGAAGACATCCGGATTAGGGGAGCCAAGGAATGGCTGCTAGACTTGTTCGAGACTCATGGCGTGGAAGATATCGACGATCTGATTGGGCCCAGGACTTCGGGCTCACTTGGAGATTGGTGCGAGTCTTTCCCTCTTCAGGATCTCTCCACGCTTGTTAGCGAGGGAATCACCGACTGGAAGGAGGTCCCCGACCACGCGAGGATTGGGCTCGCCCGCGATCACGTTGCACTGCCGGTGAGGATTCCAGCGGATACATCTCTATGCCGCCTGATGGGGCTATACCTTTCAGAGGGTCACGCCCGCTCCGAGAAGGCGGCGCACCAGCTGAGTTGGAGAACCTCAGAAGAGGAACTATCGAGGCAGATTCAACATCTAGTCTTCGATGTCTTCGGTCGAAAAACGTCTGTGAGCGAAGGCGGAGGGAAAATCACGCTATGTTCGAAGCTGGCCTACTTGCTGGTTGTGCATGTCTGGAAGCTGGGAGAGCGAGCAGAGGACAAACGGGTTCCAGGGTGGTGCTTCCAGCTCCCCGAACAGGAGTTACGAGAGCTCCTCGGCGGCTATTTCGACGGCGACGGAACAGTCGTCATGGGTCAGCCTGCTATCCGGCTCTATAGTAAGAACACCCGCCTCCTCCAAGACATAGGGACGGTCCTTCAGGCTGTGGGGATCTTTTCCAGATTCTCAAAAGGGAAGCGCCGTGAACCCGGCAAGTTCCTCAAGTCGAGATATCAGAAACTCGGAACGCCGCCCCCCGAAACCCTCGACCCCGTCCACGCCCTGGTACTGACAGGATGCGATGTCAAGTACTTCGCAGGAACGATCCAATCGTGCCACCCAGAAAAGCGAGAGCGCCTCCAACTCCTATCCATTCACGAGGATACAGGACGTTTTCTACACGGTGGAGGCTCACGGGGACCCGCGGATCAAGAAGGACATTATCTCTTCGACCGCATCAAGGAGATTTCTGAGGTGGAGACCGCCAACGAAGATACATATTGCATCGACATAGAGACCTCGTCCAACGAGCTGAAATCGAAGAACGTCCTCCTGGGGAACGGTCTCTACCAAATAAGGTGTGACGGCGATGAGGACCCCATTATGCTTCTCCTCGATGGGCTCATCAACTTTTCCCGCTGGT
>CAZOQA010000024.1:0-30789 GCA_964581775.1 uncultured Thermoplasmatales archaeon | reverse complement strand
GGCATCTGCCTGATGGGCGAGACCAGCGGGTACCTGGTCGACCCGCGCAGCGCCCGGGCGCTTCTGGAGATCCTGGACGAGCTGTTCAGCCTGGACATCGACTTCTCGGACCTGGAGGACCGGGCCGAGCAGATGGACAAGCTCACGCAACAACTGCGGGATCTCGAGCAGCACGCCGAAGGCCCCTCCGAGGACGAGCTCCAGTACATCGGGTGACCCTCCCGACTTGGGGCCGGCTTGTCCCTCGCCCTTAGCCAGAAGGCCTAAAAACAAGGACCGGTAAACCCGTGCCTGGTGACGCGGTTGCCATCGGATCGAAGGGACGAGGACCCCGAGGACCCGTTCGAGGAATGGCGCAAACGCATCCAGGACGACCCGTTCCTGGGCCCGTTCTTCGAGGATATCGACCGGGAGTTCGAGCAGATGCGAGAATCCCTGTCCCGCATGCTGCAGAACATGCGCGAGGGCGATTTGAACCCTGAGGACCCGTTCGTGTACGGGTTCTCGATGCGCATGGGCGAGGACGGGCGCCCCACGTTCGAGGAGTTCGGGAACGTGAACGCGGCCGACCGCCCCGACGCCGAGGTCGGCCTCGACGAGGCGCGGGAGCCCCTCGTGGACACGCAAGAGGACAAAGAGCGCGTGTACGTGACCGCCGAGATCCCCGGCGTGGACAAGGAGGACGTCAAGCTTCGCGCCAAGCAGGATCAGCTGGTCATCAGCGTGGACAGCAACGGTCGCCAGTTCTTCAAGCGCGTGGACCTCCCGACGCCCGTCGAGCCGGAGACCACGAACGCCACGTACAAGAACGGCGTGCTCGACGTGGTCGTCGACAAGGCAGACACCGAGGATGAGGGCACCGAGATCCCCGTGGAGTAGGCGCTCTCAGGTCATCGTCGCACCCGCAACAGGGTCGACTCGAGACGGTCCGCCTCCTCTCGAAGCTTCTCCAGCCTCTCGAGGGCTTTTTGCAGATCGCGCTCCAGGATCTCGACCTTGAGGTCCTCGACGGCTCCCGCCAGGTCCTTCTCGGCCTCTTCAAGCTCGCGGTGAGCGATCAGCGTGTCTCGATGCACGGGCACCCGGGTGCCTCCGTCGAACGGCTCGACGGGAACGGTTTAAGCTTTCCCTCGCCACCAGGATGGGGCCTACCAGGGGCCTCTCAGGGCTGGACCGGGGAGACGTCCTCGCGGACCGGGTGACCGGCATGCGCGGGCCCCACCGACAACCGGATCCTGCATCGGGGCTCCCCCCGTCGCCTGCACGTGGTCTGCTCGGTCCGGACCATCTGCTCGTACAGGTCCCCGATCCCTTGCACCAGGCCCTCGGCGACCCGGCACAAGCCCTGCTCGGACGCGTAGTCGAGGTCCAGGCCGTCCGTGCGGACGTGCCGGACGCTCAGCTTCGGGAACCTGGCCTCGGGGAACAAGCGCTCGATCTCGGGATGGATGTATGAGTCCCAGCTAACCAGGAACGCGAGCACGGAGCCGTGTTCCATGAAGAAGCTCGGGTACTCGAAGCGCAGCTCTAGGGCCGCTTGGCGGCCGATGCGTTGTTCGACCTGCTCGCGCGTTCCAACCATGTGGGGCGCGGCGGCCTCGAAGAGCGGGCCTAGTTGCTTCCCGTTGCAGGAGCGTCCCGTGCTGCTGGGTCGCTCCAGGCAAGTTGCGTCGAACACGGCGTCGACGGTTTCCTCCCCGCACTCGGCCCGGACGGCCTCTTCCAACAAGCGGCACACGATGTCCTGCATGGGCTCCCCCGCCTTGGCGGTCCCATCCCCAGGCGGGGAACCTCCTCTTGCTTGTTAAGGGTTCACTAGGTCGCGTGTCGAACCCTCTACCGAGCCTGTGCGTTGGCGCGGGTAGGTCCTCCGGTCACCCTTCCCTGTACTTGACGCCGAACCCGCCGCGCGGGTGGTTCCACTCCACGCTGCCTGGCGTGCACACGATATCGCACGTGCCGCACTCCACGCAGTCCTCGTACTGGAACGTCATGACGCCGTCCACGAGCGTGAAGCAGTTCACCGGGCACGCGTACATGCACATGTGGTGCGGGCACGTCTCGCAGATCTCCTGGTCGATCGTGATGTGCGCGTGCTCCTCGTCGTCGAAGTTGTAGCTCGTGGCGCCCAAGAGCGCCTTGATGTCGACCTTCTCGTCTTCCTTGAGGTTCAAGCTCATCGTATCCCTACAGGTTCTTGCCGGCCGTGAACGCGTCCTTGGCCATCGTGAACGGGCTCACGCCCATCTGTTTCATCTGTTCGCGTACGACGTCCCGCGTCTTCTTCTTGGGCGTCTCGTCCTGTGTGAACATTTCGGTGAAGACCCCCTCCACCAGGGCCGGGTACGTCTTGTGGAAGCGCGGGTTCCACACGACGCTCTCCATCTCCGAGAACCGCTCGAAGTCCTTCCAGATGTAACTGTTCTGCAACCGGCGCTTGTACCCCGCCATCTGCCCTGCCGAGAAATCGCCCTTCTCGTTGGCCTCCAGCACGGTCTCCGCGGCCTGGATCCCCGACCCGACCGCGTAGTTCATGCCCTGTATCACCATGCCGTTCGAGAAGCAGAACCCCGCCGCGTCTCCCACCAGCGCCCACCCGTTCCCGTACCGCTTGGGCACGTACTCCAGCCCGCCCTCCGGGATCAAGTGCGCGCCGTACTCCACCAGTTCGCCACCCTCCAACAGCTTTGCCACGCTCGGGTGCGTGCGGAACTCCTCCATGATGCGATGGCTGACCTGCTTCTGGTTCCAAAGCGACTCCAGCCGGATCACGACGCCCAGCGAGATCGTGTCCTTGTTCGTGTACAGGAACCCGCCCGCCATCACGTCCCCCTCGGTCCACCCGCACACGTACTCGTGCGCGACGCCGCTCCCGTCGTCGATGTTGAACCGCTCGTTGATGGTGTCCTCGTCGAGCCCGATGATCTGCTTGATGCCCAACGCGGCGGCCTCGATGGGGACCTCGTCGTCCGTGTCCTCGCGAAGGCCCATCTCGATGGACAAGCGGCTGTTTGCCCCGTCCGCGACGATCACCGCGTTCGACCGGATCGTCTCCCCCGCCTGCTGGACGCCCACGACCTGGCCATCCTCCCAGGCCAAGGATTCCACGTTGACGCCCTCCACGACCATGCCGCCGGCCTCCTCGACCTTGCTCGCGAACCACGGGTCCGTCTTGGCTCGCAGAACGATCCACCCCTTGTAAGGGGGCTCGC
This sequence comes from uncultured Thermoplasmatales archaeon, assembly GCA_964581775.1. Taxonomy (GTDB): domain Archaea; phylum Thermoplasmatota; class SW-10-69-26; order SW-10-69-26; family SW-10-69-26; genus PWVY01. The sequence continues at coordinate 27,577 of CAZOQA010000024.1, read as the reverse complement.
GCCAAGAGTCCCGCTCGAACCGGATCGAGAACTCCGAGTCCTCGGTGAGCATGTTCACGCCCTTGCGCGTGACCGGACGCTCGACCGGAGCCTCCTTGTGCCAATCGCTGCCGAGCAACCGGTCGAGCTCGTGCCCCCAGATCACGCCCCCGGACAGGTTCTTGGACCCGACGGGCTTGCCCCGGTCCACGAGCAGGACGTTGGCGCCCTTCTCCGCCAACCGGTACGCGGCCGCGTTGCCGCCCATGCCGGCGCCGACGACGATCGCATCGAACTCGTCCATCGTGAGCCCCGAAAGAGCGCCTCCTTTTTAGCCCCACCGTCTACCGCATCGCTGGGGGTTCACGCTGGCCAACGAGCCTGCCTTACCCGGGGCTCGTCAGCGGGCCAGATCCTCGTACGTGATCCCGATGGCGCCGGATTCGAGCATCTCGTCCACGGCCGCCTCGGCGTCGCCCTCCTCCGCGTTGACGCCCTTGATGGCGTCGGTCAACAGGAACACGTTGAATCCATTGTCGAGAGCGTCCATGACCGTCTCCTTGACGCAGTATTCCGTGGTCAAGCCCCCCACGAAGACGCGGTCCACGTCGTGCTCGTCGAGGTAGGCTCCGAGGTCGGGTCCGCCTAGGAACGCGCTGTAGTCCTCCTCGTCCGGGTCGGTTCCCTTCTTGACGTGATGGGTTCCCTCGGGAAGCTCCAGGTCAGGATGGTACTCGGCGCCCTGGGAGCCCTTGATGCAGTGCGGGGGCCACGGGCCTCCTTGCTCCTGGAAGGACATGTGATCCTCGGGGTGCCAGTCGCGCGAGGCCGCGATGGGCAACCCGGCCCGGTCGAAGCGATCGATGTACTGGTTCAGGGGAGAGACGACCTTGTCGCCTCCCGGCGCGGGAAGGGCCCCGCCCGGGCAGAAGTCCCTTTGTACGTCCACCACCACGAGTCCATCGCCGTCGGTGAGCGTGACACGCATGTGATCACCTCGTCTCGGGGCACGAGAAGATTGCGTTCCCTCGTTTAAAAGGAACGGGGCGTTCACGCGACGGGGGCCGAGGCGGCGCTGGCGCCGCGGTGCCACGCCTTGGCCTCGCGCACGCCCGCCAACACGACGACGGCCACGAGGAACGGAAGAGCCAGGGTCGCCCACCCGACCTCTCCCCCGAGGATCCGGGCCACGGCCTCGGGCAGGGCCAGGGCTAAGTACAGGGCCACGACGAGGAGCGCGCCCGATATGACGCCGTGCACGTGCGTCCAATCCTGGGGGCTAAGACGCGAGGACACGGCTTCCCCTTACGGGCTGATACCACTTGAACCTCTGGTCAGGACCGGTGCCGCCCCTAAGCGTAGGCTTATCACGGGCCCTTCTTCTACGTCGAGCACGTTCGAGGGTCGTGGAACGTATGAACCGGGCTCGAGACCGACGCGGGTGTGACCCATGAGCCAAGGCGGAGCCGGCTCCGACCTCTACCAGGAGGAGATCCTGGAGCGCTACAAGAACCCGGAGAACTTCGGCATGCTGGACGTGTCCTCCTTCTCCCACGAGGGCGAGAACCCCCTGTGCGGGGACATGCTCGAGATCGCCGTCCTCCTCGACGACGAGGGACGCGTCGAGGCTGCGCGCTTCGAAGGGCAAGGATGCGCCATCTCGCAAGCCGCCACGGACATCTTCCTCTCCCACATCCAAGGCTCCAGCATCGAGGACGTGCTCTCCATGGACGAGGACGCGCTCGTCGAGATGCTCGGCATCGACGTGCCGCCCCTACGGGTCAAGTGCGCGATCTTGCCGCTTGTCACCGTCCAGGACGGGGCCCGCATCCACCGGGGCGAGATGGACCCCGTCGACGTGACGAAGACCGACGCGTGACGTCACGAGGGCTTGACGGCCCGCACCATCCTCAACTCGCTGCCGTCCCGAAGGTGCCGCTCCTTGGTCTCCGTGACAGGATCGAAGCCCGCAGCCTCCAGATCGGCGGCCACGTCGCCCTCGATCGAGCGGGGCGCGTCCGGTGCGCGGTGGCTGGGGGACCGGAACACGACGATGAAGCGCCCCTCGGGAACGAGCACCCGCGCCACCTCGTCCAAAAGCTCCGGCGTGACGTCGAACGGCTGCTCGATGGCCGCGGCCACGACGAGCGCGATTGAGCCCTCCTCGAACGGCAAGTCGGGCAACTCCAGCGGTGTATCCTCCACGTTGCCGGGCGGCTCGGGCGGGCTCTGGGCCGCATGCACGACCCAGTCCTCGGCCTTCCGCGCGATCCGATCGGCCAGGAACCCGTCGCGGGAGAACAGATCCACGATCCGGGTCCCGGGGACGCGACCGGCGCGCACGCGGACGCGATCCGCGATGGCTCGCTCGACGCGGTCGTCCAACAAGCGTCTGTCTGCGCGGGGCATCTGTGCCCGGCATGAGCTCCAACGGGAAGGCCTTTCCCCGCGAAGGGGTCAGAACCCGGGGCTCGTGTACTCGCTGAGGATCTGCTCGACCTTGGGTCGGATCTCGTCCCAGTCCGCCTCGGGGTTCTTGTTCACGGTGACGAGCTCCTGCATGTAGTACAGGCTCGTCACGCCGGGGATCATCATCAGCTCCTCGGCGAGAGGGTCCTCCTGCGCGTCCTCCTCGTCCTCGAACACGATGGGTTCCTCGGCGATGGGCTGGGAAAGGGCGATCTTGACCGAGTTCTCGTCGGGAGTGTCCTGGAAGCGCATGGCGTGGTCCCCGCATCGGGGCGCCTCCCCTTGAAACCCTTCGCCCGGGTCACGTCCACAGGACGTACACCGTCATGTACCCCGCCGTGGCCCCAACGTGCGCGAGCACGGCGGGTGCCACGCTACCGTAGCGTTCCCGTAGGATGGCCCACGCAAGCGCGCCCGCGAACACCCCCGCCGTGAACAACACCGTGACGGGCGCGTTCTCGACGAGGCGCTGGATCGTGTAGGCGTGGAAGCTCGTGAAGAACGCGCACGTGACGAGGATCGCGGCCCAGCGGCTCCGCCAGGTCGTCAGCCGCTCGTGCACGTACCCGCGCCAGTACAGCTCTTCGGCGACGCTGTTGAACAGGATCATGTACGCGAACAGCGCCGCGTCCGCGCCGGGGGGCACACCCCAGGCGGTCAAGCGTCCGCGCAGGCCCGCGCGGGCCAGCAGGGTGTCTCCTTGGGCGAGGAACAGGGCCAGGATGCCTGCGCCCATGAGGGTCCCGACGAGGGCGCCGGCGAGGAGGCTGGGCCGGTGCGTGAGGCGTTCAAGGCCGAGCGCATGCGCGTGTTCGCGCCAGCTGGCTTCGGGCGTGGAGCTCGTGGCGAGCGCGGGGGCGACAAGGCACCAGAGGACGTGGTAGGCGAGGAAGGAGGCGGGCACGCTCTCGGTGAGGTGCAGCACGGTGACGACGGTGGCGGGGGGCCCTGCGAGGAGGAGGGCATCGACGAGGGGGTGGCCGGGGGCCAACGTGGGGGGGTTTGGAGGGCCAAGGAGGCGTCCGTGCTGGCTGGTCATCGTGGGGCCCTTGGGGGGCTTACCCGGCGTAGGTCCACCCGCTGGTCTCGTGGGTGAGGGGTTCGCCTTCGCGGAACGTGTGGGCTTGGTGGACCTGGCATACGAGCACGGCGTGGTCGCCCTGGTGGGCTTCGTCCACGACGTGGAGCTCGAGGGCGCCGAGGGTGGAGGGCAGGATCGCGCACCCGTTCTCGGCTTCTTTATAGGGTTCGCCGCTCATCTCGTCCGAGGTGAAGCGGGCGCCTTGGAGGACGGTGGTGGCGAGGGGTTTCTGGTCGTCGGCGAGCAGGTTGACGACCATGCGGGGTCTCTCGCCGGTGAGGTGCTGGTACGCGGTGGATTCCGTGTTGACGCAGCAGACGACAAGCGGGGGCTCGAAGCTTGCTTGCGTGACCCAGGAGAGCAGGAACGCATGGTGGTCGCCCTCGGGGCCTCGGGTGCATGCGATGTAGAGACCGTAGGGGATCGTGCGCAAAAGCGTGGTCTTCGCGTCCTCGTCCACGGTGGGATCCTCCGGGCTTACGCGGTGCCCTGGTGTTGCTCGTCGTCCTCGTCCTCGAGTTCGTCGAGCTCCTGTTCGCCTTGCTTGGCTCCTTTCTCGTATTCGCCCTTGGCGCGTCCCAGGGATCGCGCGATCTCGGGGATCTTGGAGGCCCCGAAGAGGAGCACGACGATGCCGGCGATGATGAGCAGCTCGGTGGGTCCGAGACCGCCGATGAGTAGCCCGGGTGGCATCACGCGGGCATGTTCGCTCCACGTACTTAAGTACCTTCGCCGAGCGGTTCTCCGTCGACGACCGGCTGGGGCTGGGGTCCCACGTCCACGGTCCAACCCCCCGGGGGCCCATCGGGAGCCTCGGGGAGGGGGAGCTCGTAGCTGGCGCCCGAATCGGGGATCGAGCGGTCCAGGTGCCGGAGCTCGCCGGCCGTCGCGTGCACGGTCTCGATCCCGTCGTGCGTGAGCGCGCGGTACACGATCTCGGCGGTGTCTCGGTGGAGCCCGGATTCGTCGACGTGGCGGGTGTGGTTGACCCACTGGATCTCTCCCTGCCAGGGGGCGGGCTTGCCTTCGGGGTAGGCGTACGCGTACCCGGCGTGCTTGCAGGCGGGGCGGTCCATCCAGGCTCGCACGATGCGGTCCTGGATGCTGGCCTGGCAGGGCACGGTCCCTTCGGCCGTGGCGGGCTCGCCGGCGTCGTCGGGGGCGTCGATGGTGAGCGTGACGTACGCGGCGTGGCCGGAGGTGGCCGTGGTGGAGGTCTGCGCGAGCGCGGTCGCTGTGCCCGCGAGCGAGAGCGTCATGGCTGTGGCTAGGGCGATCTTCGAGAGCGTCTTCATTCGGCAACACCTGGGGTTCGGCTGGCCAGGCGTTGCGCGGCCGAGCGCCGGAGCTACCGCTGCGGGTCAGCGGTGGCTCTAGGCGCTGGATGCGCGGGCGCTCGGTTCGGCAACACCGCCCCTTTCGGGGCGTTCTAAGCGTTCTAAAGCCCCATCTTAAACCTTGCCCCACTGTCGCGCTGTTCGCGGCGTCACACGGTGCCCGTCACGGCCCGTGACAAGGCCAACAGGGTCCAGCGAACCCACCGAGCCCCTCCAGAAGGACGAAGGATCGCTCGGTCAAGCCTCAGCATCGACAGGATCGTACCAGGACGGCCGAAGCCTCGGCACCAGCGCCGAAAGCACCGCCCACTCCGTCAGCTCCTCCCGCGTGGCCCCTCCCCGCGTGAGCACACCGATGGCCCCCTCCCGATGCCCCACGTCCTCCCGGCCCGTGATCTCCCGGAAGGCCTCCCCGACCGTGGCGCCCTCCTCGAGCATCTCGACCACGCGGGGCGGGTACGCGAACCCCGGGCCCGCGCCCAACGTGACGCGCCCCTGCGCGTCCGCGATGGCGCAGTACTGCACATCGTGACGCTGCCCGCTTGGATCCTCCGTCACGATGGCGGCCTCGATGCCCACGCCCAAGCCCTCGTGCTCGCTTGCCTCCAACGCGGCGCGGGCCCGCTGCGTAGCCCCGCGGGGCCCCTCCTCGTCGTACGGCTGCTCGGGCACGCCCGTGTCCACGTCGACGGCCTCGGTCGTGACCTCAGGCACGAACCGGCCCATCGCGTCCTTGGCCGCGGCCTCCTTGACGGGGTTCGCGGACCCCACGACCAGGTGCACGCTGCGGGGTTCGAGCCCGTCCGGATCGACCTCGCCCGCCGCCACGCGCGTGCCCGTCACGGGCCTGCCGTCCAAGCCGAGCACGAAGGGCACGGTCTCGATGCTGAGCGGGTCCAGGCCCTCCTCCCTTCTGGCTTGGTTGATCGTCTCGGCCGTGCCGCGGGTCTCGGGGCTGACCACGATCGCCTCGAACCGGGGCTCGAGGGCGCGACCGAAGGCATCCTCGATGGGGGCGATGTCGACGCTCGCGGCCCGGCCAGCCTCCTCCACCATGGAGCGAACATCGGCGATGCGCTCCTTGGCTGGGGGCACGGTACGCTCTCGGCCCCGTTGTGCGAGCTCGCCGGACGTGACGCCCACGAAGACGTTATCCCCGATGGCGAGGGCGCGACCGACGAGGGCTCGATGTCCTCGGTGGAACGGGGAGAAGGTCCCCCCCAGGCACACGTGCTCGAACGGGCGATCGCCGACGTCGGCCACGAGAGGGGTATGAGAAGCTGCGTAAGAAGATGTGGGGTTCGCGCGAGGGCCCTCTCGTGGGTCTGCGTGCGGCCTACGTCTCGGGTTGGGGCGCTTCGCTGGTTTCCAGGTCCGGGTCCTTGGAGAAGAGGGCTTTGAGGGTGTCTTGGTCGAGCAGGCTGAGAAGGTACAGCACCAGGCCGACCCCGATGGCCTTGCCCAGCCACCCGTAGCTGTACAGCCATCCTCCCGCTGCGACGAGCACGACGTAGCGGATGGTCCGGCCCAGGAAGGTCGCCAGCGTGTAGCGGGCGAGGTTGTAGCCGTTCGTGATGGCGAGGAAGCGGAAGATCTCGAAGGGGAGGGGCGAGAACGCGGTGAAGAAGATCGTGGGGAAGGGGAACTTGCGGAACCACGCTGAGAGGGTGGCTTCCTGGACGACCCGCTTGAGCTTGTGTCCTCGTCCTCCTTCGAGCAGGTTGACGACGAAGTACCATTCCGCGAGCACGGCCACGGTGTTGAGGACGCCGGCCACGAGGCCGAGAAGGATCACGTCGAAGAACGGGGACAGGTAGAGGACGTACACGTCCAGGGGCAGGGGGATGAAGGTCCCGCCGATGAGGAAGGCTCCCAGCACTTCGAGCGAGACGATGTCCTTCCAGAGGCCCACGCCGAGGAAGGCTAGGCTCAGGGAGACGTAGAGGGCGGTGTGGACCAGGTACCGGTTACTCGTCGAGGACATGGGAGAAGGGGGGCACGAGGGTCCCGTACGCGCGAAGGAACCCCTCCACGAGGTGAGCCAGCACCGCGGAGACGCCGTATTCGAGGCGCGACGGGTCGGTGGGGTCGGGTTCAAGGTGCTTGCGCTGGTCGTGGACGAGGCGTTCGCTAAGCTTCGTCGCGACGGCGGGGTCTTCGAGCATGATGGCGATCTCGTCTTTGCAGAGGAAGCTGTCGAGGCCGAAGTTGGTGGACCCGACCAAGGAGTAAGCGTCGTCGGCGATGAGGAACTTGGCGTGGCTGAAGGTCTTGTACGTTCGCACGTCGACCCCGGCGTTCTGGAGACGTTCGTGGATGTAGGGGGTGACGTGGTTGAAGACCTGGATGTTGTTCTCGGCGAGCGTGAGCACGGTGACTTGGAGGCCTTGGCGGGCTTTGTCCACGAGCCAGCGTGCGGTCTGGGCATCGGCGAGGTACGGGGAGGAGAGCACAAGGCGGTCCGTGGCCTTGTCGAGCAGGTGCTTGAAGGCGTCTTCGACGCGGCGGTTGGTGACGAGGCCGGTCGTTAGGGACAGGTCGGGTTCGTTGCCTTGCGTGGTGGCGTGGAAGATCGAGGCGCATTGGTCCGCCAGGCGCGCGTCGTCGAGGCGGATCATGAAGTCGTGCCAGGCGTAGTTGTGGTCGCTGACGTTGATGCCGCCGAGGTAGCAGGCCTCGTCGACGACGACGATCTTCTTGTGGTTTCGCACGAGGAAGAAGATGTCGAGGGGGCCGTAGGGCCGGGTGCGCGTCACGGGGATGCCCTCGTCCTGGAGGGCCTGGATCATGCGCTGGGTCGCTTGGACCTCCTCTTGGACCTCGGGGTGGTCGCTGGGCGTGTCGCTGACGTACCGGTCGGTGTACGCGTCGATGATGGCGTGCACGTCGACGCCGCGTTGGCGCGCGTCAAGGAGCCGCTGCGTGAGCGCCCACCCTGCGTCGTCTCCCTCGTAGGTCATGAACTGGACGAGCACGCGGTCCGTGGCCGCGTCGATCCGCTCGTAGAGGTCCCGAGGGAATTCGTCCCCGACGAGGACGGTCACATCGTCGGGGCCGTCGAGCGCGTCCGTGAATCCATGGCGGGGCGAGTTCACGCCAGCCTCTGGAGACGGGCGGGCTACCTTAGCTTCCCGGGGTCCTGGTCCTCGAAGGAGGATCGCGCGGGGTTCGTGGTGGCGGCGAGGGCCATGATCAGGGCGAGGACGGGGGCGAGCGTGGGGGCGGGGACGCTTTGGGCTTCGTCGCTGTCCCCCTCGGGGGTCTCGCCGTCGTCGGGCTCCTGGTCGGCTCCGTCGTCCGGGTCGTCGTCCCCGTCGGGGGCTTGTTCGATGTCCGCGGTGAGGTACATGCCGAAGGCTTCGTGCGTTCCGACCTCGCACCAGAGGTACAGGCCCTCGGCGTCGTCGGGGACGGTGAAGACGAGGGTTGTCTCTTCGCCGGGGTCGATCGTCTCGGAGCCGTTGATGGCGTCGTCGGGGTTGGTGTCGCGGGTGTCCGTGTCCGCGGACGATTGCGGGGTCACGTACACGTTGTGGGGGTTGTCTCCGACGTTCTGGAGTGTGATGTGTACGAGCATGCCGGTTTGAAGCGTGTCGAGGCTCCCGTCGGCGATGCGGAAGCAGTCGAGGGCTTGTTGGTCGAGGCAGCCGTCGGCGTCGTCGGCCTCGAGGGTCAGGGTCAGGTCTGCTTGTTGGGCCTGCGCGGGGGCAAGCATCAGCGTGGCCGCGAGGAGCAGGACCGTGACGATCGGGATGCGCATGGCCTGCGAAAGGAGGGGGTGCTGATGAGGGTTGGGCTCCGTCGGGGTCAGGCGAGGTCGTCGATCATGCGTTCGACGACGTCCATGCCGCGGTTCCAGAAGCGTGGGCTTGCGATGTCGATGCCGTGGTCGGCGAGGAGTTCGGCGGGGTCCTGGGAGCCGCCGGCGGCGAGGATCTCAATGATGGTGTCCGCGAAGGAGGCGTCGTCTTCGTACCGGTCGTAGAGGGAGAGGGACAGGAGCGCGCCGAAGCTGTAGCTGGGTACGTAGAAGGGGGCTGCGTTGAAGTGCGGGATCAGGAGCCATTCCTTGTCGAACGATTCGGGGATGGGCAGGTTCCCGAATTGCTCTTCGAGCAGGTCTCGGTAGGCGTCGTCGAGCGCGCTCGTGGGGGCGCCTTGGGGGATGAGGTCGTGGGCTTGCTTCTCGAACAGGGCGAAGTAGGCTTGGCGTTGGATGGTGGCGTAGAGGTCGACGATGCGTTGCGCGGTGAGGGTGTGCGCGGCGTCGGGGTTCTCTTCGACGAGGTGGTGGTGCAGGAGCAGCTCGCTGAACACGCTGGCGGTCTCGGCCAGGGGGAGGGGGGCGGAGCTAACGAGCGGGTGGCGGTCGCTGGCGAGCATGCTGTGGATGCCGTGGCCGAGCTCGTGGGCCATGGTGGAGACGCTTCGGGCGTCGTCGGTGTGGTTGAGGAGCACGTAGGGCGTCATGGCGGTTTGGGGGGTGGCGCAGAAGGCGCCGCCTCGTTTGTTCTCCCGGGGGAACGCGTCGACGTGCTGTTCGTCGAAGATCCTGCGGGTGCATCGGGCGAAGTCTTCGTGGAAGCCTTCGTGGACGGCGAGGACGGTCTTGCGAGCTTCGTCGAAGGGGACCTCGAGCACGTCTTCCTCGAGGGGGGAGTAGATGTCGCGTCGGTCGAACGGGTCGCCGAGGCGTTCTCGCTTCCAGTCGAAGAACCGTTGCCAGAGGTCGCGTCGGTCCCTGCAGGCCTCGAGCATGGTGTCGACGGTGGCGTCGGGGATCTCGTTGGCGAGGTTCATGGGCGTCATGGCGGTGGGGTAGCCGCGGTGCTCGAGGTGCTCGGTGTGCCAGTCTCGCACGATGGATCGGTAGAGGTGGCTGAGCAGGGAGGCGTGCTCGTCGTAGGTGTCGAACATGGCTTCGTAGGCGTCCCGGCGGACCTGAGGGTCGGGGTCGTAGAAGCGTCGTGAGAGCTCGTCTCGGGTGATCTCGTCCCCGGTTCGGGGGTCGGGGAAGGTGAAGCTGCTGGTGAGGATCTCGCGGGCTTGTTTGACGGCTTGGATGCCGGCGGTGTCTTTGTCAGCGATGATGGCTTCGATGTCTTCGGGGAGGCGGTAGGGGCTTGTGCGGCGGAGGTTGCGGACGTAGTAGGCGAGCTCGGGGTCTTCGGGCGTGATGCGTTTGGCGTGTTCGTCGTCGAGGCCTTTGATCCAGTGGGTGAGAAAGCGGACGCGGTTGCTTGCGTCGGTGGTGGCGGCTTTGGCTTGTTCGAGGAAGGTGCGGGCTTCGTCGTCGGTGGTGTCGAGGGCGAAGCGGAGCGACCCGGCGTAGTGGGTCCTGCGTGAGGTCTCTTTGAGGCGGCCGAGCTCGTCGAGGAGCTCTTCTACGCGGTCCGCGTCGGCGTCTTGGAGCGTGTCTTGAGCTTGTTCGATGCGGGTTGCGTGCTCGTCGAGCTTCTCGAAGAGGGGCTGTGTTTGGTCGTCGTCGAGGCTCTCGAGGACGTCGGTGAGGTCCCAGCGCACGGCCCCCGTGAGGGGGTGGGGTCACAAAAATGTGCGACGGACAGGCCTAGGGGAGCTTCGTGGGTCTCGGGTTAGGGGGGTTTCTTGAACACGTGCGTGGCCAGGTTCGGGTTCCCGAGCGTGTCGAGGCCCATCTCTTGAGTGGTCTCTTGGAGGCCTGCGGTCTTGGCGTGCTCTTCGAGCAGGGCTTCGTCGAGGCCGGCGGAGATGTCGACGAGGCCAGGTGCGTGGTAGGGGGTCGTGGGTTGGCCGTCGTGGAGCGCGAGCAGGGACCCTTCGGGGTCGGGGGGGTCAGGCATGGGTCGGTCGAGGACGAGGAGCAGGCCGGGGTCGAGCGCGTCGGCGATGCTTGCAAGCCAGGGTCGAAGTTGGAGGTTGGCTTCGTAGCGGTGCCCGGCCGGGGTCGGTTCGGCGTGGGTCCGGGCCATCTGTCCGAGGCTGGGGGGGAGATCGTTGAGAGTTTCGTTCCAGGCCCAGCGGTCTTCGTCGAAGGCTACGTGGATCTCTTTCCAGCCGTCGTCGGTGCGTTCGAGCCAGTGCACCGGGAAGGATCCGATCAGTTCTTTGGCGATGGCGAACGCGGGGCCGGGGTCGAGGTTGCGGGGGGAGGCGATCACGCGGCCGTCGACGCCGAACTCTTGCAGGAGGACGAGCAGCCGGGTGCGGCGGGCGAGGTTGGGTTCGATGAACGTGACCTCGATCTCGTCGTGCATCCAGGTGGGAAGCGTGGTGAGGATGTAGCGGACAAGGCGTCCGGAGCCGGGGCCTTGGTCGATGAGGTGTCCGTCGTGGTCTTCGGCGAAGCGTACGAACGTTTCGGCGAGGTGTTGCGCGATGCGCCGGGTGGTCTCGACGGTGGTCGTGTCGCGTCGAAGGCGGGGGCGGTCGCGTTGGGTGTAGTAGCCGTGTTCGTCCGCGTAGAGGGCTTCGGCCATGTAGTCCCGGAAGGGCATGGGGCCCGAGCCGGCGAGGCGTCGGGCAAGGGGCGTGGGCCAGTCCTCGGTGGGCGGCGGCATCCGGGGTCTAGGTGGTCTCTTCGAGCTCGGTGATCTCTTCGGGGGTGAGCCGTCGGAACCCGTCGTCGGTGATGATGGCTCCTTCGAACTCGTCGACGCCCTCTTCGCCTTCAGCCTCGACGGTCATGCTTGCGAACCCTGTGGCAAGGGCTTCATCGAGGGGTTGATCGGGTTCGAACCTGTTCTCGAGTTCGTTCATGACGGCTTGCCGTCGGTTGCCGAGCGCGCCGGCTTTGTACCCGATGAAGGCCCCGGAGGGGTCCGTCTCGAAGAGCTGTGCTTCGTCGTTGAGGCCGCCCAGGAGCATGGAGACGCCGAAGGGGCGGGCGCCGCCTGTCTGGGTGTACGCGTGGATGCGGGTGGAGAGTTGACGTGCGAGCGCGTGGACCTCGACGGGTTCCCCGTAGCGGACTTGGTTCCCGGTGGAGATCCGGCGGGCGATGTCGACGAGGGTCCTCGCGTCGGCGACGAGGCCGCAACTGGCGGCTCCGATGTGGTCGTCGACCTCGAAGATCTTCTCGACGCTGTCCTGGATGGCTAACCGGCTGGAGGAGCGTCGCCCGCTCAGGAACCCGATGCCGTCCTCGGCGGTGACGCCGACGACGGTGCTTCCGCGTTTGACGACCTCCCGCGCGTACTCGACCTGGTAGATGCGACCGTTGGGTGAGAAGACGGTCGTCGCGCGGTCGTACAGGTGTTGAGGTTGCTGCACAGGAGCCCTTACGACGCTTCCCTAATTAAGCGCTGGGTTGGTGCGGGCAAGCCCAGGCTTGGCGATGGCCGATCCCTCGAGGCGTCCTGCGCGGGCTTGGCAGCCAACGTTCCAGCCATGGATCAACGCCGAGCGCTCGAACCCCCCGGGCTGCCCGCTCCGTTCCCTTCTCGACCAACCCCGGAATCCTGTCGGGCAAGCCACGTAAGCAGACGCTGGTGGGCGTACATCCTAGGGCGTCGGTTGTTCCGTCGTCATCGTGCCATATTGGCTGCAGAGAACGGACGTGAACGGGCTCGAGATGGCTCTTCGGTTGATCGCGGGTGCGGGGCTTATCCTTGCGAACGCGTTCTTCGTCGCGATCGAATTCGCACTCACACGTGTGCGCCAGTACCCTGAATCCGAGTTCGACCAGCCGGGCTTGCGCCGGGCTTGGGAGATGACGAGCGACCTCGAGATCCACCTGACCGGTTGCCAGATTGGAATCTCGGCCACGAGCATCGCGCTTGGCATCATCGCGGAGCCGGCTCTCTCGGCCATCTTCGAACCGCTCTTCAGGAACACGTTCCTCCCCTCTGTGGGCGCCGGTGCCATCCTCGCCTTCATCCTCATCAACCTTCTCCACTTGACGCATGGGGAGCAAACGCCCACGTACTTGGGGGTCGAGCGAACCAAGGTCGTCGCCCGCTACGGCGCAAGGCCCCTTTCCTGGTACACGAAAGCCATCTACCCGATCATCGCGCTGGGGGATGGCGTCGCCAAATGGACGCTTCGCCGCTTCGGGGTGGAGATGACAGGTGCGTGGCTTGAAGCCGGAAAGGACGTCATCGATGCACGGGGGGACCTTCGCCACCGGATGGGGGAGCTCCTCGACCAGGGGGATATCGACGAGGAGCGCAAAGAAGAGATCCTCAACGCGTTCGACATCGGCGAGCAACCCGTACGCGACATCATGACGCCCCGCGAGGATATCACGTTCCTCTCCACGACCTCCCCAATCGACGAGAACCTACGATGCATCGGAGAAAACCCGTACACCCGGTTCCCGCTGATCGGGGACCAGCCGAGCGCGTTCCACGGGATCATCTACGTCCCTTCCATCGTCGACCGCATCGACCAGCTCCGGGAAGGCACAACGCGTCTCGAAGCCCTAGCCGCTTCGCCGTTGACCATCCATGCCGAGACCACCATCAGCGACGCCGTCGACCTCTTCCAAGAGGAGCATCAAGAGCTCGCCCTCGTCCTCGACGAACAAGGCACCGTCCTAGGGCTCATCACGGCCACGGATGCACTTGAAACCATGCTCGGCGAGATCGAGGACCCCCTCGACCTCGACATGAAGAACGGATCCAGCGACCAGCCATGACGCCCGTCCCGTAACGTTCAGGCCGCGGCCATGCCCGGCCCGGGGCTTTGGGCAACCCTGCTCGTCCTGCAGGTAGACTCCCAGGTTCGTGGAGCCTTCGCACGGTGCTGGGAAGGGGGTCCCGGTGCAGGGAGTAGGCCCCATTCTGTTCGCCGGCCAGACATGCGGCCGGGTGGCGACATTCACCTAGGCGTCCTACTTGCCCTCGGCAAGGGCACGTCGTCGGGCGGTTTGGACTTGCTCCGGGGGGTCCGGGCCGTTTCACCCGCTCCACCGCCGTCGTCGGGGGCTTGGTTCCCCGTCATCCCGTGGCGGTGGCGGTGTCGTTTCTGCTCCGATCCTCAGGGTCTCCCCTGCCCGGCGTGAACCGGGTCCCGTCCCTTGGAGAGTGGGGACCTTCCTCGGTTCGGACCAAGCCGGGAGGCTTGGGAACCGTTGGTCGCCCTCCTGCTCCGGGCTTCAGGGTAGCTGGGGCTTGGCTAAAGCCCTTACGCTGGTGGGGGATGGCTCATCGCCATCAAGGAGACCGGCCGGGGAGCCGGTTGCGGTACTCGAGCCAGGTGAGCTCGCTCTCCCGAGCCCACTGGTAGGCTGCCTCGCCTCGCAGGGAGAACCCCTCCGAGTCCAGCAGGTTCCGCATGGGTTCGTTCTCTTGCCAGGTGATCGCGATGACCTCCCGGGCGTCCCTGTCCTGGGCCAGCTCCAGCGCCCAGCGGGTCAGCTTGCGGCCCAGCCCGCGGCCTCGGTCCAGTAGGTACACGGCATACCAGAGGGAGCGATCCTCCTCGTCGAGGGGGCCCAGGCCCACGAGCCCGGCCAGGCCAGCCTCGGTGTGCACGGCTCGCAGGTCCCACCCGGCTTCGAAGCGGCGCGTGAAGAGGCCGTGGATGGCTTCCAGTGCCTTGTCCGCGTCGTCGGAGGGGGTCCAGCCCATGCCTCGGCGGACCTCAGGGTCCGAGAACGTGACCTCTACAAGGGTGTCGAGCTCGTCAAGGGTCTCGACGGGGTCCAGCGTGAGCTTTTGCATCTCATCGACCGGTCGCGGTCTGCCGTTGGACGGCTTCGGCCAGCGTGAGCACGCCTTCGGCGACCTTCCCCGCGAGGGCTCGGCTGATCGTGATCTGCCCTTCGCTTGCGATGCGGGACCGCCGCTGGATGTCCCGGATCTCACCGGGGGGGACCTCGATGGGGCGTTGGGTGACGATGCGTTCGCCTGCCGTCATCGCGATCACGCGGGCCGCGATCTTGTCTCGTTTCCCGTCGAGACGCCCGCGGGCGGGGCTGGTCTCGCTCTCGTCGACGAGCTCGACGGGGTGTCCGGCGTCGAGGAGGCCGTTGACGATGCGGTCGCGTCGGGTCTGGGCGCCGTGCCCGACGCGCACGATCATGGGGGTGTCCTTGTATCGGCGTGCGATGGAGGTGACGTCCTCGACCACGGTCTCGGGATCGGCGGTTTGTCGGGAGGCGAGCACGTGGCCATCGGCGAGGACGGCCAGCCCGGGGCGGGGGCCGGGGTCGATGCCGATGACGAGCCGGTCGATGTCGTCTAGGCCTCGCAGAATCCTCATGGTCTCTTCCACGGTGGCCTCGGGCGTGGAGTACGTGACGACGTGGTCGTGGTCGACGTGGTGTCGTTCGGCGTCTGTCGTGATGACGACTTCGATGTCGCCGGGGATGGCGCTCCCGGGGGTGAGGCTCTCGAACTCGATCTCCCGGTTCCGGAGGTGGCGGGAGAGGTCGAGGTACGCGGAGAAGTCCTCGGTCACCAGGGCGATTAGGGGGTCCGCCACGTTGTCGTGTATCGTGTCCCGCGCACAAAAACCCGACGTTCATCCCCCGCCCGCTCACCCGAACACTTAAGTGTTGAGCTGCTGCGGGGGGGTTTCCGGGGCGGCACGGTGCCGCCACTTCGATGTTCTTACCACAACCGGGATAACGTGCCAAGGGGACGCTTGGCACGATGACTGCGTCCTCCCCCCTCTTGGCCTTGCTCATCTCCGCCGGGGACCTCCTCGAGCGGCTCTTGTCCGGTGGCCGGTCGGCGCCTGGTGCGCCGGCTCCCGCGCCCGAGACCGGGTTCGAGGCCGTAGCGACGTTGGATCCCAGCTTCGCGGTCGCATCGCTTGCGCTCACGGCCGTCCTCGCTGCGGGGACCAAGCACATCACGCGGAGCAACGTGCTTGAGCATGACACCCGTCAGGCCATGTACGAGTACATCTGGGAGACCGGCGCAGCTCATCTACGGCGCATCGCCGAGACGCTGGACCTCTCCACGACCAATGCGACCTGGCACCTGGACAAGCTCAAGGACGCGGGGCTCATCGGAGAGGAGAAGGTCAACGGGTACCGGATGTACTACCCCAAGGGTGGAGGGCGACTGCTTCGAGAGCAGTGCCTTGTGGCGGGTCAGATCCAGTCGGAGAACGCTCGCGCCGTCATGGATTACGTGGCCGAGAACCCGGGAAGCCACCAGCGGCAGATCGCTCGCGCGTTGGGGGTCAACCACGGGACGGCCCGCTGGCACCTGTCCCGCCTGGATGAGAACGGTCTGCTGGAGTCCCGCTCGGAGGGACGCACGACCACGTACCGTCTCTCGGAGCGTGCACAGCGCGTCATGACCGAGATGCCGCCGCTTTCGTTCCAGACGCAAGAGACGGTGGCCGAGCCAGCGTAGTCACGGCATAGTCACGCCTGCGCGCCGGGGCCCGGTCCAAGCCCGTCGCCGAGCACGGCGTCCAGCCGCTGGCCGATGTTGTCCTCGTGCGGGTTCGCGTATGCTTGCTTGACCCAATCGAAGATCTCCAAGGTTCGCTCGTGGGCCCCGCCGGGGAGCCGGACGGCGAGGTTCCCGTCCTCCTCGACCCATTCCCCATCGAACGCGCGCACGAGCGTCTCGCCCACGTAGCCGCCGATGGCAAGGAAGAGGCTGGGCGTGAGGCCTCGCCGGTGGTTGTGGACCTCGGCGAGCACCGCGTCCATGTACGCGATCGAGCGGGGCGAGTAGTCCATGGAGCACTCGAAGGTTTCCTCCATCTTCCGGACCAGGAGCTCGACGACTCGGTTGAGATCGTCCACGCGCCCGTCCATGGTGGGCACCTCGTCTCCCCGCCCGCTTTGGGTCATCGACGAAGGCTCACCCCGCCCCATACATATCCTCTTGGGCAAGTTCCCACGTCGCGGACGTACCTCGGGAGCCCGTGGCGTTGGGGGTTGCCTCGACTCCCTCCCACGGGAAAGGGACCGCGGCCCTCTGACCTCAAGCTGGAACTGTTATAACTATTACATTCACGATAGCTCTGGGCTCGCCTTCCGCCGGGACGTGAAGGAGAGGCCAACCCCATGAGAAGCCCTTAGACTGGCTAGGAACGCTCTGCCAAGCTGCCCTACGCGCTTGCAGGCTCGCCCTCGCCCGGAGCGCTGCTCTGGACCTCGATGCCCGTCTCCTCGGCCAAGACGCTCGCACCGAACTCCGTCACGTAGTACTGGATGGCATGGTCCCTGTCGACCTTGGAGACAAGGTCCGTTTTCTCCATCTTCCGCAGGTGCCAACGGACCGTGCCATGGTTCACGTCCAAGGCCCGGGCGATCTGCCGCTGGTGCGCCCCCGGCTCGGCCCCCAGGTACTCGAGGATGTCCCGAGCGTTGTCGTTGCGGAGCACGGACTTGGCCATCGCCTTGCGCTGGCCCTCCTCGCCCCCCTCCACCGGGTAGAACACCTTGTAGCCCTCCAGCTTCTTCCCCTTCACGAGGTCCGCGTCCTCGAGCTTGCGAAGGTGCCAGAGCACGTTCGTCGTGGACAGATCAAGCTCGTCCGCGATACCGCGAAGATGCGTGCCCGGCTTGTCCTGCAAGAACTCGTACAGATCCGAGCGCGTCTCGTTCTCCAGCACGTTCTCCCGCGTGACGAACTTGGCCCCTCCACGGAAGGCCAGCCACGTAGCCAAGCCCAAGCCCGCGGCCCCCACCGCGAACCCGATGGCGAACTCCGGTTCCGTGACGACCTCCACCGGATCGAACGACGGCACCTCGCCCGGGTCCGGGAGAACGTTCTCCTGGGCCGTCGCGGTGGCCCCGAGAGCGACGACGCCGACAGCGACCGAGATGAAAACGAGGAAGGGGGCCAGGCTACGCATGGTGCCCCATGCCTTGCACGTCCACGGTATAAATGCCCCCGGGCTAGGGGAGCACCGCACGGGACGCCAGCGGTCGCACGCGACCACGCGATCGGTCGCCACGCGGGACACGCCGCAACGGGAAAACGCTATCACGTCCAAAGGCCATCTCGTCGCGGGAGGCAGAGCATCCGAAGCCCGCGTCCATCCCCGCTGCTGGCCCTCGCGGTCGCCATCGCCGCCGCCACGATGGGCCCCGCAAGCACCTTCCAACCCAGCGCCCTCGCGGACGCGCCCGAGCCGACCCCCAGAGACGACGGGGCAATCGAGGACCCAGAACGCACGCTCCAAGAGACCCTCGTCCTCGCCCACCCCCTGATCCTCCAACCAGCCCACGGGGCAAGCTACGACGCCCCCGATCTACCCCCGCTCGCCGGCTACGACGCACCCAGCCAAGCCCTCCACGCGCTAGCCGATCGCTACGACGCGGACCTCCACGAGGAACAACGGGACAAGATCCGCCAGCTCGACCGGCTCCCCGACGAGACCGCGCAAGCGCTCGCCACGCTCGTAGACGCCTTCCTTGTCCTCGACACCGCGAGCAAGGAACTCGTCGATGCCATCGAGCACTCCCCGGACGATCCCTCACCGGACGCGCGAAGCCTCGACCTGTCGGCCACGAGGGCGGCTCAAGGAGAGGTCTTGGAGGCCATCCAAGCCCTCGAAGCGGCCCGCGAGCTCGGGGGGCACGACGCCTGCTCTGTCATCTGGGTCCCGCCAGCGTTCAGCATCGACCTCGCAGATTGCGACAACACGTACACCTACGACTTCGCTCTCCAGATCGACGCCGGGGGCAACGACACGTACCTCAACAACGCCGGGGGCGGTCAAGGCCAAGCCGCCACGCTGATCGACCTGGGACCCGGCGACGACCAAGTCGGCGACCCCTGGCGCCCGAGGGGAGAAGGCGCCAACGGGGGCGGCATGATGGGCTCAGGCCTCCTCGTCAACGAGCAGGGGAACACCTCGTACCACGGCGGAAGCGACGGGGTGAACGGAGGCGGCTACCTCGGTGCCGGGATCCTCGTCGACGTGGCAGGAGACGACTCCTACCACGGGGACCGACGGGGGATCAACGGGGGCGGGCACACGAGCGGGCACGGCGTCCTCGTGGACGCGTCCGGGGACGACGCGTACGTCGCCTCGGAGGGCGCGGTGAACGGCGGAGGCGACCTGGGCGTCGGGATGCTCGTGGACCTCCAAGGGGAGGACACCTACCACGACCAGGGCACGGCCTGCACGGACTGCACCCAGGTGCCCAAGGACCGCACGGGCGCCCGTTTCGATGCCTCCGATGCCGACGCAGGCATGGCCGAGGAGGTCCTTGAGACAGGGCAGGAGCTGTTGGATCAGAGCGGCCGGTACCGCGAGGACGTGGAAGCCGTCTTCGGCGCGGCCGTGAACACGCTGTACGCGCTCGGGTTCTGCATCCCGCATCCGCCGATCCAGATCCAAAGCGACCAGGGGTTCCGGCTCCCAGGAAGCGGCGTGACGAACCCCTACGCGTCGGGGTCCGCCGAGGACCCCTACGTCATCCAGGGGTGGTGCCTGCAGCGGCTTCTTCTGCAGGGCACCTCCGCCCACGTCCTCATACGCAGCAACGAGCTCTCCACCGGGCCTGGGATCGAGCTGGTCCAAGCCTCGAACGTGAACGTGCAAGACAACCGGATCCTCGACGGGATCCTGCTCAAACGATCCCCGTCGGGGGACCCGAACGTCGTCGTGCGCGAGAACGAGATCCGGGCCGGCAGCGCGTGGGGCGTCAGGGTCCTCGGGGACGGGTACGAGATCGCGCGGAACAACATCCACGGGAACAGCGCAGGAGGGCTCCACCTGGCGGGGGAAGACAACCTCGCCTGGGGCAACGAGATCCACGACAACGGCGGGCCCGGCGTCCTTCTCAAGGGCACCGGGAACACGCTGCTCTCGAACTTCATCACGGACGAGGAACCCGGCGTCCGCGTCGAATCCACCGGCGAGATCATCCGATCCAACACGTTCGACGACAACGAGGTCGGCCTATACGCCGACGAGGGAGGCAGCCTCATCGAGGCTAACTCGATCACCTCGAACCGGTACGGGATCGAGCTCCAGACAGGAGGCTACGAACTGACACGCAACACGTTCTCAGGGAACACGTGGGGGCTCACGCTCCGGGGCGACGGCTGGGACAACGTGATCCGATCGAACTCGTTCATCGGGAACCACGGGAGCGCGTTGCAGATGGATGACCTCGAGGACGCGGTCGACGTCCGGCACAACTGGTGGAACCACGCCACAGGCCCCTACAGCCTGAGCGTGGAAGGCGAACCCTTCGAAGACGCCTGCACGGGCGAGCTCGCGGACGGCCACGGGGACGAGATCGACCGTACCAGCTTCATCGGGGACCCCGACACCTCCCAGGTCTGCTTCGACCCCTGGTTGACCGCGTCCCCTTGATACGGAGGGCCTCCCCCTGGGGCAGGGTTTAGAACCCTGGCCGGGCTACACCCCGCCGGTGCGAACCAGCGACCTCGCCGTGGACCCCCCGATCCGGGATGTCCTCGAAGAACACGGGTTCACCGAGCTCTACCCGAGCCAAGTCGACGCCGCCCCCGCCGCGGCCGAAGGCGAGAACCTCGTCTGCGCCGTCCCCACCGCCAGCGGGAAAACCCTGATCGCGCAGATCGCGCTGCTCCAACAAGCCCTCCAAGGCAACAAAGGCATCTACATCGTACCGCTTCGCGCCCTCGCCAGCGAGAAATACCGCGAGCTCCAAGAGCTCGCCGACCCCCTAGGCCTCGACGTCACGCTCGCCATGGGCGACTTGGACCGGCCCAGCCCCCGCCTGGCCGACTTCGACATCATCGTCTGCACCAGCGAGAAAGCCGACTCGCTCCTACGACAACGCTCCCACTGGCTCGACCAGCTCGGATGCGTCGTCGCCGACGAGGTGCACCTCCTACACGACCCCAGCCGCGGCCCCACGCTCGAAGTGCTCCTGACCCGGTTCCGCCACGTCATCCCCGATGCTCAACTCGTGGCCCTCTCCGCCACCGTCGCCAACAGCCGCCAACTCGCCGAATGGCTCGACGCCACGCACGTGCAAAGCGACTGGCGACCCGTCGACCTCAAAGAAGGCGTCCTCCACGACGAAACCATCCACTTCACCGACAACACGCACCGCGACGTCGACAACGCCCGCACCGACGAGCTCTCCGCGCTCGCCAAGGACACGCTCGAGGAAGGCGGGCAAGTCATGATCTTCGTCAACACCCGCAAGCGCGCCGAAAGCGTCGGCGAACGCATGGCCGACGTCGCCAAACGGTTCCTCGACACCGAACAAACCCAAACCGTCACCGACGCCGCCAACCAACTCCGCGCCGGGCAAACAAGCCCCGTCGAGGAACGCCTCATCACCGCGCTGCAAGGCGGCGCCTCCTTCCACCACGCCGGCCTCTCCAACGACAACCGCACCCTCATCGAGGAGCTCTTCCTCGACCGCACCCTCAAGATCATCGCCGCCACGCCCACGCTCGCCGCAGGGCTCAACCTGCCCGCCCGCCGCGTCGTCGTCGCGGACCTGAAACGCTACGACGGCAACCGCGGCATGGTCCCCATCCCCACGCTCGAGTACAAACAGATGGCCGGGCGCGCCGGGCGCCCCCAACACGACCCCTACGGCGAAGCCGTCACGCTCGCCAAGACCATGGACGAGCGCGAAGAGATCCAGTTCCGCTACCTGCTCGGCGAGCCCGAAGCCATCGAATCCAAGCTCGCCCAAGACTGGGCGCTGCGCGTCCACATCCTCTCCACCATCGCCAGCGGGTACGCCAGCACCGAGCAAGGCGTGCACGAGTTCATCCAACGCACCTTCTACGCCGAGCAAGCCGAAGCCTGGACCATCGAGCAACGCGTCACCGAGACCCTCGCCTTCCTCGCCGACGAAGGCTTCATCGACGACGAAAGCGGGCTCACGCCCACCGCGTTCGGATCCCTCACCAGCGAGCTGTACATCGACCCCGCCAGCGCCGTCGTCCTCCGCGACGGCGTGAAAGCCTGCCCACCGGACCCCCACCCCGTGCAACTCCTGCACACGGTCAGCGCAACGCCCGACATGCGCCTTCTTTTCCTCCGCTCCAGCGACATCGGCATCGAAGAACGAGCCCTCGAGATCGAAGACGACGTGCTCGTCCCCTACCACGAGCGCGTCAGCTTCGACCAGTTCCTCGCCGAGGTCAAAACCGCCATGCTCCTCGAAGCCTGGATCCAGGAGAAGGACGACGAGTTCCTCTACGAGAAGTTCGGCGCCTACCCCGGCGACGTGCACGGACGCGTGCAAAGCGCCCGCTGGCTGCTGCACGCGGCCCGCCGCATCGCCAGCCTCTACGACGCAGACCTCTCCGAACCGATCAAGACCCTCTCCATGCGCGTACGCCACGGAGCCAAGAAGGAGCTTTTGCCGCTTCTCCAGCTCGAAGGCGTAGGCCGCTACCGGTCCAGGCAGCTGTACAAAGCCGGGTACAAGGACCGTGCCGACCTCAAAGAGGCCAGCACCGAGCGCCTGCTCAAGGTGCGCGGCCTCGGCAAAGGCGTGGTGCGCAGGATCAAACAACAACTCGGCGAGGACGTCGAACTGCCCGAACCCGAGCACGAGCACGAAGAGGTCCCCATGGAAGGCCAGCTCCACCTTGGCCACTTCGACGAGTGACCCCCACGAGGAGACCCTCATGCCCAAGACCCACGCCTGGGCCGGCCCCGACCCGATGAGCGCACCCGTGACGGTGATCCTCGCCCAAGGAGCCTACTCCAAAGACCCCCTCCTGGGGACCCTCCAAGAAGCCTGCAAAGACGCGCGCGCCCTCGTGCAAGCGCTCGACCCCACCAGCATCTTCGACGCCGAGCACGCCCAAGCCGCCGCGCGCCGCGCCCTCCGCGCCCACGCCGACGCACGCGGGACCGCGCGCGACCTAGGCGTCGAGATCGCCCTGTACGCCGCGGGCACCACGCAGATCGACGACGCGTTCGAGCGCGTGGGCCTCCCCGAACACGGGAACCAGATCGTGCTCGTCGCCCTGGGCCCCGACCGCGACCAAACCCTCCAAGCGATCCTCGACGCCCACGACCTCGACCGCGCCCCCTTGGAAGGCACCAACCCGGAAGCGCTCGAACAGCTCGGCCTCCAAGACGCCGCCGACACCGTCCACGAGGAGGACCTGTCGCTTCTCGTCCGAGAAAACGTAGCGCTCACCGACGCCAAACCCTGACGCCTACGCCTGCCCCTCGTCCTCGTCGAGTTCCAGCTGCTCGGCGATGCGAGGATCCGGCTCATCCTCCTCAGGCTCCCGATCCCCGCCCGGAGGCCACTGGCTGGGCACCTCCTCGTCCAAAGCCTCCTCCGAAGGAGCCTGGACCGTGTAGCGCACACCGAACCAGAAAAGCGCCCCGCTCAGGCGCTCCTGGAACTCATCCTCCTCCCCCTCCGCCTGACGCCACGCGCGAGCAGCCTTCGTCAACAACGTCGCATCGTCCGCCGGAGCCACATGCACCGGCTCCACGTGCACGGTGCGCCCCTGGGTCGCATGGACCTCCATCCGGTCGCCCACGACCTCCCGGATGTCCCCCATCCCCAAACGGCGCGTATGGTTCACGATCTTCCCGATGTCGACGCTCGAAGGCACGGCGGTCGCCCCTGAGGCCCTCGAGGCCATAAGCGTTGGGGGCCACGTCCAAGACCCCGGACGCGAAAGAACGCGGAAACGGGCGCGCCGCGATTTGAACGCGGGTCTAAGGCTCCGCAAGCCCTGAGGATATCCAAACTACCCTACGCGCCCGGGCTGCGTAGCCCCAACATAAGCACCCCCTTCTTAGCCCTTTCCACGCCAACGGAAGGCTCAGCCGGCCGCCCCCACAGGCCCACACCCCGACGGCTCGAGCGGGCGCGCCGCGATTCGAACGCGGGTCCAAGGCTCCGGAAGCCCTAAGGATATCCAGGCTACCCTACGCGCCCCAGGCGGACCACAACCAGCCCGCCTACTAATCCGCTTCGGCACGAGCCCCTGCCAGCGCCGACGGCTCCCCCCCGCGAACGCGCTGGACGACCCTCTTGGCCCCCGCTCGCCTCAAAAGCGTGAACAACCGAGGCCCGACGACCCACAAGATCACGGCGTTCCCTCCCGCATGAGCCAGGTTCAACGGCAGCCCCCGGAGCAACACCGGGACGAGCGTGTTCCACGCCAATGGGCGAACCCCCGCAACCCAGATCCACGCGTCCATCAGGACGCCGTACGCCAAGCCCGCGAGCGCCCCGTACACGGCAAGCGTCCAGCGGTTCGCATGCCTCGCGAGCGCGGCAGCCAGAGCCCCCATGGACGCCCAACCGAGCGCCTGGAAGATCGTCCAGGGGCCATGCCCCAGGAACGCGTTCGAGACCAGGGGCACCAACGCGCCTGTCAGCGCGCCGACGGCGGGACCGAGCGCGGCGCCGGCGAGGATCACGACGGAGCTTGCGGGCTGCACGTTCGGGATCACGGCGAAGGGGACTCGCGAGAGCGCGGCAAGCGTCCCAAGCGTCGCGGCGAGCGCGACGACGCGGCGGGTGTTCACGCGTAGACCACCTCGCCCGGGCTTGACGATGGTTGGCGGGTAGAGGCGGGCTCGTCGAGGTGAACCGTTCGGTGGGCGAGGTCTTGGATCCAGGCGTGGTGGCTGGCTACGAGCGTGGCTTTCCCGCTGCGTGCCCGCTTGGCGAGCACGCGGGCGAGGTGGTCTCGGTGGGCGGCGTCGATGCCTCGGGTTGGCTCGTCGAGGAGTGCGAGGGGCGGTTCGTGGGCGAGGGCTGTCGCGATGGCCATGCGTTGTCGTTCTCCGCCGGAGAGGTCCCAGGGGTGCGTGGTCGCGTGTTCGTCGAGGCCGAGGTGGGAGAGCCATCGGTGAGCGTCTGCGGTTCGCCCGATGCGCGTGCTGGTGAGCTGGATCTCTTCCAGGAGCGTGTCCTGGGTGATGTGCCAGGCGGGGTGTTGGAACGCGATGCCGGCGCGCGTGGCGCGTTGTTGGGGGCTGAGTGTTGTGGGGTCGTGGCCGAGCAGGTGGACGGTCCCGTCGTCGGGTTTGAGCAGGCCGAGGGCTGCGTGGAGGGCCGTGGTTTTGCCGCTGCCGTTGGGGCCGTGGAGGGCGACGGTTTCGCCGGCTCGAACGGTGAAATCGATGGAGCCGACGTGTTGTTCGTTGAGGTGGAAGGTGGCGTGGTCGAACTCGAGCATGGGTCTCCCGGGGCTTGTGGGGGGCGGACCGGGGAGGGTGTGGCGGGCGGGCTTCTCGTGGAGTCGGTGCGTGCGAGTGATCGCGTCCTCGAAGGGGTGGGGGGCGTGGGCGGCGAGGAGGAGGGCGCGTCCGCCGGCGCGGAGGCCTCGGAGCGTGCTGGCGAGGTCCTCGCGTCCTTGTTGGTCGAGTTGGGCGTGGGGTTCGTCGAGGAGCAGCAGCGGGGGGTCGGTGGCGACGGCGCAGGCGAGCGCGACGCGCGCGGCTTCTCCGCCGGAGAGGGTGTGGATCTCGCGGGGTGCGAGGTGGAGGGCGTCGAAGGCTGCAAGCGAGTCTTGGAGCCGGTGGCGGATCTCGGGGCGGGGGGTGTGGGCGTTCTCGAGGAGGGTGTAGATCTCGCGTTCGACGGTTCGGGCTACGAAGGCTTGCTCGGGGTCTTGGGGGACGTAGCCGAGCCGTTGGGCGATCTGGGAGGGGGCTAGCGTGTGGACGGGGTCCTTGTCGAGGGTGACGTGGCCTTGGATGCGGCCTCCTTGGATGCGGGGGATCGCTCCGGTGGCGAGGCGGAGGAGCGTGGTTTTGCCGCTGCCGCTTGGTCCTTCGAGGTGGAGGGCGTCGCCGGGGTGAACGGTGAGGTTCACGTCCTTGAGGGTGGGGGCGCGGTCGGGGTGAGCGAAGGTCACGTCGTGGTATCGGAGCATGGTTCGGTTCTCCAGGTGAGAAGCATGGGGAGGGCGAGCGCGAGCAGGATCAGGCCGAGGGGAAGGGGCGTGGTGGCGGGTTCGAGCGTGGGGTAGAAGGAGGGACGTCCGGGGCCGGCCCAGGCGACGAGGAGGGCGATGAGGGTGCCAAGGATCCCGAGCCAGGCGACGGGGGGCAGGCGCGTGGGGGTGTCGTTGTCGGGGTCGTAGCCGCGGGTGAGGAGCGCTTCTTCGGCGACCATGGCTCGGTCGAGGCTTCGGGCGGTGAGGGGGACGAGGACGTGGCTTTTCCCGCGCAGGCCTCGCGTCGGGACGCCGCGGGCTTGGAGCGCGCGGTCCATGGCGTGGGCGTCGCGGGCTGTGTCGGGGACGAGGCGTAGGGCGAGGCCGGCTGCGGTGGCGAACCAGGCGGGGAGGCCTGTCCTCGTGAGGGCTCGGTGGAGGGTCTCGGGGGGGGTTTTGAGCGTGGCGGTTCCGAGCGCGAGCACGGTGGCGGCGAGTTGCGCGCCGGCGGTGGCTCCGAACGAGAGGGCTTCAAGAGTTAGGCGGGGTCGTCCGAGCAGGGCGATCGTGACGGGGGCTTCCCAGAGAGCGGTGGCTCCGTTCCAGGAGAACAGGGCGTTGAACGCGAGGACGGCGAGCCCGATGCCGAGGGCGGAGCGGTGGACCCAGGGGGTGGAGGCTTGGACGCGCTCGCGGTGGGCGTAGGCGAGGGCCAGGGCGAGGGTGGCCGCGACGGCGAGGGGATGGGTGAGCAGCATCGCGACGGTCGCGATCAGGAGGCCTGCGACGAGGCGCGTGGCAGGGTCCGTCATGTGGGCACCTTGTGCGTCCGGTCGGGGGTCAGAGCGATGCCGAGACCGGTCGGCGGTTGGTCCTCAAGGCGGGGGGCTAGCTCGTGCGCGTCGGGTCCGCTGGCGTGGATGAGGAGGCTGGGCTCTTCGTGGGGTCCTTGGACGGCGTGCAGGATCAACCAGGGGGGATCGAGCCTGTGCGTGGGGGTGGCGTGGGCGTCGTGGAGGACGAGCTGGTCTCCGTCTGTGTGGGCGAAGAGGTTCTTGGCGAGGTGGGGGGTGGTGGTGTTCTCGTGCCAGGCTTCAGGCGTGGTTTCGAGGGGGGGTTGGGTCGCGTTGTGGGGCCATTCCTCGAGGCCTGTGAGGACGTGGGGGAGCGTCATCGTGTGGTTCCAGGGCCGGTGGTCCCAGAGGATGAGCGTGTCGTCGGCGAGGAAGTTGTCGGCGGCTCCGGTGTCCGCGAGGGCCGTGTCGACGTGGTAGAACCAGTCGTGACCCTCGTGGGGGGGGCCGGGTCCGAGGCCGTCGATGGCGGTAACGAAGCCTCCGCCGTGGGCGGTGGTGACGGTGTGGGCTTGGTGGAGCGCGTCCATCACGGTGGAGCCCTCGGGGAGGGTCAGATTCGTGTCGGAGACTCGCTCCGTGCCCATGTCTTGAGTCACGAGGAGGCGTACGTGGACCGTGTCGTCGCCGTGGAAGGTGATGCAGCCGCCGGCGAGCGCGGTCAGCGCGACGAGGCAGGCGACAAGGAGCGGGCGGGTCATGGTCGGGGGCCTCCCTTCGCGGTGGCGAGGAGCAGCGATGCGAGGATGGCGAGGAGGGAGAGGGGGGTTTCATCGGTACCGTCTGTGGGGGGTGGGGGGGTCTCGTTGTGCTCGGTGAGCGGTTGGGGGGGGTCGTGGACGGTGAGCGTGGTGTTGGTGGGGGGGCCTGCGGTGCCGGTGGCGTCGAGGGCTTTGGCGGTGATCGTGTACGTGCCTGGGGGGAGCTCGGGGACGAGAGCCGTGAAGGGGTCGGTCCCGTCTACGGGGAGGGGGCCGCCGAGTTCGACGATGACGTGGCGCGGGGTCTGGTTGGGGTCGGTGGCGGTCCCTTGGAGGAGCGTGGTGGTGTTGGCGCGGGCGGTGATGTGCTCGGGGAGGGTCACGGTGGGGGGCCGTCTGGGGTCTACGTTGGAGGAGATTCCTG
>CAZOQA010000023.1:0-31266 GCA_964581775.1 uncultured Thermoplasmatales archaeon | reverse complement strand
GCGTTCGGCTGGATCGTGTACCGCCGGGTGTGACCGTGCAAGCCACGTTCCTTGGCGGCGCCCGCGAGGTCGGGCGCTTGGGCTTCGTGCTCGGGGACGGAGCCTCGCGGCTCTTGCTCGATTACGGGTTGGCTCCCGAGGACCCGCCCCGGTACCCGAAGCCGGCGCCCACCGTGGACGCAGCGCTCGTCACGCACGCGCACCTGGACCACGCGGGCATGATGCCCGTCGTGGCGCACGAGTACAACACGCCCGTGTACGGGACGGGGCCGACCATGGAGACGGCGGATCTCCTCTGCCGGGACTGCTTGAAGGTGCACCGGTTGGAGGGGTACGGGACGCCGTACAAGGATTTCGCGATCGATCAGTTGCAGGCCAGCGCGCGCCGGATCCGCTGGGGGTCCCCGTTCGAGGTGGGCGACTGGCAGATCCAGGCGGCCAACAGCGGGCACATCCCGGGCTCGGCCATGTACCGCGTCCAGGGTCGCTCGTCCGTGCTGTTCACGGGCGACATCAACGCGCCGGACACGCGGCTGGTGGAGGGCGCAAGCGCCGTGGGGGCGGACACGCTCGTGATGGAGGGCACGTACGCGGGGCGCGAGCACGAGCCACGGGACGAGATCGAGCAGGCGTTTTTACGCACGGTGCGGGAGACGGTGGACCGGGGGGGCGTGTGCGTTGTGCCCGCGTTCGCGGTGGGTCGCACGCAGGAGGTGCTGATGCTGTTGGAGGAGGTCAACGTGCCCGTGTACGTGGACGGCATGGGCAAGCGGGTCACGGAGATCTTCCTCAAGCACCCGGAGTACCTGCGGGATGCGGACGCGTTGAAGAAGGCCTTCCACCAGGCCGAGCACGTGAAGGGGCACGGGCACAGGCAAAGCGTGTGCCGGCCCGGCAGCGTGATCGTGACCACGAGCGGCATGCTGGAGGGGGGTCCCGTGATCAGCTACCTCAAGAAGATGCACGACGACCCGCAAAGCTCCTTGTTGTTGACGGGGTACCAGGTGGAGGGCACGGAGGGCAGGCGCTTGGTGGAGACGGGCCAGATCGATCTGGACGGGAGCGTGGTGGGCGTCTCCGCGGACGTGAAACACTTCGACTTCAGCGGGCATGCGGGCCACTCGGATCTGGTCGCGTTCGCGGAGGAGGTGGCTCCCGAGTCGATCGTGTTGTGCCACACGGACGAGCCCGAGCCCCTTTTGGAGGACTTGCAGAGCGTGGCCGAGCGCGTGATCGCGCCGGCGCCGGGGGAGCCCTTCGCGGTCCCGTGACGCGATGAGGCTTTGGGGTATCACGCGGTATCCAGAACGCTTATCCGCGTGCTGAGGGCCTGGAGGAGGCATGCGAGGCCTTGGCTGGGTCGCGTTCTTGGCGTGCGTGGCGGTGCTTTTGTTCCTGTCGGGACCGGGGTCGGCGCAGGGCAGCGTCTCGGAGATCGAGGCCGAGGTCGTAAGCGAGCCTGAGGATTTGCCGGGAACGTACGAGGTGACCTTGACGGTGCAGACCAACCAGTCTCAGCCCGCCTGTGTGTGTAGCGAGTCGGCCGTGACGCTCTCGCTTGCCCCCGAGCTGGAGTGGGTTGAGGCTTCGTTCGAGCCGAAGGAGTACCTGATCAACTGGTTCGAGAAGGCCCAACGGGGCGATGTTGGCACGCACGTCGAAGAGGTGCACCTGTCGGTCCTGGTGGGCGAGGAGAAGACGGGGAACGACCCGGTGGTCCTCCTCGTGGACGGCGTGGCTGCTTCCAACGCTCCCCAGGATGATCGCGTCGTGCCGGAGCCGTTGATCCTCGAGGTCCCAAGGGGTCAGGGCGGTTCGGAGGACGGGGTACGCCCCGCTGGCGGATCAGGATCGGGGGAGGACGACGCGCGCATCAAGGAAGCTGCTATCGTGCCCGCGGCCCTCCTCGCGGGGTCCGTGCTCACGCTTGGAGTCGTGGGGATGAGGGGTCGGATGGGCTCCCGGTAGCGTGGCGGGTCAGTCCCAGAACTCGCGGGTGCGGGCGTAGTTGATCTCGGCCTCCATCAGCTCGCGCAGCAGGGCTTCCTCGTCCCCGGGTTGCTTGGCGAGCACGCGCCCGGCGGTCTGTGGGCCCACGCCTCGGGCTACGAGCGCCAGCAGGGCTTGGTCTTCGTGCGCGTTGAGCAGGCTGGCTTTGGTGTGGAGCTTCTGGAGCGTGGTCCGTTCGTCGGACGTGGGGTCGTCCTGGTTCCGGGCCTTGAGCTCGTCGCGGCGCCAGGGGCGCACCATCGTGATCACGCGGGCCCCGCAGCGGGGGCATTCGAGGGGGAAGCGCACGCGCCGAACGCGCGTCTCGCGCGTCCAGTCGGTGCAGTGCATGCACGCGAGCAGGATGGGCTCGTCGCGCAGGCGGTCCTTCATGGCGGAGAGGATCGCGGCGGTGGCACGGCCGGGGCTGACGAGGTTGACGCTTTCCTCGAACCCGGCTTGCCCGATGGGGCTGATGGCTTGCTTGACCAGGCGCACGCGGTCCTCGTGCACGGCGTCGAGGAAGGCTTCGGCTTGGTCCACGTCCATGCGCTCGTGAAGCACCTCGCGCATGGCTTCGCGGTGAAGGGGCGTGTCCTGGAAGCGCTCTAACAGGCGGCTGACGTTCACGTTCATGGCGCTTGCTTTCTTGTCGAGGACCCCGAACTTTCGGGCGACGTGCACCATCTTGAACCGGAGGATGGGCTGGTTCGTGATGAGGGTCTCCAGGAGCTCCTCGAGGGGTTGCCCGATGACGTCGTCGACCACGTCGTGCACGTTGCGGGTGCGGGCCCGTCGGGGAAGCTCGAGCATGACGCGGTAGGGGTCCACGTCGACGCCGACGCTTTCGCCGATGCGGGCCGCGATGAGCCCGCTGAGCACGGTGCCGAGGGCTTCGTTGGCTTTGTGGCCCAGGCACGCGTTGAGCACGGCTTTGTCCTTCCCGGTTTCGAGCGTGGCGGTCTCGTGCGTGGGCATCTCGTACCCGTCCTGTTCGCTGAGAGCTTGCACGAGGAACGCGGCGGTGGCCTCGTCCGTGGGGTGCTCGTCGGCGATGCGGGCCGCGATCTCCTCTTGAGAGGTGTCCTGTTCAAGGGCCTGGTGGATGCGGTCGCGGAGGCGTCCGACCTCGTCCGCGATGGCGTAGGGGACGGGGATCTCTTGCCCGACCCAGCTGGGCACGGCCCCGGTGGGGTCCTTGACGGGCGCGACGAGGATATCCGGCGTGTCCTCGTCGTCGTCCTCGTCGGGCTCGTCGACTTCGACGATGCGCCAGGGTTCGCCTTTGAGGACGACGAGCGCGCCGGGTTCGACGTAGTTCATCACGAACGCTTCGTCGAGGGTCCCGATGGGGCGCCGGCTGGAGACGTCGCGCACGAGGAACGTTGTTTGGTCGGGGATCATGGACAGGTTGTCCACGAAGTGAAGCCGGGCGCGGCCCAACCGTTGCAGGTGGCCTTCGCGGCGCTCGACGAGCCGCGTGGCTTCCATCTGCTCGATGACGCTTCGCGCGGTCTCGTCGTCGAGGTCCCAGAAAGGTCGCGCGCGGCGGATCGTGGCCATGGCTTCTTCGAGCGGGAGGTCGCCCTCGATGCTCATCGCTTCGAGCTGGTTGGCCAGCACGTCCAATGGGACGGTGGGGATGGGCGCGGTCTCCACGTCCTCCTCGAGCGCGTGCTCGGCGATGACGAGCGCCTCCGCGACGTCGTCCGCGTCCGTGGCGAGCACGGCGCCGCGGCTGGTCAACCCGACCTTGTGCCCGCTGCGGCCCACGCGTTGTAAAAGCCTGGCCACCTCGCGGGGGCTGTTGATCTGGATGACGAAGTCCGCGCTGCCGATGTCGATGCCCAGCTCCATCGAGCTGGTGCAGATCAGCCCGTGGATCTCTTCCGTCTTGAAGGCCTCCTCGACGCGCACGCGCTCATCCTTGTGCAGGGACCCGTGGTGGACGCCGATGCCCTCGATGTCCCAGAACCCAAGGCGCGTGGCCAGCACCTCGGCCATGCGGCGCGTGTTCACGAACACGAGCGTGCTCGTGTTCTCCTCGACGAGCTCCACGATGCGGCGCACCAGCGCGGCCTCGCGGGGCCCGCAGTAGAGCTTGTCCGCGAGCACGTGGTCCTCGTCCGTGACGGAGGGGACCTCCACGCTGACCTCGAGGGTTTGCCCCACGGGCACGTGCACGATCTCGACGCTTCGGCCGTCCCCCACGAGGAACTCGCCCGTCTCCTCCGGGTTGCCCACGGTCGCGGAGAGGCCCACGCGCTGGAAGCCCGCCCGGTACCGTTCGATCCGTTCGAGCGCGCAGGCCAGCTGCGCGCCGCGCTCGTTCCCGACGAGCTCGTGGATCTCGTCCACGACGACGAAGCGGGTCCCGTTCAAGTGCTCGCGCAGGCGGGAACCGGTGAAGACGGCTTGCAGCGTCTCGGGCGTCGTGATCAGGAACTCGGGCGGGTCCTTGGATTGGCGGCGGCGCTCGGCTCGCGTGGTGTCCCCGTGCCTTACGCCGATGGTGATGTCCAAGAACTGGCACCAGTCGTGCAACCGATCCAGGATGTCGCGGTTGAGGGCGCGAAGGGGCGTCACGTAGAGCGCCACGAAGCCCTCTCTCTCCTCCTTGGGGATGCGCACGAGCTCGTCCAGGATGGGCAAGACCGCGGCCTCGGTCTTGCCCATGCCCGTGGGGGCGAGCAAAAGCGTGTTCTCGCCGCGCATCACGGGCGGGATGGCTTGGGCTTGCGCGGGCGTAGGCGTGGAGAAGCCCTCGTCCTCCAGCAGCTCTCGCAGGCGCGGGTGAAGGCCCTCGAAGACGGTCCCGTCACTCATCCTCGAGCCTCTCCCGCAGGGCCTGGATGGTGCCCAGCTCGATCCCGTCCAGCGTGAACACGCGCCCCCGGTCCACCTCCAGGACCCCGTTCGAGAGCAACGGGCCAAGCAGGGCATCCTCGGGCCGGTTCAACGCGACGCCGCCAAGCAGCGGGTTGAACGCGGGCACGAGCACGGCCTCGCCCGGGAGCGCGGCCTTCGGGTACCGCTCGCGCACCGGCTCGTCGTCCGCGATGGGCACGCGCACCCAGCAGGGTTCCGTGGTGACCTGGCCCAGCCCGTCGCGCAGTGCCACGTGCGGGTGGTTGTGGCAAAGCACCAACCGTCCCGCCTCGATTACTCGCTCGCTGGGCCACGTGTGCCCGTGCAGCAAGCCCACGTCCCCGATGCGGATCCCGCGCGCGTCCTCCATCTCGACGAAGGGGGCGATCTCGGCGAGGTCCCCGTCGTGGTTGCCCGGGACCACGTGCACGGGGACGGGCAGCTCTTCGAGCCCCGATACGGCGCGCTTCTCGGGCTCCCACGCGCCCAGCGTGTGCTTGACATCGCCAAGGAGCACGACGCGATCGGCTCGCTCTTCAGCGGCCAGCTCGCCCAGGTGCTCGACGACGCGCGGGGTCTCGTGGATCCCGTGCACGCCCTTGCTCCGAAGCTCGCGCTCCAGCCCCAGGTGCAGATCGCCTGCCACGAGCACGCGCTCACGGGGGGCCTCGACAAGGAGGGCGCGCTCCTTGAACAGGGGCACGAGCGTGGTTCCCACAGGCCCGCGTAGACGGGCCAGGGGTTTCAAAGATGCGCCAGCTCCCCCAGAGCCCCGCGGGCTCAAAGGTGCGCCCTGAACACGCCCGGAAGCGCGTCGACCACGTCCGTGGCCATCAAGCCCACGGCGGCCTCGCGCTCGGCCAGCTCGCCCGCCTTCCCGGTCACGAACGCGCCCAGGCGCGCTGCATCGAACGGGGACAACCCCTTGGCCTGCATCGCGCCCGCCACGCCCGCCAGCACATCCCCCGTGCCGCCGTGGCTCATCGCGGGCACGCCCGAGGCGTTGCGCTTGACCCGCGTCCCGTCCGTGATCACGTCCACCGGCCCCTTCAAGAGCACCGTCGCGCACAACGAGCCCGCCGCGCTGCGGGCCACCTTCGCGCGCCCCTCCACGTCGCTTGCGCTCGGCGTCGCGCGACCCGTGAGGATCTTGAACTCGCCCGCGTGCGGCGTCAACACGACCTGGCCCCCCTCCAGGTCCACGTCCGCTTGAGCCAACCCCCACAACGCGTCCGCGTCGACGGTGACCGGGAGCGCCTGATCCAACACGCGCTCGACCGCGTACGGGACGCTCTCCTCCACGGGCGACCGTTTGCCCAACCCCGGGCCAAGCACGACGCTGTCCACCATGCCCAGCCACTTGTTCAACGTGACGCGGTTCTCCGGTTGCGTGAAGTCCAAGTGCTCGCCTTTCAAGGGACGCGCGACCAGGTTGGGCGAGTACCCCGCGACCGTGCCCCAGGCCGGTTCAGGCACGAGCGCGATGCTCAGATCCGCGCCTGCGCGCATCGCGGCCATCGCGGACAACGCGGGCGCGCCCGTGTACGGGCCGCCCCCGATCACGAGCACGAACCCTCCCTGTCCCTTGTGCTGGTCCTCCCGGGGCGTGGGGTACAGGGCAAGCTCTCCCGGGCCCGTGTGCGTGAACGCTCGTCCCGGGATGCCGATGTCCACGACGACCTCGCCGAGCTGAGCTTCCTCGCTCACGGCTTTCCGGGCGCCCAGCGCGACCGTCACGTCGGGAACGAACGCGACCTCGGTCCCTGCCCCTGTGGGTAGGTCGACGCTCACGCGGAACGCTTGGGCCTCGTTTTGGAGCTCGATCAGGCGGGCCACCTGCCCGCGGGGGGTGCCCTGGATCCCGGCGCCCAGAAGCGCGTCCACGAGCGTGCCCGCGGATGCGACCACCTCATGGATCTCATCGTCCGAGAGTTGCTCGGATCGGTGCTGGGCGACGTGTGGGGGGAGCGCGTCGAGGGCTTCGCGGGCAAGCGGCGTGGCGGGGTCTCCGGCCAGGACGACCGCGACG
The DNA here is from genome assembly GCA_964581775.1 of uncultured Thermoplasmatales archaeon. Taxonomy (GTDB): domain Archaea; phylum Thermoplasmatota; class SW-10-69-26; order SW-10-69-26; family SW-10-69-26; genus PWVY01. The sequence goes on along the minus strand of CAZOQA010000023.1, from coordinate 24,380 downwards.
TCGCGGTTCTCGGAGAGATCGCGGGCGGCCACGAGCCCGTCGCCGCCGTTGTTTGCTTTCCCGCAGAGCACGAGGATGCGCCCGTCGGGGGCCCGCTGGCGGGTTTCTCGGGCCAGGGCGTGACCGGCGTTGGCCATGAGGGTCCTCGTCGAGACGCCGAGGGCTTCCGCGTTCCGGTCGAGGATCTTGACCTCGCGGGGGGGCAGGGGGTCGCGGGACGTGGCCATCGATGGCGCAGCTGGCGCGGGGGGGATAGGCTTGTCGGGCTTGCTTCCTGCCGGGGAGGCTCGTGGGGAACCGCTTTTTAGGGAAGCGGTGCGCTTGCGGGTCCACCATGATGCCTGGCGGTCGCGGCGGTGGCTTCAACCCGAAGCAGCTGGAGAAGATGATGCAGCAGTTCGGGATCAACGTTGAGCAGATCGAGGACGTCCAGCGCGTCGTCATCGAGGCTTCCGAGAAGGACATCGTGATCGAGCCGGCGGACGTGTCCATCATGGATGCGAAGGGTCAGCGCACGTACCAGGTCACGGGCGAGGCGTCCGAGGTGGACAAGCAGACGGGCCCGGACGAGGAGGATGTCGAGCTCGTCGTGGATCAGGCGGGCGTGGACCGGGACACCGCGATCGAGGCGCTCGAGGCGGCAGATGGGGAGCCGGCGCAGGCGATCATGGATTTGACGGAGTAGCGCGCCTCGCGAGGGCTCTTTAACGAGCGTCCCGTTGGGTCTTCCATGTCGCCGCGGCATGTGGACCCTCGTGTGGAGAAGGCGACCAGCGCGTCCGTCTCGGATGCGTTGGATGAGCTGTTCGGTCACAAGTCGTACGTGCGGGATTTGATCTCGCCGACGCCGGGGCGCGTGTTGTTCGGTCCTGCGTCCACGGTGCGGTTCGTTCCCGTGCGCGAGGATGCGTTCAACCCGGCGGTGCATAGCTTCGAGCGTTTGTTCTACGAGGCGGTCGAGCAGCCGCGCGAGGGGCAGGTGTTGGTGGTGGACGCGAGCGGGCACTTCGACACGGCGCTGTTGGGGGGCGTCCAGGCGGAGCGGTTGGATGCGAACCGGGTGGCGGGCGTGCTGGCGGATTGTCGCCTTCGGGGTTTCGAGACGTTCGCGGAGATGGATCTGGCGGCGTGGTGCAGGGGGAACGCTCCCAAGCAGGGCGCGGGCAAGCTGATGGGCGTGGCGGCGAACGTGCCGGCGGTCGTGGGGGATACGACGGTGATCCCGGGGGATTGGGTCCTCGCGGATCGGGGGGGCGCGGTCGTGATCCCGGAGGAGCACTTGGAGGATGTGCTGGATCGGGCGGTCGAGATCGAGGAGGAGCGACGGGAGGCTGGCAAGCGGGCCAGAAAGGAGGACCCGGAGGAGACCCTCTCCCGTGAACCGTAGGGGTCAGGGGGCTCGTGCATGGGGCGGCACGAGCTCGTCCTCGTCGGGCAGCAGGCGCTCGACGGCTTCGTAGTTCATCATGAGCACGGTGCCCAGGATGCTCATCACGAGCACGTACGCGACGGCGAAGGAGGGGATCGCGCTCCCCAGCCCCGCTACGGCGGCCAGGGCGCCGATGATCAGCGAGAACTCGCCGCGGGCGACGATGCCGCTTGCCACGCGAGCCTGACGCGTCTTGGCGAGCCCGTAGAGTCGCGCGCCGAGCGTGCCGCTTACGAGCTTGGAGGCGGTGGTGAGGACCACGGCCGTGGCCAACAGGCCCACGCCCGTGACCAGGGAGCGGGGGTCCGTGATCAGGCCCACCCAGAAGAAGAACACGGCCCCGAAGAGGTCCCGCAGCGGGGACAGGTTCGAGTTCAAGCGGTCGGCCAGGTTCGTGCTCCCGAAGGCCATGCCCACGAAGAACGCGGCCACCGCCTCGGAGAGGTCCAAGGCGAACGCGGTGCCCGCGATGAGCACCGTGATGCCCAGCGCGCGCAAGAGCACCATCTCCTCGCTGTCCCCGTGGACGAGCTCCTCAAGCGGCTCGGTGCCGCGCCACGCGACGAGCGTCAACCCGCCCATCACGACGACGGCGGCCCCGAGCGTGACCAGCGCGCTCGCGGCGCCCCCCTCGCCGAGGATGATGGCGGAGAGAAGAGCCAGGTACACGGCGATGAACAGGTCCTCGTACACGAGGATGCCCAGCAGCGTCTCGCTCTCCTCGTTCGCGATCCAGCCCAGGTCGATCAGGGACTTCGTGATGACCGCGCTGGAGGAGATGTACACGATGCCCGCGATGAGCAGCGACTCGATGAGGCCGAACCCGAACACGAGCCCGATCGCCATGCCCAACGGGAAGTTGATGGCCAGATCGATGGTCCCGGCCTTCGCGATGCGGGCGCGGGACTCGATGAGCTGGTCGAGGCTGAACTTGAGGCCCAGGAAGAACAGGAGCATCACGATGCCGAGCTCGGCGGCGCCCTTCACGAACGTCGTCTCGGTCACGCTTGGGACCCAGTCGGCCAGCAAGGCCAGGCCGTTGGGGCCCAGCAGGATGCCCACGAGGATGTAGAAGGGGATCACGGACTGGCCCAGGCGGTTGGCCAGCGTCCCGACGACGGCGAGCGCGGCGATGATGACGCCGATCTCGAGCAGGAGCAGGTGCTCGGTCATGAGTCGTCTCCCTGGTCAGAAGGCGCGTCCTCCCGGCCAGGGGTGAGCCCGCATCGGCGCACGAGTTCCGCGATCCCGTCCTCGGGTCCCAGCGCGACGAGCGTGTCGCCGACGTCGAACTCGAACTCGGGCTCGGGGCTGGCGAACGTCTCGTTTCCCCGTCGCACGGCGAGCACCGAGACGCCGGTGTCTTGGCGAAGGTTCGACCCGACGAGGGTTTGCCCGGCGATCTCGGCTCCGTCCTCGACCTCGACCCATTCGAGCAGCGTCTCGTCGTCCAGGAGGGTCTCGACGGTTTGCGTCCCGACGGGTTGGAAGTAGGCGCCTTCGAGGATGGTGCCGAACTGGCGGGCTTCCTCGTCCGTGAGCTCGAAAAGCTTCTCGGCGTCCGCGTCCTCGGTCTCCTTGTGGAAGATCTCGCGCCGGCCCGTGTTGTGGATCACGATGACGAGGCGCGCGTCCTCCTCGAGGTCGAACTCGAACTTCTTCCCCACGCCTGGCAGGGTCGTCTCGTAGACAGCCATGGCCGGCATCCCGGGCACAGAGGAGGCCGTATTTAGGGTTGGCGTGGTTCGTTCGGGACCCAGGGCACTCGCTGGAACCAGGCGATTGAGTAGACGCTGTGGCCTCGAAAGGTGTTCGAACGTGGGCAGAACAGCGAAACCCTATGTAGTAAGACAGTCTTACTATCTTATCATGACAGAGGTTGAGACGACCCGCATCTCCACCCGGGGCCAGGTCGTCATCCCCCAATCCATCCGCGAGAAGGTCCACCTGGAGGCCGGCCAGCTCTTCGTCGTCTACGGCGAGGACGACACCATCGTCCTCAAGCGAATCAAGACGCCTGACGCCGAGGAGATGCAGCAGCTTCTGTCGTGGGGTGAGGCCTACGCCGAGGAGGAGGGCATCACCCGCGAAGACATCGAGCAGGCCATCTCCGAGCTCCGGGATGAGGCTCAATCCACAGTCGCCGGAGACGAACCTGGGGAGGCTTCCCTGGATGGCCCACTGACGCCCATCCTTTCTCCTTCGACGCAGATTCCTGGCGCCTAGCCATCCACGTCCGGTGGGAACTGGGCAAGGGACGAGAAGTGGGCCCGGCCTGATTCGAACAGGCGGCCTTCGCCGTGTGAAGGCGACGTCATAACCAACTAGACCACGGGCCCGCTGGGGGACGAGCGCAATCGGGTCGACCTATAAAGCCTCTTCCTTGTCCCCGTTTCCTCGCGCTTGCGCAGCACTTTTCTTCGCCCCCTCGTTCGGGCCGCCGTGGCGCTTCCCACGCACGTGCGCGTGATCGCGGTCATCCTAGCTGTGTTCGTGTCTTTCACGCAGCTCAGTGCTGGTGTCGCGAACTTCCTGGACGCCCCGGTCCACGGGGGGACCCAGGTGCTGGTAGGGGGCATCTTCGTGGCGCTTTTCGCGTGGGTGGCTGCCTGGCCCAGACACGCAGACGCCACGCTCAGGGACCGCTTCGGCTGGGATCTCTCGGACGGGAAGACGTTCGCGGGCATCCTCTTGCACGTCGTGTTCGTGTACCTGGTCTTCGCGGGCACCGTCGTCGAGACCGCGCGGGGGCTTTCTCACCTGATCGAGACGGGCGAGCACCCGGCGGGGGGACTGGATCTGACGGACTGGGAGATCGTGTTGAACCTGTTGTTCAACTTCGTCCTGTTCACGGTGGCCGCCGTGACGTGGCTTGTCCTCGTGAACAAGAAGGGGACGCGCGAGATCTTCGCATCGCTCGAGCTTAAGGCCGAGGGGGCACCGAAGGCGGTCGTGGCCGGCGTCGTCACGGCCATCGTGACGATCCTGGCCTTCGGCGCGGCCCTCTGGGGCCTGCAGAGCGTGGGCTACGAGCCGCAGAACCCGCAAGCGGAGGCCATCGCGGGAGCCTTGACGCTGGAGACGGCGTTGTTGGTCGCGCTTTTGGCGGGCTTGGGCGAGGAGCTGTACTTCCGCGGGTTCTTGCTCCCTCGCACGGGGAACACGGTGCAGGCGGCGTTGTTCGCGCTCGTGCACGCCACGTACCTGGTCCCGCTGCAAGTGGTGCTCCCGTTCGTGTTGGGCCTCGTGTTCGGATGGTTGACGCGGCGCACGAACCTGTGGGCTGCCATCGTGGCGCACTTCGCGTTCAACGCGATCATGTTGGTGGGAGCGTTGTACGGCGAGGAGCTGGCAGCCGCCGCGTCGTTGATCGTTTAGCGGGTGGATTCGACATGGGGTCAACCGACGGTTTTGACCCGGTGTAGCACGCTTCCAAACGCTTATCTAGGGGCGCGGGTTTCGCTCGGACCCGGCGTCGCCTACGCCGGTCCCCACACACCAGCGGGGTGGGGTAGCCAGGAGATCCCGTCGGGCTCATAACCCGGAGATCGGTGGTTCAAATCCACCCCCCGCTATCGACTCGTTCTCTCGACCAACCGTCTTCCACGTACCCGAACCTCTAGCCTCGGGCCAAGCTACTTCGGACCAGACGGCGTTGACTGGACCCGATGCCCGCGTGGCTGGCCCGCATCCGGCACCGCTTAGGATCGTGGTTCTGGGTCCTGGCCATCCTGCTGGTTCCCATCGTCCTCCACGAGTTCGACCACCTCGTCCTCGCGTTCTCCGACGCTCAGAGGTTCCCCGCCGATCCTGAAACGACCGAGACGAGCATCGACAACCTGATCCATCAGCGCTGGGGCGAACGGGCAAGCCTCTGGTGGCACAACGCGATCGTGTTCCTCGGAGGCATCGCGTTGCTGATCCCCCTGGGCGTGCTCGGCCGACCCCAGCTGGACGACAACGCATGAGCCCCTCCACGCCGGCCCCCGGGACCCCGCACCGGACCCCGCCCGCCAGGGGGCTCTCGGATCAGCGCCGCCCGTCCTCCGTTCCGCGCTGGATGGCCTGGATGGCGTCGGCCGTGGGTCTTATCCTGCTCCCGGTGCTCCTGTTCCCCTCCACCTACTGGGAACTGTGGGGCCTGATGGCCGGCTACCTGGTCCCCCCCGCGGGCAAGGAAACCTACCTGCCCCTGGGCGTCGGGCTCGGATACCCCCCTTGGCTGCTGGCCGGCCTGATCGCGGGACTGGACCTTCTCACATCGAGCCTGGTCGCCTGGAACGCGGACCTGCTCGCCCGGATCCCGTGGCTTGGACCCCGCCTGGAACGAAGCACCCACCGCGCGGCAGAGCAGATCGCCGCCTCTCGCTGGACCCGCCTTGGGGCGACGGGAGCCATCGCGGGGGCGGCGCTTTTGCCGATGCAGGGGACCGGGCCCATGGCCGCCGCTGCCGGCGGCAGAGCGCTCGGCCTGAGCCCCTTGCGGGCCTGGATGGCGGTCGCCGCAGGCGCGCTCGTCGCTGCGTTCGCGTGGGCCTACGCCGCCGGCGGCCTCCTCGCGATCGCGGGCCACATAGGATGGGCGCGGGTTGTCCAGGTCGCGGTCCTCGCCGCGGCGGGCACGATCGCGCTGGTTCTTCTGACCCGGCAGGCAGGAGGCGTCTAAGCGTCCCGGCGCTCGAACACGAACAGGGTGTGATCGCCCAACGATCGGAACGGCCACGCCCCACAAAGACGCTCGTCCAGACCCTCGAGCGCTTCAGCCAAGGGGCCAAGCTTGTTCCACGCGCGACCGTAGCGTGGCGGGGGCACGAGCACGGGAGCGGCCAGGTGGTCCACGAGCCCGAACGCGGGCTCGAACGCGTCCCGCGCCTCCCGAGGGGAGGCATGCCAGAGGCTCACCTTCTCTCCGTCGACGTCGTGCCGGTACGTCCCGAGCGCGCGGGAGGGGATCGACCACGCCTCCGCCAGGCACCACGTGTTCCTCAACGAGCACACGAACACCCCGCCCGGTTCGATCACGCGGGCCAGCGCGTCCACCTGCTCCTCGAGGGCTCGATCGTACCCGAGGGCGAAGCTGGACCACCCCCCGTCGAACGTGCGCCCTTCGTCCGCCAGGCGGTTTAAGAGCGCTCCCGCAGGCGCCTCTTCCACGGTGAGGGGCACCTTGTTGGCTTGGGCCTTGTGTCGGGCCGCCTGGGCAAGGGACGGGGCGGGGTCGCAGGCGAGGATGTCCGCATCCAGGCGGCGGGCGATCTTCACCGCTTCCGTGCCGCTCCCGCAGCCGAGCTCGATCAACCGACCCTCCGGGGGGAGATGCTGGACGAGCAGGTCCACGCTGCGCCGGCGCAGGAGGGCAAGGATGCGGTTGGTGCCCGCCAACGAATCGTACCGGGGGGCCAGATCCTCGTAGGCTTCCCAGGCCTCAGGCATCGCTCCCCTCCTTGACGCGCTGGGCGGTCACGATCGGGAACGATGCGAGCTCGTGCCCGGTCAGGGTCTCCTTGATCCACCGCTTGGCCTTGAACAACGGCCCCAGGCCCGGGTCGTGGACCTCGACCGTGAGCCCGCGTCGCGTAAGCCCCTCGACGAGCTCGTCTTGCAGGAAGTGGCGGTACTCGTCCACCAAGGGGCCCCGGGCCCCTTCAGCGCGCAACCGGTCCCGCATCACGCGCGCAGCCCGCCTGGCATCCTCCGCGTCCGCGTGCAGGGGGGTCAACGCGAGGACCAACAACCCGCCGGGTGCGAGCGAGCGAGCAGCCTCGTCCAGCGCGGCCGCTGGGTCGCGCGCGTGCTGGAGCACGGAGCTCATCAGCACCGCGTTGGCCCCCTCGTCGGGCACGGGCAGCGCCTCCATCGGCGCAAGCAGGCGATCATACGGCCCGGGCTCGACCACGGGGACCACGTCGACCGCGCAAGCCTCGTACCCCATCCCGGCCACGCGACGGGCCAGCCGGCCCCGTCCAGCGCCGACGTCCACGGCCACGCCGGGAGGGGGGCGGCGGCTTGTGAGCAGCACGAGCAAGCGCTCCCACGCGTGCTCACGCTGCGCGCGCCAGCGGTCTTCCCCCTGATGCGCGCGCCAGAAATCCTGAGCCCGGGCCCGGAGCGCCGGCTCGTGATCGTCGAACGCGACGAAGTCGGGGACCCCTTCACGGTGGGGGATCTCGACGCCGCACGAGGCACACGCCTCCGGCGTGGAGGAACCCAAGAGGGCCCCGCAGGGGCAAACCAGCCTCATGGCGGGTCCCTCCGCTTCTCGAACGTGAGCAACGAGAAGTAGCCAAGCCGGTTCAGCGGCCACCGGTCGTCCACGAGGTCCTCGACGTGGTTGACGATCCGCAGCGCATCGTGCAGCTTCAGCATCGCGCCCCTTGGTGGGGGCGCAAGCACGTGCACGCCTCTGCAGGCCGTCATCTCGAAGAAGCCGGCGGCTTGCGCGGCGAAAGCGTCCGGCGTGAACAGGTAGCACGGGACCTCCTCCTCCCGCCCGATCCCCAGCTTCAGACGCACCGGGTCCCGAACGAGCTTGCGGTACCCCTTGAGCTTCCCGAGCAACGGGTAGACAGTGAGCTCGTAGAGGACCGCGGGGTTCAGAAGGCCGACGACGAGCGTGCCTCCCGGCTTGAGGACGCGAGCGATGCCTTCGAAGGCCCGATCCAGGTTCGGCTCCAGGTTCAGCACGGCGTAGAAGCTGTACGCGACGTCGAACCGCGCCCCGTCGGCCATCGATCCCACCTCTCCCGCGCGCATCGTCTCCAACCGGCACCGCTTGGGGTCCACGCCCTTCTCGTCCCGCCGCCGCCGGGCCAGATCCAGCATCCCCTCGGAGACATCGATCCCGACCACCTGGTGGCCCCGGCGAGCAAGCGCCACGGCCTCGGCCCCGGTGCCGCAGCCGATGTCCAACAGCCGCCCGCGCTCGGGCACAGCGTCCAGGACCGCGTCCATGGCGACGGCCTTCGCCCGCGCGGCGGCCGGGGCCTGACCGACGATATCGTCGTAATCGGAGGCGAACGCGTCGTAGGCTCCGCGGATCGTTCGGTAGTAGGCCTCGGGGTCCCCGGTGAGGGGACCGGGTCGGGCCTTGTCAGGGTTGGACACGGTAGACGATCACCTCCTGGCCACCGTAGGCGCGTTCCCAGCCGGTGGCGTTGAAGGCTCGCTCGAGCCGCTCGGGGGGGTCGCCGTCCGCGAGCCCTGGCCACAGCTGGTTGGACATCATGAAGGGGAACTTCTCCGGCGGTTCTTCCACGTGGACGAGGTAGGAGACGTTGGCTGCGAGATAGTCCTCCGCCTGCGAGCGGTTCGCTGGCAGGATGCTCGTCCCCCACAACCGTTCGGGATCGAGCCCGGACCGCCAGGCGGCGTAAGGGGACTCGCTGAGGACGAGGGCTTCGCTGCCGGGGTCCGCGTGGTCGGCCAGGTAGGCCCCCGCCCGTTCCCGGGGGAGGAACGTGATCTCGCCGAACTGGTCCACGTAGTCCAACTCGCTCGCGGTGGCCCAACCCTGTATGCCGACCATCAACGCGACCAGGCCCAGGGCCAACGGTCTCCCCTGGACACGGTGGGCGCTGTCCCACGCGAGCGCCAGCCCCTCCCCGGCGAGCACGCACGCCAACGGGACCATCGGTTGCAGGTACCGCACGCTGCCCCACCCGACGCCGCCGACCACGAGCGCGATCACGGCGGCGCCCATCGAGGCCGCAGCCGCCACATGCCAGCGCACCGGGTCCCGAGCCACAGCGATCCCGGCCAGGCCCAACGTGGGCAACGTCGCCGGGAGGTAGATCTTCGCGTACAACCACAACCGCGCGAGGATGCCCGACGGGATGAAGCCCGTCTCGACGCTCCGCGCGAGCTCCCTCTGGGCTTGCCCGAACACGGCGTCCAGGAACCAACCCTCCTGAAGCGCCGTCACGACGACACCCCACGCGAGGAACACCGCTGCGGGCACGGCGAACGGTGCCACCGCCGATCGACCGCGCCGGACCAAGACCCATACGCCCAACGCGGCGGCGATGACCCACGCCTCGTAGCGGAACAACCCAGCCAACGCGAGCAACCCCCCGCCGACCCACCACCGGGCTGGGCCCTCATGGCTGGTGACCAGGTACGCGCCCGCGGTCACCAGGAACGTGGCCACCGTCATCGGGATCGGGATCGGCGCGACGATGATCGCGAAGGGGTAGATCGCGAACAGGCCCGCAGCGAACCAGCCCGAGCCAGGGCGCTCCCGCTCGGCCAACCGATGGACCACCAAGAGCGTGCCGCCCGAGACCAGCACGTTCACGACCCGCATCGCGGGCACGTCGAACGTGCCGAAGACTCCCAGGACGCCCGCGCTGAGCACGTGGTAGCCGGGCAGCCACATGCCCAGCACCTTCTCCGCGAACGGGTCCACGTACACCCCTCTTTCGAGCAGCTTGGCGCTGATCCACCAGTGGTGGTACCCGTCCTCGAGGAAGTCCGGGTGACGGAAGCCTCGCTCAAGCCGTAACGCGACCGCGAGGGCGACAAGCACCGCGAGGCCGAGCTGTCGCTTACGCCGCGGGCTGAGCATCCGCGGCCTCCGTGGGTCCTTCGTGGAAGTGGTGGCGGATCGACAGCCACGCCATGACACCGTAGCTGAGCAGGAACAGCGCGGCCCAAGGGACAAGCCACCAGTGCCCTGTCCACATGGCGACGGCGATGGCCACGGCATTCACGAGCGCAGCGCCGACCTCACCGATCGCTGTGGGATCCATCGGCAGGGCGTAGGCCTTGTCCTCCCACCTGTCCTTGATGCTCTTCAAGTCGAACTTGGGCGTCCGCTTGAACGCGCCTCCATCGGTGAGAAGACCTGCGAGCGCGGCTTTCGTGTTCGAGACCGCGATCCCGATCCCGATCAACGTGAGCGGGAACACGAGCGGGGCCCGCTTCCACCACGTCTCGGGGTAGAGCTCGCGTTGAGCGACCAGGTACATGGTAGAGGGGCCGAACGTGGCCACGAAGAACACACCGGTGATCTCCCACGGGACGGTCATGGTGAGCATCGCCGCGGGGAGGAACAGGATCAGGGACAAGAGGAGAGGGTGGAGCAGGTAGTGGGTCAGGTGGAAGATGCTTTCTGCTTTCGCGGTCTTGGAGAAGCCCGGGTGGGCGAGCGTCGGTCCCAGGTGTTTTCGGGCGCACTGGAGGGAGCCTTTGGCCCAACGGGCTTGTTGGCGCTTGAACGCGTGGACCTGCGCGGGGACCTCGGCCTCGGTGACGACGTCGTCGAGGTACGTGATCTCCCATCCTTCTTGTTGGACACGGTAGGAAAGGTCCAGGTCCTCAGCCACCGTCTGGCCTGTCCAGTTGCCGGCGTCCTCGATCGCCTCGCGACGCCAGACCCCGGCGGTCCCGTTGAAGTTGAGCAGCAGACCGTGCTCGTCGCGGACGCGTTGCTCGACCGTGAAGTGCCCGTCGATGCCGACGGAGACGGCTTCGGTGAACCAGGAGTAGTCGGCGTTCACGTGTCCCCATCGGGTTTGCACGCAGGCGATGTCTGGGTCGGCGAGCAGGTGCGGGACGGTTTGCTTCAGGAACGCCGGCTGGGGCACGAAGTCCGCATCGAACACCGCGATCACGTCCCCGCGGGCCTGCTTGAGCCCGTTCTTGAGCGCGCTCGCCTTGGCGCCTTCCCGGCTCTCGCGGGTGATGTGTTGGACATCGAGGCCTTCATCCCGGTAGCGCTGGGCGATCTTCGAAGCGATGTGGACGGTGTCGTCGGTGCTGTCGTCGAGGATCTGGACTTCAAGCTTGTCGCGGGGCCAGTCGAAGCCAGCGATCGCTTTCATCAACCGCTCGACCACGTATCGCTCGTTGTAGATGGGAAGCTGGACCGTGACGGTGGGAAGCGGATCGGGAGCGGGGGGGGATGGTTTGTCCTGGTCGCCCGGGGAGCGGCTACGTAGGTAGGCTAGGATGTAGCAGTTGAACCCGTACGCGGCGAGCCCGATGGACACGACGACGTAGAGACCGACCAACCCCCAGCCGATCAGGCCCGAGACCACGTCAGTCGACCTCCTGGGGGTGGTCGAGGATGGCGTACGGGCGCTTTAGCTCCTTCATCCTCTCCACGTGCTCGCGAGCCTGGGGCGCCCGTTTCCTTGCGAAGCGTATCAACGCGTGCAAGGCTCGGACCCCATGATAGCAGACCCCGTCGACCAGGCGTCGGATCCCGCTCACGGAGAGGAGGCCGTCGAGGAACCGTCCGGTCCGGCTGGGCTCCGGGTCGAGGTCTGCCATCGGTTCGTGGTCGACAAGCTGGGGGAAGTGCGCGAGCAGCTGTTGGTTGTTGGCCAGGTGGTGCCTGAAGCGCGCGTGCCCGGCGAGCGAGCGGGACAGGGCGATCTCCATCCCCATCGCGGCGTCGGTCCGTTGGAAGTCCTGGGCCTGGGAGGTCTCCCAGATGACGTTGAGGCAGACGAGCTTCGGTAGCAGGGGCGTCCAGGCCTCGTCGGGGGGTTCGCGGTCGCGGTGGCGCCAGGCGTAGGGGAGGCTGACAAGGAGGGCGAGGACGTAGGTTGCGTACTTGGTGTGGTCCTCGACGACGAGGTCGAGATCGATGTCGTCGCCTTCCTGGAAGCCGCCTGAGGCCAGGCTCCCGGCCAGGCGCACGGACCGGATCCATGGGCAAAGCCGCAGAAGGCGGCGCGTGTAGGAGAGGGCGATCTCCTCGAAGGCATCGGCTTGTTGGGAATGGGCGCGCTGGCGTTGGCGCGAGCGCCGGAGCAAGCCGGGGTCCGCGTCTGCCCGGTGCACGAGCCCGCTTGTGCGTTCGAGGCGGGGGCTTTGCTCCACGAGCTCTTCGAGCACGGCCTGCTCGATGGGGCCGCGATGGACAAGCTTGCACAATTCATGGGCGGGGAGCGCGAAGCCCCACTCCTCGAGAAGGGCCACGGTGTCGAGGACCCGTTGCTCTTGGACGGATGCGGCGCGCGGATCGGACTCGACGGCGTGGACGTCGTCGACCGCATCCATGGGGGCCCGAACGCTTGGAAGGTGTTTGAATCTTCAGGCAGCCCTAGACCGTCAGCCAACCGGGCAGCTAAGTCGACCCTCCTCCCCGCCCGCGTCGTCCCCGTGGTCGAGACGAGCCCCCGAAAGCTTTTGACCTTTCATGTTCCCATCGGCCTCGTGCGCCTCGAACCGATCCTCATCGGTGCAGCCCTGTTGGTGGCCGGACTGGCCGGTTGCATCGGAGCCGACGATAGCCTGGACCCGGCCGACGCAGACGAGACGGACGCGCAACAGGATTACGTCGCGGTCGACGAGGCGTCCCTGAGCCAGCCGGTGTTCGAGATCGAACCCCGCGTCACCGACCGGGTCACGGTGACCGTGGACGACGTGGAGATCTTCGTCGAGTACTGGCTCCCCGACGGGGAAGGCCCATTCCCCACGATCGTGCACTCCACGCCGTACAGCCACCTCGACCGGCCCATGCAAGAGCTCAACGCCGGCGGCGACGAGACGTTCTACGTACCCCGCGGGTACGCCTACATGGTCGCGGATGTGCGCGGGTTCGGGGAATCCCAAGGCTGCGTGGAGGTCTGGGGCGAGAACGAGCAAGCCGACCAAGCAGATCTGATCGACTGGATCACGGATCAAGAATGGAGCGACGGGACCGTGGGCATGATCGGGGCAAGCTACCCCGGGACCACGCCCATGGAGGCCGCGGTGCAAGCCCCCGAGGGCCTCGAGGCTATCGTCGCGGTCGCCGGGCTCACCGATCCTTACTACGACTGGCACTACGGCGGCGTCCCCAACGGCGAATCCGGGCCCGCCGGGAGCCCCGCAGCTTACCAAGGCATCGGCGCCGTGGTCCCCATGGAAGCCGAGCACGGGCCCGCCTGGGCTCAGTCCTTGGCCGACACGGGATGCCAGACCCCGCAGCTCGTGCTCGACGCGTACCAAAGCGACGGCACGTACTCCGAGTTCTACGAGGAGCGCAACCTGACCCAGCGCGTCGACCAGGTCGAAGCCGCCGTCCTGTACACGCAAGGCTTCGCCGACCTCAACGTGAAACCCTCGCAGGTGCTCAACTGGTTCAACGACCTCGACACCGACAAGAAGGGCCTCTTCGGGCCCTGGGGCCACCAGTACCCGCCCCGCGACGACTGGACCAACATGACGCTGGCCTGGTTCGACGAGCACCTGAAAGGCCAGGACACGCGCGTGATGGAGGGGCCCACCGTGGAGGTGCACAACAACCTCGACACCTGGCGCGCCGACGTCGCCTTCCCCACGCACCGCGCCAACGACACCCCCCTATTCCTCACTCCCAGCGAGGAGCTGTCCTTCCAACCGGCGGACGAGGGCGAGATCCCGTTCGAGCTCGATCGGCTCCAGAGCACGGCCGACTTCCTTGTCGGGGTCCAGCAGGTGGACCTGACGGAACCCCTCGTGCTCGATTCGGGGCCCCTGGAGGAGGATGTCTACCTCAGCGGGGTCCCCCGGTTGAACATGGACATCTCGATCGAGGGGTCCCAGAACGCGTTCCTCTCCGCCGAACTCGTCGCCGTGGACGGCGACGGGGAGGAGCAGGTCACGTACGGCCAGCAGAACCTCGCGCTGAGGAACGACGTGACCAGCTACGAGCCGATGCCCGAGGGCGAGATCGTGGACGCGTCCGTGCGCTTCCAACCCGTCGAGTACATCCTGGAAGCCGGCACGAGCCTCCAGCTCGTCCTCGAACCCATCGACCACAACGAAAGCCCCACCATCGAGGCCAGCCAACCCTCCACGGTCACCCTGCACACGGGCGGCGACTCCGGCACGCACCTGTCCCTCCCGCTGCTCGAGGACCGCCCCGACGAGGAGCGCCCCGAGGACGTCTAAGAGCCCTTAGAACTGGTCCAGCGGTTTGTGGGGTCCCGCCTGTTCGTCGCGGAGCTGGGCCAGGGTCTCTTCTAGCACTTGGATGAGCCTTTCGCGTTGGGAGTCTTGGTCCTCGTACTCGTAGCTCCACCGTTGCCAGTGGGGCCGCTTGTGTCCCAGCTTGAACTTGTCGCCCTCCATGAGGGTCGCATACGTGTCTTTGTCGAGCTTGCGCACGCGCTGGTGGGCGAGGATGTACCAGTGGTAGCGCGTGTCCTGGCCGGCTCCCGATCTGCGAGGGGCGGCCGTGGCGCGGCTTTTCTCGGAGGCGTACTCGAACTCCCATCGGTCCGGGCGCACCTTGGTCTCCTCCCATCTCCCGTCCGTGTAGCGCCACCGGTGTTTGCCCCCGATGCGCATCCCGGAGTAGGTTTCCCCTTCGTGCTCTTTGAGATCGTCGTAGGTCATCACTGGGACCTTCCCGGCGACGCCCTTTTAGGGCTTGCTCCTGGAGGGAACCGGAACTACGGAGACCCCTATCAGAGGGGTGTCACCACGCTCGGTTACACCTGCCCGTTGAATGGGCCCCAAGTTCACATACGCCCCGACGCGCGTGGGTCAGGTGCTCCACAAGGTTCAAGCACCCCCTCGCGCGCGAACCACGTGGTGTTGCCGTGGACAAAGTCGCCTGGGGCGCAGCGGTCCTCTTGTTCGCCCTCCTTCTGCTCCAGCCCGGGCTCCCGACCGCAGGAGCGCACCAGGGAGACCACGCCCCCGGCGAAGGCCACGACGAGGCCCCCCCGCCCGATCGCGACTTCCTGAACCCCGACGCCCAACCCATCACGCCCAACGCCAGCTACGTACGGCAAGAGAACCCCGCCGTGCACACCTCCCTGATCGTCTGGGAAGAGACCGAATACGGGCGCTCCACCAACATCGTCGCCTACAACGCCTCCACGGACGCCGGCGCCTTCCCCCTCTCCACGCGCGCCATCCAAGAGACCAACCCCACCGTGCGCGGCCCCTGGATCGCCTGGGAGCAACACCACCAAGGCGACAACGCCACCACCGACATCGCCGTGCTCGACATCCGAACCGGGACCACCTTCACCGTCCCCGACGACGGACACGACCAACACGACCCCGTCATCGGCGGGAACGCCACCGTGTACTACGCCGAAGACCACGACGACGTCACCTACCTCAGAGCCTACGACCTCGAGAACCGCAACGTCTGGGCCCCCGCTGGCGATACCCCCATCATCTGGGAGCCCTCCGCGCACGGGTCCACCGTCGCCTGGGCCGAAGGATCCCGGACCCGGGCCAAGATCGTCATGCACGACACCGCCACCGACACCACCGAGAAAGTGCCCGACCGCTGGAACCTCCGAGAAGGCCCCCGCGTCGGGCCCCACGGCGTCGCGTTCGTCGCAAGCCAACCCTTCCCCCAAGGCGGAACCTACACCATCTTCTACAACGAAGACACGGGCATCCAACACCTCCGCTCCGGCGTCTACCCCCACGCCAACCTCGACCACTGCGAGGACGCGATCGTGTGGGACCAGCCCGGGATCGCCGTCAGCGACGCCTACCACGTCTCCGTGTGGGACCCCTACGTGGACAAACGCACCGACCTCGGCTCGGACAACACGAACCCCGCCTGCGGCGGCGGACACCTCGCGTACGAGAAGGAGACCGTCCCCGAGGGCGAAGACGAACCCGCACCCCGCGTCTACCACCTGGACATCCGCGATGTGCGCCGCCAAGCCGACGCACGCATCGAGATCGACCCCGGGCTCGAGAAAGGCATCTTCAGCGACCCCGTCACGTTCACCGGCACCGCCTACCCTGGCGATCCCCGCGAACCGATCCAATACATCGCCGCCCGGGTCGACCAAGGCGACGCTCAGCGCGTGGACACGCACGCCACCGAGGACGGGATGCGATGGGAGATCACCGTGGACCCCGACCGATACGCTAGCGGGGTCCGCACCCTCGAGGTCCTCGCGGAAGACAGCATGGGCTCGCGCACCATGCAGACGTTCACCTTCTACACCGACACGCCCTACGAGCTCGATCAGAACCAGCTCGACACGGGCCTGGACGTTCCACGAACGGAGCCCTCACCCTTCCCCTTCAGCGTGCTGGACCACTACAAAGCCTACCAGCCGTTCTACAACACGATCCTCCTCTTGATCGTGCTCATCGCGGCCGCCGCGTACGGCGTGTACCGGTACAGGATCGATCAGCCGCCAGAGCCTCCGCAGTACGTGCCGCCGGACGACTCTTAGGCCCCGCCCGCATGCTAGGACGGTTCATCCATCTCGTCCGTGGCCTCGCTGTCGCCGGGGACCTCGTCCTTCTGCGAGGACTCCTGCACGTCCTCCCGGGGCGGCGTAGGGGGATGATCCTCCGTCGCTTCGGCGGCCCCCTGCCGGGCCTCCGAGACGGGTTCCGTTCGGATGCGAGGCTCGAACCCGAACTGGTCCCGGACGATCTGGCGGACCTCACGGGTCCGCTCGTCCAGCTCGCGGCCCCACCGCTCGGCCTCGGCGTTGACCACGCGACCGACGCGATCGGTCCGTTCAGCGAGCTCCAGCGCGAGACCCTCGGTCTGCTCGTTGACCCGCCGGGAGAGCTCTTCGACCTGTTCTCGGGTCTCCTGTAGGGGCTCGCCCATGGTCTCCCCGACGCGTTCGACGGGGTCGCCGTGCCGGTCCGTGATCTCATCGTACTGGCGGCGGGCGAGCTCCGCGTGCTCGCGGAGGACCCCTTCGATCTCGTCCTTCGTGGTCCGTGCCGTGTCCTTGATCTTGTCTAGGTTCATGAGGATCTCTCCGTGGAGGGGGAGGAGGATGAGGAGGGCCTAACGGAGCCGTGCCCGTCTTGCCCGGGCCGGTCCTCGTACTCGATTGCGTCCTTGACGCGGTCCTCCGCGTGGGTGGCTTGGTCTTGCAGCCACGTCTCGATGCGGCCGTAAAGCCCCTTGAACGAGCGGGGGGCGTGATCGTCCAGGAAGGCGCGAGCCGCGTCGCTGGGGCCTTGGAAGCTCTCCTTGGCCTCCTCGTACTCCTCGAACGCGATGCGCATGTGCTCGCGCGTGGCGTGCTTGATCTCCTCGATCACCTCGCGAGCATCCGGCTCGAGGCTCGTGTCCTCCTCGGGGAGGATCACAAGCACCTCTCGACCGGCGTACTCGGTGAACCCGGAGACCTGACCGTTCGGGCTCACTTCCTTCGTTCCGAGGATCTTGCCGTTCCCGATGTCGATCTTCATACGACCCACCCGCTTGTGCGAGCTTGTGCGATATACAACCAGGTCGTGTATTAGTAGGTTGTCCACGAGGCGAATGTGCCCAGGGCCTACACCGTCTGCCTGAGCGGCTCCAGAGAAAGCTCGAACCCTGCGCACGGGACCTCCAGCTCGAAGCTCTCCAACACGCCAGGCGCCACCTCCCCGAACACCCCCAGCGCCTGGCCCCGTTCCCGATGCACCACCCGCGCCGAGCGGCCCTCCAACAGCCCCGGGTGCTCGGCAGCCTCCACCTCGATGGGCACATCCAGCGACCGGAACAGCGCCTCCACGTGCGCCTTGATGCGCGTGAAGCTTGCATCGCTGGCCACGAGCAAACCCGCCACGCGCGGCCGGTTCGACGGCTGAGCCTCCCCGCCCGGCGGGACCACGTCCCCCACCTCGAAGAGCCTCTGCGGAAGATCCCGATGCGTGTTCTCCTGAGCCAAACCCAGAAGACCCGGCAGCAACCGCCGCCGCAACACGGCATGCTCGCTGCTGACCGGGTTCTCGACCGCCACGAGCTCCTCCTCGTCCACGCCCACGCGCTCCAGCTGCTCCTCGCGGCTGGTCAACGTCAACGTCATGCACTCCAGGTAACCCAGCCCCGTCAAGACCCTCCGAACCTGCTCGCTCAAGGTCTCCAGCTCGCCCGGCTGCCCGAACGTGACCTCCCCAGGCAGGGACCCCTCGAACCGGTCGTACCCCAGCCCGATGGCGACATCCTCGATCAGGTCCACAGGGTGCAACACGTCGCTCCTCCACGCGCCCACGTCCACCTGCACCCGATCCCCCTCGACGCGGGCCCGGTGCCCCATGCGCTCCAGGGCATCGCAGGCCTCCTCCCGCGTGAACGAGACCCCCAGGAGGTCCTCGGCCCGATCGGCAGGCATCGTGTGCTCGCGAGGCGCCAGATCCGGTGTGACCTGGACCTCGTCGCCCTTCTGGACCCTTATGGCCTCCAAGCGGGCCCCCAGCTCGGCCAGCTGCGTGGCCACGATGTTCAAGACCTGTCGACAGGCTCGCTCGTCGGTGCCCGTCACGTCCACGAACACCTCGCGCGTCGACTCGGTCACCGTCGTGCGGGTCCCGTTGATGATCGGCGGGAAGCTCAACACCTCCCCCTCGTCGTCCACGATCAACGGCCACGCGTCGTGACCCTCGACCAGGTGCGCGTACTCGATGCCCTTGTCCAGCTCCTTGAGCATCCTGCGCATCGGCATCTCGTCCGCGCCCCGAAGCGGGACGAACGACACCTCGTCCGGGTCCACCGCCTTGTACGTGTAAGGAGCCTGGATGCCTTCGGCATCGTGGAGGCCCACGCTGACCTTGCGACGACGGGCCCCCAGCCCCCAATGCAGGTCCTCCTGCAGGTTCATCAAGCCCGTCAAGGCCGCCTCATCCAGCTCGAGGCCGCGGGCCACCGCGCCCACGAGAATGGGCCGCACCGGGTCCACGCTCTCCTCGACGCGGACCGTTTGCGAGGCCTCGGCGAGATCGTACGCCGGCAACCCAGGCTGTTGACCCAGGTAGGCCCGCAGCGCTCGCGCCAAAAGCTGCTCGCTGAGAAGATCCGGCCGGTCCGGGAACACCTCGATCGACCAATCGTCCCCCTCCCGATCCTCGGGAACGCACCCCATCATGGCCAGCGCTTGGGCAAGCTCCTCCTCGCCCACCGGGGACGAAAGAGCATCCATCAACCGGTCCCGGGACACATCGACGACGGGCACACCCCGCCAACGACGCACCCCGTACAAAAGTTGCGCGCGAGAGACGCATCGACCACGCGACCCGAAACCTTGACCCTCCAGACACGAGAGCAACACCCGGGATGGATGCCCCACGCACGGACACCCCGGGCCCCGCGACGCCCCCAACCCCCCCGATCGGCCGGAAAGCCTCTAAACCCCAGCCCGATGACATCCCGGTGACCGAAAGCCGCCTCCCCGGGTTCTACGAGCTCAACCTCGAGGACCGCCTCGAACGCCTCCAAGACGAGGGATGGCTGGACGACGAGACCACGAAAGCCCTGCTCAACCCCGTCCCCATGGGGACCCTCAGCGAGCTCAGCGAGAACGTCATCGGGCGCTTGTCCCTCCCCCTCGGCGTCGCCACCAACTTCACCATCGACGGCACGGACGTGCTCGTCCCCATGGCCACCGAGGAAACCAGCGTCGTGGCCGCCGCCAGCCACGGAGCCAAAGCCGCACGCCAGCACGGAGGCTTCACCACCACCGGCGGTCACCCCACCATGATCGCCCAGGTCCACCTGCTCGGCGTCGACGCCTACCAAGCCCAAGCCCAGATCGACGCCGTCCACGACGAGCTGCTCGAAACGCTCCGCGACCCCCAAGGCTCCATGGAAGCCCGCGGCGGAGGCCCCCGGACCCTCGAAACCCGTGTGCTGCACCTCCCCGGCGGAGACGAAGCCCTCACCGTGCACATCCACGCCGACGTCCAAGACGCCATGGGCGCCAACTACGTCAACGGTCTCGCAGAGACCCTCGCCCCCCACCTTGCCCACATCACCGGCGGACGACCCCTGCTCCGCATCCTCTCCAACCTCGCCACCCAACGCATCGTCACCGCCAAAGCAACCTTCGACCGCGAAACGCTCGGAGGCGACCAAACCGTCCACGACATCGTCACCGCCAACCGCATCGCGCAAGCCGACGCCCACCGCGCCGCCACCCACAACAAAGGCATCCTCAACGGCATCACCGCCGTCGTGCTCGCCACCGGCAACGACACGCGGGCCGTGGAAGCCGCCGCGCACGCCTACGCCGCCCGCAAAGCCCGCTACGGAGCCCTCACCGACTACCACGTCACGGACGAAGGACACCTCGAAGGCCGCCTCGAGCTCCCTCTCCCCGTCGGCACCGTCGGCGGCGCCACCAGCGCGCACCCCCAAGCCCAAGCCGCCCTCTCCCTGCTTCGCGCAGACACCGCGCAACGGCTCTCGCAGATCGCAGCTGCCGTGGGCCTCGCCCAGAACGTGGCCGCGCTCCGCGCCCTCGTCGATGAAGGGATCCAAGAAGGACACATGTCCCTGCATGCGGTCAACCTGGCCCGACAAGCAGGAGTGCCCTCGGACGCGGTCCAGGAGATCGCGGACGCGATGGTGGAGCGTGACGAACTCTCCGCGTCCGCTGCGCGGCGATTGGCCCGCGAGCGGGGCGTGGATTTGGACGACGGTTAGGGCACGCGCGCGAGCGGATCGGTGACGTGCGCGACGCAGTACGAGCAGGTCAGCTCGAGCCCGTCCCCGTTCTGTGCGACCGTGAACTCGGGGTCCACGGGCTCGTCGTCGTTGGTGATGCAGGCGCCGTTGGGGCAGGCGACGACGTCGGTGACGCGTTCGGGGAGCTGGGGTTCGGTCTTCTCGGACACGTTGTATTCCCGGATCGTGTTCACGGTGGCGTCGGGTGCGAGCACGGCCAGGCGGGCGAGGTCGCTTTCGCGCAGGTCGCGGTCTTCGACCTTGATCAGGTCCTTTTGGCCCATGCGGTCGGAGGGCACGTTGAGGACGACGCTAACGGTGGAGGCGGAGCCGGGTCGTGGGATCCCGAGCACTTGGCAGATCTTGAGCGCGGATCCGGCGGGGAGGTGGTCGATGACGGTCCCGTTCCGGATGGGGGTGACTTTGAGCTCGCGCATCAGCGGTCCCTCCCGAAGAGGGTCTCGAGCACGGCCATCCGGACGGGCAGCCCGTTGTGGGCTTGTTGGAAGTAGGCGGCGTGGTCCGTGTCGTCGACCTCTTGGCTGATCTCGTCGACGCGTGGCAGGGGGTGCAGCACCTTCATGTCGGGGGGGGCTTCGCGGAGGGTGTCGATCGTGACGCGTTGGGGGGTCTCGCCTTGCCCTTCGAAGCGTTCGGTTTGAAGGCGTGTCTGGTAGAGGATGTCGGCGTCGGGGACGGCCTCGTCGAGCGAGTCGGCGGTCGTGACGGTGGCGCCGCGCTGTCGGGTTTCTTCTATGAGGGCGTCGGGGAGCTGGAACTCGTTCGAGGGGGGGACAAGCACGATCTCGGCGTCGTAGAGGCCCAGCGCGAGGGCGAGGCTGTGCACGGTGCGGCCGTAGCGGAGGTCGCCGCCGAGGAGCACGCGGACGCCGTCGAGGCTGCCGGTGGCTTCCCGGATGGTGTAGAGGTCGGTGAGGGTTTGGGTGGGGTGTTCGCCGGCTCCGTCTCCGGCGTTGACGACGGGGACGGTGGCGAAGCGGGAGGCCAGGCGGGCGGAGCCTTCGCGGGGGTGGCGGAGCACGATCGCGTCGGCATACCCGCTGAGCACGCGCGCGGTGTCGGCGAGGGATTCGCCTTTGGCGGCGCTGGTGGCGCTTGCTTCGCTGACGGAGAGCGTGGACCCGCCCAGGCGCTCCATGGCGCTTTCGAAGGAGAGCCGGGTCCTCGTGGAGGGCTCATAGAACAGGGTGGCGAGCACGCGGCCTTCGGCCAGCGTTTGGGGGTCGCCTCCGTCGAGGCGTTTCTGGTGGCGCTGTGCTTCGTCGAGCAAGCGGTCGATGCGGTCGCGTGTGAGGTCTCGTACGCTGACGAGGCCTTCGTCGTGGGGGGCCTCGGGACCCTCGGGAGCGGCCATGGTACGCCAACTGGGCTCCTCCTAAAGAGCTTGTCCACCTGGAGCGGCGCGTGGAAAGGCCCTTAGGGGGGAGCGGGCGTGCAGGCGGCGATGGCGTCCACGGTGGAGAAGCTGGAGGCGTTGAGGTCTGCGGCCGAGGAGCGGGAGTTGACGCCGGTGGCCTGGTGGATCGGGGAGCACCATCACGAGCGGGCGTTGGAGGAGCTTTCGAGGGAGGAGGGGGTCGAGGTGGAGGTCCAGGCTGAGCGCTTGACGCGGATCGAGGGGTTGGACGTGAAGCTGCTTACGGAGTCTCCTGCTCGGTTCGCGTTGTGGTGCGAGGAGGGCGCGTTGGACCTGTGAGCTTGGCTTAGGTCTCTCGCACGAAGGGGACACCGGTTCGGTCGTTGACGCCGACCTCGTACCCTTCGGGGAGGTCGGTGGGTTCGGCATCCTCGGGGGGGTTGCGTGCGAAGAAGTACAGGTCCCGCGATTCGCCTGTTCCCGTCTCGACGACCTTGTGGTATAGCGTGTAGGGCCCGTGGGTGTAGCCTTCGCGGTCCGCGGCTTGGGCCTCGTGGGTGTCCTCGGGGGCGGGGGCCTCTTCGGGGGCTTCGCCTTGCCCTGGCGGGGTCGGCCATTCGGCCTCTGCGCGGGCGTCCTCGACCTCGTCCTCGGCCTCGGGGGGTTCGTCCTCTTCCGTGGCCTCGAGCGGGTCCTCTTGAGCGGGCTCGGTCTCGGGTTCGGCTTCGAGGGGCTCGGGCTCCGGGGCGGGCTCGGCTAGGGCCTCGGGCTCCTCGGCCTCCTCTTCCTCTTCCGATTCTTCGGGGGCAAGCTCGAACTCGACCTCTTCGAAGATCAGCTCGTCGCCTGCTTCCTGGGCGGGTTCTTCCTGCGCGGGCGCGGCTTCGAACGTGGTCGTGGACGCTTCCTCTGCTTCGACGTCGTCGTCCTCTTCGACGTCCCACAGGTCCTCGAACGTCTCCTCGCCGCCTTCGCCTGACTCGCCGGGTTCCTGGGGCTCTTCCCAGGAGTCCTCGAACCAGTCCTCCGCGGCTTCCTCTTCGTCGGGTTCTGCAGGCTCGGGTTCTTGCTCGCTGGGGGGTTCTCCTTCCTCGAGGAGCTCTTCCCAGAACTCGTCGTCCTCGTCGACGGCCTGTTCGGGCTCGGCTTCTGCCAGGACCTCGTCCTCTTCTTCGTGTTCTTCTGCGAAGATGTCCTCGCCGAAGAGGTCCTCTTCGTCCGCGTCGTCCTCGAAGAGCTCATCCTCGGGCTCGTCTTCAAGCTCCTCTTCTAGGTCTCCAAGGCCCAGATCGTCGTCCTCATCGGGCCAGGCGGCTTCGTCCTCGAGGGTCTCCTGGGGGGGCGCGCCGATCGTGGAGGGTGCTTGACCGGTGAGGGTCCAGTCCCCTTCGATGGTCCCGGTGGCGGGCGCCACGACGGTGAAGGGGTTCAGGACGCCGAAGGGGTGCGATCCGACCTCGATGTCGGGGTCGTGCCCGTTGCCTTCCTCGGGCCAGGGGGCCTCCTCGTCGGGCTCCGTGGCCGTCGCGCGAGCGAGGGCTTGGCGAGCGATCTCGCCCTCGGGGTCCCTCGCGGACGCATCCTCGGGGTCCTCTTCGCCCTCGGGGGCCGGGTCCTCGCGGGCACCCTCGGCGAGCACAACCTCGATCCCGCTGGCTTCGTCGTCCGACTCGGGGTCCTGCTCCTGGCTTTCGGCTCCCGTAACCACGACCTCAAGGGAGTCGTCGTCTTCGTCGGCAGGCGATTCGGCGGCGGGGCCGGGTTCGACCGTCTCTTCGGGCTCCAGGGGCTTCCCCGCTTCCTGGCCGCGTGGGTCGGCTTCCTGGTCGGTCTCGGAGAGGGGCTCGGGTCGGGAGGGCACGGGGCGTTCGTCTTCCTCCACCTCCTCGATGACGATCCGGTCGAGCCGGTCGTCGATGGACTCGAGAAGGTCCGCATCTTCCTCTGAGGCGACCTCGCGGAGGACGTCTCCAGGCACGTAGTCGAGCGCCTGGCGGACCAGGTCGAGCTCATCCTCGCGCGGTTCCTCATCCGGATCGGGGTTGGAGTTGGCCAATGAGAACGCCCCTTTTCACGCCAACTACCTACTGGGCGGTTTTAAGAATTGCGCTAAGCGCCCGGTCATTACGACGGGGGCCCGGGGAGGATGCGGCCGCCGGGATTTGAACCCGGGCCGAGGGCTTGGAAGGCCCTAGTCCTACCATTAGACCACGGCCGCG
>CAZOQA010000022.1:0-35949 GCA_964581775.1 uncultured Thermoplasmatales archaeon | reverse complement strand
AAGACCACGTCCAGATCCCCTACGACGACGTGCTCGGCATCCGCCGCGACCGCATCCGCGTGCGCAAAAGCACCGCCCAACTCGCCGACCGCGTCACCACGCGAACCGAACCCAAGGACGAGGACCCCCTCACGGTCCACGCCTGGTGAACCCACCCCATGATCGGATCGAACGCGTCGGCTCCCCGACCGACCGGGTCCCCCACACACCCCCATGGGCCCGGCGGTCGGGACCGACCCGTTCCCCCACGACGGCACCGGAAGCATCGCTAAGACGAGCTCGGGTCGCGAAGACGCGCCTCCGGCTACTCCACGGTCACGCTTTTGGCCAGGTTGCGAGGCTTGTCCACGTTCGTGCCGCGAGCCACGGCCGCATGGTACGCGACCAGTTGCCCCGCGACGGTGCTCGTGTACGCGAACGTCGAGGCGCCCTTGCTCGGGGCTTCCAACGCATCGAACCCCGCCTCGACCATGGCCGGCTTGGAGTCGGAGACCGCGACCACGTGCGCTCCCCGCGCGGCGACCTCCTCCATGCTGGAGACCATCCTGTCCCGCGTGGCCCCCATGGGCGTCATCGCGATCACGGGCGTGCCGTCCTCGATGAGCGCGAGCGTGCCGTGCTTGAGCTCCCCCGCGGGCAACCCCTCCGCGTGCACGTACGTGATCTCCTTGATCTTGAGCGCGGCTTCCAAGGCGAGGGCTCGTCCCTGGCCTCGGCCGAGCACGAACGCGTGCTCGTGATCGGCCAGCCACGCACCGACCTCCTCGAACCGTTCTGTATCGTCCAACAGGTGCCGGGTCAGGGTGGGAACGTCCCGCACGTCCTCCATCTCGGCCTCCAGGCTGGTCAGCGGAAGCGTCCGTCGCTCGTGCGCGACGTGCAGCGCGAGCGCGTGCAGCACGATGAGTTGACTGGTGAAGCTCTTCGTGGCGGCCACGCTGATCTCGGGCCCGGCCCGGATGGGGATCCACCCGTCGGCTTCGCGCGTGATGGTGCTCCCGATCACGTTCGTGATGGCGAGCGTGGCGAACCCGGCGTCCTTGGCGTCTCGAAGCGCGGAGAGCGTGTCCGCGGTTTCCCCGCTTTGGGAGACGGCGACGACGAGGGCGCGGTGGCGCAGCGCTTCGAGGGGTTCGTACTCGCTGGCGAGCTCGACGCGCGTGGCGATGTCACAGCGATCTTCGAAGATGCGGCTGGCGGCGAGGGCGGCGTGGTAGCTGGACCCGCACGCGATGAACGTGATCTCGTCGAACGCGGCCACGTCTTGGAGCGTGAGGGCGTCCTGGATCTCGAACGCACCGAGTTGCGTGCGGCCGACGAGGGCTTCGCTGAGGGCTCGGGGTTGCTCGTGGATCTCCTTGAGCATGAAGTGGGGGAACCCGCTCTTGGTGGCTTCCTCGAGCTTCCAGTCGACCGTGCGGGGCTCGATGGGTCGAGGCGTGGCGGGTTCGAGGGTGTACCCGTCGGGGGTGAGCGTGGCCAGGTCCCCGTCCTCAAGGAAGATGACCTCGTCGGTGTGGGCGCGGAAGGCGACCACGTCGCTTGCGACGAAGGTCCGCTCGTCGTCGAGGCCCAGCACGAGGGGGGAGCGTTGCCGCGTGGCCGCGATCACGCCGGGTTGGTCCGCGTGTGCGGCCAGGATGGCGAAGCTTCCCTTCAGCTTGCCCACGGCGTCGTCGAGCGCGCTCGTGACGTCCCCGTCGTAGGCTTCCTCGACGAGGTGCGCGATGACCTCCGTGTCCGTGTCGCTGGTGAACACGTGGTCGCGGTCTTCGAGCTCCTCGCGCAACGCGGCGTGGTTCTCGACGATGCCGTTGTGCGCGATGGCCACGTTGCCCGCGCAGCAGGTGTGCGGGTGCGCGTTTTCGGTGGTGGGGGGCCCGTGTGTGGCCCAACGGGTATGCGCGAGGCCGAAGCGTGCATCATCGGGGAGCTCGTGAATCCCGAGCGCGTCGACGCGGCCGGCGTTCTTCTCGACGGCCAGCTTGTCGCCGTTGCCCACGGCGAGACCTGCACTGTCGTACCCGCGGTACTCCAACCGCTTGAGCCCTTCGTAGAGGACGGTCGTCGCGTCGTCGACGCCGACGCATCCAAGAATCCCGCACACGCTATCTTGTGCCTCCCTTGCTCCGGTCCGCTCGGAACGGGCTCACGCGATGACTCCTCAGGTGCGGGCTGTCACGCAGGCAACAAAAACCCTTGCTCATTGCACCCAGGCCTCCTGGGGGATGCGTCCCTGAACGACGGCGCCGGGCCCGATGCGGGCGCCAGGGCCCACAATCGTGCCGGGTTTCAACACGGCGCCGGGACCGATGGTAGAGCCCTCTCCTACGACGGCGCCCATGCTTTGGACCTCGTGCACGGCCTCGTCGAGCACAATCTCGGCGTTGCCAGCACCGAGGACGGCGCCTGCTCCGATGGAGACGCCCTCTGCGAGGACGCTTTCTTCCACAATGGCGCCGGGCCCGATGCGGGCCCCGTCGAGCACGAGGGACCGGTGGATTAGGGCCCGGGGTTCCAGGCGCACGTTCGCGCCGAGGCTGGTGGGGCCCGTGACGGTGCTTTGGGCTTTTAAGCTCGACCCTCCGCCGACGTGCACGGCGCCGTTGACGGTGGCGTCCTCGTGCACCATGGCCGCGGTGGAGACGGCGGCTTCGTGTCGTGTGAGCAAGAGCTCCGTGACGGGGACCAGATCCCAGGGATACACGGCGTCGAGCCAGTCTTTGGCGCTACGAGAGGCGGTGAGGGCGTGTTCTTCTTCCGCGATGCGGGTGAGCACGGCGGGCAGCCCCGTCGTGCCATCGCGCACGAGCTGGTTGACGGTGTCCAACGCGTCCCGATCGAGGTAGCAGACACCGGTGCTGATGGTGGCTTCGCCTTCGAGCAGGGGCTTCTCGGTGATGCCTTGGACGCGGGAGCCGTCGAGCGTGACGACGCCGTATTGGCTGGGTTCGGTGCTTTTGGTGACGCTGAGAGCGGGGGGGTCTTGGTCGAGCAGGTGGGTGAGCAGCTCTGGCGCGACCACGTTGTCGCCGCCGAGCACGAGCGCGGCCTCGGGGAGGCCGATGTCTTCGAGCGCGGTGGCGACTGCGTGCGCGGTGCCGATCTGTTGGTCCTGGTGCACGTATGTGACGTCGAGGCCGACCTGACTGCCGTCGCCGACGTGGCTTTGGACGGTGCTGGCTTTGT
The DNA here is from genome assembly GCA_964581775.1 of uncultured Thermoplasmatales archaeon. GTDB lineage: Archaea > Thermoplasmatota > SW-10-69-26 > SW-10-69-26 > SW-10-69-26 > PWVY01. The sequence goes on along the minus strand of CAZOQA010000022.1, from coordinate 32,760 downwards.
ACCCGACGACGAGCGCGGCGTGGTTGAACCCGGCGTCGACGAGGGCTTCCAGGCACCATTCGAGAATGGGTTTGCCGGCGACGGGCACCATGGGTTTGGGCCGCGTGTTGGTCAGGGGCCAAAGGCGGGACCCGGGACCTGCAGCGAGCACGATCGGCGTGATGTCGGAGGTGCGTGGCAGCTGGATCACCCTGGTGGTTTACACTGGAACCCCCATACGGGCGTCCCCGCGTCGTCGCTGGGACGAGGGTCGGGGGGGATAATGTTTTCCGTCGGGGTGAGACACCCGGTTCCGGGCGGGTTCCGTCCTCCCTGGAGGTTCAGGATCGAGATAGGGTAGCTTGGGAGCTCCGAGACGATGACGCCACGTCGTCTTCCCGGTAGCAGACCCCGCACACGAAACGCGGTTTCGGGCCGCCGACCAGGAACCAGACACGCGTCACGGGTCGCTCTTCGCCGCACCGTCCACACGTTCGCATCTCCACGCGTTTGCCTCCATCCCCTCGGCTCGGCAGGGAACCTTAACGGTTCGGATGTCTCGGGAGCGAAAACAATCGACGCCTGGGCGTGCTCAACGTCGTGGCTAGAACCCTTATGCGTCCTCCGCGCGCGTGATCGGCCATGCGATGGCTGTTGGGCGTCCTGTTCTTGGCTGCCGGCTTGACCGGGTGCCTGGCCGACGACGGGGGCACAGGGGAAGCGACGATCCAGCGGGTCGACCCGCAGGAGAGCGGCGACGGCCCGAGCGAACCCGAAAACATGTCTCAAGAGGAGCCCGTCCCCTGGGCGTTGGAGGCCAGCGTGGAGGTCGGGTTCGTCGCGGCCGCGGGCCTGGGGCCCTTGTACTGGGTCGGCGGGTGGGACGAGGATCGGTGTCCGGAAGCCGAGGTCTACCTTCCGGAGGGGACCGAGCGCGTGGTCTTCCACGCCCAGATGGAGGCTGTACGAACCGATGATCCGGGCGCCGGGCTGATGATGATCGAGATCAGCCCTCCCGAGGGAGAGTCCGTGTACCTGGACGGCGCCCTCGCCACGGCTGGTATGGACAACCAAGAGCACAAGCAGCGCGACCCGGCACCCGGGACGTGGGCGATCGAGGGTCACCCGTTCGGCCCGCTCGTGACGCAGACGTGGACCGTGACGGTCGAAGCGGAGGGCTCTTCGCTGGGGCCGCCCGACGAGCTGGAGGGTGGGACGACGTGCTGAGCCAGGAGCTTAGGAGGCTTGGTGGACGGCGTCCTTGACGCGGTCTACTTCCTCTTTGGTCTCTTCCCACGTCTTGAGCAGATCGTCCATACGGTCGGGGTCCGTGGAGGGTTCGTCTTCGAGCGTGGAGGCGACCTCGGCGAGCGGTTCGGCGCCGACGGTGCGTGCGACGCCTTTGAGAGCGTGTGCGTGGGATTCGAGGGCGTCCTCGTCGCCGTGGCGGGCGTCGTTTTCGACCTCCTCGATCAGGTGGGGGGCTTCTTCGCGGAACGCGGAGAGGATCTCTTCGAGCGCGCGCGGGGGCATGGTTTCCTCCATCTCTTCCAGGAAGTCCTCGTCGAGCATCTGGAGCTCGTCGGGGTTTGGCTCGCGGCGTTGGCGGATTCCGACGAGCGGGTCCCCGGGGGGCGCGGGGGTGGGCGGGATCCGTTCGGCGTGGGAGGCGTGGGCGAGGGTCTCGATCTCGCGGGCGAGGTCCTCAGAGCGCACGGGCTTGGCGAGGTAGCTGTCGGTGCCGGCGCGGCGGGCTTTTTCTCGGTAGTGAGAGCCTTCGTGCGCGGTGAGGGCGACGAGCCAGGGTTGGTTGTCGGGGTCGATCTCTTCGCGGATGCGGCGGGCGACTTGGAACCCGTCCATGCCGGGCATGCGCAGGTCGAGGAACACGATATCGTAGGCGCCGTCGTGGATCTTGTCGAGCCCGTCGCGTCCGTTGGTGGCCGTGTCGGGGTCGTACCCGAGCTCTTGGAGCATGGCGGTGGCCACGCGCAGGTTGACCTCGTTGTCTTCGACGATGAGCACGTCCATGGGGTGGACCTCGCCGAGGCTGCCGTCTTTGGCCGTGGCGTTCGGGATGCGGGGCGCGGCGGTCTCGGCGGGGGGCCCGCGGGGGGTTTGCACGGGAATCTGGATCCGGAAGGTGGTGCCTTCGCCGACGGTGGACTCGACGTGGATGTCCCCGTTCATCATGTCGGTGAGGCGTTTGCAGATGGCCAGGCCCAGGCCGGTGCCTTCGTGTTCGCGCGTGCTGGAGGGGTCGGCTTGTTGGAAAGGTTCGAAGATGACGTCCTGTTTGTCGGGGGGGATGCCGATGCCGGTGTCTTCGACCTCGAGCTGGAGCACGGGTTCGTCGTCTTGTTCGAGCGTCGTGGCGCGCACGTGCACGTACCCATCTCCGGTGAACTTGATGGCGTTCGTGACGAGGTTGGTGACGATCTGGCGGACCCGGTCGGGGTCCATGCGTACGCGTTGGCGGGACCCGGGTTCGATGGTGGAGGTCAGCTCGATGCCTTTGTCCTGGGCTCGCTCTTGGCCCAGGTCCACGCAGGAGGATAGGAAGGGTTCCAGGACGACGTCTTGCGGGTTCAGGTCCACCTCGCCGGCCTCGATCTTGGAGAGGTTCAGGATGTCGTCGATGAGCATCAGCAAGTGGTCGCCGCTGGTCTCGATCGTCTCCAGGTGCTTTTGCTGTTCCTCGGTCACGCCCGAGTAGTGCATCAGGTCCACGCTGCCCAACAGCGCGTTGATGGGGGTGCGGATCTCGTGGCTCATCGTGGCCAGGAACTCGTCCTTGAGCCGGTCGGCCTCCTCGAGCGCGGCCTTCTCGCGCTCGAGGGCTCGCACGCGCCCGCGCTCGCGTCGGCGCGCCAGGTCCTCGACGTGCAGGGCTTGCCCGATGTCCTCGGCGCCGAGAAGCTGCAGGAACGTGGCGGTCTGCTCGTTGAACAGCGGAATCTCGCGCAGGAACAGCAAACACCCGCCCTCGGCCTGGCGACCGCGGGACAGCGGGATGGCCACGATCTCTTTGGCTTGCACCCGCTCGGCGGCGCGGCGCTCCCAGTCGCTGTACGCGGACAAATCGCGGGCTCGCACGATCTCCCCCTTCTCCATGCTCTCCTTCAGGACGGTGGCCTCCTGGATGGGGATCTCGGGCACGTTCAATACGGCGGGCTCGTAGCGCACCTCGAGCGCGTCCCCGCGGGCCGCGGCGAACACGTACGCTTCCGGCTCAGCCAACTGCTCGACCGCGTTCAGGAACCGCTCCAGGGAACGGTCCGTGCGCTCGGACAGGCTCCCTTCGCGCGGGGCCAGCTCGATGATCTCGTGCAACGTCCTGAGATCCCAGATCTGGGTCAGGCGTCGGGGGGGCGCGAACCCGATGAAGAACGCGACGAACCCCCCAATGATGGTCCAGGCGATCGCGCCGGAAGCCACATCCGGGCTCAACGGCAAGAAGGTCCACCCGAACGCCATGAAAAGGGCCGCTCCCAAGAGGAACGAGCCCGCGGACGCGAACAGCAACCGGTACTCGGTGGCTCCCGCGCTCGTCCGCGAGCCCTGCAGGAGCAGGTACGAGGCGTACACCTCGGAGGCCGCGAAGTAGGAGGCCACGAAGATGGTCAACGGCATCGGTCGCGGCGCGGCCGAGATCGTGAGCACGACCCACGAGACCAAGAACCCCGCCAGCACGGCCCGCATGGCCCGCTGCCGGACCGGGCGCAAGTGGTCCACGACGCGCAAAAGGGCGTACGGGTGCGCAAGCAACAGGCCAGCCGCGATCACGCCGATGGCCTCCCCCGCCGAGCCCCCCACCAGGGGGCTGATCCGCTCGGACACGATCAGCCCCATCAAGGTCCCGAACATCAGGAAGACGTCCCGTCGCTCGGGATACCGCGCGCTGATGTACCGGATGCCGGTGATGGCGAACGCCACGACCAGGAGGGCCTGCCAGGCCACGGTGAACGGGCTGACCATGATGCGACACGAGGGGCCACGCCGCCCCTTGGGTGTGGACTCGGCCCGTCTCCCGGAAATAGGTTCGCGAGGCCTAGGATTCACGCGTGCCCCGGGCGGGTGTCATCGAATGCGCCCCCTTGCGCCCCGAGCGGACCTCTGGCGGGCCAAGACGCCGCTTCGAGGCCCCCGCCCCCCGAACATCTCGCGCGACGCAAGCCTACTTTCCGGACCAGGGCCTACCCGCCGCCCCGGCCCCCGGACGCCGGACGAAAGGTGATGCAAGCATGGGCATGATCCGACTCGGAATCGCGCTGATCGTGATCGGGTTGCTGTTGAGCCTGACCGGGTTCTTCGAGCTGGCAGCCGTGCTCCAGTACATCGGGTGGATCCTGCTCGGCGTGGGCATCATCCTGACGCTGCTCTACTACATCGGGGGGATGTTCAGGCGGGCCCCCTGAGCCTTACGTGGCCTGCTGCCAGTCTCGCTCCAAGAGCATCGCCAGAGAGTACCCCAGCGAGGCGGTCACCAACCGCATCAAGCCCCAGAAGTGCAACTGGCGGTCCAGCATCTCCACGAATGAGTAGTTCTGCCACAAGCCCCCGTGCTTGAGCGTCAACTGTTTCCTCCCGTACCCGTTCCAGAAAGCCTGCTTGAAGAACCCGCGGAACGTGTCCCGCGCCCGATGGTACACAATCGCATCCTGCGCGAACGCGATCTTGTTGCCCGCCTCCACCGCCCGGTAGTTCAAGTCGATGTCCTCGGCCGTGACGAACCGATCGTCGAACCCGCCCACGTCCAAGAACGCCTCCCGGTCGTAAGCCAGGTTGCACGACGGGTACGTCACGTCCACGCCATGGTGCTCGAGCTCGACGCGCTGCAGGTTCTCGAACGCCCAGTACCCAATGTCCAACGTGCGCCCTGCCACGATGTCGTGCTCCTGGTACGCGCGGCGCAGATGATCCGCCCAGAACGGGTTCGCGATGCAGTCCCCGTCGATGAACGCGACCAACTCCCCGCTTGCGTGCTCGACGCCGTGGTTGCGGCACGCGCCCCGCTTGCCCTCCTTCTCGAGCACCGTCAACCCCTTCCACTCCTCCGCGTACTCCCTGGAGCGCTCCAAGGTCCCGTCCGTGGAGCCCGCATCCACGAGCACCACCTCGAACGGGCCCGTTTGAGCCTGCAGGCTGTCCAGCAAATCCCGCAGGTTCTTGATCTCGTTGTACACGGTCACGACGGCCGTGATGGGGACCGGGGGCACACCCTGCCTGACCCCGCCCCCTGCTCAAGGAGCTTGCGGTCCACGACGCGCCCGCCCCGCCAGAAGGGTCAAGAGGCTCTCCACGCGCGTCCCAAGCTCCGCGTCGGGTACGCTTTTCAAGACGGCGCGGGATGGAGACCCATGGAGTTCGAGCTCACCCAGGAGCAAGAGCAGATCAAGAAGGCCGCCCACCAACTGGCCAAGAAAGAGTTCCCCGAGCACGCTCACCCGGCCGACGAGGACGAAGCCTGGCCCCGGGAGCTCTTCGAGACCGTCGCCGCGCAGAACTTCATCGGCGTCACCATCCCGGAAGAGTACGGCGGTCCCGGCCTGGGGAACCTCGAGAACGCGATCATCATGGAGCAGTTCAGCCGCGTCGACGGCGGCCTGGCCGTCGCCATGAACGCGACCACGTTCGGCAGCGAGATGCTCTACCGCGTCGGAACGGACGAGCAACGGCAGCGATGGCTGCCCAAGCTGGCCACCGGGGAAGCCATCAGCGGGGCCGCCATCAGCGAAGCCAACGCGGGAAGCGACGTCGCCGCCGCCAGCCTCTCCGCGAACAAGGACGGAGACGAGTGGGTGCTCGACGGGCAAAAGTACTGGATCACGAACGCGACCATCGCGGACGTGCTCGTCGTGCTCGCCCGCACCGACCCGGAAGCCGACGACCGGCACGCCCGGCACAGCATCTTCCTCGTCGAGACCGACCGCGACGGCGTCAGCGCGAACAAGATCACGGGCAAGCTGGGCATCCGAGCCAGCCCCACCGCGGAGGTCGTGCTCGACGAGGTGCGCGTGCCCGAGGAGAACATGGTCGGCGAGCGCGGCAAAGGCTTCCCGTACGTGATGCAGTTCTTCAACGCGACCCGGATCATGGTCGCGGCGCAAGGCGTCGGCATCGCGCAAGGCGCGCTGGATCTAAGCCTCGAGTACGCCAAGAAGCGAGAGCAGTTCGGGCAACCCATCGCGAACTTCCAAGCCATCCAGTTCAAGCTCAGCGAGATGGCCACGCGCATCGAGGCCAGCCGGCTTCTCACGCACAAAGCCGCCTGGCTGGCCGACCAAGGCGAGCCCAAACCGCAGGCCAGCAGCAAAGCCAAGTGGTTCAGCGGCGAGACGGCCGTCTCCTGCGCGGACGAGGCCGTGCAAATACACGGCGGAAGCGGGTACGTGCAAGAGATGGACGTCGAGCGCTTCTATCGGGACGCGAAGATCACGGAGATCTACGAGGGCACCAAGGAGATCCACAAGCTGATCATCGCGCGCCACCTTTTGGGCCAGATCCGCGGTTGACGCGACGAACGTTCGCCACGCGAGGGTCCCTCCTGTCGTAGCGGCGCCCACCGGCTTGAGGGGGTGAACGTTGGCTCGCTCGCGCACGTTCGAGGCCCTGCCTCAGGGCGAGGGCTCACCGCCGCCTTGGTGCAGGCCCTCGTCGATGCCCAGCACAGTGCCCGCGGTCGCGTGCGTGACCTGGGCCATGTTGGAAGCGTCCAGGTTCTCGATCGTGTCGTCCAGCGTGTGCCAGGTGTCGGGGAACGGGGACGGCGGGCCCTCGTTGTGGATCAAGTCCACGGCCGGCACGCCGCGCTGGAGGAAGGGGATGTGGTCGTCGTGGATGCTGGATCCGGTCTCGTTCACGAACGCGTCCGCCTGGACCTCGTCTGCGATTTGGAAGGCCAGGTTGGTCAGCTCGAACGCGTGCTCGTGGCTGTTCAACTCCCGCGTCACGGTGAGATCCTCGTCCCCGGGCATGTCCACGAGCACCAGCGCTTGCAACCGGTCCAAGCCGTCGCGTTCCTCAAGCTGGGAGGCGGCATGCTCGCTGCCCAGCGCCCACCCGTCCCCGTCGCAGCCTTGGTCCTCCACATCGAACAGGGCCACGCGGACCGTGTGGGCCGTCTCGGGCAACCGCTCGAGCGCGTGGATGGCGACCGCGGGGTTGGCCGCACCGTCGTTGGCGCCCGGCACCGGTTGGCCCTCGCAGGCGTGATCGTCCGCGTCCGCCCAGGCGCGCGAGTCCCAGTGCGCCCCGATCCAGATCTCGCCGGCGTCCGGGTCGGTGCCCTCGCGCACGCCGTACAGGTTCGTGGCCTCGACCTGGCCCAGCTCGCGCGGCAGCTCGACCGTGAACGTCTCCCGGCTGGTCTCGAGCCCGGCCTCCTCGAGCATGGCCTCCAGGACGGGGACGGTGTCCGCGTGGCCACTGGTGCCGGGCACGCGGGCGCGCAGCTCGCCGTCCTCGTCGAGCATCTGGCGTTCCACGAGGCTCATCAACCGGTCCTCGTCCAGGGGCTCGATCTCGTCGAGGGGAAGCTCGGCCACGCGGGCGGGCCAGGAGCCTTCCTCGGGAGGCGCTTGGGGCGTAGCGCACCCGGCAAGGGGCACGGTCACGAGCAGGAGCGCAACGAGGATGGCGCGGCCAGGGCGCGGCACGAGCGAGGCACATCCAACGGGAGACATAAGGCTCGCGGTCCGGGTCGATGCTTTTTTGGCCAAGCGAGGGCTTGGAGGGGTCATGATGGGCAAGAAGACGGGCGCGCTCGTGTTGGCCTGCTTGGTGGCCGCGATGGGGCTTGTGGGGCCGGCGGGCGCGAGCACGGTGACGCTGGAGGCGGGCGTGGGGGAGCCGTCGGTGGCGAACCAGTCTGCCAACGTGACCGTCGTGGCGGGGCAGGAGGGCGGGCACGTGAGCGTCGTGCTCGAGGGCGCGGTGGACGAGCGCGTCGAAGAGCAGGTCCCGCCGGGCGATCCTGAGGACGCGGGCCAGGGGGCCTACGAGGGCCTCGTGGCGACGCACGATGCGGTCATCGGCGCGTGCAACGAGGCCGTCGGGCAGCTTGGCGGCTTCCAATGCGCCCGGCTGATCTGACCGGGGCGAGGGGGCGAGGGCTTGGCCGTCCAAGCCATCGCTTGCGCGCTTCGTGGCTTGTTCTACTCGGTTGGGTTACACAGGGTATTTCTTCCGTGCGAGGCATGCGACTGCACCGGGGATGGTGTACCTTTGAGCGGACGGGATATGGGAAGTCCAGAGTACATGAACGCGTACCTGAACGGCATGCAGTTCATCCTCCTCGCGCTCGAGGGTCGGATCGAGGAGCTGGACGAGGACAGCGAGGAGACGATGCGGGAAGCCCTCGTCGAGTACCACGAGCTGGCCATGCGCATGCGCGAGCGCGTCCGCTTGGGCGTGCCCCGCTGACCCCGTCCTAGCACCGTCGCGGCGAGCCTATTTGACCGTGACGGGGCCCCGCGTGAGTTCCGGCACGTCGAGCTGGTCGGGCGTGATCACGACGATGTTCGCATCCGCTCCGTCCTGGGCGTGCGGGCCGGGGTCGGGCTCGTCGCCCACGCGAAGCTTCACGTCCGCGGTGTGGTGCGTGTGGGGGAAGCTGTGCTCCTCGTCGGGGTCGGTCGCGTTGTGAGAGTTGCCTTGCTCGACGTTCCCGGGCTGGCCGCCGTGCTTTTCCTTCTCGTCGGGCCCGAAGGTGAGCTTGTCGAAGTCGACGACGTTCACGAAGTTGTAGGGCCTCTCGATGGTGGGGTCGACGGTCTCTTCCTGGATCTCGACGACCCACGTGTAGAAGGGTACCTTGCGCAGCTGCGCGTTGGCCTCGGCTTCCAGGCTCACGTCCCCGACGCCGAGCCCGGTGGTCTCCTCGCGGTCCGCGTAGAACACGTGGTACTTGTACTCCTTCACGATCCACTCCATCCCGTTGGGGTCCGTGAACTCGAAGGTCACGTTCGTGGGTTGCACGGACGGGTTCTCGCGCGGGTCGGGCGCGTTCTCCTCGGTCAGCCAGACGTGCGTGGCGTTGTTATCGAGCGCGCAGGTGGCCTGCGGACCTTGCTTGCCGTGCCGGAAGAGGACCTGGTCGTTGAACCAGAGCACGGCGTTGTCGAGCATGTTCGAGGGCGGGCAGTGCACGATGCCGGCGACGGCCCCGTACCCGAGCGGGTCGTCCTTGTCCTCGTCCTGGAGCACGATCTCGACGTACGTGGTGTGGTGCTCGACGCTCGTGGCTTGCTCGGTCATGTGGGCTCCCATCACGACGCCGGTGGGCGCGAGCAGGAGCGCTATCGCTGCGAGTATCTTGAGTATACGCATGGCTCATCCCCCCGCCGGTCGCGCGGCGGGCCCCCGCGATCGGGACGAGGGCGCCGCTGGTCGGAGCGTGGTGGCGGGTCCGTCTCAGCCCCTCGCCAAGGTTGTTACCTCAGCGAGTGACAACAGGATGCGCGGGTCCCTATATAATTTCTTTCTCGCTGCAGGATGAAAATAGGTCGGGGGGGTCCAGAACGGACCTTCTACCCAGGGTTCCTCGTGACAAGGAGCCCGTGCTCACCCACCCCCGCTCCCGCGTTGTGACCCCCCGCCACCCCGGAGGACCTGAACCTCTAAAAAGGATGGCTCACGGAGGAGACCCCATGCCTCAACAACAGCCCGAGACCAGCATGGCGCAAGCGATCGAGCAAGCCGTCGAGGTCGGCATGAGATCGCCCCTTCGCGACCCCATCATCGAAGGCATCGAGAAGGCCGACGGCGCCCTCTCCACGCGAAGCATCCCCAAAACCGCGCTCCTGGCCGGCGTAAGCTTCACCGCCGGGTACCTGATCGGCCGACGCGCCGCCAAGGACTGACCTGGCCCGCGTCGGGGCTACAACAACGCCACGGCCAACGCCACCACCAGCGACGCCGTCACCAGGAACACGCCCAACCCGATCGGGGCATCCTCGCCCGGCAACGGGTCCTCCAAGACCCCGCCCAGCCAGGCCACGGACCGCTCGTAGCCCGCATCCACGCCCCGCCGGATCCTCCCCACCAGGCCCAGGACCGCGCGCGTGGCGTAGAACACGACCGGGTTGTACAACGCGTCCACATCGCGGACGTCCTTGAGCCGGCCCAATGGCTTCTTCACGAGCACGTACCCGACCAACCCGACCAGGCCCGTGACGACGCCCTTTTGCACGTGGCTGAACGAGTACGGATGCACCTCGGGCACGCCCTCGTACACGGCCGTGGGGGAGAAGTCGATCAGCCCGAACAACACGCCCGGCACGACGCCCAACAGGATGCACACGAACGCGGCCGCCCCCATCACGCCCCGCCCCACCACCGGCGCATCCAGGATCTGCCCCGCATCGAACCCCTCCGGGGCCTCCTCCACGAACGCCGAGTAGCCCAGCTTGATGAACGACAGGAACGTGCCCACGCTTGCCACCACGAGCGCCCAGTACAACACGCTCGAACCCGCATCGTACGACGCCGCGTCCGTGACCATGCCCTTGCTCACGAACCCGTTGAACCCCGGGAACCCCGCGATGCTCAACGCCGCGACCACGAACGCGCCGAACGTCCACGGCATCGCCCGGTACAACCCCCCCACCTTGGACAACCGCTCGAACCCGGTGCGGTAGATCACCATGCCCGCCACCATGAACAAAAGCGCCTTGTACACGATGTGGTTGAACACGTGCGCGATCGCGCCCGTTTGCGCCAACGCGGACCCCATGCCGACCCCCGCCACCATGTAGCCCACCTGGGACTGGATGTGGTAGGATAGAAGCCGGCGCATGTCGTCCTGGAAGAGCGCGTACGTGACGCCGAACACGGCCATCGCCGCGCCCATGAACGCGACGACCAGGTGCCCGTCCGGGAAGGCGCGAAGAAGCGCGTACACGCCCGTTTTCGTCGTGTACACGCAAAGGAACACGCTCGCGGCCACGCTCGGGCTCGGGTACGTGTCCGGAAGCCAAGCGTGAAGCCCCACGAAGCCCACGTTCACGCCCATGCCCAGCGCCGCCAACACGCTTGCAACGCCCGAGGCCACGCCGCCACCCGAGTACACAAGCGTGCCCGTTCGAGCCGCGTGCAGGACCACGGCCATCAACACGAGGCTGCCCCCGATTCCGTGCAGCACCGCGTAGCGGAACCCCGCGCGCACCGCACGCCCCCCGTGATGCCACACCACGAGCGTGCTCGTCACGGCCATCACCTCCCACCACACGACCAGCGAGAGCCAATCCCCCGCCAACACGGCGCCCATGCTGGAGGCCACGTACGCCAGCGCGAAGCTCACCAACCGATACCCCGCTTCCACGCTGGCCGCGTACAACACGGCCAACACGCCGATGCCCGCGAACACGACGCCCACCACGCGGGACAACCCGTCCACGTGGACCGGTGCAACCTCGAACCCCAAGAACGAGGCCTGCACGAGCGACCCGTCCGGCACGAGCAAGAACCACGCAAGCGAGCCCGCCGTGGCAAGCACGCCCACCGGGACCGCAGCGCGTGGCACGAACCACGCCACGAGCGCCGCAACGGCCACCACGAGCAACGGAGACCCCGCCGCCCACGACCCCGCCTCGAGCACCGTGTCCGCCAGGGCAAGCGCCAGGCTCATCCCTGCATCACCGCCCCGATGCTAGCTTGAGCCAAGTCCAGGAACACGGCGCTGGAGGGCATCACGCCCAACGCGATGCTGCCCAAGACCGTGGCCAACACCGGCGCCAACACGAACCAGGACGCCTCGCGGCCCAACCCGGGGCGCCCGAACGGGCTGGCCGCCTGATCCGACAAGGGCGTGCCCTGCCCGATCGGGTCCCGGCGAGCGCGCGCGCCCATCGGGTGCTCGATCAACGGTTTCGGATCCTCTTCGCCGGCACGCTCGAAGAAGGCCTGGCTGATCACCGGCCAGAAGTACGCCACGTTCAACACGCCGCTTAGAACGTACACGCCCGCGATCCACCACGCGCCCGCGCCGGCCGAGCCCACCAGCAAGTAGAACTTGCTCGCGAACCCCGCCACCAGCGGCATGCCCGCCATGCCGAACGCGGCCACCGCGAAGGCCCCCATCGTAAGCGGCATCCGGCGCCCGATGCCCGCCATCTCGCTGATGTACGTCGTCTTCGTCTCCACGTAGAGGGCGCCCGCGCACAGGAACAAGGTCAGCTTCATGAACCCGTGCGCCGGGATGTGGTACAGCGCGCCCACCAGCGCCTCCCGGTTCAGCACGGACAAGCCCAGCACGATGTAGGAAAGCTGGCTGATCGTCGAGTACGCCAACCGGCGCTTCAAGTTGTCCTTCTGGAGCGCCACGAAGCTGGCCACCACGATCGTGCCCCCCGCCGCCATGGCCACGACCGCGTGCATGCCCAGCGCGTGCATCGCGTCCGGGCCGAACACGTCCAACACCGTGCGGGCGACCCCGAACACGCCGCTTTTCACGACCGCGACCGCGTGAAGCAGCCCGCTCACCGGCGTCGGCGCCACCATCGCATCCGGCAACCACGCATGCATCGGCATCACGGCCGCCTTCACCGCGAACCCGCCCGCCAACAACACGAACGCCACGCGAGCCAAGCCCACGCCCGCGCCCTCCACCAGGCCCGCGATGCCGCCTGCAGCGAACGCGGTCGACCCCGCCGTAGCATGCACCATCACCGCGCCCGTGAGCACGGCCACGCCCCCCGAGAACGTGTACGCCAGGTACTTGCGGCCCGCCACGCGGGCCTCGTCGGTCTCATCGTGCACCACCAGCGGGTACGTGGCCACGGTCAGCAACTCGTAGAACACGAACAACGTGGGCAGGTTCGCGCTGAACGCGACGCCCAGCGTGGCCGCGATGCTGGCCGCGAAACTGGCGAAGTACCGCGTCTGCTTGTGCTCATGCAACCCCCGCATGTACCCGATGTTGTACACGGTGGTCGCGATCCACAACCCGCTGGCCAACAACCCGAAAAGGGCCCCCAGAGCGTCCACGCGGAGCGCAAAGCGCACCCCCGGCACGAGCGTGCCCAACCCCAGTTCGACGTGCGAGCCCGCAAGCACCGCGCGCGCAAGCCACGCCGCGCACGCGAACGCGACCGCGCTTGCCAGAAGCGAGGCCGCCTCGCGCAGGTCCGGGTGCTTCCGCAGGGCGAGGATGAAGACGACCGCGACGGCGGGGGCCAACACGGCGACGCCAGGAAGCCAACCCGTAAGCGTCACGGTCGCAAGAGCACCTCCAAGGCGGGAGCGATCGCATCCTGGACCCACGGGCCCGCAAGGCCCAGCGCGACGGCGGCCGCGGCGGCCGCGATCACGGGCACGGCCGTGGGCATCAAGGGGCCCAACGGGCCCGCAAGGGGGGGCCTTTTGGCGGTCTCGTCCGCGAGGTCCTCGACCGCGACCTGCCGGGCGGGGGGCCGGTCCTCCCTGGGGGGCGGGTCGCGCACGTAGATGCGCTCAAGCAAGCGTAAGACGTAGGCGAGCGTGATGAGCGTGCTGGCCATGACGACCGCGAGCATGCCCCAGCGGCCCGCCTCGATGGCGCCCAGCGCGATGTACCACTTGCCGACGAAGCCCACCGCGGGCGGCACGCCCACCAGGGCCAGCGCGAGCACGGCGAACGCGCCCGCCACGAACGGGGACCGTTGCGAAAGGCCCGCGTACCCGTCCACGGTGCGCACCCCCACGGTGGCGGCGAGGATGCCCACGGCCAAGAACAGGCCCGCTTTCATGACCGCGTGCCCGATCAGGTGCAGGATGGACCCGTACACGGCGGTTTGCGTGGCCAGCAAGAGGCCGATGATGACGAGGCCGAACTGGGAGACGCTTGAGTAGGCCAGCATGCGTTTGACGTCGCGTTGCCGGTACGCGAAGACGCCGCCGGCGAGCACGCTGACCGCGACGAGGATCAAAAGCGCCTCGTGCAGGAACGGGTTCGCGGTCAAGAACTCGACCGTGAACGCGTCGAACACGACGCGCAAGAGCGCGTACGCGGCGGTGGTGGACACGAGCGCGGCCATGAGCGCGGTCACGTCGTCGGGCGCGTCCGCGTACGCGTCCGGTTGCCATGCGTGCAGGGGGAAGATGGCGATCTTCACCGCCAACCCGACCACGACGAGGCCGAACGCGGTGACCACGGGCGTGGACGCGAACCCCGCCACCTCCGGGATCCGCTGCGTCATGTCCGCCATGTTGAGCGTGCCCGTGACCGCGTACAGGTACGCCACGCCCAACAGGTACAACGTGGCCCCTACGGTGCCCACGATCAGGTACTTGAGCGCGCTCAAGGCCCCCTCGCCGCCGCGGCCGCTGGCCACCAGGCCGTACACGGCCAGCCCGCTGATCTCCAGGAACACGTACAGGTTGAACAAGTCGCCCGCCAGGGCCACGCCCGTCAACCCGGCCACGAGCAACAGGGTGAGCGCGTAGAAGCTTCCCGTGCGAGCGCCCGGCTGGATGTTGACCACGATCGCGTACGCGACGAGCGCGATGAGGACCACCACGAGCGCGCTGACCCCGTCCAGGACCACCTCGATCCCGAACGGCGCCGTGAACCCGCCCAGGACCTGGCGGGTCCCGTCCCCCTGCGCGATGGCGCGCGCCGAGAACACGACCGCCAGCGCGGACTGGAGGCTCAGGACCAAAAGCGCCAACGTGCGAGGCGCCACCGTGCGGCCGCGAAGCGTGACCGCGAGTGCGGCGGCCACGATGGGCACGCCCACCAAGAGCACGAGTTCACCCATCCTCGACCAGCTCCTCGAGCACGTCCTCGCGCAGGGTTCCGTACTCGTCGTGGATGCGCACCACCAGCGCCAACGCGACGGCCGTCATGCTCACGCCGACCACGATGGCGGTGAGCACGATCACGTGCGGAAGCGGGTTCACGAAGGGGCCCTGGCCCGAGACAAGCGGCTCGGAGCCCCCCTCGCGCAGGGCGGCCACGATGAAGAACAGGAACACGGCCGTCTGGAACACGTTGAGCCCGATGATCTTCTTGACCAGGTTGCGGTCCCCCACCGTCAAGTACAACCCCGCGCCCAGCACGAGCATCGCCACCACGTACTCGAACCGCGCCAGCACGAGCTCGATCACGCCTCCCCCTCCTCCCGATCCAAGGACGCCTGCCTGGAAGCCCGCGCTTTCGTCTTCTTCGGGCGCGTGCCGCCCCACACCAGGAAGAACAAGCCCACCAGTGCGCCCGAGACCACCAGCCCGATCGCGACCTCCACCAGCTCCCCCCAGTACTTGAACGGGACGCCCGTGGCCGCCTCGTACGCCGCGTAATCCAACACGGACCCGCCCAGCGCCAGCGACGCCAACGCGACCCCCCCGAACAAGACCAACCCCCCGCCCACGAGCACCTTCACCGGGCCCTCGCCCATCCACTCCCGCGTCGGGTAGAACCCGAACGCGAACGCCAGCATGAACACGACAGCCGCCATGATCGCGCCCCCCTGGAAGCCGCCGCCCGGGCTCGTGGCCCCGTGAAGCGTGATGAACAACCCGAACGCGAGCACGAACGGAGCCAACAGGCGCACCGTCGTGAACACGATCACGCTCTCCCGATACGGGCGACGCTTCACACGAGCACCTCCCGACGCAGCACGGCCAGCACGGCCACGAGCGCGGCGAACACGACCGTGACCTCGCCGAACGTGTCCAAGCCCCGGTAGCTGACCAGGATCGCCGTGACCACGTTCTCGAAGCCCGTCTCCTCGTACGCGTTCTCCAAGTAATACGGGGCCACGTGCTGGTTCGTGGGCGAGGCCGGGTTCCCGACCTCAGGCAAGGACAACACCGTGAACGCGAGGACGGCTACGAGCACGGTCACGCCCGCCAACGCGCGTAGGTCGACGTTCACGAGCACGTCCTCCGGGTCCTCGGGCCCCATCTTGGCGATGGCCAACAGCAAAAGAGGCGTCATCACGCCCGACCCCACGACCGCCTCGGTCAAGCCGACATCCGGCGCACGGAAGACCACCCACAACATGGCCATGCCGAAGCTGTACGCACCGAACACGATGATCGCGGCCAACACGTCCCGCAGCAGCAGCGTCACCAATGCGCTGGCAAGGATCAGCCCGATCAAGGCCAGCTCGAGCGCGGCCACGGTCACGAGGCGTCCCCCTCCTCGGCGGGATGCTCCGATGCGTCCTCTTCATCCTCGGGGGGCGTCCAGGGCACGATGCCCTGGTCCATGGCGGCGCGCGCGATGGCGTGCGCGGCCGTGGGGCTCGTCATGAACAGGAACACGAGCAGGAACAACAGCTTGAGCAGGGCGACATCGAAACCCAGGGCCACCGCGGCCGCGGACAAGCCCAAGAACGCGGTGAGCGTCTCGGCCTTCCCCGCGGCGTGCGTTCGCGTGTACACGTCGGGGAGGCGGAGCAGGCCCAGGGCGGCCAGGGCCCCGAAGAAGGCCGCAGCGATGGCGAGGCCGGCCGCGAGGACGCGGAGGATCAAAGGACCTCCCCCCGGTCCATGCTGAACTTGGCGATGGCGATGGCCAGCAGGAAGTTCAACAGCGCGTACACGATCGCGATGTCGATGATGTCCTGCGTGCCGAACGCGGCGGCTGAGAGCACGATCACGATCACGGCGTGCGTGCCGATCACGTTGAGCGCGACGACGCGGTCTTGCGTCGTGGGGCCGGCCCAGGCGCGGTAGAGGGCTGCGATGCTGACGAGCACGAGCACGCCGGCAGCTCCAAAAAGGGCGCTCGTGACCAGCGTCATGGCCCGATCACCTCGTCCGTGGCGAGGGGGGTCCAGGGGTCCTCGCGTTGGAGGCTTTCACGGCCTTGGAAGACGAACGTGACGGCCACGGCGAGGTCCCGGGCTGTGGCTTCGGGCACGAGGCGGTGCACGTAGAAGATGTTTCCGCGGACGTCCACGCTGAGCGTGCCGGGGGTAAGGGTGATGCTGTTGGCGAGCGTGGTGCGGGCGAGGTCGCTTTCTAGGGAGGACCGGTAGCGGTCCAGGCGGGGGTCCAAAGGGAGCTTGGGGTGCAGGATGAGGGAGGCGACGTGCAGGTTGGCTTTGATGATCTGCCAGAGCAGGTAGGGTGTGTACGCGATCCAGCGGGCGAACGTGACGAGCGTGCGGGGCAGCGGGGGGGATCTGGAGAAGGTGACGCGGTGGAAGACGAGGGTGACGAGCGCGGCGACGGCGAGGCCTGTGAGGAGGCTGAAGAGGGTTTCGAGCTCGGCGATGATGAGGTAGAAGGCGAGCGTGGCGAGGAAGAGGAGGGTGAACGTGGTGCGGGTGCCGGGCACGGTGAGGGGGCGGTGGTATTGTTCGCGGGGCGGGGGGGCGACGGTGGCGCGGAGGCCTTGGCGTTCCAGGTACCCGGTGAGCTCTTCGAGGACGCGGTCGGTGCCGGTGGGGGAGACGCTGGGGGCGAGCATGACATGCTCGGCGTCGTGTTCGCTGGCGTACGCGGCGATGAGCTCGGCGTACGCGGCGGGTTCGTCGCGGGGCGTGCTGACGACGCGGCGGTGGATGGTGACGTCTTCGGGGTCGTCTTGGGCTTCGCGGGCCCAGCCTTCGGCGCGCGCGGCGAGGCTTTCGGCGATCTCGAGCTCGGGGGGTTGGGACCCGTGCGAGGCGGCGATCAGGTGAAGGGGCTCGCCGGGGTCCATCTGGGCGAGCGCGTAGAGGACGGTGTCTTGCATGGCGGGGACGTCTTCGACGGGCACGACGAGGCCCCCGCTGGGGGCGGGCTCGTGCTCGCGGGTCCCCTCGGAGGCGTCCATCGGTGCGTCCTCGCGTGCGGGCTCGGTTCTTGGATGGACCGTCCAGAAGCCGCCTGCGCCTCGGGTGGTGGATCTGCTTCCGTGGCGCGGCGTGGGGGGATATCCGTGGTGTAGAAAAGCGTTCGCCTTCGCTTCCGCAGGCGCGTGGCTGGGGTTGCGGGGGGTTCTGGGCCCGTACCGGGGCGTCCGCGGGGGGTCAGTAGAGGTTCTCTTCGATGAACTCGCGGCTGGGGTTCTCGAGGCTTTCCTCCTTGGCGCGGCGGACCTTGCGCTCGAGGTGGTCCACGGCCAACCGCGTGGCGTGCTTCATGCCCCAGCCTTCGCCGACCGCGTAGAACTTGCCCATGTCGCTGCTGAGGTTCAACCGGATGTTCCACAGGTCGCGCTTCCTGTTCTTGTCCTTGTGGCGTTTGGCGTGGATCTGCAGGATCGCGGGTTCGAGCCGGTCCTGGTAGCGGCGCATGAACCCGCGCACTTCCTCGGGGGCGCCGCTGGATTCGTACCCGTCGCGGCTTGTGTCCTTGCTGGAGAAGTGCACCGTGATGCGGGGCACGTCCGGCGCGAGCAACCGGATGGGGTTGAGCAGGTCGCGTCGGGTGACGATGCCGTAGGGGAACTCGCCGTCTTTCGTGATGACGACGCTCCCGATGCCCTTCTCGTGCAGGCGCGTGCTCGCGTCTTGGTACTGGGCGCCGCGGGGCACGTGCACGACGGGGGAGGTCATGATGCTTTTCAGGGGCACGGCCAGGGGCCGGTCTTGCTCGCCGCCGGTCTTCCAGCCGCCGCGCCCGGTGCCGCGCATGGGTTGGATGACTTGCCGAAGGATGTCGTGCACGGTGACCATGCCGGCCAGTCGGCCGTCCTGGATCACGGGCAGGTGCGAGATGCCCTCCGTGCGCATGGTGGAAAGCGCCTTGGCGACGCTGTCGTCCGCGTCGCCGGTGATGACCTCGCGCGTCATGTCCTGGGCCAGCTCCCTGTCGCCCAGGCTGGTCTCGCCGGCGGCGTGGATGATGTCCTCGCGCACCAGGATGCCTTGCACGCGGTGCACGTTGTCTTGTTTCTTGACGACGGCGAGGCTTCGGGCGTTCGAGTCCAGGATCAACCGGACGGCTTCCACGATCTCGTCGTCCGGGTGCACCGTGGGGATCTCGTGTTCGGGGAGCACGTTTGAGACGCGGGCTTTGGAGGGGTCTTGCATGGTGCGCAGGAAGTCTCGCTCGCTGGCGATGGCCACGTAGCGGCCCTTCTCGTCGGAGACGACGACGGCGGGTTCGCCGTCCTCCGCGAACGCGCTGAGGACCTGCGAGCAGCGTTCGTCCGGTCGGACGCTTTCGAACGAGGTTCGCATCACGTCGCCGACGGTGAGGTCGAAGAGGTCGGGCACGTAGGGGACTACGAGGGGCTCTTCTCTTAGACGTTGCGGGGGGGACTTGCACCGCTCCCCTGGCCGGCTTGACACCGGTGAACGGACGCAAGTGAAGGCTTATTCGTAGGAGTCCAATCTTCGGGGACGCCACATGTGCCGCTTCGTCGCGTACCACGGGCCTCCGGTGCTGTTGCACGAGCTCTTGTACGAGCCTGAGCACAGCCTGATCCACCAGAGCGTGCACGCTCACGAGCGCC
The DNA here is from genome assembly GCA_964581775.1 of uncultured Thermoplasmatales archaeon. Taxonomy (GTDB): domain Archaea; phylum Thermoplasmatota; class SW-10-69-26; order SW-10-69-26; family SW-10-69-26; genus PWVY01. The sequence continues at coordinate 13,406 of CAZOQA010000022.1, read as the reverse complement.
AGGAGCCGTTGAACGGGGACGGGTGGGGCGTGGGTTGGTACGACCGGCGGGTTGCCCAGGAGCCGGGGTTGTACCGGACGCTTCACCCGGCCTGGTCGGATGACAACATGCGCTACGTGTCCCCCGTGATCAAGACGCCCACGTTCCTGGCGCACGTGCGCGCGGCCTCGCCCGGGTTGCCCGTACAGCAGTTGAACTGCCACCCGTTCCATGGGGGCCGCTACTTGGATGAGGAGCAAGATCTGGACCCGGTCGAGCGGGGCCGGCGGCGGTTGCTTTTCATGCACAACGGGGAGTTCGGCGGGTACCGCCAACTGATCCGGCGCCTGCAGCACGAGCTGGACGACGACGTGTTCTTCGGGATCCGCGGGTCCACGGACAGCGAGCACGTGTTCGGCGCCTTCCAGCAGCTTCTCGGGGATGGCGCGGCCGAGTTGTCCATGGATGCGCTCGTGGGTGCCACGGAGGCCACGCTTGCGTACATCCAGAAGCTCAAGGAGGAGATGGGGCGGGCCGAGGCGACGACGCAGGCGAACTTCTGCGTCAGCGACGGGGAGCACGTGGTCGCCACGCGGTACCGGCACCCGGTGGACGAGCCCGCGCAGTCCCTGTACGTGGGCACCGCGGAGGCGTTCCATTGCCGCGAGGGGGAGTTCTACAGCGAGAACCCGGGCTCGGAGGGCGCGGTGTTGATCGCCAGCGAGCGCTTGTGGGACGACGACAAGGTGTGGCGCAAGGTCCCGCAAAACCACATGGTGAAGGTGGACGGGTCCCGCCGCGTGGACGTCGAACCGATCGAGATCGAGGCCGCCGCGTGAGGGTTGAACGCTCGGGCGGGTTCCGCTAGGGTTTAAGCTGGCTTCCCATGTAGCACGGCCTCGATGAGGTCGTGGATGATCGCGCTGGCGCTGGCGGCGACGGTTCTTGCAGTCCCCCTCACGGGGCAGGCCAGCCCCGCAGAGGAGGGACCCGTGGACGCGTTCACCGTCAAGGAGGACCCGCCTGCGATCGCGTACGTGTTCGTGGCCGTGATGGGGGTCTTCCTGGTGGGCCTCGTCGTGACAGCCTCGTACCTGTTCTACCGGGCCGCGCGCGAGGAGTTCTGACGCCTCATGCGTGCTCGAGCAGTGCGGCGGGCAGGGTTCGAACCTGCGAAGGCCTACGCCACGAGGTCCTAAGCCTCGCCCCGTTGTCCACTAGGGTACCGCCGCGGCCAGAACCGGCGAAGCCGGCGAGGAACCTGAGTCGAGGCTCCCTCGAAGCCTTTTCGGTTGCGAACCCTCGCCTATTCGGCCCGCCCGTGACCCGGAGGGAACGAGAGTGCCCAGCTGTCCTCCTGCGCCCGGCGCTCGACTTCGCGAACCTCGTCCTTCTCCCCGTCCGGAAGCTCCGGCATGCACGGCGTACCCAGCGCCAAGCACGCGATGATGTCCGCCTGCAACTGGCCCAAGTAGCGCGCGATCAAGAAGTACATCATCGTCAACGCCACCACCACGATCCCGCTCACGAGCCCCGCCACCGGAGCCAACAAGCCCTGAGCCTCCCCGAGCGCCGGGAACACCTGCGCAGCGGACGCCAATACGCTCATCAAGATCCCCAGGTTCAACAACACGATCACGACCAGGCGCACCTTCAAGGCCACGCGGATCCCCTGCGCGCGACGCTCCAACACCGACTGGTACGGCTGCTGGAACGCGTGGCTTTTCTCCGCGATGGCCTCCGCCAGGTGCAAGTACCCCGTCCTGGTAAGCCATCCCCACCGCGACTCGTACGGGAACATCGAGCCCCCGAACGACCCCTCCCGATGAAAGCTCTCACCTTCACGAAGACGCACGGCCGCCGGTGCGACCCCCGAAACGGTTAAAGGCGCGACGGCCACGTGGATAGTGGCAACGGATGGGCGCCATCGAGGACGAGATCGACGAGATCGAACAAGAGATAGCGGACACGCCCTACAACAAGAGCACAGAGCAACACATTGGCCGGCTGAAAGCCAAGCTGGCCAAGCTCCGGAACAAGAAGGAAAAACGCCAGAAACAATCCGGAGGCGGGGGCACCGGGTACGACGTCAAGAAGACCGGCCACGCCAGCGTGGGCCTGGTCGGGTTCCCCAGCGTGGGCAAGAGCACCCTGTTGAACACGCTCACGAACGCCGACAGCGAGGTCGGCGAGTACGAGTTCACCACGCTCGACGTGGTCCCCGGCATGATGGAGCACCGACACGCGAACATCCAGGTGCTCGACCTGCCCGGGCTCATCCACGGCGCAAGCCGCAACAAAGGGCGCGGCCGAGAGGTCATAAGCGTCGCCCGCAACTGCGATCTCGTCATCCTCGTCGTCGACCCCTGGAACCCCGACCAACTCGACGTCGTCACCGACGAGCTCCACGACGCCGGGCTCCGATTGAACACGAGACCACCCAACGTTCGCGTCAACACGGACCGGCGCCAAGGCGGCCTGGACGTGTCCTTCACGGTCGACCCCTCCCACCTGGACGCGGAGCTCGCGGAGAGCATCCTCGACGAATGGGGGTACGTGAACGCGGACCTCGTGGTGCGCGACGATGTCACGCCCGACGAGCTCGTGGACGCGCTCGCCGGGAACCGCGTCTACCTGCCCGCCATCGTGGCCCTGAACAAGATCGACGCGGCCGAAGACGACATCGTCGAACGCCGCACCGAGGAGATCCGACGGGACGGGTGGACCGTGGTCCCCATCAGCGCGCACCAAGACCAGAACCTGGCAGCCCTCAGGGACGCCATCTACGAGCAGATGGACCTGATCCGGTTGTACCTGAAACCGCAAGGCGGCGACGCCGACATGGAGGAACCGCTCGTGATCCGGCGCGGGTCCACCGTCGGCGACGTATGCGACCACCTGCACCGCGAGATGCGCGACCGGTTCCGGTACGCGCAAGTCTCCGGCCCCTCCAGCAAGTTCCCCGACCAACGCGTCGGCCTCGACCACGAGCTCGAGGACGAGGACGTCCTCACGCTGATCACCCGGAAGTGAAGGGGTTCGAATCCTGCTCCCTGCCCACAGGAAGGTCCTCTACGAGCTCCAGAGCTCGTAAAGCGCCTGGCGGGCCTCGTCGTCCCCCTCGAAGAACCGGTCCGCATCCTCCCGGTCCGGCAACGGTTCATCCCCGTCCAGGACCCGCTTGGCGTGCTCCGTGCTCTCCCCGGTGATGGCGCCGTACCCGATGTGCACGTACTCGGGGTAGCCCTCGGGGACGTCCTCCCAACGCACGGGCGTCGAGCTGTACAAGACCAGCCCGCTGGCCTCGTCGCATCGGGGCCCGTCCTCCTCCTCGCCCTGGGGACGCGTGTCCGCGGTCGTCTTCATCACGCGCTCGATCTCCTCGTCGGTGAACTCCCCGTCGTCGAGCGGGCCCTCGAGGCCCTCGGGCGCGGTCCCGGAGGCCGCGACGCCGTCCACGATGCCGGTGCCGGCGTCGTCGAGCACGGTGCGGGCGTGCAGGAGCACGGCGGCGGTCTTGCCGGCCGCGTAGGGGGTGGCGCCGCTTGTGCCGCCGGCGACGGTGTCGTCGGATTCGTCGAGGCTGTCGTGGTGCGCGGCCCACCCGTTGCAGCTGTTTGCGACGACGTCCGGGGGGAAGCCGGGCCACGTGTTGATGTATCCGCTGTCGTGACCGCCGACCATGATGATGCTGGGCGTCATCCGAGGGTCCAGGGTCGTGGGGTGTCCGACGAGGCCGCCTCGCGTCATCGCCCCGTTCCCGCTGGCCCAGAAGGCCACGTGCTCTTGGGCCGCCTCTTCGACGGTCCGAACGAAGGACGGATCGCTGGCGGCGTTCCCGGCGGGTTCAGAGGCCTCGTCCGGGACCCAGAGGGGAACGGTGGGGCCCCAGCTGTTGGATTGCACGTCGATCCACGCGCTGTTCTCCGCGGCCCACGCGACCGCGTCCTCGTTGAACCCGTGCACGGCCACGATGCTGCACGACGGGCAGGCGCCGTAGTCCTCCGCGGCGGCCCGGGAGGCGACCATGGTCCCGTGCCCGCCCAGATCCAGGATGCGCGACACGCTGGCGTTCTGCGGGTCCTCGCCGCAGTCGAGCGCGTCCCCGCTGCCGACAGCGACGGCGCCGACGATCTTGGTGCCGGGCACCCAGTACAGCTGGCCTTCCTCGATCTCAGACCAGACGTCCTCGCAGTCGGCCTGCACGGCCTCCGCCCAGGAGTCCGCGTCCGTGGTCACCTCGAGGGCCTTGGCGTCCTCGGGGTACCCGTCGATGTACGTGGACGGGTGCTGTTCGCGTAGCGGGTCGTCCACGTGGAAGACCTCGTGGTAGGGGTTGATGCCGGTGTCGATGAGGGCCACGGTCGCGTGCGGGCCCGATCCCGCGTCGAGGGTCCCGGAGGGGCCCAGCTCGTCCGGGGTCTCGTTCGCTCCCAGGCCCAGGCACCCGGCCATCAGCGCGGCTCCGCCCAGGGCCGCGATCAGCAGCGTGCGCGCGGTGTCGTCCATGTTCGCCTCCGGCGTGCGAGTCCCTCCCAGGCGAGATAAGGCTTCGGGTCGACCCGGCGGCTACACGTCGATGCGGTCGGCGCCCAGGTCCTCCAGGTGCTTGGCGATCTGCGTCTCCTCGCTCGTGGCGCCCGGTTGAAGCACGAAGCCCTCGCAGGCGGGGATCGCGTCCAGGGCTTGTTCGAGCGTCTCGTCGCTGACGCCTTGGCCGGCTGCCCACCCGGGGAGGATGTGCCCGGGCGCGATCGTCCCGGCGCGCACGGCGTCGTTGACCTGCGGGCAGTAGTGACCGCCGCCCACCCACAGCACGGGCCTCTGGGCCAGCGGTCGGGCCTCCAGGAGGGCCTCGGCGAGCACGCGCGCGGCGTCCTCGTCCTGCCAGGCGTCCTCGTCGCTGCCCAGCTCGTAGAAGAGCGTGGGCGCGTCCAGGTAGGGGCCGTGGTGGGTGGCTTCGTAGGTGACCTCGTACCCGTCCGGGTCCGCCTGGCGGAGCTGATCGAACAGCCCCGCCATCCACGCGGGGTGCGAGGGGACCACGTGGCCGGGTTTGCCCCCGTAGGGTGCGTCCGCGAAGTTCCCGATGGGGTGCACGCTGAGCGTGGGCGTGCCGGACTCGCTGGCGTGACGGGAGAGGAAGATCACGAGTTCGGGGTCCGCAAGGGACGGGGGCAGGCGTCGGTCGAGGTTCTCGCTTTCCAGGTGCAGCTCGTCCAGGGTGATCAGGCGCAGATCCTCGTGGGCGAGCACGCGGGTCCCGTCGAAGAGCCCCTTCTTCTCCCAGGGCACAAGCTCGCGCAACCGGTCCGCGATGTTCTGCGAGGCGGGGTCCTCCGTGGACTCGACCAACACGCGCATCAAGCCCCCGGACCGGGCGCGGGCGCTTGAACATACCGCCGACCGGGGGGTCCATGCCGGGGGTCCGGAACGTTTAACCTTGCCTCCGTGCTGCCAGCCCCCGGTGATGCGCACATGGGAGAGACCAGCATCGGAGGCGTCCTCGTGGGCTTGTTCCTGGCCCTGCTCGGCATCGGCGCCGTGTTCGCCGGAGGCTTCACGGTCGCGGAGACCGTGTTCGCGGAAGCGGCGAGCAACAGACCGAGTACGGACCGCTGGGCCTGTTCGGTGAATCGGATGAACGCCAAAGCGCCGTCTCGCTGATCCCCGTGATGGGGTTACTGATCGCGGTGGGCGGCCTCGTGGCCGCCATCACGGGCTTCGTGCTCACCGCGCGATCCTTCGAACGCGGCAAAGACCGAGCCACCACGGACCGGTAACCCCCGCCCCACGACCTTTAAGCGGGACCCGTATCCGGGCCCGTGAACGAGGCGACGAACCCGCTCGAGCTCGACCCCGAGCGCCTGTCCCGCATGATCACGCGGGCCCGGGACCGGCTGCTTGAGCACCTCGACTCCCTGCCCGAGCAGCACGCCCAATACGACGAGGACCCCGAGGACCTCGCCGACGCCTTCCACGAACCGACCCCTCCCCGCGAAGGCTCGTCCTTCCAGGCGCTCCTCGACGAACTGTTCGATGAAGCCATCCCCGCCTCCCTGAACACGGCCCACCCCGGCTACCTAGCCTACATCCCCGGAGGAGGCCTCCCCCACTCGGGCCTCGCGGACCTCCTCGCGGACACGACCAACCGCTACGTCGGCACGTGGTTCGCCGCGCCCGCCCTCGCCCGGCTCGAAGCCAACGTGGTCGAATGGTTCTGCCGCATCGTCGACTACCCCCCGAGCGCGTTCGGCGTGCTCACCACCGGCGGCTCCATGGCCAACCAGATCGCGATCACCACCGCGCGCCGCCAGGTGCTCGGCGACGCGTTCCTGGATGGCACCGTGTACGTGAGCGACCAAGTCCACCACAGTGTCTCGAAAAGCTGCGTGCTCGCCGGGATCCCCGCAGGCAACGTCCGAAGCGTGCCCACCGACGACCGATACCGGATGGATGCCAACGCGCTCGAAGACGCCCTCGAAGAGGACGAAGCCGACGGCCTGGACCCCTTCCTCATCGTCGCCAACGCCGGCACCACGAACACCGGCGCCATCGACCCGCTCCCCGAGATGGCCACCCTCGCCGACGAGCGGGACATCTGGCTGCACGCGGACGCCGCCTACGGGGGCTTCTTCGTGCTCACCGACCGGGGCCGCGACCGACTCGAGGGTCTCTCGCGCGCCGACTCGATCACGCTGGACCCGCACAAGGGCCTGTTCTTGCCGTACGGGACCGGGTGCCTTCTGGTGCGCGAAGAGACCGCGCTCGAGCGCGCGCACGCCGTCTCGGCCGACTACATCCCCGACCAGGACGCAGGAAGCCACGCCGTGGACTTCAGCCAGCTCTCCCCGGAGCTCTCCCGGGACTTCCGAGGTCTCCGCGTCTGGCTCCCCCTGAAGATGCACGGGCTGGACCCCTTCCGCGAGAACCTGGACGAGAAGCTGGACCTGGCCGAGGACGCCGCCGAGCGGATCGGCACGATCCAGCACGTGACCGTGCTCGCACCGCCGCAGCTTTCCACGCTGGCCTTCCGCGCCGAACCCCCCGGCCTGGAGGATCCGGAGAACGTGGACGCGTTCAACCAGCGATGGCTGGAGGCCGTCAACCGTCGCGGCAACGTGCACCTGTCCGGGACGCGCCTGGACGAGGGCTTCGTGCTGCGCGTAAGCGTGCTCAGCTTCCGCACGCACCAGGAGCAGATCGACGCGTGCATCCGGGACCTCGAGCAGACCCTCGACGCGCTGGAGGACGAGCACCCCCCGGGGCCCCAAGGGCAAGGGCTTTCTTCGTCCCGCGGTTGAGGGGGGACCATGGACCCGTGGCCCCAGGGGATCAAGCGCGTCCCGGACGAAGCATGGACCCGGGCCGACGTGAAGAAGCTCGCCAAGGACTACGACACGGTCGAGCAGCACGGCTGGTACTCGAACCTGGACCGGACCGTCTCCCAGCTGGTCAAGCACGTCGACGACGGGGATCTCATCCTGGACTACTCGGGTGGCACAGGCATCCTGACCGACCGGCTGCTGTCCAACACGGACAAAGCCATCGGCGTCCTCATCGTGGACTCCTCCCGCAAGTTCTTGCGCCTGGCCCTGGACAAGCTCGGGAACGACCCCCGCGTGGCCTTCCGGCTGATCTCGTACCTCGAGGACGAATCGCGGCTCGAGCGCGTGGACGAGGTGCTCGAGGCGCCCCTGATCGACAGGGGCCTGGACGCGATCGTGTCCACGAACGCGATCCACCTGTACTACGACCTGCAGGACACGCTGGCCTCCTGGCATCACGTGATACGCGAGGACGGGCTCGTGCACGCGCAAAGCGGGAACATCGACCGCTCGGACCGGCCCGCCCGGCGCTGGATCCTGGACGCGACGGTCCAGCGCGTGGACGAGGCCGCGCGCGAGATCGTGCAAGAGGACGACGCGTTCGCCAAGCACCGTGAGCGCTTGGAAGATGAGGAACTCATGGAGGCTTACGGGAAGCTGCGGGATAAGTACTTCCAGCCCGCTCGCGACCTCTCGCATTACACGGACCGCTTCGAGCGGGCCGGGTTCCGGATCGAGCAGGTGGACCACGAAGCCATCCCCGTGGACGTCGAGGAGTGGGGGTCGTTCTTGAAGGTCTACCACGAGGGCGTGCTGGGCTGGGTGGGGGGCTCCGAGCGCGTCGAAGATGAGGGCCCCTCCGAGGAGGACATCCGGGACCGGGAGGCGTTGATCGAGCGGGGCTTAAGCCTCGTGATGGAGCAGGCCGAGTCCTTCGACGCGGAGTGGACCTACCTGTCCTGCCGGCCCGCGTGATGCGTCACCGCGTGGAGAGGGTCAACGAGCCTTCGTCGTCGTAGTCGAAGGCCAACCGGTCGCGCTGGCTCCAGCGCTCGTCTTGCAGGAGCGCCGTAGCCAGCAGCGTCAACCCGATCGTGGCATCGCAGTACGCGGTGGCTTTCGTGGCCTCGCGCGCGATCTTGCCCCAGGACTGGCCCTCCTCGAGCGTGCACCCGGACAAGCCGCCCCAGTGGGGCGCGTCCGCCGTGATCTGGACGGCGTACTGGTGCCCGCCCGGCTCGTACCCGAGCATCTCGCTGGTGACCTCGGTCTGCTGGATGTAGTTCTTGGGCGCGCCGCCCCCGATGTACGCGACCATCGTCTTGTCGCTGGTGTACTTGACCTGCGCGAGCTCGTGCGCGTCCCGGATGGGGTCCAAGCGGGGCACGCGCCGGCCTTCTTCGCGCGCTTTCACCATCTCGTGCACCATGCCGATGCCCAAGCTCGAGTCGTTCACCGCGGGGCAGAACAGGGGCGTGCCCGTTTGCTGGCATTGCACGACGAGGCTCTCGTCGTCGTCGAACCGCTCGCCCAGGTAGGCGTACAGCTCGCGGCTCGTGATCGTCTCCTTGTCGAGCTGGCCCAGAAGCTGGCCCAAGTGCTTGTCCGTCTTGCGGAACTTCTCCTCGTCCACGAGCGTATCGTACAGCCGGTCCAGGAACAGCTCGCGCAGCTTGACATCGTCCATCTCGGGCGTGGCGCGCCAGTGATCGTACCCGTCCCCCATGGCCTGGTAGAGGTCCTGGTAGGGCTGCGAGCCGACGCTGACGACCACGTCCACGAGCCCGTGCTCGACCAAACGGCTCAACACGCGCCGCATGCCCCCCGCGATCAGGGAGCCCGCCACGCCCAGGATGACGGTGGGGCGAGCAGGATCCTCCAGGGCAGCCTCCCAGACCTCCAGGCATTCGCCTAGGCTGCGCGCCTGGAAGCTCATCCCCGCCATGCCCTCCACGAGCTCCCGCACCGTGCCCGCTTGGGCGGGGTCGAACTGGTTCACGGGAACGCTGAGCAGGTTCTCGCGCGTGTAGAAGCCCTCTTCATCGCTCACGGGACCACCTGTCGACGTGAGGCGGGTCGGGAGGTATCAAGGTACCCTGCCCCAGGTTCACGCGCGGGTCACGCGTCGAACGCGCCGGTGGCCGCGCTCTGCGGCGCCGTCGCGGTGTGCCCGTGCCCGTGACCGTGATCGTGGTCCTCCATCTGTTCGCGCGTGACCGTGTCCACGAACCGGATCTCCTCCAGGTCCGTGTGCTCGAACACGTCGTGGCCCAAGCGGTGCTTGGCCATGAACCACTCCGGCGCGAAGCTGGCCTCCTCGGGCACGGTCACGACCGCGCCGTCCCCGTCGATGTCGACCTCGAACGCACCGGCCTCTTCGGTGTCGTAGTCCAGACCGATCAGGGCCTTGACCTTGTCCTCGGCGCCCGTGACCTTCTCGAGCACGCGGAACGAGTAGGAGAGCGTGCGACCCGCGAAGGGGTGGTTGAAGTCCACGCGCACGCGGCTGGCCGTGGCTTGCACCACGATGCCCTGCTGCCCGTTGATCTCCACGCGCGTGCCAGGGTGCGGCTCGATCTCTTTCTTCTCGAAGTCACGCCGCGGGAACGTGCGCACGCGGTCGCTGTCGTGCAGGCCGAACGCTTGCGTGGGGGGAACGTCGATTTCCTCGTCCTCGCCCACCTCCGCGTCGAGGAGCGCTTCCTCGAACCCGGGCACGATGCGGCCCCCGCCCAAGAGCACGGGCATGGGTTCCAGCTCCTCTTCGTCCCCGACGTCCCAACCGGCCTCCTCGGCCACGTCGCGTCGCGTCGTGTCGAAGAGGTCGTCCTCGTCGGTCCAGGCCTCGAAGTCCACGAGGACGATGTCGCCCTCGGAGAGGCCATCCTCTTCGGGTTCGGACGCGTCGGGGTCGCCCTCGGTCTGGGCCTCGTTCACGGGTGTCACCATCCGGTCGAAGCCACCCACCCTATAAAGGCGTTGGGCGGGCGCAAGCAAGCCCCCGCCGCGCGTTCCGAGCGAAAACCCTATCCACGCCAGGCAGCCTCCGTGGCCCACCATGGAGACCGGTCGCCAGGACGACATCGTATACGGGACCTTCCAAGAGGGGGTCGAGCTGCGCGCTGCGTACACCAAGCTGATGGGGGAGCACGGGATCGAGGCCGGGATCGTGCTCAGCGGGATCGGCATGCTCAAGGATCCCACGCTTGGCTACTTCGTGGGCGATGGCGAGTACGAGCGCGAGACGGTCGAGGGGCGCTTCGAGCTGTTGTCCACGCAGGGCAACCTCGCCACCGCGGACGAGGGCCCGTTCCCGCACCTGCACGTCACGCTTGGCGGAGACGACCACGACGCGTTCGGGGGGCACCTGTTCGAGGCGACCGTCGAGGTCGGCCACGAGTTCGCCGTGCGCGTGCTCTCTGAGGGCTCGCTCGTGCGCGAGCACGATCCCGCAACGGGGTTGGAAGGGCTAAAGCCACGGTAGAGGCTCGACCCGCACCAAGTTAGCGTCCGTAAGGCTCTTCTCCAACCTGCCGGTTCGTGGGTTCGGGAGCAGAAGGCCATGGACACGGGGACGAAGATTACCGCATTGGCAGGCGTAGGGTTGCTGTTGGCGCTCGTCACGTTGGCGGTGCCTTGGTGGACGATCGACGTGGGCTTTGGGGCCGGGAGCGTGTCCGTGGACGTGAAGCCCTTCGACGCGGGCGGCACCGAGGCCACCAGCGACGTGAGCGAAGAGTTCGTGGCCTCCACCGGCGTGCTCCTCGTGGGGTTCGTCGCTCTGGCGGGCATCGTTTCCAGCATGATCGGGACCGGGTGGTGGGTCTCCTCCAGGCAGAATGACGAGGTACCCTCCCCTGCTGCGGGCTGGGTGATCACGGGCGGCGGAGTGGGTCTCGTCCTTGCGGCCGTGCTCGCGGCGGGCACATGGCCCTCGGGGGAGCTGGGCTTCTGGGACTCGATCGCGGCAGGCGGGAACGTGGCGCTGGCCTCCAGCGCGAGCCTGGGATGGTACGGAGCGCTCCTGGCGGGGTCCCTGATCGGAGCCGCAGGCCTGATCGGGTTGCACCATCTTACGCCCGAGGAGGTTGAACCCTCGCGCGTTCCCGGGCCCTGAGCTGGGTCCGAGGCAACCCTTTTAGGTTGCCTCTCGCTGGAGGCTCCGATGAAGCTCTACGAGCACCAGGGTCGCGACCTGTTCGTGGACGCGGGCATCCCGGCGCCGCAAGGCACCGTGGTCTCCAGCGTCGACGAGTTCGACGAGGTCGCGGACGACCTTCCTTACCCCGTCGTGGTGAAAGCGCAGGTCCTCACAGGCGGCCGCGGCAAGGCCGGCGGCATCAAGTTCGCCGACGACGAGGACGAAGCACAAGACGCCGTGCGCGAGATCCTCGGCATGGACATCAAGGGCCTCACGGTCGAAAAGGTGGACCTGGTCGAAGCCTTGGACATCGAGAAAGAGCTCTACGCGAGCATCCTCGTGGACCGGTCCAACCGGTTGCCCATGGTCATGCTCAGCGAGGAGGGGGGCGTCGAGATCGAAAGCGTGCCGGACGAGAAGATCAGGAAGCTCAACGTGAACCCCTTCACCGGGTTCTCCAGCTACCACGCCCGCCAGCTCACGCAAGGCCTCGACCTCACCGACGACGAAGCCAAGCAGGTGGGCACCGTCCTGTCCCGGATGTACGAGCTGTTCCGCGAGCGCGACTGTGACCTAGTCGAGATCAACCCGCTCGCCGTGACCGGCGACGGGGACGTGATCGCGGCCGACAGCAAGGTCACCATCAACGACGCCGCCACGTTCCGCCACCCAGACCTGGAGGGCGGCGAGGAGGACATCCCGGACCTCGAGCGGGAGGCCAACGAGAAAGGCATCGCGTTCGTCAAGCTCGACGGCGACATCGGCGTCATCGCGAACGGGGCCGGGCTCACCATGGCGACCCTGGACGCGCTCGAGCACTACGGCGGGGACGGCGGCGTCTTCCTCGACCTGGGAGGCACGGACGACCCCGAGAAGGTGAAAACGTGCTTCGAGCTGATGACGCAAGCCGACCCCAGCGTGATCTTCCTGAACCTCTTCGGCGGCATCACGAAAGCCGACACGGTCGCCGAGGGCGTCGTGCAAGTGCTCGAAGAGGAGGGCCTGGACGTTCCGCTCGTCACGCGCATCCGCGGCGTCAACGAGGAGCGCGCCCGCGAGATGCTACGCGAGGCCGGCGTCACGGCCACGCAGGATCTCAAGAAGGCCGCCGAGAAGACCGTTCAACTCGACTCCCAAGCCCAGGGAGGTGCAGCCTGATGGTCGTCATGGTCGGAGAGGACACGCGCGTGATCGTGCAGGGCATCACGGGCCACCAGGGCCGCTTCCACAGCCAAGCCATGATGGACTACGGCACGAACGTGGTCGGCGGCGTCACGCCCGGCAAAGGCGGGCAACAGGTCAACGGGTTGCCCGTGTTCGACACCGTGCAACACGCGGTCGACGAGACCGACGCGAACGCCAGCGTCGTCTTCGTGCCCGCCGCGTTCGCCAAGGACGCCGCGCTCGAAGCCCTCGACGCCGGCATCGAGCTCGTCAACGTCATCACCGAGCACATCCCCACGCAAGACGCGATCGCGTTCGACCACTACGCCCAGTACCACGACGCGCGCGTGCTGGGCCCCAACTGCCCCGGCGTGTGCAGCCCGCCCGAAGAGGCCAAACTGGGCATCCTGCCCAACCGCATCTTCGAGCCCGGCAACGTGGGCATCGTCTCCCGAAGCGGCACGCTCACGTACGAGATGGTCGGCGCGTTGACCGAGGCCGGCATCGGGCAATCCACGTGCATCGGCATCGGCGGCGACCCCTGCCCCGGGACCACGTTCGTGGACGCGCTCGAGATGTTCGAAGCCGACCCGGACACGCACGAGATCATCCTCGTGGGCGAGATCGGCGGCACCGCGGAGGAGGAAGCCGCCGCGTACATCACCGGGCACGTCACCAAACCCGTCCACGCGTACATCGCGGGACGCTCCGCGCCGCAAGGCAAACAGATGGGGCACGCGGGCGCGATCGTCACGCGCGGGCAAGGCACGGCCGAGTCCAAGATCAACGCGTTC
>CAZOQA010000021.1:22056-36007 GCA_964581775.1 uncultured Thermoplasmatales archaeon | reverse complement strand
ACGACCGGCTCGGCATCCCGCTCGAGGAGCAAAAGCGCCTGCAAGGCGTCGCCGTGGACGCGGTCGTGGACAGCGTCAGCGTCGCGACCACGTTCAAGGAGGAGCTCGAGGAGAAGGGCATCATCTTCTGCCCCATCAGCGAGGCCGTGCAAGAGCACCCGGAGATCGTGCGCGAGCACCTCGGCAGCGTGGTGCCCATCACGGACAACTACTTCGCCACGCTCAACAGCGCCGTGTTCAGCGACGGGTCCTTCTGCTACATCCCGGAAGGCGTCAAGTGCCCCATGGAGCTGTCCACGTACTTCCGCATGAACGCGGAAGGCACCGGCCAGTTCGAACGCACCCTCATCGTGGCCGAACCCGGCAGCTACGTCAGCTACCTGGAGGGATGCACCGCGCCCGCCCGACAGGACCACCAGCTGCACGCCGCCGTCGTAGAGCTCGTGGCCAAGCGCGACGCGGAGATCAAGTACAGCACCGTGCAGAACTGGTACCCCGGCGACGACGACGGCGAAGGCGGCGTGTACAACTTCGTGACCAAGCGCGGCAAGTGCCTGGGCGACCGGTCCAAGATCAGCTGGACCCAGGTCGAGACCGGCAGCGCGATCACGTGGAAGTACCCCAGCTGCGTGCTCGTGGGCGACGAGAGCGTGGGCGAGTTCTACTCGGTCGCGATCACGAACCGCCACCAGCAAGCCGACACGGGCACCAAGATGGTGCACATCGGCGACGACACGCGCTCGACCATCATCTCGAAAAGCATCAGCGCCGGGCAAGCCCAGAACACGTACCGGGGCGGTGTGAAGATCAACGAGGGCGCCAAGAACGCCCGCAACTTCAGCCAATGCGACTCGATGCTCATCGGGGACGAGTGCGGCGCGCACACGTTCCCCTACATCGACGTGAACAACCCGACCGCGCAGATGGAGCACGAAGCCTCCACCACCAAGATCGGGGAAGAACAGATGTTCTACCTGCACCAGCGCGGCTTCGAGGAGGACGACGCGGTCTCCATGATCGTCAACGGGTTCGCCAAGGAGGTCATGGAGGAGCTCCCCATGGAGTTCGCCGTGGAAGCCAGGAACCTCTTGGGCATCAAGCTCGAGGGCAGCGTCGGGTGATCAAGCTCAACCAACCCACACGCAGGAGGAGAAACCATGCTCAACATCGACAACCTGCACGCACGCGCGGACGACTTCGAGATCCTCCGAGGCATCGATTTGGACGTCGAGGCCGGAGAGGTGCACGCCATCATGGGCCCCAACGGGTCCGGCAAGAGCACGCTTGCCAAGGTGCTCGCCGGGCACGAGGACTACGAGGTGACCGAAGGCTCGATCACGTACAAAGGCCAAGACCTCACCGAGCTGGAAGCCGAGGACCGCGCCCACGCGGGCATCTTCTTGGCCTTCCAGTACCCCGTGGAGATCCCCGGCGTCACGCAGATGACGTTCCTGCGCCAAAGCCTCAACAGCATCCGCGAAGCCAACGGTGAAGACCCCATCAGCGCAGGCGCGTTCCTGCAACGCGCCAAGGACGCGCTCGAGGAGCTTGACCTGCCCGAGGACATGCTCAAACGCAGCCTCAACGAAGGCTTCTCCGGCGGCGAGAAGAAGCGCAACGAGATCCTGCAGATGGCCATCCTCGAACCCGACCTCGCGGTCCTGGACGAGACCGACAGCGGCCTCGACATCGACGCGCTTCAAACCGTCAGCGAAGGCATCAACAAGATGCGCACCGAGGACCGCGCCATGATCATGATCACGCACTACGAGCGCATCCTCGAGTACATCGAGCCCGACCACGTGCACGTCATGATCGGCGGCGAGGTCGCCAAAAGCGGCGACATGGAGCTGGTCAAGCAGCTCGAGGACAAAGGCTACGACTGGGTCGAGGAAGAGACCGGGATCGAGCGGTTCCACACGAAGGAGGATGCCCCGACGCCATGACGCACGCCACCACGACGCTGGACGCGCACTCCTCCACCTACCAGAAGACCCGCGACCGGCTCCCCGGCCACGACACCGACTGGGTCGCCCGGTTGCGCGAGCACGCCATCGAGGCCTACCAACGGCAAGGGTGGCCCACCACGGATCTGGAAGCCTGGAAGTACACCAACCTGGGCCCCGTGCGCAAGATCGATCACCGGCCCGCGCCCGAGATCGCGCCCGGCACGCTCAAGCCCGCTGACCTCAAGCACGCGCGCGTCGAGGGCCTGGACGCTGCGCTCGTGGTCCTCGTCAACGGGCGCCTGGACCCTGAGCTCTCCCAGCTCGACGAGGTCCCCGAAGGCGTCACCGTGGCCCCGCTTGCCCGCGTGCTCGACGAGGACCCCGACGCGGTGCAAGGCGAGTTGGGCGAGCACGCCGCGTTCGAGGACAGCGCGCTCTGCGCGCTCAACACGGCCAGCTTCCCCGGCGGGGTGCTCGTGCGCATCCACGAAGGCCAGAAAGCCGCCCGCCCCGTGCACCTCCTGCACGTCGGGTACGCCCCCGAGGCCCCGATCGTCACGTACCCGCGCACGCTCGTCATCGCGGAAGCCAACAGCGAAGCCGACGTGGTCGAGACGTACGCCACGCTGGGACCCGAAGCCACGCTCACCAACGGCGTCACCGAGGTCAGCACGCACGAGAACGCGACGCTTCGCCACGTCAAGCTGCAACGCGAAGCCGAGACCAGCGACCACGTGTGGACCTTCGACGCCACGCAGCAACGCGACAGCACGCTCCGCGCGCACAACTTGATCCTGGGCGCGCGCATCACGCGCAACGAAGTGTTCACCACGCTCGACGCGGAAGGCTGTAACGCCGTGCTCAACGGGTTCTACTTCGGCATCGACGACCAGCACATCGACACGTACACGCGCATCCGCCACGCCCAACCCCACGGGGACAGCCACCAGCTCTACAAAGGCATCCTCGACGACGGAAGCCGCGGCGTCTTCCGCGGCACCATCTACGTGGCCCCGGACGCGCAACGAACCGACGGGTACCAGCACAACCCCAACCTGTTGCTCAGCAAGGGCGCCGAAGCCAACAGCGTGCCCCAGCTCGAGATCTTCGCCGACGACGTCAAATGCAGCCACGGGTCCACCACCGGTGAGATGGACGACTCGTGGCTGTGGTACATGCGCTCGCGCGGGCTCAGCCGCGAGCAAGCCCAGACCCTGCTCGTGTACGCGTTCGCCAACGACGTGCTGGAGATGATCGAGATCGAGCCCGTGCGCAAGCTTGCCCAACGCGTCGTGCTCGACCGGTTGCCCGGCGGCGACGAGGTGAGACAAGCAGTATGACCGCGCGAGGCGGCGTCGTCGAGGACCCCGAGCACGGGTTCGACGTGGACGAGATCCGGCGAGCGTTCCCCGCGCTGCACCAACAGGTCCACGGGCACCCGCTGGTCTACCTCGACAACGCCGCCACCACGCACAAACCCCAACCCGTCCTCGACGCGATCGCGCGGCACGACAGCCAAGACAACGCGAACGTGCACCGGGGCGTGCACGCGCTCTCGCAACGCGCCACGGACGCTTACGAGGCCGCCCGCGAGCGCGTGGCCCGCTTCGTGGGCGCACGCTCCCCCGACGAGGTCGTGTTCACGCGCGGCACCACGGAAGCCATCAACCTCGTCGCGAACGCGCACGGGCTCGAGGTGCTCGACGACGGCGACGAGATCCTCCTCACCGGGATGGAGCACCACAGCAACATCGTGCCCTGGCAACAAGCCGCCCAACGAACCGGCGCCACGCTGCGCGTGGCCCCCGTCCACGACGACGGGAGCCTCGACGTGGCCGCGTTCGAGGACCGGGTCAACGAACGCACCCGCATCGCAGCCATCTCGCACGTGAGCAACGCGCTGGGCACCGTCAACCCCGTCGCCGAGCTCACCCGCTTGGCCAAAGAAGAGGACGCGACCGTGCTCGTGGACGGGGCCCAAGCCGTCCCGCACCTTCCCGTGGACGTGGAAGAGATCGGGTGCGACTTCTACGCGTTCAGCGGGCACAAGATGTACGGGCCCACCGGCATCGGCGCGCTCGTCGGGGACGGCGACGTGCTCGAGGGCATGAGCCCCTACCAGGGCGGCGGCGAGATGATCCGCTCGGTCACGTTCGACGAGACCCGGTTCGCGGACCCCCCGCAACGCTTCGAAGCAGGCACGCCCAACATCACGGGCGCCGTCGGGCTGGGCGCTGCGATCGAGTACCTGCAGAACCTGGGCGTGGACCGGGTCAGCGCGCACGAGCACCGCGTCTTGGAGGCGGCCACGCGCGAGCTGGAGGAGATCCCCGAGGTGCGCATCGTGGGGACCGCGCCCGAGAAGGCCAGCGTGTTGAGCTTCGTCATCGAGGGCGTGCACCCGCACGATGCGGGCACGATCCTGGACCGTCACGGCGTGGCCATCCGCGCCGGTCACCACTGCGCGCAGCCTGTGATGGACCGGTTCGGCGTGCCAGCCACCTGCCGGGCCAGCTTCGCCGTGTACAACCGCGTCGAGGAGGTCGACGCGCTCGTGGACGGCATCCAGGAAGCGATCGATCTGTTCAGCGGGGGTGCATCGTAGTGGACGCCACGGATCTTTACCAGGAGGTCATCCTGGATCACACGAAGTCGCCGCGCAACTTCAAGCGCCTTGAGGACGCGGACCGGGACGCGCGGGGCGACAACCCGCTTTGCGGGGACACGCTTTCCGTGTACCTGTCCCTGGTGGACGGGCGCATCGAGGAGATCGGGTTCGAGGCGGACGGGTGCGCGATCTCGAAGGCAAGCGGCAGCGTGATGACGGAGGCCGTGGAGGGCAAGACCGTGGAGGAGGCACGAGAGCTCGTGGACGCGTTCCGCGAGCTGGTGCGCGGCGAGCGCGACCCGGAGCTGGAGCTGGCCGAGCTGGGGGATCTGGCCGTGTTCGAGGGCGTCAAGCAGTTCCCCACGCGCGTGAAGTGCGCAACGTTGTCCTGGCACACGTTGTTGGCCGCGTTGGAGGGCCAGGACGGGACCGTGACGACGGAGTGATCATCATGCATAGCCAATCATCCACGTGGATCACGCTGGAGCGGGATGTCGAGGCCGTGACCATCCCCGGCGGGGAGGACGTGACGCTGCCGGAGGGGGACAAGGTCATCATCCAGCAACAGCTGGGCGACCAGTTCACGTTGAGGACCCAGCGGGGCCACCTGGTCCGGATCGAGGGCGAGGATGCGGATGCGATCGGTCGCGAGCCGCCGTCCCCCGCGGACGAGGCGGACGAGGCGGATGACGATCGCAGCGTCGAGGACAAGGTATGGGACCAGTTGCACGATGTGTACGACCCGGAGATCCCGGTGGACGTGGTCGAGCTGGGGTTGATCTACGAGTGCGAGCTCGAGGAGACCCAAGACGGGTCTTACGAGGTCACGCTCGAGATGACGCTCACGGCGCCCGGGTGCGGCATGGGCGATATCCTGGCCAGCGATGCCAAGCAGAAGGTCGAGTCCGTGGCGGGTGTCGAGAAGGCGAACGTGGAGATCGTGTTCGATCCGCCGTGGACGCCGGATCGCATGAGCGACGAGGCTCGCCTGGAGCTGGGGTTCTTCTAGGCGCGCGTGGCGGGGGTCGGGTCAACCGGCGCGGAGGATGGGCAGCGAGCCGTCGAGCGGCTGCTCGATGCAGGCGGCGGGGAGGGGGCAGGCGCGGACGGTGGTCGAGACGCCCTCTTGGGCGGGCGTTTCGAGGGGGCTGGCCGCGTCGGCGTGCTCGGTGAGCGTCCACCCGTAGAGCTCTTCGAGCGTGGTGTCCAGGAAGCCCCACGTGGCGAGCTCGATCCGTTCGCCGGTGGGCAGGGGCTCGGTCTCGGGGAGCGTGGGGTTTGGCGTCCCGGTGACGGTGCGCTCGAGCGAGAAGGTGGCCTGACCGGGCGGGGTCTCCTGCATCGCGGAGAACACGGGCGGGAACCCTTGGGTCTCGTCGCCGACGGTGGCGTGCGCGCCGAGCTCTTCGCCTTGTGCGTCCCCGATGCTCCAGCCGATGGTCCACTCGGATGTGGAGGCGGCGTCGAGGGCGGCCATGAGCGCGCTCGTGGTCCCGGTCTCGGGGAGTTCAGCGTCGGCGCCCATCGTGTGGTGCGTGGCCGGGTGCACGCCGCCGGTGGGGGGCGCAAGGGGGTCGTGGTTCGCGTGGATGGTTCCGGCGGTCCAGGCGACGGGGTCCTGTTCGGGGCCGGCGTCGAGGAGGGCGTGCGTGCCTCCGATGAGGGTGCGGCCTTCGTGTTCGGGGAGCGCGGGCACGGGGTCGCGTTCGAGCAGGCTGGACCCGTCGGGGAACAGGGCGGGGTCGGGGCCGTCGAGGGGCTGTTCGTCTTGGACCCCGATGGAGAGGGTGGCGCGTCCTTCGGGCGTGCCGGTGACGAAGGCGAGGTCGATCTCGGGCGGGGTCTCGGGGCAGGCGCCGGAGCAGGAGTGTTGGACTTGGATGACGAGGGGGGGCGCGTCGTCGTCGAGGGTGAAGAAAGGGAGCAGGCCGATGCTGGCGTTCTGGTTGGGTAGTTCGGCGTGGAAGGCGGTGCCGAGCGTGGCGTGGGGCGCGGTGTCGAGCTCGATGGCGTGCGTGAGGTTCAGGTACAGGGTCCCTCCGTCGGAGCCCCAGGACCCGCTCCAAGCGTCTTGGGGGATCTCGAGGCGGGCGCTTTGCCAGCCCGCGGTCTCCTGGTCCACGGTGACCCGGTCCTGGGTGAGGGTCTCAGCGTCGAGGTGGGGAAGCTCGAGGGGGGAGGCGGTGGCGTTCTGCGTGCCCGGCGGTTCGGCCTCGCCGGGAAGGGTCAGGCATCCTGCGGCGGCGATGAGGACGAGGCCCGCTGCGAGGAGGGGATGCCTCATGGGCTCCCTTGATGGGGCTCCTTGGGGCTTGAAGGTTCCCCACAGTTCCCGTTCTAGGACGACCGTCCCTGCGAGCAGTTCCGGCGTGGCGCGTGTGGTTGATAAACCCAGAGGACCTGCGGGAGGCATGGATGGAGCGCTGCGCGAGATCGATTTCCTCTCCCGGTCGAAGCATCGTGTCCAGGTCTTGGACGCGCTGGCCGAGGGCCCTCTGGATCGGGCTAAGCTGTGCGCCAGGACGGGAGCCTCCTCGCCCACCATGGGCCGTATCCTGTCCGCGTTCCGGGCCCGGCGTTGGATCCAGGAGGACGGTCCCGGGTACGCGTTGACGCCGCTTGGGGCCTACGTGCGCGACCGGTTCGCCCAGCTTCACGACGCGATGCAGACAGAGCTCACGCTTCGAGAGGTCTGGCCCTGGCTTCCGCGCGAGATGGAGGGCTTCCGCGTGAGCCTTTTCGAGGACGCGGTCGTCTCCTACCCCGGCCCCGGGTACCCGTACGAGCCCGTCGAGCGCATGCACGCGCTCATCCGCGAGACGAGCACGATGCGCGGGTTCGGCTCGGCCGTGTTCAAGTCCGTCACGAACCGGATCGTGTGCGAACGCGTGCTCGACGGCATGGAGCACGAGTACATCTACGCGCCCGAGACGCTCGAGGCCACCGTCGCGTGGGACCCCCAGCGCGTGGCCCAAGCCGCCGCGCGCCAGAACTGCACGGTGCTCGTGCACGAGGACCTCCCGGACGAGAAACGCTGCGGGCTGGGCATCTTCGACGACCGCGTGGGCATCTGCTGCCACGACGCCGACACGGGCGCGCTGGAAGCGATCGTCGACACGGGCGACCCCAAGGCCCGCGAGTGGGCGCTTTCCCTCTTCGAACGGTACCGCAAGGCCGCGCGCACCCTCTCTGCGGACGACAAGCGCGCCCTGTTCCCGGAAGAGGTGATCGCCTGACGATGCCCTCGGTCCGCGATCACAGCCCCGGATTTCACGCCGTGAAACGTTTCAACGGGAATCATGACGACCCCGGAGCCCCTACGCGGAGCCCGGCATGACCCAACGGACCCTTTCCACCCTCGACGGGGACCGCGCCCAGCTCGACGAGGCCACGCTGGAGGCGCTCCGGGCCCAGCTTCGAGGCCCCCTGCTCGAACCCGACGACGACGGGTTCGCCGACGCCACGCGCCTGTGGAACGGCATGATCGACAAGACCCCCTCCCTCGTCGCGCAACCCACCGGCCCCGCGGACGTGGTGGCCGCCGTCGACTTCGCCCGCGAGAACGACGTCTCGTTCGCCGTGAAGGCCGGCGGCCACAACATCGCCGGCACCGCGCTCGTCGACGACGGCCTCGTGCTGGATCTCTCCCGCCTTCGAGGCGTCCTCGTGGACCCCAAGACCCGCAGGGCAACCGTGCAGGGCGGGTGCCTGGTCGGCGATGTCGACCGGGAGACCCAGCTGCACGGGTTGGCCACGCCCTTGGGCTTCGTCTCCGAGACCGGCGTGGCCGGGTTGACCCTGGGCGGCGGGTTCGGGTACCTGACCCGGCGCTTCGGATGGACCGTCGACAACCTGCTCGAGGTCGAGATCGTCACCGCCGACGGCACGGTGCGCACGGCCAGCCGAGACGAGCACGAGGACCTCTTCTGGGCGGTCCGAGGCGCCGGGCACAACCTGGGCGTGGTCACCTCGTTCACGTTCGAGCTGCACGAGGTGGGCCCCACCGTGTACGGGGGCCTGATCGCGTGGCCAATCGAGCACGCCGACCAGATCCTGGACACCTCCCAGCAGATCACGCGGGAAGCCCCCCGCGAGTTGACCGTGTTCACGATCCTGCGTCGCGCCCCAGCGGCGCCCTTCGTTCCAGAGGCATGGCGCGGGGAGCCCATCGTGGCCATGGTCGTCTGCTACACCGGGGAGGCCGACCGCGTCGACGAGGCCCTGGCCCCCCTTCGAGCCCTGCCCGAGCCCATCGTGGATCTGCTCCAAGAGCAACCCTACACCGCGCTGCAATCGTTCCTCGACGCCACGCAGCCCAAGGGCAACCACTACTACTGGAAGACCGAGTTCGCCACGGGCCTCGACGACGAGCTGGCGGCCACGATGCGTGACCTGGGGAGACAGAACCCCATCCCCGGCGGGCAAGTCGTCCTGGCGCACATCGGCGGCGCGCTCAACGAGCACGACGAGGAAGATGGGGCCGTGGGGAACCGCCAGGCCCGCTTCGTGCTCGCCGTGGCCGGCATGTGGGACCCCGAGGACCCCGACGGGCCCGCGTACAAGGACTGGGTGCGCGACGCCTGGGGCCAGATCGCGCCCCACGCGCGCGGGAACTACATCAACTTCCAAACCGCGGACGAAGGGCTCGACCGCATCCAAGACACCTACGGCGCCAACTACGAGCGCCTCGTGAACATCAAACAACGGTACGATCCCGGGAACCTGTTCCGCTCGAACCGGAACATCCGCCCCGACGGAGGACACCAAGCATGAGCTGGGAGTACGACGAGGACGCCTACAAGGAGTACACGCGAGAGACATGGAACCAAAGCGCGGACGCGTACGAAGCCTGGGTGCGCATCCTGGAACCGTACGACGAGCCCCTGATCGGGGACATGCTCGAACCCGGCCAGCGCGTGCTCGACCTGGCCACGGGGCCCGGCCGGATGGCGCTTCGCATGGCGAGCAGCGTGGGCCCGGACGGGTCCGTGCTCGGGGTCGACCTCTCGGACCGGATGATCGACCGCGCCCGACGAGCCGCCAAAGACGACGACGCCTCCAACGTGCGCTTCGAGGTCATGGACGCGGAGAAGCTGCGCCTCGAAGAGGACGCCTTCGACCTCGTCACGTGCCGGTTCAGCCTGCAGATCCTCACCGACCCCGCCGCGGCCCTCGAAGAGGCCGCGCGCGTGCTCAAGCCAGGGGGACGGTTCGCGGCCAGCGTCTGGGCCTCCCCCGGGGAACGCTCCCCCGCCCTGCACGCCATCGTCGGCCCCATGCTTCGGCTGTGCACGCCCGCCGAGGACGGGTACCTGCCCACCCCGTACGAGCTGGGCGGCCCCCGCACGCTGTCCACCATGGTGCAAGACGCGGGCCTCGACCCCGTCGCCCAGGAGCGGGTGCGGGTCCCGCTTGGCTTCCAGGACCCCGAGGAGTACCTGGAGGCGATCCTCGAAGGGACCCCCCTGGGCCACTCCCTCAGAGAGGAGAACCAACGCGTCCAGGACGGCGTGATCGAGGAGACCCGGCAGAACCTTGACCGATGGAACACCGACCCCGAGGGCCTTGTCCTCGACAGCGAAGCCGTGATCCTGCACGCAACCAAGCCCCCCTGACCCACCCACTGGTCCGTCCCCGGACCCCGGCGAAAAGGGGCCGGGTTAAGCGTTTCGCATGTTCCCAACGCGCCCAGGGCCCCAAGCCGACCCGGTCCCATCGACGAAGCGGCCCTTCGCGCGGGTTCCGCTTGGACGACTAGGGCCGTTGACGAGCGTCACCACAGGGCCAAGCGCCAGTCCGTTTCGCTTGATAACCCGGGCCCGACGAGCCCCATTCGATGCGTGCCCAGGTCGTCCTCGCGCTCCTGCTCATCACAGCCCCCGCCCTCGCAGGAGGCGCGACGGTCGACGACGAGGACCCGCCCCAGCGCATGCTCGTCTCCCTGGACGCCTGGCCCATCCCCGAGAGCACGCAGACCGTGCTCGATGCACACGGCGCCACCGTCGTGGACGAGTACGAGGCCTTCCAGGTCGTGCTCGTGGATGCGCCCGCCCCGGCGGCGACGCTCGAACAGATCCCGCACGTGGCGTTCGCGGTGCCCGACGAGCAGCTGACCGGGCACCTTTCGGAGAGCAAGCCCGCGATCGGGCTCACCAGCGAGATGCGCCAGGCGGGCCTGACGGGCGAGGGCGTGAACGTGGCGCTCGTGGACAGCGGCGTGGACGCCTCGCATGCCGGCCTGTCGAGCAGCGTCGTGGCAGAGAAAAGCGTCTCCGGCAGCGGCGTCCAGGATGGAGGAAGCCAGCCCTCCGAGCACGGCACGCACGTGGCCGGCGTCCTCACGGGCAACGGACAGGGGGCCTCCTCGGACCGGGGCGACGTCTCGGGCATGGCGCCCGGCGCGGGCATCATCTCGCTGGACATCAGCGAGCAGTTCACGACCAGCAACGCGCTTCGCGCGTTCGAGTGGGTGTACGAGCACCATGACGAGGAGGAGATCCGCGTGCTCGCGAACGCGTGGGGCAGGGAGAGGGCTCCGGCCGAGTACGAGCCGGACGATCCGCTCGTGCGAGCGTCGGATGCCCTGGTGGAGGACGGCGTGGTCGTCGTGTTCAGCGCGGGCAACACGGGCCCGGCGGAGGGCGAGATGACGGTCGAGGGCACCAACCCGAACGTGATCACGGTCGGGGCCACGGACAAGGACGGTGACGTGGAGGATTACTCCAGCCGGGGTCCCGTGTACGAGGACGGGGAGCCAGCGGACTGGGTCAAGCCTGATCTGGTCGCGCCTGGGTCCAGGATCGTGTCCACGACGACGGGTCCTGGCGGCTCGTCGTACGCGGTCATGAACGGGACGAGCATGGCGGCCCCGCACGTGGCCGGCGCGGCTGCCCTGTTGGTTTCGCTGCGCCCCGATCTGACACCCGGACAAGTCAAGGGCGTGCTCCTGGAGGGAGCAAGCGGCAGCGGGGCGCCCTCTCACGAGGCCGGGCACGGGCTCGTGGATGTGAGCCGGTCGGTCGAGATTCTGGAGCAGGAGGAGCACAGCGTCGTGGAGCGCTCGGCCTCCGAGCATCAGAGGGGCGAGCTCACGGGCGCCGGTCAGGGGCGAGAGCTCCTGCAGGAGGCCAGCCTGGACGACGAGGACGTCATGCGGATTCACGTGCCCGAGAACGGGACCTCGCTGGCGGCGGAGGTCTCGTGGGATGGGCGCTCGAGCTTGGAGGTCTCCGTGGTCTCTCCGCGGGGTCACGCCGTGGAGTCGGTGTTGGTGGAGGAGGAGGCGAGCGTGCACGTGCCGGACCCGGAGCAGGGCTCGTGGTCGCTGGAGCTTGCGCCGCAGGATCTGGACCGGGGCGCGTACGATGTAACGGTGGAGGTCTCGTGGTTGGAGCAGGGCGAGGGCATCGAGATCCCGATCGCGGACCAGCGTACGCAGTCGGGCTCGTTCCCGTCCACGGGCGCCACGTTGGACCCGTGGGCGTCCTCGTGGATCCCGGGCGTGCCGAACATGGTCCCGTTGCTGGCGGGCTTGTTGTTGACACTGGCCATGATCGTGGGCCGGGTCCGGCGCTCGTCGTGAGGCTTCAGAGGGTGCGCCAGCCGTCGTCGGTCTCCTGGACGGTCCCGTCCTTGGCCAGCTTGACGAGGTGCGCGTGCGTGCTGGCGACCTTGAGCTGGTTGGGGGCCTCGGGCTTGTCCTTGTAGGCGTCTTTGGCGATGGGCGTGATCCGCCGGGGGGTGGGGCCCAGCGCGTCCCGGACGCGGCTCTCGCGGTCGCGTCGGTGCTCGAGCGTGTCCTGGAAGATGCCTTGCGCGTCGAACTGGGGGGGCCCGTGCGCGGGGAACACCAGCCGGGTGCCGTGCTCTTTCACGAAGGTGGCCATGCGGTCGAGGCTGTCCATGTACTCGAGCATGTGGCCTTGCGGGGGCGCGACGAGGATGGAGCCGACCCCGGCGACGAGGTCGCCGGCGAGGAGGGTGCGGGCTTCGGGAAGGTGGTAGCAGGTGTGACCGGGGGCGTGCCCGGGCGTGGCGAGGGCTTCGAGGGTGTGGCCTCCGATCTCGAGGGTCTCGCCGTCTTCGAGCGTTCGGTCGACGGTGGTGTGGATGCGCGCGGCGGTCTCGCGGGAGCATGCGACGAGGGGGTCGAAGCGGTCGTGGAGGGTCGCGAGCCCGTTCACGTGGTCCTCGTGGTGGTGCGTGAGCAGCACGTGTGTGAGCTCGTGTCCCTCGTCCTCGAGGACGTCCAGCGTCTCGAGGAGGGGGTCGAGCTCGGGCGGGGGGGCGCCGGGGTCCACGACGCCTAGCTCCCCGTCGCCGATGAGGAACGCGTTCGTGTGCGTGTGCGGGGGCAGCGTGTCCACCTTGAGGGCTTCGACGCGGACCCCGGGGAGGAACGTGATGGGGAACCGGTTCTCGTTCGTGCCTTGCTCGTGCAGCGCGCGGGCTCCTTCTTGGGCGAGGCGTTGGAGGGCGTGCGTCACGGGCGGGGGAAGCTTCAGGCGGCCGTCCTCCCAGGCTTCCAGCGCGTCCTGGGGGCGCATCCAGTCGCCGCCGGCCAGTTCGGGTTGCTGCGGTTGGGGGTCCACGTCGTCCACGGGGACGTGGAAGAACTGGGTCCTGTAGCGTAGCGGGCTAAACGGGGGGGTGACGACGACGCCGGCGGGTTCGAGCTGTCCGGGGTCGAGGCGGACGCGGGTTTCCTCCTCGAGCTCGCGCACCGCACACCGGCGAAGCGTCTCGAGCTCGTCGCTGGCCTCGTCCTGGTCCTCGGTGGTGCCCCCGGGGAAGGCGAAGAAGCCGGGGAAGAAGCTGGCCGTGTCGGGGCGTTTGACGAGGTACACTTCTCCCTCTCGTTCGAGGATCACGACCGCGCTGGGCTCGGGCTCGGGCGGGATGCTCACGGGGGCCCAACCGGGAGTGGTTGGATGAACGTTCCGGAAGAGCGGGTTTGGCCGTGAAAGACGAACCGGAGGCGGGCTAGGGGGATCCAAGGTCCCGGTCCACGATCGGCCCCATTGAGCAGCGCGCTGGTATCCACCACCACGCGTGGCTGGTCCATTATCGGCTGCGATCCTCTCGAACCAGCTTGGCGGCCGGCTCCGGCAGCCGGACCGCAGCCTCCGAGAGGCGCTTATGGCGCTTCTCCGCTTTCAGACGCTCACCTCTCGTTCGAACAGCTTGTGGGCAAGTTCGTTCGGATCCTTGCCGAGAACCTCCACGAACTCGATAGCCTCTTCATCCTCACGGAACTGTATCCACCCAGGCATACAACTGTGTATAGATAGCCGTATACAGGACTGTATCCGCTAGCGCCTCTCAAGCCACAGCCAAACCCCTCGCGCGTTCATGCGGGTCTCGTGGTGGAACATGGTCTCGTCGTAGATGCTGC
>CAZOQA010000021.1:0-21956 GCA_964581775.1 uncultured Thermoplasmatales archaeon | reverse complement strand
CCTCGCGCGTTCATGCGGGTCTCGTGGTGGAACATGGTCTCGTCGTAGATGCTGCGCCCCGCGTCGAACTCGCGCATCAGCGTCTTAACGGCGTCCTCGAAGCCGGTGTCGTCCTCGTAGAGCTCCTGGATGCGGGAGACCCATGCGTCCTGTTTCTCGCGGAAAGCATGCAGGTGCTCCTGCGCGGGCACGGTTCCGAAGTGGGTAAGGGCCAGCGTGTCCGCGTCCAACCGTTGCAACCGGTCCAGGGTCCCGTGCCAGGCGTCCAGGTCGAACGCGGGCGGTGGCGTGGTCATGAGGATCTCGCTGGCGGGCGTCTTGATACCGGCCGCATCGCCGACGTACACGACCCCGGCCTCGGTGTCGTGAACGTTGTACTGGTGGGGCGCGTGACCGGGCGCGTCGACGAGCTCGAGCGTTCGCCCCGCCACGGTGAGCGTCTCGTCCCCCCTCACACGCGTGACGCGGTCCTCGGGGAGGGCCTCGAAGGTGCCGTACTGGGGGAAGCGGTCCTCGCCTACGGCGCGTTCGACGCTCTTGAGCAGGGTTTGGACCTTCTCGGGGTCCGTGACGTACTCGGCGCCTTTCTCGTGGATGTACGCGTGCGCGTTCGGGCAGGCGCCGAGGAGGCGCCAGGTCGCACCGGCGTGGTCGAGGTGGATGTGCGTGGGCAGGATCTCGGTGACGTCCTCGGGCTCGTGACCGGTCGCCTCGATCGCGTCGAGCACATGGTCCGCGGTGACGCTTGGGCCGGTCTCGACGATGGCCAGCTCGTCCGTGGCGTCGTCTGGGAGCAGGAACGCCGCGCAGTACTGGCTCATCTCGAAGCCCTGCGTGTCCACCATCCACGCAGGGCCCGGGATCTCCTGTGGGGGACTCATCAGGCTCGATAGAGCATCCTCTGGGGAAAAA
Source organism: uncultured Thermoplasmatales archaeon (assembly GCA_964581775.1). Classification (GTDB taxonomy): domain Archaea; phylum Thermoplasmatota; class SW-10-69-26; order SW-10-69-26; family SW-10-69-26; genus PWVY01. The sequence continues at coordinate 21,044 of CAZOQA010000021.1, read as the reverse complement.
CGAACCGGCTCCCGCGTCGCGCGCGAAGGGGGTTACTCCCACTCGACGGTGCCTGGGGGCTTGTTGGTGACGTCGTAGGTGACGCGGTTGACGTGGTCCCCGAGCGCGTTCGTGACGCGGGTGCTGATGCGGTCGAGCACGTCGTGAGGCACGCGCGTGAACTCGGCCGTCATGCCGTCCAAGCTCTGCACGGCCCGGATCACGACGGTCTCCCCGTACGCGCGCACGTCGCCTTGCACGCCCACGCTTTGCACGGGCAACAGAGCCGCGAAGTACTGCCAGGGAGCCTCGTCGAGGTCGCCGTCCTCGACGGCCTCTTCGAGTTCGGTCTCGACGATGTGGCAGGCTTCGCGCGTGATCTCGACGCGCTCGGGCGTGACCTCTCCCAGCGTGCGGATGGCCAAGCCCGGCCCCGGGAAGGGTTGGCGCTCGGCCACGGGCACATCGAAGTGGCGCGCGACCTGCCGGACCTCGTCCTTGTACAGGTCGTACAAGGGTTCGACGACGGTGAGGTCCATCTCGTCGGGGAGCCCGCCCACGTTGTGGTGGCTTTTGATCGTGTCCCGGGCCTCGTCCCCGCTTTCGATCCAGTCGGGGGCGATGGTTCCTTGCACGAGGTACTCCGCATCGATCTCGCGCGCTTTCTCCTCGAAGACCCGGATGAACGCCTCCCCGATCACGCTGCGCTTGTCCTCCGGGTCCGTGACGCCGTCGAGAGCCTCGAAGAACCGATCCCTCGCGTCCACGAACTCGAGCTCGATGTCCATCTTCTCGAACGTCTCGCGCACCGTCTCGGGTTCGCCCTTGCGCATCAGGCCCGTGTCCACGAACAGCGCGGTCAAGTGCTGCGGGACGGCTTTGCCGGCCAGCACGGCGGCGACGGTGCTGTCCACACCGCCGCTGCAGGCGATGATGGCGGGCCCGTCGATCTCGTCCTGGATGGCGGAGACTTGCGTTTTCACAAACGCGTCCGGGTCGACCATGGGGCTCGACGCGGCAGGCCACCCCGGGTACAAGAACGTGATGCCCGGCCCAGCCTGTGCCCTCGACGGTCGGGTGCACAGGAAGCGTTATCCCGGACCAACGGTCCTTGGGGCCTGATGCGCGTCACGCTTGGGCTAGGAACGGTGCTCGCCCTGGTCCTCTTGGGAGCCGCGGCGGGGTGCCTGGCCGCGGACGAGGACCCGGTCGGACCCGAGAGCTCGCCTCAGGGCGAGGTCCCGTTGGGCGCCGAGAGCATCGACGTGGACAAGCTCACCGAGGACGCGTACGAGATCCAGGAAAAGCGCGTCGAGTACGTGACCGCGTCCACGCCGGATGCGATGGGGGACGAGGTCCAGTTGTACGTGGAGATCTACGAGCCCGACGGGGAGGGACCCTGGCCGGTCATCCTCGAATCCAGCCCCTACTACGCGATGCGCGCCAACGGGGAGCTTGAGGATGTGTTCGGCCACTCCCTGGTCGGGACGTACGTGCCCAAGGGGTACGCGGTCGTGCTCGCACACGTGCGAGGCACCGGCAACAGCGAAGGCTGCATGGACATGATGGGGCCTCGCGAGCAGGCCGATCAAGTCGACCTCGTCGAATGGGCCGCCCAGCAACCCTTCAGCGACGGGAATGTCGCCATGCACGGGTTCAGCTACGTGGGCACCACGCCGCACGAGGCCGCCATCCACGACCCGGACGGTCTCGAGGCCATCATCACGGGCGCCGGCGTGACGAACCAATGGCGCAACACGTTCCAGAACGGCGTCCCCTACCAGGGCCGGCACTACCCGATCACGTACCAAGCCACCTCCGGGACGCCGCCCCCCACGGACGTGGACCGGGGCCCCGCGTGGGCTCTGAACGCGGCCAAGAACGCCTGCGGTCAAGAGGACGCGCTGCAAGAGATGAGCCCCGGCACGTACGAGAAGGGGCTCTACACCGAGTACTGGGACGAGCGCAACCTCACCAAAGGCGCCCAGGACGTCACGGTGCCTCTCCTGTACACGCAGGGGTTCTCGGACCGAGCCGTCAACCCCATGGAAGCGTTGGACTGGTTCAACGAGATCGACGCCCCCAAGAAAGGCCTCTTCCACCAGGAAGGGCACACGTACCCGCCCCGGGAAGACTACGCCACCATCGAGCACGCCTGGATCGACAGGTGGCTAAAAGGCATCGAGAACGGCGTCACCGAGGGCCCCACCGTCGAGGTGCAAACCAACCACGACACGGTGCGCCCCGGGGACGCCTGGCCGCCCCAGGCCGCCTCCACGCTCCAGCTGAACGTCACGCCCGCCGGCGAACTTACCACCGAGTTAGCCCCGCAAGGCGAGGCTACGTACCTGGCCGATATGGCCCGCAACCCGACCGTCGGCACGGGCGCCAGCCTCGTGGATGGCACCCCGCTCGAAGAGACATACCACGACCCCGCAGCCGCGATCGCGCACCCCTCCCAGATCGAATGGTCCAGCGCGCCCCTCGAGGAACCGGCCCACGTAGCCGGGCCCATGGTGCTCCATCTGAACGCAAGCGTCGACGCCGAGAACACGTACTTCCTGTTCGACGTGTACGACGAGGATCCCTCGGGCGAGCGCACGTGGCTGGCGGAGGGTTGGTTCAACGCGCACCTGCGAGACGGGTTCGACCAGAGCGCGCCGTTGACCCCCGGCGAGGCCTACCGGTTCACGATCACGTTCGAGCCTCGAGAGTGGATCCTCGATGAGGAGCACCGCCTCGTGCTCAGGGTCACCGGTCACGACGATCGCGTCTTCCCCATCGACGAGCCCGCCACCGTGAACACGGTCCACATGGGCCCCGAGGGGACCTGGCTGGAGGTTCCCCTCCTCGAGGATGCCTCCGTCGTCGAGGAAACGGATGCCATGCGAGGAGGGCCCCCGGGGCAAGCTTCCTAAGGGACGAGATCCTGGGTGTGCCCGTGAACGACACCGTCGTGGGCGTGGTCGGTGTGCTCGTCATCGTCGGCTCCCTTGCAGGCGCCATCAGCCTGCTCGACGAGGGCGACAGCGAGATCGACGACGACTCGACGCCCGCTGCTCTCGATCAGACCCGCTGGAGCGGCGAGGCGTGTCGCTCGTTGACGATGATCTGGAGCGTCGACGCGCAGCAGCTCTCTGAGCATGTGGACCCCTGGAGCCCGCAGACCGGGTCGGGGGGCCAGGGAGCGTTCCATCTGACCGCGTGGACGTGCGGTTCGAACACGGTCAACAACACGGCCGTGGGCGGGCAAAGCGGCGCGTTCGCTCTTGTTCCCGTCGAGGAGCCGGAGGACCCGCGCAACGTGTCCCGCGAGGCCTGGTTCGCTGTGCCCGAGGTCGTTGGGGACGTGGACGCGGACTTGGTGGGTTCGTTCGAGCGCCATGGGTTCCCTTCGACGGCGGGCTCGGCGTCCGTGGAGGCGATGGAGGTGGTGACCTCTAGGCAGGTGAGCGCGACCGTGAGCACAGATGCGGGGCAGATCGACGCGACGGCTTTGCTCGTGGCCGGGTCTTCGCAGGCGTGGGGGTCGGACCGGGCGCTCGTTGCACCGGGCGGGGAGCGGTTCGTCGTGGCTTCGGGGTCCGTGGAGGGGAGCCAGCAGGAGGCTTCGTTGGCGACCGTGGAAACAAGCGGGGAGACGTGGGTCGATCGGTTGGGGTTGGATGCCCAACCGGATCAGACCGTGTACTCTGTCGAGGAGGCCTCAGCGTTCTCGCTGTGGGATCGTGCCTTCCAGGCCTCTCCGGACGGTGAGGGTTCGTGAGGGCTACGCGAGCTCCTCGTCCATGGCGGCTTCGAACCCGTCCCACATGGCATCGAGCCTGCGCCGGATGAGGGGTTTGGAGAGCCAGAGCATGATCTTGTGCTTGAGCTTGGGCGCCGCGAACCGGTAGCTGACGACCAGGCGGGACCCAGACCCATCGGGTTCGAGCTTGTACTCGTACAGGCCGCTGGGACGGCCTTTCGTGTCGTACAGGTGCGCGGTCCAGGCGGGCTTGTCGAGCTTGACGACGGCGGTCCCTTCCATGGCGCGGCCGAGGGTTTCCAGTTCGCCTTCGAGCACGATCCGGTCCTCGGACCGTTCCAGCACGCGTCGGTGTTGGACGATGGCGCCGGCTCGCTGGGCGTCGTCGTCTCGGTAGTCGGTAAGCCATCGGAACGCGGGGTCGAGTCCATGGTCGAGGCGCCGCTCGTACCGGAGCGCGATCGTGTCCACGGCATCGGGCAACGAAGGGGCTTGGTTTAGAGCCTCACCCCTCGTGCTCGCCTTGGCATGTGTCACGGGGGTCGGTGGCAACGGAGCGTTCATAAGCGTCCTGCCAAGCCGTGGCTTGGGCCCCCACCAATCTTAAATGGTCATTGAGCGCTTGGTGGGATGTCGTCCCACGGAGGCGAGGAGATGAACACGAGACTATCGAGCCCATGGGTAGCGCTAGCCGTAGCCACGGCGATGTTGACGATCACGATGCCGGCGATGGCATCGCACAACAGCTTCGGGGCTCCTCACACGCACGTGCTGGACCCGGACGAGTTCAACGACGCCGGCGAGCTCGTCCCGGACATCCCCCACGAGGAGCACCCGAACCCTGAGCGGGTCGCGACCGAAGCCCTCGAGGAGACCAGCGTGTACAACCTCGACTGGCACGAGACCCTCGAGGAGGACGGGCTGGAGCTCCGATCCGCCCCCTTCGACCAGAGCGGGGACCGGTACACGGACTGTAAAGGTCCCAGCGCCTACGATGCACCCAGCGACACCTACGACGAGGCCCTTCGCAACGGAGAAGCCTGCTACGTGGGGTACATGGATCAGATCGTGGAGTACGCCTTCCCGACCGCTCCGCTGATCGTCACCGAGTGCCCCTGCGATCTGCTCTACCCCGTCAACCCCGCACCCGACGACCAATACTGCCGAGGCGAAGAGGAGACCAACGAGCACACGGGCATCGGTCCCGTCGACGAGACCGTCACGGGCCTCGAACGCACCACCGACAGCGACTGTGGCGACGGGCAGGACAACTCGTACCTGACCGGGGACCTGCGCATCGACGTCTCCCTACTCGAAAGCGGCACGGAAACCGCCGCCGGGGCCCTCGGCAACGATGTCGGGAGCGGATCGTTCATCCTCGAAGGCTCCCCCAGCACCTACACGTTCCTCTTCGGTCAACCCCACCCCGACGTGGACCCGGACGAGGACCGGTTCGAAGCCGGGTCGGGACCCTTCGGGCCGAACCCGGCAGAGCTGGGCAACCCCCTGCACGATCTCACCGGTGCATGCGGAGACCGGACCCAGGAGTGCAAGCTGTTGACCCCCGACGATATCACGGCTTACGACCCTTGGACGTGGAGCGAAGAGTTCTCCGACATCGCGCCCCCCGAGCAAGCACGCGTGTGCGCGTTCCTCCCACAGTACTCCTTCGCCGTCGCCACCGACCAGGACGGAGACATCGACCGCAACCAGGGCGTCTGCGGGAACACCGGGAACCAGCTCGACGAGTTCGTCACGAGCACGACCGCAGGCGGGTTCGGCATCGAAGAGGGCCCGCCCACCTGGCTGACGAACCTGCCCGGCTGGAGCTGGGGCGTGACCTTCCTCGGCATCCCCCAAGACCAGTGGGACACGTACGTGGAAGCCTACGAGGAGGACGAGCTCGAGCACCGATCCGGGTTCATCAACTACTACGCCGTGAACCCCATCGTGCCCGACCGCGAAGGAGATCTGCGCTGCGTGGTCCCCAACATCCTCACCGACGGAGACAACTCCGTGCTAGAGGAGAACGGCTTCAGCGGATACCAAGACCCGGGCGTATACGGCGCCTACCGAGCCGACGCGATCGACGTGGACGTGTACCCGCACGCGTTCCGGCCCCAACTGGAAGGCATCAACGAGGCCACGCACGAAGCCCTTCAACCCGTGCTCGGGCCCGTGCTTGAGAACGCGAGCGTCCCCTCCGCGGGCGACGTGGTCGACCTCGTCGAGGACCAGATCGTGTACCCCGCAGACTACCTCGAGTCCAGTGACGCCCCTGCGCACGCGCAGCCTGGCGAACAGAACCAACGCCCCTTCCAAGCATCGATCCAGGACGGGATCGCCTGCGACGGAGCCAACGACCTCCGCTTCAACGAAGAGGAGACCCCCATGGACGCCGGGCTCCGGTTCCAAGCAAGCGTGTCGACCGAGACCGTCCACCTCAAGGACCCCACCCTCGTCGGCGAAGACGGGCTCCCCGTGGAAGAGGCCCAGACGGACGAAGGGTACTGGCAGGCAGACGTGTACTCCTTCGATGGGCAAGCCCAGGCCGTCATCGACTTCTCGGACAACGGACAGTTCGACGAGTGCCCCGGCGCGAACGTGGACCCCGGGGACGATCTGTGCCCGTGGGAGGCTCTCTGGGACGCGTACAGCGGCGACCAGTGCGCCAACCGAGACAACAAGCCCTGCGGCGAGATCCTCGAGGACCGCGGCTACGATCTTGACGAGGGCGTAGGCGGGTACTTCGTGCTCGAGGTCACAGGGCCCACCTTCGTCACCAGCACGCCCGGCACGACCGATCAAGCCCGCGTCCAAGAGCAAACCCAGCTCCTGGGTGACGGCAACCCGACCGCGCAGAACTGCCTCGTCGGGACCACCATCGGGTTCGAGGAGAAGATCACGAACTTCTTCGCTGCGGACTCGATCGAGGGCGTGCTCGACGAGCTCTGCGACGTGGACGGAGAGACCGCGTTCGTCGCCGACGCGTTCAGCCCACAAGACGGGGTCAACCCCGGCGTGTACAGCTCCCAGGTCTCCTGGGCACCGCTTGTCCCGACGCCCCAGGAGAGCGGGTTCGGCGAGGGCGACTCGCTGTGCGTCACCGGCATCTGGACCGTAACCGACGAGGTCCAGCACGCGCTCGACACCGCCGGCGAGAACAACATCCGACTCGAAGGCGGACAAGTGCACCAGTTCGCGCACTGGCAAAGCCTCGAAACCGGCACCGACACGCCCGACGACCGAGCCACGTGCTAAGCCCCGCCCCCCCCCCAGCCCGGCGGGTCCCCGCCGGAGCCTCCCCTCTCTCCGTGCTTGTCCCGGATCCTTCAGGTACAGGGCTTGGAAGCCCACACCCCGCGACGCAAGAAGCTTTAAATGGTTCTTGACAGATTCTATCACGGAGTCACGGAGGCGAGAGCCCTATGAGGCACACCTTAACCGCACCCTGGATCACGATCCTGGTAGGCTTGGCCATGATGACCGTCACGATGCCCGCGATGGCATCGCACAACAGCGTCGGGGCCCACATGCACGTTCTCGACCCAGACGAGTTCGACGACGAAGGCAACCTCGTGCCCGACATCCCGCACGAGGACCACCCCAACCCCGATGTGGACGAGACAAGCCCCCACCACCTCGCGTTCCACAACAACCTTGACGAACCGCGCCAGGCCCCCCTCGATCAAACCGGGCAACAGTACACGGACTGCCAAGGGCCCGACGCGTACGCCACCGACGCGGAGTACGAGGACGCCCTTCGGAGCGGGGAAGCCTGCTACGTCGGGTATTTCGACCAGATCGTCGAGCATATGTTCTCGACGCTACCGGGCCTGCTGACCGAGACCAGCGACTCCCTCTACAGCGTCAACCCCTCCCCGGACGATGGGTATTGCCGAGGCGAAGACCAGACCAACGAGCACACGGGCGTCGAACCCGTCGACGAGACCGTCACGAACGTGGAACGCGTCACGGACGAGGATTGCGGCGCCGGGAACGACAACCTCTTCCTCCCCGGCGACTACCTCATCGACACGAGCCTCGTCGAAGCCGGCAACGAGGCCGCCTCCGAAGAGCTGGGCAACGGGCCCGGAAGCGGATCCTACACGCTCGGGGTCTCCTCCACCACGTACACGTTCCTGCTCGGCCAACCCCACCCCGACAACGTCGAAGGCGACACCATCGGCGACGAGGACAACCAGCGCGAACTCGACGGCCCCAGCGAGTTCGAAGCCGGAGCAGGACCCTTCGGCTCCAACCCCGCCGAGTTCGGGAACCCCCTGCACGATCTCACCGGCGCATGCGGCGACCGCACCCAGGACTGCAAGCTCCTCACGCCCGACGACATCATCCTCTACGACCCCTGGTTCCGCGACGATGGCGTGGTCGCACCCCAACCTCGCGTATGCTCGTTCGTCCCGCAACTGTCCTTCACCGTCATCGGCGACGACGACGACATCAACCGCAACCAAGGCGTCTGCGGGAACACAGGCAACCAGATGGATCAGTTCATGGATCAGGTCACGCAAGGAGGCCTCGGCGTCGAGGAAGCCCCCGGCACCTGGGTCACCAACCTGCCCGGATGGAGCTGGGGCGTGCTGCTCACGCGCGCCGCCGCCGCGCAACACACCGGCTACATCGCCCACTACACCACCGACGACGGCGACTTCACCACGGACGGCGCGCCCCGACCCGGGTTCGTCACGATCCACGCCGTGAACCCGGACGTCCCCACGCGCGAGGGCGACCTTCGCTGCCTGATGCCCAACATCCTCACCGACGGAGACGGCATCTACGGGACCTACCAGGCCGCCGCGATCGACGTGGACGTGTACCCGCACCCCTACCAAGCCCAGATCGAACCCGTCGTCGAAGCCACCCACCCCACCGCGCGAGACGCGGTGCGCCCCGCCCAGGAAGCCGTCTTCGACGACCGAGACTTCTACGACCACCTCATGGACCCCGTGACGGGACCCGAGCAGAACGTAGACCTCGCCCAAGACATCGCAAGCGACGTGGCCGACGAGGAAACCATCAACAACCTGCTCGAGGAGACCCTTCCACCCGAACTCCTCGACGCGATCGACCGTGGCAGCGCGCTCGAATCCAGCCAAACGCCCGAGCACGCCCAACCTGGCCCCGATAACCAGCACACGTTCAGCGCGGGCATCGACGAAGGCCTCGCCTGCAACGCAGGCGGTGAACTCGTCCTCAACGAAGAGGACGTGACCTGGGACGCTGGCCTACGCTTCGTCACCAGCATCTCCCAGTCCACGGTGACGCTCAAGGACCCCACCGTGCTCGACGAGAGCGGGCTCCCCGCGCCCGAAAGCCAGACCGACGAGGGCTACTGGCAGCCCGATGTGTACACTGCGGGCGGCAGCGTGCACGGCGTCGTCGACTTCAACGAGAACGGGCAGTTCGACAGCTGCCCCGGCGCGAACCTTCTCCCCGGGGACGACCTGTGCCCGTGGGAGTCGCTCTGGGACGCCTACAGCGGCGAACAGTGCCAGAACCGAGCGCAAACGAACTGCGGGCAGCTCCTCGAGGAATGGGGCTACGACACGGACAAGGGCGTCGGAGCCTTCTTCGTGCTCAAGGTCACGGGCCCCACGCTCGTGACCGCGCAACCCGTAGCCAGCGAACAAGAGCGCATCCAGGAGCACACGCAGATCCTCGGCACCGGGGACCCGACCGCGCAGAACTGCCTCGTGGGCACCACCATCGGGTTCCACGAGAAGATCGGGGCGTTCTTCACCGACGACGAGCTTGAGGCCATCGCGGCGAACGACCTCTGCGAGGACGTCGACGGAGAGATCGGCGTCTTCGAGCGGGCCTTCAGTCCGCAAAGCGGGGTCACGCCCGGCGGGTTCAACATTCGGCTTAGCTGGGCTCCCGTGCTTGCGACCCCGCAGGAGAGCGGGTTCGGAGACGGGGACTCCCTTTGCGTGATGGGCATCTGGAGCACCGAGAATGCCGACCGGGAGCACACGTTCGACACGGCAGGCGAGAACAACATCAACCTCGACGCCGATGGGTCCGTGTACTCGTTCGGGCACTGGCAAAGCCTCGAGACTGGCACGGACACGCCCGGGGATCGCGTCGCGAACCTCGACGAGGCCCCCTGCTAATCCCGGCAAGCCACCCTCCGGCGGGGCACCCCCCCGCCCGGTCTTCTTTTCTTCTTTCGTACCCCTCCGCTCTAGTGGAGCCCACCGGGCCATCGGTCGTGCCGGGGCCGATCCTGCGACGGGAGACGTCTCAGGGTCGGGGCTCTTGCCCCGAGCCGACCCACGAGCCCCTCGGGTCTCGACGGGGCACGCTCTCGACGAACACGGGTCTGACCCCCGCCTTCACTGCTGGGGGAGAAGGAGAGGAACCCCCGCGGTAGCCTTTGCGGGCCGCCGCGTGACCCCTGGACGCGGGGAGGCTACTCCTCGAAGGAGGACTCAGCGTCCCCGTCCGCGTCCGGCGGCACGCCGTCGCCGAGTTCGTCAGCGTGCCCGGGGGGCAGGAAGAACGCATCCGCGGTACGCTCGATCGTGGGCAACGTGAGCACGCTCTCGGTGCCGGTGTGCACTTGGACGGGGTTGTTGATGGCGGGCGGCATGTAGTCCTCGCCTGTGGTGGCCAGGTGCAGCTCGAGCTGGTGATCTTCGGGGATCACGACGTCGAGCGCGAAGAACTGCATCTTCGCCGTGATGGTCTCTCCCGGAGTGATGGGTTGCATCTCGTCCCCGCCGTCGTGGTAGCGCAGGTCCATGACCGCGTGGCCAAGGTGTTCGTCGCGGGTGGCGTCGCGCAGCTCGGCGAAGAGCTGTCCGCCGGGGCCGGTGGGGGTTACGTCCACGTGGAAGGTGGGCATGCCGGCGACGCGTGTGGTGTTCTCCATGGCGGGGAAGGTGAACGTGATCGTTTCTTCCACGCTGGGCCCGAGGAAGCTGGTGCCGGCGACGAGGGCGGGGTCGCCTGCGTCGTGGTCGGCGTCGTCGAGCGTGAACTCGAGCGCTTGGGTATCCTCGGGCGGGTAGTTGTCCTCGATGCGCCAGTAGCCTTCGTCGTCTTGCATCTCGACGTGCAGCTGGGGTTTCTCTCCGGTCTCTTTGAGGTAGTGGTTGAACCATTCCAGCAGGTCCTGGGCCCAGTCGTGGCGCACGCTGGTGGGGGCTTCGCAGCGTTCTTCGGCCCCGTCGCAGGATTCGTGCTCCGACAAGCGGTCGGGGTAGTTGTGGGCCATCTGTGGGAACAGGCCCTTGACCTCGAACCCGTGCTCGACGAGCGTCCCGTACGCGGGGAAGGCCATGTGCGGGTCCACGTTCCAGTCTTGCATGCCGTGGATGTAGTACACGCTTCCGTTGTAGTTCTCGAGCGCGCGGTCGAGGAACCCGGAGCGCTGGGTCCAGTAGTCGTTGGCTTCGGGGGCGACGTGGTCCCCGGTGGCGTACGCGGCCCATCCTTGGGGGAACCCTTGCGCGGATCCGGGGCAGGCCAGGTGGTGGGCGTCGTCTTGGGCTCCGTCGATGGCGAACGTGTAGTAGAGGCCGGCGAGCAGGCTGGTGCCGCCTCGCATCTCGGCGGTCCCGTTGCGCCACATGAGATCGTGCAGCCCGATGAGGCCGCTGAGCGGGACGATGGTTTTCAGGTGCTCGTTGCCTTGGGCGGCGGCTTCCCAGGGAGTGGTGCCGTCGTAGCTTCGTCCGGTCAGGCCGACGTTCCCGTTCGTGAAGGGTTGCTCGCCTAGCCACGTGACGGCCGCGTCGATGCCGGCTTGCTCGCTGGGTCCCATCAGGTCCATGCAGTGACCGCTGTCGCCGGTGCCGAAGACGCTGACTTGCGCGACGGCGTATCCGTGGGGGACGAGTTGCTCGATGAGGAACCCGCCAAGGCGCGCGGCGGGTTCCGTGGCGACGCTGTCGCCTTCCATCTGCGTCCCGCCGGAGCCGCCGGTGAGGGGGGCGCGGTCTTCGCTGGTGCTGTAGTAGGGGCCCACGTCGGCGACGACGGGGACTTGGCAGGCCTCGTCGAGGTCTTGGTTCCCGAACAGGTCGGTGGGGGACTCGGCGGTGATCTCGTCGGGGAGATCCCAGTCGCATCCGGGGATCTGGGGGAGGAAGATCCCCATATGCATGTTCGCTTGCCCTGCGGCGGCGGCCGGGCCTTCCGTGGCGGGAAGGTCCACCATCACGTGCACGCTCTTCCCGGGGAGGATGGGTTCGTAGGGGCCTTCCTGGAGGGTTTGGCTCCAGGTCTCCGTGTCCGTGTCGAAGGCCATCGTGTGGCGGTCCTCGACCGGCGTGATGGTCGTGTTCGGGTTCTGGGTGTCGGCTTGCGAGGGGTCGACCTCGTCGTCGGAGAGGCCGACGCACCCGGCGGCGAGGGCAAGCGCGAGCGCGGTGACTAGGATCCAGCGGCGCATCGGTCCCGCAGCGTCCCAGGCGGCACAAAAGCGTTCGGGCCGATGTCTTGTCCGAGGGAGGTGTCACCTTGAGCGGTGTGCCACAACGTTGAAAAGCACCGAGGGCGGCTCGTGGCGTGATGAAGCCCCGCGTCACGGTCGCGATCGTCTTCGCAGCAGGCCTCCTCCTCGTGGCGGGATGCATCGGCTCGGACGAGCCGTTGGATCCCGCAGCCGACGAGGGGGCCGACGAGGTGGACTACCAACCGCCCGAGCGCTCCCCCGACATCGACCTCGAGGAGTTCACAGAGCTCATCGAGATGCCAGTCGGGGAGGACGTCCAGATCCACGTTCGCGTCGTCAAGCCTGCGGGCGTGGACGAGGCGCCGGTCATCGCGGAGTTCACGCCGTACAACGCGCCGGGCCGCGCGATGCTGATCGAACCCATGGTGGGGCCTCCGAGCGGGACGTACGTGCAGGAGTTCGTGGAGCGGGGCTTCGCGTTCGCGTTCGCGGACGTGCGCGGCACCAACGACTCCAGCGGGTGCCTGGACCTGCGCGGCAGCATGGACATCGCCGACGCGGACGCGCTCACGGAATGGTTGGGCACGCAGGAGTGGAGCAACGGGAACGTGGGCTTCATCGGGGCAAGCTACCCCGGAAGCGAGGCCCACATCGCGGCCATCGCCGACAACGAGCACCTGGGCGGCGTGATCCCGGTCGTCGCCAGCACCAGCTTCTACCACTACCACCACAAGGGCGGCGTCCCTTACCAGGGCCAGTTGGTCACGAACGCGGGCTACAACGCCTTCGCGGGTGCGCCCAGCGCGAACCCCCAATACGAGAACTGGCTGACCAAGGAGGCCTCCCAGAAGTCCCAGTGCGATCAGGCCTCCCAGATCGTCAAGGGCGTGGACACCAGCGGCACGTACGATGCGTGGTGGGCCGACCGGAACCTGAACCCTCGAACCGGCCAGGTGAACGTGCCCGTGTTGATGGCTCAGGGCATGCAGGATTGGAACGTGAAACCCGACCACATCGACCCCTACTTCAACGAGCTGGACACGAACAAGACGCTCGTGGCCCCCCAGATGCCGCACAGCTTCCCCGAGGAGGCCGAGGACGCGTACGGCGACTGGTGGGAGCTTGCCACCGCGTTCTTCGACGAGACCCTCAACGGAGCCGACACAGGCATGTTCGAGGACGACCTCGCCTACATCGAGGACGACAGCGGTACCTGGCACTCCTACGAGGACGCGTGGCCGCCGCTGGAGGCCCCGAGCAAGACGGTCAACGTGACCGAGAACGGCTTAAGCTTCACCCAGGCGCCCGCGGGCACCGTCTCGTGGGAGGCTCCGCCGGCCGGGCAGGCCGAGGTCTCGATGGGCGAGCCCCAGGTCGTGCTCGAAAGCGAGCCCCTGGACGAGGCGTTGCACATCAGCGGGACGCCCACGCTGAACCTGACCGTCGTCACCGAGCAAGAAGACGTGCACCTGGTCGCCATCGTCGAGACGGGCAGCGGGGACGACTGGGAGCGCAACAACTACGGGTACTTGAACCCGACGTACCGGGCCGGCGTGGACCAGCCCCAGCGCGTGATCCCGGGCGAGCCCACGCCCGTGACCATCGAGATGTACCCGCAAGAGGACATCTTCGAGCAAGGGGACTCGATCCGGTTGACCCTGTCCAGCACGGATGACGGCAGCACGGCCGAGCTGTACGATCCTGGGGAGATCCAGGTGCTCCTCGACGGGGATCGACCCGCGAAGCTCGAGCTCCCCCTGTCCCCCTTGAGCCACGGCGACGCGTGAGGGGTCCCCTGGGACATGCGGAAGCCTCAAGGGCCCGCCTGGGGCGCTTGAGGAGGCCGCCCCCCGGGCGGGGTGCGACCGTCCGCCTTGCCGCTGGCAGGGCGGGTGGAGACGATATGAGGGAAAAAGGGGAGCCGGAGAGGGGAGGGCCCTCTCGGTGGGTTCGCGGCTGCAGAGCGCTTATTCGCCCGTGACGACCCCGTTGATGAACGGGAAGTACAGGCCGATGCCGAAGAGTTCCAGGCACCAGTTGTCCGTGTAGCCGACGATCTCGGCCGTGCTGTAGGAGCCGGCGGACTTGTCGGTGAACCCAGCCACGGTCAGCACGCCGGTGGCGCTGACTTGCTGGAAGGGCTCGTCGTAGATGAACAGCTGCGGGTCGGGCGCTTGGTTGCCCAGGCCGTGTGCGGGCGCGAGGACGTTGTCCGCGGGGCAGCCGTTCGTGGTGCCGAGGATCCAGATGTCGCCCACGTGCGCGCCGGAGTGTCCGGCCTCGCTGGACGTGACGGCTTCGAGGTCGATGCGCTCGGATCGGTCAGCGAACTCGTCGAGGGCCTCACCGAAGGTGAGGGTCTCCTCTTGGCCGCTGGTTTCCAGCGTGACCTCTTCATCCATCGAGATGCCCTGGAGCGCCTCGTACTCCTCGAGCAGCCAGTCAACGTTCCGTTCTCCCATGCTCACGTTGTCGGCGGCCACCGCGGGGGCGATGACGCCGAACATCGAGAGCGCGATTAGTACAGATACGATCTTCTTCATGGTTCTACACCTCGAGGGAGAAAGGAGTAGCCGAGGAGCCTGGGCGGACCTGCCCCGGTCGAGCGAACGACCGGGGGGTCTTCCCAGACCCCCCAACGCACCTTCGTCCCCAAGCTCAGGAGTTTATACCTCCCGATAGGGGCCATCAGCGAGGGCTCGGAAATACTTTCCCCTGTTTGTGATAGAATTACATGCTTCTGCGTAGCAGACCCGCAAGGTCTAGGGGAGCCCGACCGGTGTTTAAACACTCATTCATTATTTGTTCAACCCCTCGAGCAAGAGGAACTGTATGGATGTTTACTCCTCCTCGAGCCGCGCCACAACCCGGTCCTCCAGCGCGTCCTCCTTGACCTTCACCTCGAACGCGAAGGACGCCTCCCCCAACCGCTCTAGGCTCGCGCTCACCAACGCGTTGTCGAAGTAGTACGGCGAGACGCGCGTCATCACATGCCGGTACACGCTCTCCTCGAGCGCGCGCCACGCCTGCCGTGACGCAGACCGAGCCGACCGGGATGCCTTCTCCGCAGCACCCTTCACCGCCTCGGCCGCCTCCGGGACCCCCTCGGTCTCGCCAAGCTTCTCCTCCAAGTGCTCGCGCGCCTCATGAAGATCCTCGCGAACCCCGTTCGCCTCCTCCTCCACGTCCGCCTCGTCCAAGCTGGCCTCCTCGGCGGTCCGATCCCGGACCTCCTCGACGACCTCGCCCGGCCGAGGGCGCCACCCGCGCCACTGCTCGAACGCCTCCTCGAAACGCTCGCGCTCCTCCTCGACGAAGGCCCGATCGAGCGCGCTCGTCAACCGTTCCGCATGCTCCACAATCTCGCCCCAGTCCCCCACCACGCGGAACCCACCCTGCCCGACCTTCATGTTGCACCCCACGCTTACGGGACCGGCTCGATCATCTCCAACGCCTCCGGGTTGTCCAAGCTCGACAAGTCCCCCGGGTCCTCCCCGCTGGCCTTCGCCTCGATCGCGCGGCGCAGGATCTTGGCCGTCTTCGTACGCGGAAGATCCGCCACGAAGTGGACCCCTGCGGGCCGGAACGGTTTCCCCAGCCGCTCCACGACCGCGTTCGAGAGCTCCTCGCGGGCCCGATCCTCGTCCTCGACGCTCGTGGGAATCGCGAACACATGCACCGCTTCACCCTTGACATCGTGCGGGATGCCGACCGCGGCGGCCTCCTGCACCAAGCCCGTGTCCACGACCGCCGACTCGACCTCGGCCGGGCCCACGCGCTTGCCCGCCACCGTGATCACGTCGTCCGAGCGCCCATGAAGGAACCAGAACCCGTCTTCATCCACGCTGGCCCAATCCCCGTGCGCCCAGGTGTCCTCCCAGCGGGACCAGTACGCCTCCTCGTAGCGCTCCGGCGCGTTCCACAACCCACGCGTCATGCCCGGCCACGGTTCCGTGCACGCAAGCTCCCCCACCGTACCCTCGTCCACGGGCCGACCGTCCTCGTCCAGGACCTCCGCGGCCATGCCCAGGGACGGGTGCCCCAGCGAGCAAGGCTTCAAGGGCGTGATAGGGAGCGGAGACAAGAAGCACGCGCCCACCTCGGTCCCCCCGCTCAGGTTGATGATGGGGACCTCGCCGCCGCCCACGGTCTCCAACAGCCACTCGTACGGCTCCGGGTTCCACGGCTCGCCCGTGGACCCGATCGTGCGAAGGCTCGACAGGTCGTGCTTCTCGACCCACTGGTCGCCCTCGGGCTTGATAGCGCGGATGAACGTCGGGGAGACGCCCAGCCCGTCCACGCCGTACCGCTCGACGATCTCCCACACGCGTCCCGGGTCCGGGTGCGTGGGGGAACCCTCGTAGATGAGGACGGACCCGCCCACGCCGAGGCCTCCTATGACCTCCCAGGGGCCCATGATCCAGCCCATGTCCGTGATCCAGTACAACAGGTCCTCCTGCCCGATGTCGCACTGGTGGTGGACCTCCTGCATGATCTTCACCAGGAAGCCCCCGTGAGCGTGCACGGCGCCCTTGGGCTTGCCCGTGGTCCCGCTCGTGTAAATCACCATCCAGGGGTGCTCGCTGTCCACGGGTTCAGACTCGCGCGTGGGAGGCTTGTCCACCGTGACCTCGTGCCAGGCCAGATCCCGGGCCGGGTTGAAGTTCACCTCCACGCCCAGTTGCTCAAGCATGACGACGTGCTCGACCGAGTCCACGCTCTCCAGGGCCTCGTCGGCGGTGGGCTTCATGCGAACCTGTTTGCCGCCGCGAAGGAACCCGTCCGCGGTGACCAGCACCTTGGCGTCCGCGTCGCGAAGCCGCGTGGCGATGGCGTCCGCGCCGAACCCGCTGAAAAGGGGGATGAAGATGGCGCCCAATTTCGCGATGGCGAACATGGCGGCCACGGTCTCGGGGACCATAGGCATGTAGACGCCCACCGCATCGCCTTTCTCGATGCCAAGCTCTTCGAGGGCCCCGGCGAAGCGGTTGGTCTCGCGGTAGAGCTTCTCGTAGCTCCATTGCTCGACGGTTTTGTCCTCGCCCTCCCAGACGATGGCCACTGACTCCGGCGTGTCGCGGGCCCATCGGTCCAGGCAGTTGTGGGCCAGGTTGATCTGGCCGCCGGTGAACCATCGGGCCCACTTCTTGCCGTCGCTGACATCGAGCACTTGGTCGTAGTCCTCGAACCATTCTACGCCGAGGTGCTCTTCGATGGCGCCCCAGAACCATTCGATGTCCTCTCGGGACCGGTTGATCAAGTCCTCGAGCGATGTGATGCCGTGCTCGCGCATGAAGCGCGTCACGTTCGCGTTCTCCACGTACTCGTCCGAGGGCACCCAGACCACGTCGTCTGCGTCCGGGTCCGGGGCGCGCACCTTCGAGGGCATGCGTCGTCAAAGGGCGGGGGCAGGGATGAATCTAACGCGCGGCGCGCATCGCGGAAGCGAATCGATACGCGTTTCAACCAGGTCCCGCCTCGAGGGGGTGGGGATGGGATCAGCTTGCGGTTCGCCGGTCGTGTTGACGCCTGGCTTCTCGGGTCAGGATAGGGTGTATTGGAACGTGTTCCGCCGGCGGTTGCGGCGGGAGGGGTTCCGGGTCGAGTCCGTGTCGTTCCCGGGGTTGGGGTTGCAGGACATCGAGGCGTCTGCGCGTTCGCTGGGGGATCGGGTTCGGGAGGTGTTGGATGCTTCGGGCGCGGGGAAGGTGCACTTGATCGGGCACAGCTTAGGGGGGTTGGTGGTGCGAGCGTTCGTGCAGCTTCTGGGCGGGGAGGAGGAGGTGGGTGTGTGCGCGACGTTGGGGACGCCGCATGAGGGCACGTTGACGGCGTTGGTGGCGGCGGTGCGTCCGGCGTGTCGGCAGATGTTGCCGGGGTCGGGGTTCTTGCGGGAGCTGTCGGAGGCTCCTCTTCGGGTGCCGTTGGTGAACGTGTTCTCGGCGCGGGACTCGTTGGTGGTGCCGTACGGGAACGCGCGGTTGGAGCCGGCGGAGAACCATCGGTTGCGGTTCGGGGGCCATTGGGGGTTGTTGGTGAGGAGGGCGGCGTACCGGCCGATTGTGCGTCGGTTGCGCGAGCATCGTCGGTGCGGGTGAGAGGGGCGCGGGGGGTCGCAGGGGAGCTTGTCCCGTGGTCCGCTTCGCCGGGGAGCGCTTGGTGCGTGGGGTTCCAGGGGTCGCGTAGGCGGCTTGAAGGGAGGTGGGGGGCAGAGGGTGGGGGTGATGTTCGCAAGGGAGTCGATCGGGTTGCGCAAGGATCCGACGGTGGCGGCGTTCTTGGCGCTGCTTGCGGTCGCGTACGTGGTGGTGGAGCTTCTGGCTTGACGCGCGCCGGAGGCGTCATTTCAAGGTTCCGGTTCGTGTGGTTTCGTCTAGGTGTATTGGGGCGCGGGGGAGGCCAGGCTCGCTCTTATCCCCTGGGCTGGGAGAGCATGGAGCAGCGCCTTACCCCGCCTGGTCGGGCTTCAGGTCCTTGCCAGCGGGCTCGAGGGCAGGCAACCCTACAGATCGAAGGTGATTTAGACGTGGCCAGCAAGGATATCGACGAACAGGATCTGGGCGTGTTCATCCGTGAGCAGAAGAAGGACCTCTCCTCTCGGAAGAGCATCAAGGTGAAGCTACCGATCAAGCAGCACATCAAGCTGCACGCGTTGAAGCTGTTCACGGAGAACAACATCTCGGAGACGGTGGAGATCGCGTTGGACGAGTTCTTCGAGCGCCAGGAGGGTGAGGAGGGTCAGGCTGGCGTGGCCAGCGAGGTCGCCGAGGAGGTCGCGGACGGCGAGACCGCGGGCTCCTCCGGGTGACCTGCTCGTCAGCCGGGTCGCCACCGGCGTGTCGGTCAGGCTCTGCGCCGGCTGAGCGCGACGGACGCGGTGAGGGCCGCGATCAGGCCGGCCAGGCCCGGTCCTGGGGCCCCGTTCTGGCCGTCGTCGTCCCCGGGCTCGCCACCGGGCTCGTCCCCGTCAGCGTCTTCCCCGTCGTCGCCGGGGGCGGGGTCTTGGGGGGTCTCGGACCCGTTGTCCCCGTTCGGGTCGGGCTCGCTGGGGTCCTCTTGGGCCTCGTGAACGGTGACGCTGAGGGCCGTCAGGGCGCTCGAGCCCAACCCCGGGGCGGCTTCCATGAGGATCAGGTGCTGCCCGGAGGCTCCTTGGGGCGCCGCCACGGTGACGATGACCTGCTGGGACTGCCCGGGCCCGAGCGGGACCTGCGCCGGCGAGGCGTCGATGTTCCAGCCGGCGGGCGCTTGCCCGGCCTGCACGGTCACGGTGTCCTGCGCGTCCCCTTGGTTGGCGACCGTGAGCGCGGCTTGACCGCTTTCCCCGGCTTGGAGCTCGAGGCTGTCCGGAGAGGCGTCGACCGTGACGTCGCTTGCGCCTTGGAAGTCCCCGAACATGTACGCCTGCCCGTAGGAGAGCTCGGGGCCCAGGCCCAGCTCCGAGGGATCCAGTTGCGTGGGGTCGTCCAGCTCGGTCGGGTCCACGGCCTCCGCGTCGGGCGCGTAGTCGAGCACGAGCCCGTCCTGCCCGTCCACCTCCAGGTGCGTGCTCGCGTGCATCTGGGTCAGGCGGTCCCCGGGCTGCGGGGATCCGACGCTGGCCTTCGGGAGGGTCACGGTGATTTGACCGGCGTCCGCGTCCACGGTGCCGGAGAGCATCCCCACGGGCGAGGCGTGCTGGTAGAGCTCGTGCTCGGCCTCCAACAGGCCGCCCGAGGAGGCAAGCTCCAGCCCCGTGCGCACGTGGTAAACCGTATCCTGGACGCTGACGTGCAGCCACACCTCTGGGAGCGCCAGCTCGATCTCCCCCTCGCTGGGCAGCGCATCCAGCTCGACCGTGGCCTCGAACGCGTCCTCGGTCTCCCCGTGGACCCACGCCTTCACGATGTCCCCCGCCATCTCGGTCTCCTCCGAGAGCTCGTCGAGCCCGTTCAAAAGGCCCGTGTCGACGAAGTGCTGCGCGTTCACGTCTCCTGCCGGGTCCTCGACCTCGGGAGCGCTGGCGGATCCGGCAAGAACGCTCGAGGGGGCAAGCGCAAGGACCAGGGCCAAACCGAAGGCGACGACGCGCATGCGTCCACGTGTGGGAACAGGCCCTATATAGGCGTGCTAGGCAAGGCCTAGGTCTCACCCACGGGGGGTCCCCCCCACGGTGCCCTCGAAGAACGCGTACCGGAACTGCAGATCGTACGAGTTGTCCCCATCCGGGCGCGTCTCGATGCTCGACCCCGGGATCGGGCGCTGCCCCGGCGCCTCCACCAAGGTCACCTCCACCTCCCACAACCCCATGCCCCGCTCGCTAGCGAACCGCTGGAACGCGGACGCGTCGGCCTCCCCCACGCCCGTCGCGTTCACCCATCCCCCCTGCGGGACCTCCACGACGTCCACGCGAACCACCACAACCTCGTCCCGCGTCTCGTTCGTCCACGTCTGGCCCCACGGGCTCGTCACGTTCACCCGGAACGTGGACACCTCCCCCGAATCCTCCTCCCACACCAACCGCGTCTCCGTCCACGACACGTTGAGATCATCAATCCGGAACGCGTACGTCTCGTTGTCCCCCTCCTCCAAATGCCCCTCGTCCACCACGACCGGCGAGAACTGCTCCGAGAACGACACCGGGAACTCCAAGATCGGGTCCGGACGCTGGGACGACTCCCACCACGAAGCCGCCACGAACCCCGCCGCGAGCAGCACGCCCCCGGCCACGAGCATCACGGAACCCCGATCCATCAACGCTCCCCCAGCCAAGCCCCGGGTCTTAAGCCTTGACGAAAGCCCCGCCTACGCCTCGAACCCATGCTCGAACCCGCGCGACAACCCCCGACCCATATCCCCGCCCTCCAACCCGCCCCCCCGGCCCTCCTCCCCGCGACCCACCACCCTCGGCGACGC
>CAZOQA010000020.1:0-38036 GCA_964581775.1 uncultured Thermoplasmatales archaeon | reverse complement strand
TCATTTACAGCGCCGCATCATAGTTGAACGTCATCGTAGATAAACCTTGTGTCAAAGCGTACCACGCTCAGGGCCTTCTGGCTGGCGCAACCAACCCATCCCTCGTCCCAGCAAGCCCCCTCTTGCACCGGCCAGAGAGGTCTTCACGATTCGCGAGGGCAGAGGGAAAACCCTTTGGCGTCCAGCAGGGCTCCTGGCCAGCGTGCCCCGCGAGAAGGAGCGCGTCCGGGACTACATGACCCAGGAGGTCACGTCCCTTTCTCCCAGCCTCACGGTCCAAGAGGCCATCGACCGCATCACGGAGGAGGGCCACGTGGGGCTGCCCGTAGCCAAAGACCAGTCCCTTATGGGGTTCCTGACGCCCAAGGAGCTCCTCCGTCACCTGGACGCCCTGAAGACGCCCATCCGCGAGATCATCGCTCCCGGCACCGTCGTCGCGCATCCCGACATGTCGCTGGGCGACGCGGCCCGGATCCTGTTCCGCATGGGCGTCAAGGAGCTCCCCGTCGTCGACGACGAGGGCCAGATGGTGGGCGTGATCTCCACCACGGACGTGATCCGCGGGCACATCGAACGGGTCACCCCCTCCAAGATGGAGAAGCTCAAGACAACCCTCGAGGGCCTCTACGACGTCCAGATAGAGACGGTCGAGAAACCCATCGAGATCGGTGGGCTTCTCCCCACGCAGAAGCGCATCTACGGGGACGAGCTGGACGGTCGGCGGCTCGAGCTGATGCGGGGCTTGGCCGAGCCGATCCTCGTCATCGACAAGGAACCTCAGGCGATCCTCGTCGACGGGCACCACCGCGTCATCGCGGCGCGGCAGATGGACCGATCCACCCTCGAAGCCTACGTGCTCAAGCTGGACAGGGACATCGAGCTAGGCCTCGAACGGAACGCGCGCGCGGCAGGGCTCGAGACCCTGGACGACGTCGAGGTCGTCGAGGAGAGCCAACACCCGCTCGTGGAGGTCACCACGAGGTTCATCACGGAGGATTGGCAGGAGCGGCGCAAGGCCACGTTCCTCTCGGACATGATGGACGAGGAACCCAGCCCCTAGGAGGGCGAGAAGGTAGAGAAGGGAAGGCGACCCAGACGCGGAACTTGGGAGGCTGGGCTTGGAGGCTTGGGAAGGTCGCCTGGGCCGCCTTCTCATGCGTGTCATGCAATCGCACGCCTTAGGGTTATCGGTTCAAGGCCGGGCGCTCGCCCACAGGCCTAGCCCAGCCCGCTTCCGGGCGCTCCCGGGTCCTCGTCCTTGAAGATCAGCTCGTCCGTGTCCGTGACCGCGAACGCGATCAAGCGCTTGACCTTCCACTCGAGGATCCCCGAGCCCCTGTACGACGCGTCCTCGGCCACCAAAACGTACTCGTCGTCCCCGTACACGAGCATCGCCGGCCCCCGACGCTCGACCACCAACGGCGTGTAGTACGGGTTCTTCCGCAACGAATCGTCGATGTACTCCTCGACCCGATCGAACAAGAGCTCGCGACGGCGCTCCGTCTGAGGCCTGTACCCCTCGAAGAAGGAGGCCGGCGCCTGGGAAGCCAGCACGAACTCGAACGCGATGCGCCCATGCGCGCCCAAGCGCCCCGTCGCCTCGGTGAGGCCGTCCCTGGGCGGCCACGAGACGCAAAATCGACCCTCCTCGCCCTCTGCCACCAGCTGGGGCGATCCAGCCCCCTCCACCCGGACGCCGGCGTCCCCGTGGCCGAAGATGCTCACAAGATCCTTCTCGACCTGACCCGCGACCTCCTCCAGAACCGTCTCCATCGAGGACCCCCGGGGACCATCCATCGGCACCCTTCCAGCACGGCTCCCCCCGTTTAAGGGTTCCTGGCCGGGAACCGCTTGTCCGACGATCGACGAACCCGCGCCGCGCGGCCCCTCGTCCTCTTGCCCGAAAGCGCGGGGTAGGCTCTTTAGGGCCCAAGCGATTCCTCTTACTCGTGCCCGACTACGATGTGATCGTCGTGGGGGGTGGCCCTGGCGGGTCCACTGCTGCTGGTCTGCTCTCCAAACGCGGATGGAACGTCGGCCTCTTCGAGAAGGAAAGCTTCCCTCGAGACAAACCCTGCGGGGACGCGATCAGCGGGAAAAGCGTCCGCGTCCTCGAGGAGCTCGACATCGTCGAACAGGTCCAAGAACACCCCCACCAGGTCGCCAACGGCGTCGTCTTCTCCTCGCCCAAAGGGGACACCGTGCAGATCGACTTCCCTAAGAGGAAAGCCGCCGAATGGCGCCGGGAACGCGGCGCCTCCCCCTACACGAACCCAGGCTACGTCTGCCGACGCGAGGTCTACGACAACATCGTCTTCCAAGCCGCGCGCAAGTTCGGAGCGACCGCACACGAGCAGACCCCCGTCCAAGAGCTCCTCTGGGACGGGGACCGCGTCGCGGGCATCAAGACCGCCAGCGGCGAAGAGCACACCGCGGACTGCGTGATCGGCGCCGGCGGGTCGCTTTGCCCCGTCGCCCGCGAGGTCGGCGCCTACGACCGAGACCCCGACCACTGGGTAGCCGCCATCCGCGTCTACTGGGACGGGATCAAGGACCTCACAGACAACATCGAGTTGCACTTCCTGGACAGCGTCATCCCCGGCTACTTCTGGATCTTCCCGCTCGAGAACGGGAAGGCCAACGTGGGCGTCGGCATGCTTGAGTCCAAGATCAACGAGGACGGCAACGAGCGCGACCTCAAAGCCCTGCTCAAGGAGGCCTACGAGCACCCGCTCTTCGAGGGCCGGTTCGACGATGCTGAGAAAATCGATGGCACCCAACGCGGCTGGATTCTGCCTCTCGGGTCGAAAAAGCGCCCCATCCACGGCAACGGATGGATGCTCGTGGGCGACGCTGCCCAACTCATCGACCCCTTCAGCGGAGAAGGCATCGGGAACGCCATGATGAGCGCCAGCCTCGCCACCGAGCGCCTCGACAAGGTCCTGGACAACGGCGGCGCCACACGGGCCAACCTTGCCCCCTACGAACAGGCCGTACGCGACGAGATGTGGGAGGAGCTCAAGACCAGCCACCGCCTCCAGAAGATGGGGCAACACAAGTGGCTTCTCAACTTCGTCATCAGCCGCGCATCGAACAGCCCCCACGTGGCCGAGACGATCAGCGACATGTTGGCAGACCGGGATAGGAAAGAAGAGCTCACCAACTGGTGGTTCTACCTCAAGCTCCTCTTCAAGTAGCCTCCAGTCCGCAGGGCGAACCGCAAGCCATAACGCCTCCCCCCTCCGTGGCCGACTGCATAGATGCCCCGCGTCGACCTCCACTCGCACACCCGCTTCTCCCCCGACTCCCGGATGGGGTTCCGGGACATCGCGGACACCTGCTCGATGGCGGGGATCGACGTGCTCGCGACCACGGATCACCACACGGCCGAGGGCGCGATCGAGTTCCGCGCATGGACCGAGGAGAACGATCACGAGCTGGATGTGATCGTGGGAGAGGAGATCCTGACGGACGCGGGCGAGATCATCGGCCTGTTCCTTGAGGAGACCATCGAGAGCCCCAGCCCGCTGGAGGAGGCCATCCAGGCGATCCACGACCAGGGAGGCCTGTTCTTGCTCCAGCACCCGTTCGACCCCTTGCGCAAGGGGCTCGACGATCGGGCCTGGGACGTTCAACCGGACATCGTGGAGGTGTTCAACGCCCGGACGCGGCTCAACGGTGCCAACGAGAAAGCACGCCAGCTGGCCGAGGAACGCGAGCTCCCCATGGTCGCCTGCTCGGACGCGCACACCCTTGGCGAGTTCGGGGCCGCATACACCGAGGTCCCAGAGTTCGACCCGACAGACCCTCAGGCTCTAGTCGAGGTGCTCGACGAAGGGCACCTGGTGGGTGCCACCTCCCCGGTCTGGGTGAGCGTGCATAGCACCCTCACCAAGGCCATGAAGAAACTGGGCTTTTGAGGTGAGCACGTGCTCTCGGACCATCGAGGCGCGGTGGACCGCGTCTTCCAGCGCGTGGCTGCCGTGTTCGAACGGATCGGGGTTTCCCCGAACGCTGTCTCGTGGCTGGCGATCCTGGTCGCGACCGCGGGCGCGGTCTTGATCGCGCTTGGCTACCTGTTCCTGGGCGCGTTCGTCGCAGGGGTGGGGAACGCGCTGGACCTGGTCGACGGAGCGTTGGCGCGGCGCCTGGACAAGGTGTCCGCGTTCGGGGGATACCTGGACTCGATGCTGGACAGGTACGCGGACGCGGCTGCCTTCCTGGCCATCGGTTGGCATTACCAGCAGGCCTGGGTGTGGCTGATCGTCTTCGTCGCCTTCTTGGGGGCCATCGGGACCTCTTATGCGCGGGCCCGCGTGTACGAGGATGTTTCGCCTCCGCGTAGCGCGTGGGCGGACCTCGTCGAGCGGGGCGAGCGCTTGATCGTGCTGTTGGGGGCGGTGGGTGTGCAGGGGCTCGTGGACATGGCAGGGGGGGAGGTTCAGTTCCTTCCGTGGGTGGTCGCGGCGTTGGCGGTGCTGGGTCACGCGACCGTGGTTCAGCGGGTTCGCCGAGCGAGGGGCCTGCTCGAGGAGGGGGGCTAGGTGGCGTTGTCTCGTCGGTTCCGTCGGTTGATCGTGTTCGCGCTGGCGGCGAGCGTTCTCTCGCTGGTGGCCGTGTTCGTGTTCAGCTTCGTGACGCAGCGGGAGGTGTTGCTAAAGGAGCTTTCGGGCTTGAACCCGGTGTTCTTCCTGGTCGCTGCGGGGTTGCACGTCCTGGCGCTTCTGTTCTGGGCGACGCGCTTGCACTGGCTGACGGAGGGCTCTGGGCACCCTGTCCCGTGGGTGAGGTGCGTGGAGGCGGTGTATTCGAGCGTCTTCGCGGCAGCGCTTACGCCGGCCAGGTTCGGGGGGGAGCCGGTGCGCTTTGCCGTGTTGACCAGCCGTGGGATGCCGGCGCGGGAGGGCAGCTTGATCGTGCTCCTGGAGCGGGGGTTGGATCTGTTGCTGTTCGTGTTCATCGGTGCGTGGGCGTTCGCCGTATTGGTGCCGTTGTTGCCGGATACGGCCATGCTGGGCATCGTGATCCCGGTGGCGATCCTGGTGCTCGTCGGGTTGGTCTTCTTGCCCATCGTGGTCGTGTTCAAGCCGGAGCTCGCCATCCCGGTGATGGAATTGGCCGAGCGGGTGGTGGGCGCCGAGCGGTTGCAGCGGGCTAAGGATTGGCTCGTGCTGGAGGCGGCTCGGATGCGCCGGGCGTTGGCGACCGTCCTGTTGAACGAGCCGACACGGTTCGTGGGGGCCATCGTGACCACGGTCATCTCGTGGCTTCTGGAGTTCTTCGTGTTGTACTACCTGCTGGTGATCGTGTTCGGGCACCCGTTCTCGTTCTTGACCGTCGTGCTGGGGGCGGGGCTGGTGTCGCTGTTGCAGACGATCCCGCTCTTGCCGGGCGGCAGCGGGCTCGCGGAGGCGGGCGTGCTGGCCGTGTTCGGGCCGCTTAGCGCGATGCCCGTCACGGCGACCGTGGTCCTCGTGTGGCGGGCCTCCACGTACTTCATGGATGCCCTCATCGGGGGCGTGGTCGCGGTCCGCTTCGCAGGAGCGGAGGTGCTTCGCGTCCTCGACAAGGACGAGGACGCGGGCGTGATCGAAGACGCCCCCCGCGGCGAAGCCCCCCGCTGATCTGACCCCCTGGCGCCAAGGCCCGACCGAACCCCCTTCCCGTGGCCCGCGAGCGGGGGAAACGGAGAAGAGCCTCGGGCGTGCTGGCTCGTCGATGACACGCTCGGACGGCGACCACCGCATCGAGGAGGACACCATGGGCGAGGTGCGCGTGCCCAGCGAAGCCCTCTACGGGGCTTCCACGCAGCGCGCCGTGGACAACTTCCCCATCAGCGGGCAGCCCATGCCGGCCCGGTTCATCCACGCGTTGGGCCTCGTCAAGCAAGCCTGCGCGCGCGTGAACCGCCGCCAGGAGAGCCTCGAGGAGAAGACGGCCGAGGCCATCGAGCAGGCCGCCCAGGAGGTCGCCGAAGGCCAGCACGACGACCAGTTCCCGGTGGACATCTTCCAGACCGGCTCCGGCACGAGCACGAACATGAACGCCAACGAGGTGATCGCGAACCGTGCCGCCCAAATCCTCGGCGAGCCCGTGGGCGAGAAGACCGTCCACCCGAACGACGACGTGAACATGGGCCAATCCAGCAACGACATCATCCCCACCTCGCTGCACGTGTCCACCCTGCTCGCCATCGAGGAGACCCTCATCCCCGCCCTCGACGAGCTGGCTGCGGGCCTTCGCGACAAAGCCGAGAGCTTCGACGAGATCGTCAAGGTCGGCCGCACGCACCTGCAGGACGCGGTCCCCATCCGCCTGGGTCAAGAGTTCAGCGGGTACGCGACGAGCGTCGAGAACGGCAGGACCAGGATCGATGAAGCCACGGACGAGCTGCGCGAGCTCGCCATCGGGGGGACGGCCGTCGGGACCGGGCTGAACGCGCCGGATGGGTTCGGGGAGCAGGTGGCCAGCGAGCTGACCGATCTCACGGGTACAAGCTTCCAGGAGGCCGGCAACCACTTCGAGGCGCAGGGAAGCAAGGACGCAGCCACCCACGTCTCCGGCGTGCTCAACGGGGTCGCCTCGAGCTTGATGAAGATCGCGAACGACATCCGGCTGCTGGCAAGCGGCCCCCGTTGCGGCTTGGGGGAGATCACGCTGCCCGCGGTGCAGCCCGGCTCGAGCATCATGCCCGGGAAAGTGAACCCCGTGATCTGCGAGAGCGTGGTCCAAGTGGGCGCGCAGGTGGCCGGGAACCACACCGTCGTCACCCAGGGCAACCAATGGGGCCAGCTGGACCTGAACGCCATGATGCCGCTGATCGCCAGGAACCTCCTGGAAAGCATCCAGTTGCTCGCCAACGTCTCCCGCACGTTCCACGAGAAGTGCATCGCAGGGATCGAGGCGAACGAGGAGACAGCGAGGCGGTACGTGGAACGATCGACCGCCATCGTCACCGCGCTGAACCCTCACATCGGGTACGAGAAGGCTAGCGAGGTCGCCAAGAAAGCCTTCCGCGAGGGCTCCACGGTACGCGAGACCGTCGTCCGGATGGGGCTGATGTCGGAGGACGAGGTCGACGAAGCCCTGGACGTGCACGCGATGACGGACCGGGAACAGAACTAGGCTCTCCGCGGGATGCGAAGCCGACGTCACGAGGAAGCTTTAGGACCCCCAGCGCGAGTGGGCCCCCGGGCCGCGGCCTCGCCGCGGTTCCGCGATGGCTGTGCGTGCGTGCGGACGCACGCGAGGCGAGTTCCGCCGGCTGACCGGCTGGCGGCTTCATGCGCCTGCCCGGCGCGGGTCGGACGACGCGCCGGGCGGGCCGCTCACCCTCACCCATGCATTCCGGTCGGAGGGAGGGCTGGCTCTATGGGGTTCGGAGGGAGAAGGAAGGAGTCGAAGGCAGCCGAGGGCGCGGGAGGCTGAGCTTGGGAGGCTGTTGGGAGGCTTGGGAGGTTGGGAGGCTTGAGCGCTTCCCGGCTACCTTCGAGCAGGGACGCGTTCGCCACGTCGCCTGCATCCCCATGCTTGGGTCGGCCGACCTTAAGTTTTGCTGCGCAGCCATCGAAATCGGGCTCCCCCCCTTTAAGCGGCGTCAGCGATGCCGTCGGGTCAGGGAGGCTGCGCTGAGCAAGGCAAGCGCCACGAGCGCGACAGGCATCGGAAGGGGATCCTGCCCGGCTTGGTCGGGGGATGCGGCGACGAGGGGGGGCTCGGTGTCGAGGCGGTAGAGCGTGTACCCGTCGCCTTGGCGTGTCTCGTGAGCAGCGTCCAGGGTGAGCAGCGTTACGCCTTCCCCGTGCGTCAGGTTCCCGTCGATCGTGGCGTCGAGTTCGACGGTGTCGCCGACGTGGAAGGCTTGGACTTGGGTGGGACCCTCGGGGAGGGTGTTGTTGAGGTCCTTGAAGACGATCTCGTGGACGCCAGCGTCTGTGGTCCGGGGTGTGCCGAGGGTGGGCCCTTGCGCGGGTTGGGGTCGGAGGGTGGCGTTCATGGTGAGCCGGCCGGCGTCGAAGGCGTCGCCGTCTCGGTATCGGTATTGTAGGTGCGCGGTGAGGTTGACCTCATGGTCGGGATCGAGGGGGATGTGCTCGGCCTGTCGGGGGAGCAGCGTCATCTGGACGGAGGCCCCGGTCTGGAGGGGGGGTTCTTCCGCGAGCACGTCTGCGGGCTCGCGGAACCCGTCCTCGAGGTCGAGGCGGGCGGCCGTGAGGGGGATCTGTTGGTCTTGGACCGTGATGCTGGCTTCGAGGCCGGTGAGGCGCACCGGCTCGGAGGGGGTGATGTTGATGGGTCCGGCGATGTGGGCTTGGGCGGGCGCTTCGTCGAGGAGAAGGGTGGGCGCGCTGGCGAGGGCCTCGGGCGCGGCGTCCCATTCGGTGTTGAGGGGGAGGCGTTCAAGGTCCGCCATGCACCCGGCCGTGGTCGCGAGGAGGACAAGGGCCAGGGTCCAGGCGGCGCGCGTGATGGCCACGGGGGTTGGCATCGGGTCGGTGCTCAAGTATGTGAGGGTTCGCGTCGGGGCTTGTGGGTGGAACATCTGGGCGGGGGCGAACCCTTTTGCGCGTGGTGCGGGGTAGGTGAAGCATGGGAGTCGACCTGGGTTCCCTGGTGCGTTCCGAGACGGTGACCATCCGTGAGCTGTCGGGGAAGGTCTTGTTCTTCGACGGGAACAACATCCTCTACCAGTTCCTGGCGTCGATCCGTGGCTCGGGCGGGACACCGTTGAAGGACGACAGGGGCCGCGTGACGAGCCACTTGACGGGGCTTTTGTACCGGATGGCGAACCTGGTCGAGGGGGGCATCCTACCGGTGTTCGTGTGGGACGGGGAGCCTCCGGAGGATAAGCTTGCCACGCTGGAGGCCCGTCGCAGGCGGCGTGAGGAGGCCGAGCGAGCCGCGCGCCAGGCGCGCGAAGAGGGGGATCTTGAGACGGCGAAAGCGAAAGCCAAGCAGAGTTCGCGGCTGTCGGGGGAGATGATCGAGCAGGCGGACGATCTTTTGGATCGTCTTGGGATCCCCACGGTGCAGGCGCCCCGTGAGGGGGAGGCGACGGCCGCTGCGGCCGTGGAGGCGGGGGAGGCGTTCGCGTTGGTGAGCCAGGACTTCGATGCGTTGTTGTTCGGGGCGCCTCGGTTGGTGCGTAACCTGACGACGACCCAGAAGCGCAAGGTGCCGGGCAAGGACAAGCGTGTCGAGGTGAAACCGGAGCTGATCCGGTTGGCGAACGTCCTGGATGCGTTGGAGGTGTCAAGGGAGCAGTTGGTGGCCGTCGGGGTCTTGATGGGGACGGATTTCAACGAGGGCATCGAGGGGGTTGGACCTAAGCGCGCCTTGGGTGCGATCAAGGAGCATGGCTCGCTTTGTGAGGCGGCGGAGGATCTCGGGGGCGATCCGGGGTCTTTCGAGGCGGCGGCGTCGATCTTCCTGGATCACGAGACGGCGGATGTGAGCGAGATGAACCTAGCTTGGGGACCCGTGGACGGGGAGGGTGTGGTGGAGTTTCTGGTGAGGGAGCATTCGTTCTCCGAGGACCGGGTCCGTTCGGCGGTGGAGCGGTTCGACGCGTTGAACGATCCAAGCCGGCAAGGGTCCTTGTCGGACTTCATGTGAGCAGACCGCGTCGACTCGAAAAGGAAACGCCCAAATAGGCTCGGGTTCCCTTGCCTCGTTAGGGATGCACACATGAAGGTTCTTACGAGCGAACTCAAAGGGAAGACCGTCATGTCCGACGAGGGATTGATGCTGGGTCGCCTTCGCAACATCCAGATGGATGAGGCGACCGGGGATCTAACGACCGTGCTCATCGAGCCCAGCGGCGACGTGGACCCGCGCTTGTTCAAGCGGGACGACCGTGGCTACCTGATCTTCCCGTTCGACAACGTGAAAGCGGTCCGAGACGTCATCATCATGGACACCGCCAGCTAGGGTCTTCTTTCCCCGAAAGGGGCACCCCCTTGTTTCCGCTGCAGGCGAACAAGTGACTCCCCCCAATAGTAGTTCAACGAATGCTCGAACGGAAGGGAATCACAACTCCCTTATACAACTAGTGCATCAAACGATTGAGGCTGTTCTTCACCGTGTTCTTCTCGTCTAGTTCAGCTGTTCGTTCTCTGCAGGTTTGATCGGTTCATCTCGAGTGTCCTATCTCCAGGGAAAGGGGTGTTTGAGCCCTATGGCCTCTTCTTTGGGGAGGGGCGAGATGCGAGGGTCTATCCGGGAGGACGAGGAAAGCTGGAGGGACCCGGTATGCACCCTGAGCCGTCCAACGGAAACAAGGGGGTGGGGGATTCGATCAAGCACCAGGAACGCGAGCGTACCTGGCAAGAGCAGTTGGATCGACTCGAACGAGGGGACCGGTTGAACCGGGACGATGTCAGGGACGCCATGACGAAGCACGCCCGGTGGCGGTTCGTGCCCACGGGAGCCTCCGCGAAGCTTCGCGAACAGGCTCTCCAGGATACGCCTGTGCCCATCGGGGACGGTCAAACCATCTCAGCCCCCCACATGGTCGCCATCCTCATCGAGGAAGCTACACCCTCCCGCGGCGAGCGCTGCCTGGAGATCGGAGCCGGTTCAGGATGGTTAGCCGCCGTGCTTGCCGAGGTCGTCGGATCCGAGGGCCACGTCACGGGCGTCGAGATCAAACCCGAGCTGGTCGAGCTGGCCCGCGAGAACATCCAGCAAGCGGGCCTCGACAACGTCACGATTCTGCACGGGGACGGGAGCCTGGGCCATCCTGAAGCAGGCCCCTACGACGTGATCATCGCATCCTGCGGAGCCCCCAGCGTGCCCGACCCTCTTGTCAAGCAACTTGACATCGGGGGCCGCCTGGTCATCCCCGTCGGGCACCGCGGCCACCAACGCCTAAAGCGCGTCACGCGCACGCAGGACGGGTACGAGGAGGAAACCCTCGGAGGGTGCGCCTTCGTCCCGCTCGTCGGGCGCCACGGGTTCTAGGCCTCGTCCTCTCGGAAGGGCTCGAACTCCATCTCGATCTCCTCTCCCTCCTCCACGAGAGCCCAACGGCTGCGAAGGAACAGAAGATCCGACAACCGGTTCACGTACACCCGCACCGTCTCCCGCACGGGGCCTTCCTCGCTCTCGTGCAGCGCCACGATCCGGCGCTCAGCCCGTCGACACACGGCACGCGCCAGATGCAACCGGGCAGCGAGCTCCGTTCCCGAAGGCAGGATGAACCCCCCCAGCTCCGGCATCGCCTGCTCCAGCTCGTCCAACTCCTCCTCCAGCCCAGAAACATGCTCCTCCCGGATGCGCGTGGATCCCCCACCCGGCGTGGCAAGCTCAGCCCCGATCGCGAAAAGCTCCCGCTGCACGCGCTCCACCCACGAAGCAAGCGCATCGTCCGCAGCAGCATGCACAAGCCCCAGCGCACCGTTCAGCTCATCCACCGTCCCGTACGCCTCCACGGTCGGGTCCGTCTTCGAGACCCGCTCGCCCCCGAACAAGGACGTCGTCCCCTCGTCGCCAGTGCCCGTCGCGATGCGGCTCATCGAGCCCCCATCGTTCGCCCCCCGCTTTTACCCCTCGCCCCTTACGTCAGATCAGGCCGGGCAAGCTCACCTGGCACCCACACGTACGCCTCCCCCAGCTCCGGCTCAAGCTGCGGGTGAAGCGCCAGCGCCAACGATCGGATCCCCTCCACCACCCGCGGGCCCGGGCGCCCATACAACGCCTCCGGCCGCTCCAAGATCCGACCCTCCACGACCGCCCGCACACCGCTGAAGCCCTCCCGCTCGAGGACCCTTCCCGCCTGCTGGACCCGCTGCAACGTCCCCTGCCAACAAAGAGCGATCACGTCCGGATCGACCCGCTGGACCTCCTCCACCGACACCTCCGGGCTCTCCGCCTCCAAATGAGCGTACGCGTTCCTCGCGCCCGCCGTCTCGAGCACGCCCGGCATCCACCCCTTCGGCCCCGCCACGATGACAGGATCCGGCCACCACTCCCAGTGCACGCGCGGGGCCTCACGAGCACCCGTAAGCGACGCGATCCGCTCCCGCTCCCCGCGCATCGCCCCCGCCAACCGCTTGCCCCGGTCCGAAACGCCCAGCTCCGAGGCCACCTCCACGACGGACGCCTCGATACCCTCCAGCGAACGGGGCCGTACCACCTTCTGAGGCACCCCCGCCTCGTCGACGCGCTCGACGACCGCCTCCATGCCCGGCACGGTCAAGGAAGACAAGACGAGATCAAGATCCAGCTGCGCCAACCGGTCCACGTCGATCTGGAGATCAGGACCCAGGTCCACGCACCCGTCCACGCGATCCGGCCAATCGCTGAACGAATCCACCGCCACGAGCTCATCCTCGAGGCCCAAGAAGGCCACGATCTCTGTGTTGGAGGGCGTCAGCGAGGCCACCCGCATGGGACCCCCAGGGCGCCCAGGCTCCTTGGAGTTACCCCGATAACGGGGAACCATCGGACCTTCGCACCCTTTCCCTTCATCCCGCTCACCAATATGCTTAAGTACGCACGTCATGGAGGAAGATGCGATGCTGCCCTGCTACGAACCGCTGGACAGGGACACGCTGCTCATCGGCATGCAGTGGGTCCGCACCAGCGGGGACTGGCCCGTGCTCCGGCACGTCTTCGAGTGCGACCGGGAGTCGGGCCTGATCGTGGACATCGATCCTCTTTGCGAGGTCCAAGCGTACGGGGTCAGCTACGAGTTCTCGCCGGACGGCGCCGACGAGCGGCTGCACCCGATCTGACACCAAGCCCTCTCGACGCGCTGGACCTCCGGCATGGGAGCCTGAGACGCCGCAGGCTGAGGCTTGCCCATCGCGGACGGGAGCGGGATCCGTCGCTGCAAGTACAAGCGAAGCAACAAGAAGGTCCCCGCCAGCCCCCAACCGAGCCCCAGACCCGCCACCACGTCCGTGGGCCAATGCAAACCCAAGACGACGCGAGAGGCGCCGATCACGAGGGCAAGCCCCACGGCGATGCCCTCCGCCCAAGGCCGAACCCGCGTCCTGTGCTCGAACAAGAGGACAGCTAGCATCATGAACACGACCGCGCTCCCGGATGCGTGCCCGCTCGGGAACGAACAGCACGCCTCGGGCAAGTCTCCGATCACGGGACGCAGGCGCGCGAACAGGACCTTGAGCCCTTGCACGATGACCGCGGACGCGGCCGTGCCGAACGCAAGCACACCCGCGTCCACGAATCGCCTCCATCGAAGAAGGATGAACACGCCAAGCAGCGCGAACGCGCCCAGCGTCACGTTGTACCCAAGGTTCGTGAGGATGACGGAGGCTGAGAACAGAAGCCCCTCGTGCGGGACCAGGCCCAGGAGAGGCTCGTCCAGCTCGTGCAAGGGGCCCTCGCCGACGTGGTCGATGGCGACGAGCAGGAACACGGTCCACCCGAACGCGGCCAGGACGCGAGGCCCCATGTCCGCCCGGGGGCGCCTGTCCTGGGGGAACGAATCCTCGTCCGGGTCCCCCGTGTCGCCAGGCGGGCCCTGGGCCATCATGCACCCCACGAGGCCCTTCCTTGAAACCTTGCCCGTTCCATCCGCCTGGCGGTGAGGAACGGGCCGCGCGGTAGCATCGAATCGGCCCCCCCGTTGGCGTTCGGGGAAGCAAGGACCTTTATCGTGGAAGCACGCAAGGTGGGACAGCCCCTCGGCCCTAGTCCTAAGCCAAAAGGTTAAGGACGGTTCGGGGCCACTTCCAGGGTGGCAGCCAAGTGCGCGGTCCCGCCGCGCGGGGATTCCCAATGCGACGTGAACCATCCGACGAGGACCTCGACCAGGGGATTGGCCCCATCGAGTCGGTGAAGCGAGCCGTGAAACGGATGCTCCAGGAGGACGACCTTCCCGAGGAGCGCAACGAGGAGCTCGACGACATCCTCAACAAGCTCGACGACCAGGAGACCCGCATCCGCAAGCAGGAGCGGGCCCTGGACTCTCGAGAGGAGGAGGTCAGCGAGCTCCGCTCACAGCTTGGCGCTTACGAGGAGAAGTTCGAGGAGATCAAGGAGCCACCGCTCCTGTATGGTCACCTTCTGCGCCTGCGCGGGCCCGACTTGGAGGAGAACGAGGCCAGCGTGGCGCACAACAACCAGGTCCTCAAGGTCACGACCGGGATGGTCGAAAAGTCCGATCTCCGCCAGGGCCAATACGTGTGGCTGCATCCCAAATCGTACGCCATCATCGGCGCCTCCAGCAAGTTCGAGGAGGGGCTCGTCGGCAAGATCGACAACATCATCGGCGACAAGCTCGTGGTCACGCTCGGCGACGGGTTCGAGAAGAAGATCATCCCCTGGGACGACGAGTTCGGGGACGAGGTCAAGATTGGTTACGAGGTCTCGCTTCTCCCCCCTACGTACGAGCTCTTGGAGATCCGTCCCTCTAGCGATGTGCGCGAGCTCTTCCTTGGGGAGAAACCCGGCGTCACGTACGCGGACATCGGTGGCCTGGACCACGTCATCGAGCGCCTGCGCGACGTCGTCGAACTCCCCTACAAGGAGCCCGAGCTCTTCGAGGAGGCCAAGCTCACCGCCCCCAAAGGCGTGATGCTGTACGGGCCCCCCGGTACAGGGAAGACGATGCTCGCCAAAGCCATCGCGACCGAGAACGACATGACGTTCTTCAACATCAGCGTCGCCGACATCATGTCGAAATGGGTGGGCGAGTCCGAGAACATGATCAAGGCGCTGTTCCGCAAGGCGCGGGAGACCTCGCCCGCCATCATCTTCTTCGACGAGTTCGACGCGCTGGGGACCACGCGCGGCCAGCAGGACACCGCCGGCGTGCACAAGAACATCATCGCTCAGATCCTCGGCGAGCTCGACGGGATCAAGGAACTGCACGACGTGTACGTGATGGGCGCCACGAACCGGCCCGACATGATCGACCCCGCCCTGTTGCGGCCAGGCCGCTTCGACGAGGTCATCGAGATTCCGCGCCCCGATCGGGAAGCTGGCGAGCAGATTCTCTCCATCTACCTGAACAAGGAGATCCCCATCGACACGGACCTCGTCGAGGAGCACGGCGGCGACAAGCCCGCGGCCGAGTACCTTCGCACGCAAACGCTCGACGCGATCTACGGGGACGACCAGTGGGTCGAGTTCAAAGCGGAGGAATCCGCGCAAGAGTCCCTGAAAGCGATCAAGCGCCAAGACGTGGTGTCCGGTGCCCTCATCGAGAGCATCGTTCGCACGGCCAAGAAGAACTACGTCAAGCGTGCCATGGAGCACGAGCAAGGGACCACCGAGCGCGAGCGCGAGGGAATCGAGGTGGACGACCTCTTGGAGGCCGTCGACGAGGAATCCAAGGAGCACGCGCTCGTCGAGTCCAGCGTGTACGCGCTTCGCCAACGCGAGCGCGACCGGTTCCGCGACCAAGGCGTCGAGGTCCAGTAAGGACCGGGCTCGAACCGCGACGGGTCAGCTGCCACCCGCTTCCTGGTGCACGTGGGGCCTGTAAGCCAACCAGAGCCAGCGGCAGGTCTCGGATTCGTCTAAGTGTTGGAGGAACGACGGGCCGGGGTCCGGGAGCTGTTCTCCGCAGAACTCGCACTCGTGGTCGTCGTAGTTGGCCTGGATCTGGGCCTCCTCGTCGAGCGCCGGTTCCGCGGAGCCCGTCCGCTCTGCCTCCATAGGTCAAGGTAGCGGCTCGGGCACTTGAACGTTCCTGCCGGACCGGGCCCCCCGGCCCACCCCTGAACCTGCTTCGAAAGCCTCATCGGGCCCCTGCTCCTGGCCGGCTTGATGCCCGACATGATGCACCTGGTGGTCCGGTCGCTGCACGTCGTCGCCGCGATGCTGTGGGTCGGGTACCTGGCCACCCTCGCCGGGGCGGTCCTGCCCGCTGCACGGGGCCGGGAAGGACATGCGCCCAACCTGGGCCCGATCCTCCAACGGTTAACGCCCTACCGGTGGCTTGGGCCGGCGACGTTCCTTCTCGGCTTCTGGCTGGTCATCGCATCGGGGAACCCGATGGCCCGGCTGCTCGAGCCGGGATGGGGGCACGCCCTCTTGGGCGGCATCGCGATCGCGGTGGCCATGATGGGCCTCGAACATGGGGTCGTGCTCCCCCGGATGCGCAGCGCGCACGAGGGTCCTCCCGGGGAGCGGATCGAGCACCTGGGCCGTGCCCAGCTCGCGGCGGGGGCCAGCGCGGGGCTTGGCCTCGTGGCGGCGTTCCTGATGGTGCTGGCGTTGCTGGGCGGGTTCTAGACCGGGCGGGTCACTCGCCGCTTTCCAGCCCCTGGCCCGGCACGGGTCCTGTGTACTCGTACACGTAGAGGCCGGTGCCGCGCTCCGTGGCCCAGACGAGGTCGTCGTTCCAGCGGGCTTGGAAGATGTTCGGCACGTACCCGTCCGGGTCGAAGTTGGGTTTCTTCCACCAGTAGTCGCCCGTGTAGGGCTCGCCGGGGTCCCCTGTCGGGAACGTGTACCCGACGTGGCGAGGATCCGTGGGGTCGGTCGCGTCGAGCACCCAGAGCCCCGCGTGGTAGTGCCCGGCGATGACGAGGTTCGTGTCCGGGTTCAGGTCCGCGGTGTGCGGGCTCATCAGGAACGCCTCGGGGATGGTCACGTCTCCCGGGAGGGCCCACGTTCCAACCTGCTGGACATCGGCCGGGTCCGTCACATCGTACACGCGGTATACGCCGCTGCCGGAGTCCAGTTCCCCGATCTCCGGGGTGCTCCAAGCGTAGAGCTTCTCTTGCCCGTCCACGGTGCGCGGTTCGGGTTCGGGTTTGAACTGGTGGATGTTCAACACGTCGCTGGGTGCCGGGTCGTCGGCCACGTCCAGCTCCATGGGCACCAGGGGGTTCGAGATGTCCACGGTGATCGCGCCGCCTTCCCACCAACTGGCCCACAGGATGAGTTGCCCGGTCAGCGCGTGCTCTTCGACGTGGATATCGTGCGGAAACGAACGGTCGCCGGTGGTGTGATCCTCTGCGTGCCGGTACTCGGAGACCTTGACCAGGTGCGCGTCCCCGTTGGCGCCCTCGACCAGCTGCGCGATCCCGACCTCGGCCCCGGCCGGCGGGTTCGATCCGGGGCCAAGCGGGTTGCTCATGTAGAGCGGTTGACCCGTGTAGAGCACGTACGTGGTCCCGTCCACGTCCACGGCTTCGATGTTGTGCGTGCCCAGCACCTCCACCGGGAACAGGCTCACCCGTGTCGGGTTCGTCCGGTCCGTGATGTCGACGACGTGGATGCACACCTGACAATCCAAGGCTCCCGGTCCCTCAGCCGGCGTGTCCTGCACGTTCATGAACACGTAGTTCCCGTCGGGCCCCAGCTCGACCTCCTGGATCCCGCTCCCGGCGATGCGGTACTCGCCGAGCACCGTGATGTTCGCCGGGTCCGAGGCGTCCGCGATGGTGAACCCGCCGCGGGCGTCCCCGTCGATGGCGACCACGACCAGCTTCTCCTCGCCGTCCTCGTGGAAAACGAAGTCGGCGAACCCGTTCTCGCCCAGCTCGACATCGAGCGTGCTCCACGAGACGAACTCCATGTTATGCGACCCGTCGTGCAGCTCGGCGCGGGTGTGGTCATGGTCCATCTCGATCGGCTCCCCGATCTCCTCCGCGATGACCCCGTGATCGATCCCCGTCTCGTCCCCGACCGGCTCCCGTCCCTCGTCTCCAGCGTCCCCGATGCATCCCGCCACGAGGAGGACGACCGAGACCGCGCCCAAGAGAAGCGCTCGCGTTCTCATCGCGCCGGGTACACCCATCGTGCCCCTTAACCCCACGCCCCAGGACCCGGGGCCCGACCCGCGCCCGACCCGCACGGCGGCCCGCAACCCCTAATGGCGTCCTCCCCCATCAGCAGACCGTGCCCGAGCGGATCGTCAGCCTCGTCCCCGCCGCAACCGAGACCCTCTACCGGCTCGGCCTCGGCGACACGGTCCACGCCGTCTCCCACGCCTGCGATCACCCCCCCGAAGCCCAACAGGCCCCCCAAGCCACGCGCACCCGGATCGACCCAGACGAGCCAAGCCGCGAGATCGATCGCGCCGTCCGGTCCTCCCTCGAGGACCAAGCGCCCCTCTACGAGGTCCACGAAGAGGTGCTGCACCACGCCCAGCCCACGCTCGTCATCGCTCAAGACGCCTGCAACGTCTGTGGTATCACGCCCGTGGACGTGAACGCCGCGCTCGCCCGCATCGAGCCCCTAGAGCGCCCCGAGATCCTCACGCTTCACCCCCACACGTTCGAGGACGTGCTCCACGACATCCGCCGCATCGCGGACGCCGCCGGGCACTCCGAAGCCGGCCAAACCCTCGCCCACGAGCTCAAGGCTCGCGCCGAGGCCGTCGAGGACGCCACGCCCGCGAAGGCACCCTCCGCGCTCGTGCTCGACTGGATCGACCCGCCCATGGTCGCCGGCCACTGGATCCCCGACCTGCTCGACCGCGCCGGCGCCACCCCCCGCCTCACTACGGACCAAGACCCCTCCCGATACGTGGACCCCCAAGAGATCATCGAGGCAGCCCCCCAGCACCTCTTCGTGGCCCCCTGCGGGTTCGACGCCGAACGCGCCATCCGCGAGACCCGGCGCTCAGACCTTCTCGAGACGCTCGACCCCACGCCCGCCGTCCAGAACGGACGCGTGCACGCGCTCGATGCGAACGCCTACACCTCCCGCCCCGGGCCCCGCCTCGTCGACGGGCTCGAACAGATCGCACACGCCCTGCACCCCCAGGCCCGCATCCCGGCCCAGCAAGCCGAACGCGTCCGCCCCATCGTGTGACGCACGCACGCGCCCACGCGGACCAGGGCCCCCGGTGACCCAGGCACCACCCGGAACACTCTTAAGGGGGCATCCGCCACCAAGGAGGCCGTGGAGCACCGGATCGACCTGCACATCCACTCCTGCTACTCACGCCTCGACGGGATGATGTCCCCCCGCGCGATCGTGAAGCTCGCAGACAAGCTCGGCTACGACGGCCTCGCCGTCACCGACCACTACACGTACGACGGAGCCCTGCGCGGCACCATCGCCACGCAACGCCTCGCCAAGGAACGAGGCCTCACCGCCTGGAAAGGCCTCGAGTACCACGTCCGCAACGGCGACACGCGCGGGCACGTGCTCCTCCACTTCCGACACAGCGACCAGGTCCCACCCCGCGACCTGACGCTGCCCGAGCTGCTCGACCACGCCCACGGCGAAGACCTCACCGTCACGCACCCCCATCCCTACGGGTACGGCGGCATCCAAGACAAGGCCCTCATGCGAGCAGCTGACTACATCGAGATCAGCGGAAGCTACGGCGAAGGGAAGGTCAACGACAAACTGCTCGACCTCGCCAAGAAGCAAGGCATCGAGCACAAGCTCGTCGGCAACACGGACGCGCACGCGCGCGGGCAGATGGGCTCGGCCTACACCACGACCGCGGCCCTCAGCGACGACCTCCAGGACACCCTCGCCACGAAGACCGGGCACGGGCTCGAGGATCCTCGACGCTCCTGGGGCCGCGCGGCGAAGATCGCTCGCATGGTCGCTCAACCGGTCGGGCTCGCCATGAACGGGGTCCAACGCCTCGTCACGCGCTGGGCCGTCAACCAGCTGCCGGACCCAGACCTCGACCCGGTGCCCGCGCTACGCGAGGCATGAGCACTCGTCTCATGATCGGCGAAGCCCTGTCCCCGTGACAGAGGCATAAGAGAAAAGGAGAACCCCAGGCGAAGGGAACAGACCCAATCGCCTGGGGGGGGGGGTGCAAGGGACGGGGGTCGGTCACGATCTACGCGGGACCCAAAGTTGGATCCCGACCGCACCGAGGATTACGAGCGCGATCGTTCCTGCGACGCTCACGAGGGGCGCTTCCTGCTGACCGCCCGGGTACGGGCCAAGGCCTTCCTCCGAGGACTCGTAGGCCTGAGTCCCTGCGTTCCCCGTCTCCTGGG
The DNA here is from genome assembly GCA_964581775.1 of uncultured Thermoplasmatales archaeon. Classification (GTDB taxonomy): domain Archaea; phylum Thermoplasmatota; class SW-10-69-26; order SW-10-69-26; family SW-10-69-26; genus PWVY01. The sequence continues at coordinate 18,138 of CAZOQA010000020.1, read as the reverse complement.
GGGTCGCCTCGGCCATGCCCCCGGAGCTTGAGTATGCCTCATCTGACTCATGCATGGGTTCGGGTTCAGGGTGCTCGTCGTGGCGCGCGGCCGTGTCATCGACGGGCATCACGTGGGGGTGGCGGTCGTGCGCAGGCCCCGGCGGCGCTTCGATCGTGATCTGGGCTTCCTCGCCGGCGTCCAGTTCAGCGTTGATGCCCGCGTCGGGGTGCTCGGGGTGCTGCGCGCGGATCGTGTAGTATCCGGCTTGGACCTCGATGACGAAGCTGCCGTCTTCGTCCGTGGTGGCTTGTCCCCAGTCGCCTGTGACCTCGTTCCGCACGGTGACGGTGGCGTTCTGGATGCCTTCTTGGCTCGTCTCGTTGATGACCCATCCAGAGAGCGTCGCGTCGTGCGCGGGGGCTCTGGGGAGCTGGATCTCGAGGGTGACTTGTTCGCCGTCGTCCGCGGAGACCATCTGGACGTTGGGCAGGTAGTCGTGCGCGCGGTCGAGGCGGCAGCGGTCGCGGTAGATCTCCTCGGCGTCGTTGGGCGCGTGGTCGCAGGGGACCGAGTCTTCTCGGTCGGCTCGGGCGTTGACGAGGAGGGGGCCGGGGACGGTGTCGGCTTGGAAGGCGCCGTCTTGGTCGGTGTACACGCGGGCGTGCTCGCCCCAGCGGTCGTTGACGATGTCCACGTGCGCTCCAGGGAGGGGCTCCCCGGTCTCAGCGTCGACGACGGTCCCTTCCACCGCGACGGTGGCATCCGGTACAGCCTTCAGCACGATCTCTTCCTGGTGGGTCTGGCCTTGCGCGAGCTCGATCTCGGCCTGGTTTGCTACGTGGTCGGGAGCGTGGGTGCGGACCGTGTACGCGCCGGGTGCAAGCTGGGCGGAGAAGGAACCGTCCTCGTCGGTTCGTTCCCAAGCGTGCGTGTCCAACCCTACGCGGTAGCGTAGCTGGATCTGGTGACCGTCGGCTTCGAGGGTGCGCTGGTCGGGGCCGGCGTGGTCGTCGTCTTGGTTGGGGGAGATGTCGATGCGTGCGTCCTCGATGGGGTCTCCGTCGGTGGAGACGATGGTGCCTTCGAGGTGGGCGGGGTCTTCCTCGAGGGGTTCCATGGGCACCTCGAGGTGCACGTCGTCTTGGATGTCGAAGTGGGCTCGGACGCCGTGGTATCCGTCTTCCTCGATGCGGAGCATGATCTCGCCGTCGGAGACGTTGGCTTCGAAGGCTCCGTCTTCGTCGGTGACGAACTCCTTCGCGGTGCCCCCTCGCATGGCTTCCCCGTCGCCTTGTTCATCGATCCAAACGTTGTCGAGGTGGAGCGTCACGTTGGGAAGCCTCTGGTCCGTGTCCACGTCGTAGAGGATCCCTGAGAGGTTCAGGTCCTCGGGGGCTTCGCCAGCTTCGGCGGGTTGCGTGGATGCGGACGCGGCGGAGCCGTTCTCGGAGGCGTGCGCGGCGCCGGCGAACGCGAGGGCCCCGGCGACGAGCAGGACGGCAGCGATTAACCAGCTAGCGTGGGAACGGGTGCAGGCTCGTGGCTTCATTGCAACGCCTCATGTATCGAGGGGAGTATTTCAGACGAGCGAATCCGGTAGGTGGCGACCGAACAGGGGGGTAGGCCGTGGCCGAACGCTGCTCGCAGGGTCCATTTTCGAGGTTCTTGATGGGTCTCGTGGGGGGCGGTGTCGGGTCAAAGGTACGTGTCGATCTCGTCCTCGTACTCCGGGAAGTAGCGGTTGATGGTGGACAGCTCGAAGCTTTGGAGGATGGATTCTTTGGGTTCCCGGTCGAGCAGGAACTGGAAGCTGGCTTCGACGAGGTCGCGGGCCTCGTGGTCGGGCGCGATGCGCGCGCGGTCCTCTTCAGGGACCACGACCCTGTGCTCGCTTTCGCCGCTGCCCTTCGTGACGCGTACGCGGAACCGGAGGGGGTCCCCGCCTTCGAGGGGTTCGACCTCGATCATGGATCCTGCATGCGTCGCGTTCATCAAAAGCTTGGGCCTGTTGTCGCGCTCGGGTGCGCGGGCCGCCAGGGATGGGGGGGCGAGGCCCCTCCGCCCCCTCGGCTTCGTTCCCGGGGGTTAGCTGATCTCGCGGCGGGCGTCCTCTGCGGGGATCTCCTCGCTGCGCGTTTGGACCTTCTGGAACGCTGCCTCGAGGTGCTTGGGGTCCACGCGTGAGGCTTTGATGCTGTCCTCGTCCTCGGGGTCGTGTCCTTGTTCGACGAAGTCCCGGATCGCCAAGAGGCTAGCTTCGTGGGCCATCGCGGCCAGCTCGGCTCCGCTGAAGCCCTCCGTCTTGTCCACGAACACGTCGAGGTCCACGTCGTCGCCGAGAGGCAAATCGCGCGTGTGGATCTTGAGGATCTCGCGCCGGGCCTCGGCGCTGGGCAGGTCCACGGGTACGAGCCGGTCGAAGCGGCCGGGGCGGAGCAGGGCCTCGTCGATCAGGTCCTTGCGGTTGGTGGCGCCGATGACGACGACGCCCTTGAGGCTCTCGAGCCCGTCGAGTTCGGTGAGGAACTGGCTGACGACGCGTTCGGTGGCTCGCGAGTCGCCGTGCCCGCCGCCGCGCTCGGGGGCGAGGGCTTCGATCTCGTCGAAGAACATCACGCAGGGCGCGTTCTGGCGGGCCTTGCGGAAGATCTCGCGCACGCCCTTCTCGGATTCGCCGACCCATTTGGACAAGAGCTCGGGGCCCTTGATGCTGATGAAGTTGACGCCGGCTTCCTTCGCGAGGGCTTTCGCGATGAGCGTCTTCCCCGTACCCGGGGGGCCGTAGAGGAGCACGCCCTTGGGGACCTCCGCTCCCATGTGGTCGTAGAGGCTGGCGTGTGAGAGGGGCCATTGTACGGCTTCGATGAGCTCTTGCTGGGCCTCCTCGAGCCCGCCGACGTCGTCCCAGGTGACATCGGGGGTCTGCACGAGCACTTCGCGCATGGCGCTGGGCGTGGTCTCGCGGAAGGCGCGTTCGAGATCGTCCAGGGTGACCTCGAGCTTGTCCAGCACCTCGGGCGGGATCTCTTCGGATTCGAAGTCGATCTCGGGGAGGATGCGTTGCACCGCGTTCATGGCGGCTTCGCGGGCGAGAGCGGCCAGGTCGGCCCCGACGTACCCGTGGGTGCGCTCGGCGAGCTCTTCGAGGTCCGTGTCCTCGGCGAGGGGCATCCCGCGTGTGTGGATGGTGAGGATCTCCTCGCGTCCCCGATCGTCGGGGACGCCGATCTCGATCTCTCGGTCGAAGCGTCCGGCGCGTCGGAGCGCGGTGTCGACGCTGTCGACGCGGTTGGTGGCGGCGACGACGATGACGCGGCCGCGCTCCTCCATGCCGTCCATGAGGGTGAGAAGTTGGCTGACGACGCGGCGTTCGACCTCGCCGGTGACCTCATCGCGCTTGGGGGCGATCGAGTCGATCTCGTCGATGAAGATGATGGCGGGCTCGTTCTCGCTTGCATCTTCGAACGTCTCGCGGAGGCGTTCTTCGCTCTCGCCGTAGTACTTGCTCATGATCTCGGGGCCGTTGATAGTGTAGAAGTTGGCCCCGGATTCGTTCGCGACGGCCTTGGCGAGCATGGTCTTCCCGGTCCCGGGGGGGCCGTGGAGGAGGAGTCCCTTGGGGGGCTCGACGCCGATTCGGTCGAAGATCTCGGGGTGACGCAGCGGCAGCTCGATCATCTCGCGGACCTTGCGGATCTCCTCGTCGAGGCCCCCGATGTCCTCGTACGTGATCTCAGGGATCTCTTGCTCGACGGGTTCTTCGACGGGTTCTTCGGTGACCTGGATCTGCGTCCCGGGTTCCACGACCACGGCCTCTCCGGGGGGTGCGTGGTCGGTGACGCGCAGGGAGACGTGGTGGCCGAGGATGTCCAGGTTCACGGTGTCGCCTTCGCTGACGGGGCGGTTCCCGATGCGGCGGGCGACGAGTCGGGCCAGGCCGCGCGCTTGCAGGTTCTGCGTGGGGGCGAGGGTGACCTGCGTGGCGGTGGCTGCGTCGATGCTGCGGATCTGGACGCGGTCGTCGATGCCGGCGCCGGCGTTGTGGCGGGTGGCGCCGTCGATGCGGATGCGGTCGGTGCCTGCGTCCTGGGGGTAGCCTTGGTAGAGGCGGGCGACGGTGCGTCTGTCGCCCTCGATCTGGACGACGTCGCCGGTTCGGGCTCCGAGCTGGTTGGCCAGCTGGGGGTCCAGGCGGGCGATGTTCCGGCGGGCGTCCTGGGGCTTGGCTTCTTTGACCGTCGCGGTGAGCTCTTTCGTGGGCATGGTCATCGTTCTCGGGGGCGTCTGTCAGAGGGGGTGAGGGGGGAGGGTGTGATCATAAGAGGGGAGAGACCACGGCGGGGAGGTCGCCGTGGGGAGGGGTTTACTGGACGGTCACCGAGTGTCCGGTGGCCTGTTCGTCCTCGGCGAGCCCGACGGTGATTTCGAGGATCCCGTTGTTGTAGCGGGCTTCGGCGGTCTCCGGGTCGATCTCCCGGTCGATGGGGAGGGTGGCCCGGTATTGGCGGTCCTCGCCGACGGCTTCGAGTTCGATGCCGTCCTCGAACGTTTGGATGTCGATGTTGTCCTTGGTGACACCGGGCAGCTCCGCGGTGACCCGGATTACGTTCTTGTCATCGTCGAAGACGCTTGTGACGAAGGGTTCTCTCCAGCCTTCTTCGCCTTCGGTGGCTTCCTCGACGTTGCCGAAGCGCCGGATGCGTGGGACACCGTCGGGGCCCACGTTGAGCGTCCACCCGTAAACGAGAGGCCGCGTGTTCGAGTCGCGGGTGGAGCCTTCGCGGGCTTCCTGGAGCATCCGGTCCATGCGGTGCTCCATGTCCCGCATCTCGTCCTCAAGCTCGCGGAACAGGCTTCCGAACCGTCGACCGAATGGACTTGTACCGAACATGGTCTTTCACCTTGTGAGGCTGCGGTGGGAACACCACCACCGCCACACGTAATGTGTTCGCGCTTCTATAAAAGTGTACCGCCGGGTCCTCGGGTTTGTCCGGGGCCACTCAGGCATTGATGGACGCCCCCAACACGACCGCGGATGAGCTTGACCCCTAGCGACTCCGATCTGACGAGCCGAGAGCTTGCACTATCCCCGGACGCCCGTATCGGTTGTATCGCGTGGCGCGGCTGCTTCGTGGTTGATCGCGAGCTCGGCGATGTTGGCAGCGTACGCGGCGGTCCGACCGATGGATTCGATGATAAAGGCCATGTGGGCAACCGCCTCTGCCCCGAAGTCGGTCGCGCGCTTGAGCAGCTCGGTCTGCTCCTCCTGGAAGGCATTGGCCTGTCGGATGACACCATCTGCCTCGGCGGCCTCATGGTGACGGAAGGTGTCGACGGCATCCTCGAAGAGCCCGGTAGCTCGTCGCCACGCCTGGGCCAACTCAGCGATGAACGCCTCGTTTTCCTCCTCTCGAGGGATCTTGATCGCCTCCCCGGCCACGCGGTTCGCGTGGTCGGCCGTACGTTCGGACAAACGGGCCACGAGCCGGAAGTTGTGGACTTGGCTGGGGGACAAGTCCATCTTCGAGGCATAGCTGACGTCGCGTAGGAGGGCGTGAAACTGCTTGTTTATGAGCCAGAACAGCCGATCGACCTCGTCATCCCGGTCGCGGACGGAGGCCCGTTGACGCGTGTCGGGTGAGAGCAGGAGGTCGTTGGCTTCTTGCTGCATCGCCTGCGTGAGCATCTGGATCCGTCGGAGAGCTTTGTCGACGTGGAACTCCTTCGGGTCGAGGAAGTCCTGGACGGTGATTGAGCGGGGATCCTCCTCGATGATCTCAAGCCCCATGATGCGGTTCTTGGCTCGCTGCACTGCTGCCCGAGCATCCGGAGACAGGGAGTCGGGGGATGTGACAGTGATGGCGTCGAAGCCGTTCAGGTAGGCGGAAAGGACCTGGCGGAATAACGATTCGGTATCCGCGCCTTCGGTACGAAGATGGTAGGTTTGGACCTCGCGCTCGCCCTTGGCGTGGGGGGTGATGGCCATCGATCCGTCGGGTTGTTCGCTGCATCCGACGACATCTCCTGCCTGTAAATCTGCCTTCTCAGCCCATGTCTTCGGAAGGGTGACGGTGAGGGAGGACCCTCCGGTAAGCTGCACTTTTCGGAGTTCCATGGTTGCAATCCAGTTATCTCGCCTCCTATATGTAGTGTCTCCTTTGTCTATGGAGGGATATATAGATATCAGAGAATCTAAGGGAAAGCGGTATCCCTGGGGGCCGGCTGGTCACACCCGGAACACAACCTGGGTGAAACCATGTTCGACGAGACAAGCTCAACCGATCATCGAACTTTCGCCATCGGGGTGGCCATCCTGCTGGTGGCATCCCCCTTCGCCGGCTGCCTCACGCCAGATGACGACGGGCGCCCTAGCCTCTCCCAGACGGGCTCCAGCACCGTTCTCCCGCTGGCCGAGCGTTGGGCCGACGACTTCGACGGGGCCTCGGTGTCGGTCTCTGGCGGGGGCTCAAGTCACGGCTTCAACTCCCTGCTGACAGGAAATGCGGACCTGGGCGATGCCAGCCGAAAGATCTCGTCCAGCGACTACGAGGATGTCGGCTGCGATATCTCGCCTTCCGCAATCGAGGCCGTCCAAAGCGGAACACACCCTTGGCAGTATCCTGAGTGCAATGGGGTCGTCCCCACTGAGTGGCCCGTGGCCTACGACGCGCTGAGCATCGTGGTCCACCCCAGCAACGACTGGGTAGGCGAGGGTCTCAGCTACGAGCAACTCAGACAGATCTTCACCACCGAGAACACAGCCGAAACGTGGAACGAGGTGGAGGGCCTCGAGAACGCCCCCGATGAGGAGGTCCAGATTTACGCCCCCGACGAAGCCTCCGGCACGTACGCATACTTCTTCGAAGAGATCGCCGGGAGCGAGGAAGAATCGCTCTTGGCGGCGGGTTCAGATCGCTACAGCCCCAGCGCCGACGACAACGTCATCTTGAATGCGATCGCCAGCACAGAGAACGCGATCGGTTTCTTCGGGCTAGCCTACTTCCTCGAGAACCAGAACCGCGTCGACGCTGTCGCCATCCAAGGCGACGATATGGAGGAGCCGGTGGAGCCAAGTTTCGAGACCGCTGGGGAGTACCCGGTTACGCGCCCGATCCACATCTATACGGACGGGATCCCCGACGGAAGCGATGACACCTCGCAGGCATTGCGCGACTACCTCCAGTTCGTCCTCAGCGAGGAAGGCCAGTCGCAAGCTCCTGATGTTGGCTACGTGAAGGTCTCCGACTTCGATCCTGAAAACCACGAAGCCATGTTGGCAGCCCTCGAGTAGGGGGCTTGGCAAGCCATGCTAGCAGCACTGGGATAAGCCTGCAGCCGAATCGCTCAAAACCCCCCCGCCTATTGGCGACGCGAGGACGCGCGCTCGATGGCGACGCCCATGAACAATAAGGACGCCCTTACCGGCACAGGCGGGACCGAGGGAAGGAGCCGGTGGCGTGAACGCGCCATACGCCTTCTCCTCTTCGGTGCCGCCAGCTTCGCCCTCATCGTCACGGGCGCGATCATCTACGTCCTCATCGAGGGTTCGGTCGCTTTCTTCACCAGCGACGCCGTGACGATCACCGAGTTCTTCACCGGAACAAGGTGGGCCCAGTCGGCCGGTCAGTTCGGCGTATACCCGCTCGTCGTGGGTACCTTCCTCATCGCTGGCGGCGCCATCGTGCTCGGCGGAGGGCTGGGCATCGCCGCTGCCCTTTACCTCGCCGAGTTCGCCAGCGACCGCGTCCGTGCCGCCGGGAAGCCCCTCATCGAGATCCTCGCCGGCATCCCCAGCATCGTGTATGGTTTCTTCGCGCTGCTCACGATTACGCCTTGGCTCCAAGAGCACGTGGATGCCGCCTTCTTCAACGCGTTGAGCCCGATGATCGTCATCGCGGTCATGGTGCTCCCGATCGTCGTATCCCTCAGCGATGATGCCATCACGAGCGTGCCCGACAACCTTCGCCATGCGAGCCTGGCCATGGGAGCAACCCGCTGGGAGACAAGCGTTAGCGTGATCCTGCCCGCCGCTCGGAGCGGTGTCTTCGCCTCCCTCTTCCTTGGCCTTGCGCGAGCCCTCGGTGAGACGATGGCCGTCACGCTGGCCGCGGGTGCGATCGCCAACGCCAGCCTGAACCCGCTGGAGCCACACCAGACGATGACCGCCTACATTGCCCAGGTAGCCACCGGCGACATCCCGCCCGGCCCCGGGGTGGAGGCTGCCTTCGCCGTTGGGCTCCTGCTCTTCGTGATCACCTACACGGTGAACTGGGGAGGTCAAGCCATCCTCGCCAAGTACGGGGTGAGCTACGAGTGACGCCCGACGGTGAGACCGCGGGCCCCGTCGATGCCCTTCTCGAAGGCAACGGGCAACTGAGGTGGCGATACTGGAAAGGCCGACTAGGACGAGCGCTAGCCGCCACGAGCCTCCTCCTCACCGCCGGCTTCCTCGCCTTTTTCCTCTACGATGTCATTTCCAGCGGCTGGCATGTCGTCGACTGGAGCTTCATCACCTCAGACGTGGCCTCCCGCTCGGCCGAGGCCGGCATCTTCAACGCGGCCGTAGGGACCATCTACCTGATGCTCGTCACGCTGGCCTTCGCGGTCCCCGTCGGGATCGCCGCGGCCATCTACCTGGAGGAGTTCGCCGACGATACGCCCCGGCGGCGAGCGCTTCAACGCCTCATCGAGAACCTGGCGGGCGTCCCCAGCATCGTGTTCGGCCTCCTAGGCCTCTCCCTGTTCGTGCGCACGATGAACCTCGGAACGAGCCTGCTCGCCGGCGGCCTTACGCTGGGGCTCCTCGTGCTCCCCATCGTCGTCGTCGCCGCCGAGGAAGCCCTCGCCGCGGTCCCCGAGGAGTTCCGCGACGCAGCCCGCGCCATGGGTGCCACGGACTGGCAAGTTGTGCGCGACCATGTCCTTCCCAACGCCCTCCCCGGCATCCTCACCGGTACGATCCTCGCTCTCAGCCGGGCCATCGGTGAAACGGCACCGATCCTGTTCATGGCCAGCGTGGCCATGGACGGTGCCCCCACGGCCCTCCTGGATGGCTTCCTGGCCCTGCCGATGCAGATTTTCCACTGGACGAAGTTCCCCGCCGAGGCCTTCCACGACCTCGCAGCCGGGGCCATCCTTGTACTCCTCGCCATCCTTATCATCATGAACTCCATCGCCGTCGTCATCCGCCAATGGTCGTTGTCCCGGAGGAAGTGGTGATGTCCGAGATCCAAGTCGAGGACCTGCACGTCTGGTACGGTGACACTCACGCCCTCAAGGGGATCACCATGGACATCCCCGGCGAGCGGGTGACGGCCCTGATTGGGGCCAGCGGCTGCGGCAAATCCACATTCATCCGCTGCTTCAACAGGATGAACGACGAGATTCCTAGCGCGAGCGTCGAGGGGTCGATACGCTGGCGAGGTGTGGACATCTACGATCCCAAGGTCGATCCCGTCGCCCTGCGCCGACGCATCGGGATGGTCTTCCAAAAGCCGAATCCCTTCCCGAAGAGCATCTACGACAACATCGCCTACGGTGTCAAGCTCAACGGCACAGAGGGCGACCTCGACCGAATCGTGGAGGACAGCCTACGTGACGCGAACCTGTGGGACGAGGTCAAGGACCGTTTGGACAAGAACGCTTTAACGCTCTCCGGCGGGCAACAACAACGCTTGTGCATCGCCCGCACGATTGCGGTCAAACCCGACGTCATCCTCATGGACGAGCCCGCCAGCGCCTTGGATCCGATTTCGACGCAGAAGGTCGAGGACCTGATCGACCGACTGCGTGATGACTACACCGTCATCGTGGTTACCCACAGCATGCAACAAGCCGCCCGCATCAGCGACAAGACCGCCCACCTGCACCTGGGCGAACTCGTTGAGTTCGACGAGACCGACAAGATCTTCGAGAACCCTGAGACCCAGCTTACCGAGGACTACATCACCGGTCGTTACGGTTGATATTTCGACTGTCTACAGGACACGGAGAAAGCCACGATGACGCGCAACACCTTCGACCAGGAGCTCTCGGATCTCAAAAGCCAGGTCACCGAGATGGCCGACCTCGCGAGGTGGATGTTCGAAACCGGTGTCCAGTCCCTCATCGACCTCGACGAGGACACCGCGGACAAGGTCATCGCCGAGAAGGGCCGCCTCGCCGAGCTCGACGAAGAGATCGAGGAAGATGCCCTGCGCCTCGTCGCTCGCCAGCAACCCATGGCCAAGGACATGCGCGCCATCGGTGCCGCCCTCAAACTCATCACGTACATTAACCGCGTCGGACGCTATGGACTTGAGATCGCGCAGATCACAACCCAATGGGGCTCCAGCACACACCAGGCAAATCTCGTCAACGTGCCCCGAATGGTCGAGCTCGTGCACAACATGCTCAACATGGTGCTCACCGCCTACCACGACGCCGAACCCTTCGACCTCGACCAACTGCTCGAATGGGAAGACGAGCTCGACGCGCTTCGATGGAGCATCTTCCGGGAATGCCTCACATACATGGCCCAAGACCCCGAACACATGGAGCAGTACGCCTACTACATGATGATCGCGCGGTTCCTCGAACGCTGCGGCGACAACGCCTGCAAGATGGCTGAGAAGACCCACTACATGGTAGAAGGCGAGCACATCGCCATCGACACGTGACCGCCCAAAGGCGCTAGTTTGTGCCCACAGAGCCCAAAACGTATACGCCTCCCAGCTGTTGGAAGGCAGGGAGGCTGAACCATGAAGACAAAAGCCCTCATCCTAGCAAGCCTGATCACGACCGTCCTCGCAGCCCCGGCCGCCACCGCGGCCACCACCGCCAGCGGCGACTACCTCGCCGCAGGAGGCGACGCCGTCGTCGCCTGCGAAGCCGAAGACATCCTCGACGCCTGCATCGGCGGACAAGTCTTCGACGCTGCAGACACCGACACGGTCAGCATCACCGTCGACGACGACAACACAGCCAATGCGGCCGCCTTCTACCAGTTCGCAGACGCCGACGGCAACACGCTCGGCAGCCAAGCCTTCTGCGGCGCCACCGACCAGCCCGTCCCCGCAGACGCCGCGACGCTTTACGTGTACGTGAGCACCGCCCTCGCGCCCCTGGACTGCCCCGAGGACCCCGGCGCCATCGGCACCACCGGCACCATCGCGGTCGCCTGGAGCTGACCCCCACCGCCCTCTAACCCCAAAGGACGAGCCCAGCCACGGGGTCCAAGACCGGAACAGTTAGGCACCAAGAGCCCACCAAGACACGCCCCGATGCCGCCCCCGGACCCCCCCGCCAGCACCCCCTGGCACATCGCCATCGACTTCGACGGCGTGCTCTTCGACCAAGCCCAGCACGTACGAACCCGGTTCCAGACGATCCACGGCATCCAACTTGGCCCCCCCAACGAGTGGCCCTGGGACCTCACCCAACACCCCCTCGTGGAGCAAGCAGGCCTCACGCAAGAGGACACCTGGCAGATCTTCCACGCCATCCACAACGACCCCACCCTCCACGACGCCGACCCCCTCGACCCCCACGCGATCCCCGTGCTCGAACAGCTCACCGAAGCCGGTCACCGCGTCGACATCGTCACCGCCCGCTCCAAGGAAAGCCGCGCCCCCACCCGAACCTTCCTCGACCGCAACCAGATCCCCCACCGCGACCTCGTCATGGGCGCCCGCACCAAGACCGGGTACGACATCCTCATCGACGACCTCCCCCAACACGTCCAGAAAGCCGCCGACCACGGGGCCCTTGCCCTGCTCATGGACCAACCCTACAACCAAGCATACCCCGCCGACACGAACCCCTACCGCGTCGACGGGTTCCAACACGTCGCCCAGCTCCTCGACGCCGCCCCCGCCTCCAAGACCCCCTAACCCTCGCCCCACGAAGCCCCCTCGTCGAGGACCCCCCGCTCCCGAAGCAACCCCCGCACGCGCCGAGCCACCTCATCACGGATCTCCCGCACCTCCCCCAACGACCGACCCCTCGGATCCGCGAGATCCCACCGCACAAGCTCAACCTCCCCGAACGCAGGGCACGCATCCTCCCCACACCCCATCGTCACGACCGCATCCGCCATGCGCACCCACCCCTCATCGATGCCCGTGCTCTCGAACGAGAGCATCGAGACCCCCACCTCCGCCATCACGGTCCGAACCGACCCCAACACCTCCCCCGCCGGATCCGACCCCCCGCTTGCAGCCACCACGGACCCCCCACCGAACTCGCGCGCGAACGCCTCCGCCATCTGGCTACGCCCGCTGTTCGCCACGCACGCGAAGAACACCCGGAACGGTTCCCCGCTCACCCACAACGCCCCCGAGAGCACACGCCCCGAGCAACCGATCCCCCAGCCAAGAACCCTCCCTTGCTCCACCCGAAGCCCCACCCTTGAAGACGTTACGGTCCTCGTTTCCCGTTGGAAAGGCCTTGCGTAGAAAGTACCATTACGCATGAGAAACAATAGCACAGTCCCGCGTCGTGAAGGACGCGTGGACGGACCGACCTCTGACGTCGGCCGATCGAACCGCCAAGCCCAACGGTGAAGCGGTCCACGCCGCAAGGCGTGCGATCGGGCGACCCGGACCCCCGGGTCGCTGGCGGCAACGAGCCCCGGCTCGCTTGTCGCCGCCCAGGCGCGACCCCGCGTCGCGCCCCGCGGGCTGCCCACTGAGGGCAAGGGCGTTGCAGGCGCCCACAAGCCCGGACGTGAAGAGCGGCGTGCCGAGCCCCGGTGCATCCCGCACGGGGCAAGCCCGCGCGAAAGCGCAGGCAAGCCGCGCCGGAGACGGCGCGGGTGCACGCCCCCCCTCGGGGGGCGGCAAGGCACGGTCCACCCCCGTGGGCCGTGCAGCAAGGGCCGAAAGGCCCGCGAGCCCCATGCGGGGCCTCGTGGCACGCATCCGCACCTGCCTGGCACCGAGCGATCGGTGCGCCTGCGGACCGACCGGCTCGCAAGCCCCTCGCGGGCGTGCTTGAGCCCGGTCCCGTGACCGCGAAGCGGTTGCGGAGGCGCTTGGAGAGGACAACGAGCGGCGATCCCCGCTCCCGCCACGCGTCCCGCCGACGTGGTGTTTTTCCTCTGCTCATCGCGACCTTCAAGCGCCGGCCAGCCGCGGCGACGACGAGACGGAGCCCCGCTCGACGACGTCCACGATCTTTGCTTCAGCGTGCGCGACCGTGCCCCCCGTCACGCGCGCCCGAACCCGCGTCCCCACCGGGAGCTCCTCGTCCAAGACGACCGGGTCATACGCGCCCGTGCGCGCCTGGCTTGTCCCCTCGACAACGTGCTCGACCACGCGGCACGCGACCGTGTCCCCGGTCAGCCGAGACCGGTGCTCGGCCTGCACCCGGTCCCGCAGCGTGGACAGCTCGCGCGAACGGTCCTTGACGAGGCCCCCGTCGAGAGGCTCAAGCTCGGCCGCGGGCGTGCCCGGACGTGGGCTAAACCGCGTCACGTTCACGTGGCCTGGCCGCGTACGCTTGAGGAGCTCGACCGTGGCCTCGTGATCCGCGGGCGTCTCGGTGGGGTACCCGGCGATCACGTCCGTTGCGATCGTGACCTCCCCGAGCACCTCCCGCGCCCGCCGCACCGTGTGCTCGAAGTCCTCCACGCTGTGCTGGCGCCCCATATGGTCAAGCACGGAATCCGAGCCGCTTTGCACGGGCACGTGCAGGAAGCTGTACACGCGCGGGTGCCACAGCGCCTCCAGAAGCTCATCCAGGAACGGGATGCCCAGGAACGGGTTGAGCATACCCACACGCACCCGGAAGGCCCCGTCCACGTCCCGGGCCACGCGGCGCACCAGGCGAGCAAGGTCCGTGCCCTGGTCCTGGCCGTACGCGCCCGTGTCCATGCTCGTCAACCGGACCTCGACCGCGCCCGCGTCGACCGCCTCCTGCGCAGCCTCCACGATGCTCTCCACCGGGTACGAGCGAAGCCCCGGGCGCGCCAGCTTCGTGATGCAAAACGAGCACCGGCCCATGCACCCATCGTTGATCACGATCGTCGCGACGCCCCCCTCGACCCTCCGCGGCAAACCCGCCTTGTCCACCGGCGCAGGCGTGAAGCGACCCTCCTCCAACAAAGGCACCAACTGGTCCAGGTTGTGAGGTGGAAGGACCAACGCGTGAGGGGCGACCTCGTGCACGGCCTCCGGCTGCGCGCTCGCCATGCACCCCGTGACGACGAGCGTGCGCACCTGCTCCCCCAGCGCGGCCAGCCGGTCCCTCATCCGCCGCTCGGTCTTCCCCACGACCGTGCACGTCACCAACACGGCCGCGTCCGCCTGCTCGGGCGCGTCGACCACGTCATGGCCCGCGCGCTGGGCGAGGGCCTTCGCGGTGGACCCCTCCGCCTGCGTGGTCGCGCACCCGTGGATCTCCGTGTAGACGCGCACGGCCCGCACGAGCCTCCCCGCGCTCAAGAGCCTTTCCCTGAGCCCGCCGTGCGCTCTGCAAACCTTCAAACGCGAGAGAACAGTGCCTGTACCCCGTGGACGCCTCCACGTGGCTCGAGGACCACGCGACCGTGCGCATCGATCAAGACACGTTCGCGTGCCTCGACGGTTGCGGCTTCTGCTGCACCTACCCCCCGCAGGTCACCCAGGACGAGCTTCGCGAGCTCGAGCAACGAACCACGATCCCAAGCGTAGGCGTGGGCCCCGACGGGGGCATGCACATCCCCTTGAAGGGGGGCTGCGGCGGCTGCTCCCTGCTCGAGGACAGGCGCTGCACAGCGTACCAGGCCCGCCCCATGCACTGTCGCCTTTTCCCCTTCCACGTGTACCTGGGCCGCCGCGTCGAAGTGTACGCCAACCGCGTCTGCCCGGGCCTCGACCCAGACCCCGACCAGATCGGTCCCGAAGCCCAGGCCCCCACGAAGAAGATTCCGCAAGCCCTCGAGCGCGCGTTCGACGCGGCCCGCTTGCAGGATCTCGAGGGCAAGCACGAGCAAGCCCAGCACGCGTACCAGGCATTCGAGGAGCACGCGCGCGCCGAGGACGCCTGGAGCGATCCCCGGGATGCGATCCTGGAAGCCCGGGAGGAGGCAAGCATCACGCGCCAGGCCTGGAACGCGGCGGTGACCCCGTTCGACGTGGACGACGAGGCGGCCCTCCCGACCATGGTGCTGCCGCGAGCGGGGTTCCCATGGCGGGCCTGGCGGTGGAAGGATCACACCTTCGTGCAGTACGCGTTCAAGGAGGACGGCACCCTCACCCGCGAGGGGAGCATCCCGGCGCCCTCCCCGCGGGAGCCCGTTCCCGAAGCCTGCTTCACGGTGCTCGACCGGTTGACCGGGTACGCGTGCTTCGAGGGGGGCGTCTTCGATCGGGTCGACCATGCCGGGTACGGGATCCAGCTACGAAGCGCGGCCCGGGGCGAGGCGGACGAGGTGCTTGCCGAGTTGACGGTGCGCGCGTACCTGCTTGGCGCGGAGGATCTGCCCGTGACGCCGCGTTGGTTGGCGGCCTCGTACGAGCCCGCGTTCTTCGATCGGCCCACGATCGGGGCGTGGCTCTAGCGCCGCGGCTGAGCCGGGGAAGGGGGGAAGGTGGGCACGGGAGCGGGGCGCGCCTTTGCTCCCGTGATCCTCCGGAGCCGGTCACCCTGTGAGGGTTTCCACGGCTTCCTGCGACCCGGGCGGGCCCACCCAGAACGAGATCGTGTGCGAGTCCTCGTACGTGTCCGGCACGGTGGGGTGATCGTTGGGCACGTGCTCGCGCGTGTCCTCCCAGACGGCGTCGAGCGTGATCTCGTGGTACCCGGGCATCGAGGCGATGCTGTCCCCGTCCAGTTGGCCGGCCAGTTGCTGGGTGAGGTTGAACGAGGCTTGGCCCGTCTCGTCCGTGGTCACCATCGCGTCCGCGTACGTCATGCTCTCTCCGCTGCCTTCGGTCCCGTAGTACGTGGCTTGCAGGAACACGTCCGCGCTCTCCGCGCCGTCCTCGACGTCGTTGAGCACGGTCACGGTGCCTTCGATCTGCTCGAGCACGTTCGTTCCCGTGTACCGGTACTCGTCCGCGTTGCGTTGCGCGTCCGCGTTGTCGAGCGTGGCGTCCGCGGTGATGAAGCCCCACACGTACACGTCCGTCGTGGCCGTGCCGACCTCTCCGTACGGGTCGGTGACGCGGATCTCGTACGTGTGCAGCCCCACGGGCGCGGTCGTGCTCGTGGAGGTGCCGGTGCCGACGTGTTCTTCATCCCCCTCGCCGAGGTCGGGGCCATCGATCCGGTACCATTCGTGGTCCTCGTCGTCGAGGATGCGTTGGTTGGGGTCCGTGCTGGTCGCGCTCAGCGAGACGTCCGCGCCCAGCGGCCCGTTGCTCTCGTAGAACTTCTCGTCGTCGCTGGTGACCTCCGGGGGTTGCAGTTGTTGCACCGTGATGGTCGTCTCGTGCAACAGCTCGAGCCCTTCGTCGTCGACCGCGACGTAGGAGACATCGTACACGCCGGGACCGGGGAACACGGTCGCGTACAGGGGCGCGTCTGGTTCGAGGGTCAGGCTCCAGGCGTCGTCGCCGTGGAAGTCCAGGGCGAGCTC
The DNA here is from genome assembly GCA_964581775.1 of uncultured Thermoplasmatales archaeon. GTDB lineage: Archaea > Thermoplasmatota > SW-10-69-26 > SW-10-69-26 > SW-10-69-26 > PWVY01. The sequence continues at coordinate 1,616 of CAZOQA010000020.1, read as the reverse complement.
GCTCTCGCTGAGGTCGTCGTTGTGCGGGGTCACGGTGGCGTTCACGTGCTCGACGACGCCGTCGGCGTCGCTGGCGTCCGCGCTCAGTTGGACGGGTTGCCCGTGGACGGGCTGCATCGTGGAGATGCCCGTGCTCGTCTCGAGCGGCATGTGCACGCTCATCTCGGGGAACAGTTGCACGTTGATCTCTTCCGTGATCTCGACGACGCCGATGCCGTCGTCCGCGCTGATGGTCACCTCGACGCGGTCGACGTCCTCGGGCATGGTGCCGGTCCAGGTGACGGTGTTCCCGTCCGCGCTGAGCGCGTCGTCGACGGGGCCGGTCTCGTTGCCGTCCTCGGTCTCCGTGATGCTGAGCGCGGTGGCCTCCCAGTCCACGGGGTTCTTCACAGCGTCCGCGTGCACGGTCGCGTCGACCACGATCTGGGCGGCGGTCCCCTCGGGCGCATCCTCGGGCGCCTGTTGCACGTTGAGGATGGGCGGGAACATGTCCTCGCGCACCTCGAGGGGGAAGGTCTCCGTGACGGAGAGCCCGGGCCCTTCAGCGGTGAGCTGCACCTCGTAGCTGTCCTCGCCGTCGATGTTCTGGGGCGTCCAGGCGAAGTCGATGAGCACGCCTTCGTCTTCCCAGTGCTCCGTGATGGTGAACACGTCGTCGATCGGCTCGGGGAAGGCGGCCGTGCCGTTCGTGGGCACGATGTCGACGGTGACGTTCTCGGGGAGGAGATCGTCGGGGTCGGGCTCGTGGGCGTGCACGCTGAAGGAGACCTCTTCGTCCTGGGCCCCGCCGACGAGGTCGGGGACACCGTCGAAGGTGGGCGCGTCGTTCCAGACGTCCACGCGCAGCACCTCGGTCGTGGAGCCGTCGAGCGCGTCGGTCACGTTGACCTCGAAGTCGAACAGGTTGGCTTGCAGGGGCGTGGGGTCGAAGCGCAGCTCGGCTTCCCCGTAGGCGTCGCGTTCGACGAGCTCGGCTTGTCCGGGTAGCGGGGTCAGGTTCCCGGTCTCGTTGACCCGTGACGCGTTGAAGCTGAGCGCGTCCTGTTCCGGGTCGTCCGCGGTGATGAGGAGCGGGTCCTCCTCGGTGAGGGCTTGGCTGTGGTGGATGCGCGCTTCGTAGGTGTCGTCTTCAGCGAAGCTGGGCGCGGTCACCGTGTCGATGCCGGGTTCGAGGTTCTCCACGTCCACGTCCACGATCTCGCGGCTGGTCATGCCGTCGAGGTCCTCGACCGTGAGCATCACGGGGAACGTCTCCACCGCGTCGTAGGCGTGCTCGATGTCTTGGGACTCGTTCGTGAGGGTCCGGTTCTCGCGGGTGCCGTCGCCGAGGTCCCATCGCCATTCCAGGATGTCGCGCGTGCCGGCGTCGCTGTCGTCGACGAACGTGATGTTGTCCAAGCGCGTGATGGTGTCCTCGGGGCTGTTCTCGCCGTGTTCGATGTCGAACTCGAACGCTGCGTCGGGCGGGGTCAGGCACGCGGCGCCGGGGTCCTCCTCGTCCAGGCTGGTCCAGGGCTGGAACGTGACGGTCGTGTTCGTGCCCTGGTCCTGGATGCGTTGTTCGATGAGCGCGGCGTGGTAGACGCCCCAGTCCACGCACGTGGCTTGGGCGTCGA
>CAZOQA010000019.1:0-40122 GCA_964581775.1 uncultured Thermoplasmatales archaeon | reverse complement strand
AGCCGCTCAGCTCGCCCATCAATCATCACCTGCAGTTAGGCGTTCTTCATCATCGCGGCACCCGCACATCCCCGGGCGCCGTATGAAAACCTTCCCGTCACCGAGCGCGCTCGGCCACGAGCTCCTCGATGCGAAGAACGTTGTCCGTGTCGACCTCCACGTACGTCGTCGAGTACACGCCCGCGTCCACCGCGTTCTTCGGCGGCCGAGCCATCTCCAACACCTGTCGACCCTCCACCCGATCGTCCGTCGACACGGTCTCCAGCTCGCCCTCCTCGGACGGTTCAGAGGGCACATCCTCCCGTGCAGCGGTCCGCTGCGGTCCGGGAGCCGGTTCCTCATCGTCCTCCAGGTGATCCGGGTGACCGCCGGACAAAAGCACGCCCTCCACGATCAAAAGCGCCACGAGCACCACGGCGCCCGCCACGACCACGTGCAAAAGCGTCGCCTCGGGGTGGATCGACGAGGGGTGGATGATGCTCGCGCCGAACAGGAGCACGATCACGAACGTGAAAAGCGCCAGGACCGGGATGACCAGCAGCCACCAGTCGAACGTGGAGACCCAGCTTTCCTGCTCCACGGGAGCCTGATCGGGCTCGGAAGCTTCCTCGTCCGGGACAGACGGCTCCTCGTCGTTCATAGGGTCACCTGAGGTGCCTCAACCAGGGACGTCATCCTTAGCCGTTTCGGTCGGTGCTGCGTCTTGAGAGGCGGACCGTTTGGGCGTGTTCGCCTGGAGCCCGCACGTCGGACACTCGATCTCCTGACCCCGCTTGGGCGGGTCGAACACGGTCGAGCAGCGCGGGCACCGGACCAGTTGAGGGTTCACATCCCCCGTCTCGAAGTCCGGGCTGGGCCACACGAGCAACAGGACCATGCCCACCATCACGAGCGCCATCAGCGCGATCGCGACCAGCAGGATCTCCCGGGACCCCCAGATCAGGTACGTGACCAAGGCTCCCAGGAACGTGGCGATCGCCACGCCCAACAGGCTCCAGCCGGCCATCCTCGTATCCATCGCCACGGTAACGTGCCTCGTGCTACGTCCAGCGCCGGGCCAGCCCGAAGGCGCCAAGCGCCATGCTGCCAGCGAACAGGATGGTCAGTATCGTCCACTCGGGTACGAAACTCTTGCCCTCTTCGCCTTGCACGCTGAACGTGTACGCGTTCTCCTCCGAGATGGGGCCCTCAGGCGTCATCGCGGTCAAATCCACGGCGTAGTCGCCTTCATCCTCGGGCGCCACGAACGTGGCGCTCCAAACGCCCCCGCCCTCGTCCTCGAGGTCCAGGGACGTGACGGCTTCCCCTTGCGAGGTCACGTTCGCCCAGGCCCGACGCACGTTCTCGTCGATGCTCACGCGGAACGTGGTCTCCTCGCCGGGCGAGACGACATCCCGGCTGTCCACGTCGCGGGCCCCGTCGAGCTCGGGAGAGGAGAACACGTCCAGGTTCCTCACCGTCACGCTCACCGTGTCGGACCCGAACGTGGCCCCGTCGAACGCGATGGCTTGCAGCTCGAGGTCCCCGTTGGGGAGCACCGTGGAGTCCAGCTGGAACTCGCCCGTGTTCTCGAGGTCGCCCGCGGCCGGGATCTCTCGCGGGTCGCCGTCGTCGATGCTGTACCACAGGCTGATGTTCAACGCGCCGGGGTCGACCTCCTCGTCGGTCGCGGTCCATCGGATGTCCACGGTCCCCTGCAGGAGGGTCCCGTCCTCGGGTTCAGTGATCGTGATGCTGGGCGGCGTCGCGCCGGCCTCGAACGCGCGCGTGTCCGTGGTGCCGGTGTTCTCCCACGTGTCGCGCGCTTCGATGTGGTACTCGATCTGCGTGCCCTCGGGGTAGGGGTCGCCTGTTTCGGGGTTGACGATCTCGCCGACCCACACGCCTCCCTGGCGTTCGAGCTCGATGCTTTGCTCGGGCTCTCCGTCGGGTGTGAAGCGGACGGTGGCGTCTTGGACCTCGCTTAGATCGGTCACGTTCACGGCGACGAACCGGGCCGGTTGGTCCAGCTGGGGCTCGATCGCGATCTGCGGGGGGGCCTCGTCGTAGACGAGGTGCTCTTGGATCGTGTCCCCGCCGTTGCCGACGGCGTCGTGGGGCGCCATCTCGATCCGGTACTCGCCGTGGCCGCGGAAAGCATCCTCGAAGTCGGAGAGGCTGAAGCTGAGCTCGCCGTCGTCGACGGTTCGTGTCTCGCGCGTGGCGGCTGTCGTGCCGGCGAGGCTTTCGATCTGGATGAACAGGTCCCCGGGTCCGCTGTCGGCGTCGTCGACCGTGGCTTCGAGCGTGGTGGTGGCTCCGATGATGGCGCCTGCTTCACGCTGGATCATGGGAGCCATGTCGAGGCTGGCACCGGGCTCGGTGGCGTCGACTTGGAACTGGCGGGTTTGCCACTCGCTTTCAAGCGGCCCGTCCTCGGTGTGGTCTTTGGCTTTGATCTCGAGGGTGACCGTGTCGCCGTCCTCGAAGGCCTCGCTGGGGGTGTGCGTGATGCGGTAGCAGCCTTCGCAGGTTTGCGGGATCTCTTGGACTTCCGCGTCTCCGGTCTCGTTCTCCCAGATCGTGTCGCCGTCGAGCCGCAGCGTGATGCTGGAGTCGTTGACCTCGTTCCCGTCGACGAGGTCCACGCTGAACGTGGGGCTCTCGTTGGTCCACGGTAGGGGATCGCCCGGCACGTCGGGTTGCCAGTTGGTGGCGTGCGGGGCGGTGTTCTGGAGGATGAGGATCTCACCGGTGGCGGTGTCGAGTTGGTCGGCCCAGTCGCGCACCTCGAGCTCGTACGTCCAGAGGGCTTCGTCTTCGAGGGGGGTGGGTTGCAGGGTCAGCGTCCACAACCCGGTGTCTTCGTCTGGGGTAAGCGTGTGCGTCTCGGTGGTCCCGTCCGAGCGCGTGATCGTGAGCTCGGGGGGTTGGGGGGCGGTGGCGGCTTGGATGTTCGCGGTCCAGGTGACGTTCATGCCGGCTTCGACCTCGTCGCCGGGGTCGGTGAACAGGGACTCGATGACGGGGGCTTGGCCGGGGTCGACGGTGACGGTGCCGAGGTCGGTGGTGTTGGGGTTGGTGCCGAAGTCGTCGACGGTCATCTCTACCTGGTAGCTGCCGGCTTGGTCGAACAGGTCGCCTTCGGCGCCGGCGAGGAACGTGCCGCCGTAGGTGCCGTTCTGGGTTCCGGCGTCGCGGAGCTCCTGGATGCTAAGGTTGCCTTGTTGCGTCTCCCCGCTGGGTTTGGTCACGTCGAGGAAGACGCGTTCCACGCGAAGGGGATCCATGGCTTCCCCGCTGGCGCTGAGCTCGTCTCCGGGGGCAAGCTCGACGGGGTCGATGGTCGCGTTGCGCAGCTCGGCGTCGCCGCGGTCTCGGAGCTCGGCGGTCCAGTTGTAGGTGTTGGTGCGGTTGAAGATGTCCTCGGCGATGATTTCCACGTTGAACTCGCCCACCCAGGGGAGGGTGAGGTTCTCGTGGTTCCATGTCTCGTCGTCGGTGGTGTCCGCGTACCAGCTTATCCATTCGGCGCCTTTCTCGTCGCCAAGCGGCCCGTTGAACGGGCTATCGGAGTTGTCTTCGTTACAGAGGGGGCCCCAGACGTACTGTTGTTGGTCGAGGTTCCAGCAGACCAGGATCGTGCCCATGCGGATCTGGGGGGTTCGGGGCTCGTCGTCGGGGTCCCATACGCGGAAGTGCACGCTTCCAGGCTCGCCGTCTTGCCCGGTTTCGGTCACGTTCACGGTGAGGTTGAACCAGTTGTCGGCGGAGTCGGGCAGGTTGTCGGCGGTGCCTTGGAACTCGGGCGCGTCCTCTCCGAGCACGGTGGTCTCCCCGTTGAGCTCGTCCGTCCCGATCGCGTCGCTGATGTTCTTGGGCAGCTCCTCGACCGTGAAGGGGGCCGGTTCCACGGGCTCGCTGAGTTGTCCAAGCGTGTCCCAGGCTTGGACCCCGTACGTGTAGTCACCAAGCTGGCCCTCGAAGCTGTGCTCGGCGACCCAAAGGTCTTCGCGGTCTTCGTCGGGTTCCATCGTGACGTTCTCGACGGTTTGGTTCCCGTCCTCGTCTTCAGGGTAGGTGAACGTGGCGTTCACGCGGTCGATGCCGGCTTGGGCTTGAACCTCGGTGCGGAACGTCGCGTTCTCCCCCTCCAGGACCGTGGGTGGGTCCTCGAAGGGGTCGTGTGCGGTCCCGTTGGCCACGATGGTGCGGTTGAGGATCGTGGGCGCGTTGGGCTCCTCGAAGAACAGCTCGATGCAGTAGAGCTCGGAGGCGTCGTCGAGGCTGGGCGCGGGGGTGCCGTCGGTCGTGGCCGTCCCGTCCCACGTGCCCGGGTCCGTGTAGCCTTCGGGGCAGTCGGTCTCGTCCACGAGCTCGGCGATGCGTCCGAAGTCTTGCACGCCCGTGTCTTGCTCCCCGTAGGCGTCCGGGTGATCGAGTGCGATCATGAGCAGGTAGCTTCCGCCACGGTCTTGCTGGGCGAGGCTCGTGCTGCCCCAGATGCTTTGGGCGCTTTCGCTCTCTTCTGGCACCTCGTCGTATCGTTCGTTGAGCGGGTTGGTGTCTTGATCGTCCACGATCTTCTTCTCTTCGTCTCCGACTTGAAGGAACACGGTCGCGTTCCAGTAGGACGCGCAGGCGTCGGTGCCTTGGCAGTCGAAATCGTCCCCGTTGTTGGCGAAGTTAGGGTCGATCTGGATGATGTGATCGTCCGGATTGCAAAGCTCCCCTTCAAGGGACGTGCAAAGACCGTCGTAGCCCTCGATCGTGAGCCCGATGTCGGTCAGTTCCAGGTCTACGCCAAGCACTTCGACAGTCTCGGTGATCTCGTTGTCGCTGTTGGGAATCCAGGTCTCTTGGGCGCTCTCCGGGTCTTGGTCGAGCTGGATCGTCATATCGTAGTCGCCGGCCAGGAACTGGAAGTGGAAGGCGTTGAACTCGAAGGTCGTCTCCCCCTCGGCTTCTGCAAGGGGGCCGATGGCGTCGTCCCGGTCGTCGGTGTCCTCCGTGAAGGGGGGAGACTCCATCTCCGTCATGGAGGTCCCGGACTGGAGGACGTTCTCAGGTTGATCGGGCGGCGTGATCTGCCAGGAGACCGGGGTCTCGAGGATCTGGCCTCGTCGGTACGAGCAAAGGGGGGCCTCGTCTTGGCCCCAGGAGTCGCCCTGTCCCCAGTAGTCGGCCTGGCAGGGATGATCGGGGGCATCGCTCACGGTGGGCTCGCTCGTTTCGTGCTCGACGAAGTCCCACCAGCTGGTGCGGTTGACGTACCCGTTGCCCCCGTTGGGGTTCCAGTTCTCGTAATCACCGTTGTTCGTGAGCGTGACGTTGAACTCGGTGTCCGGGGTTTGGCCGTAGCGCGTGTACCGGTCGCCCTCGTCCTCGGGGCTCGTCCAGAACCCATCGTCGTTGGGGCTGAGGTCCACCTCGGGGAGGTGGTCGACCACGAGGACCCGTTCGGCCCCTACGAGGTCAGCTGGATCGTCGTTCGAGATCATGAACCGGACCCGCTGCTCGTCTTCCTCGTTCACGATGATCTCTCGGTTGTTGGAGGTGTCCGGCAGGTCGAACCAGCGCGTTGTGCAGTCCCCGCCAGGGGGGATCGACCCGTCGCAGACCTCGAAGGTGTCTTGCCTCACGTCCTCGTCGGTGGGGAGGTACTCGATCGTGATCTCGAGGTCCTGCGTCCATTCGTTCGCGGCGGCGTCGTCCCCGCATCCTGTCGGGAAGTTGTTGGGGGAGAGCGTGTTCTCGATGACGAGCTGGAACTCCACCTGGTCCCCGTCATGGAGGAACGCGGCGTTCTCGTCCGAGATGAAGCTGTCGTCGGCGAGGGCGTCCTCACCGGCCTCGTCGATGTTCACCTCCATGATCTGCAAGGGGGTGTGATCGTCGCATCCAAGCGTGCTTTGTCCGCCGTGGCTTGCTTGCACGTCGGCGGGGACAAGCGTGATTATGGATGCGATCGCGATGACGGCGAGTAGAGCGGGGACGATGTGGGATGGAGGGCGTCGCGCCTCGTCGGACACGTAGGGTCACCTCTTGCCCCTTCGGGCGGGACTCGGGGCTTGGTCCGGCAACCACCGCTTAAAGGTTGCCACGCGCAACAGGTCAACTGTGGATGCTTGAAGGTTTCGGTAAACACCCTACCCGAGAGGCGGATGACGCCGAGAGCGCGCGCTTCAGCAGACGGTTGGCGCTTCATCCCCGTAGGCAGCACAGAAGTGCGTGCTGTAGGCGCTGGAGGGCGGCTGCTCGAAGAAGTCGAAGTACATCCCCTGGGGGGCTCCCTCCTGAAGGTAGATGACGATGTTCTCGACACCGGAGGGGATCTCTTCGGAATCGATGCAGCCGCTGGCCCCGATCTCGTGCATGTGAGGGAACTTGGGATCGGCCAGGGAGTCTCCATAGAACTTCATCGCGAAGCTGGGCTCCTGAAGATCCTCGAAGACCCCGAAGCTCAAAAGCTCCTCATCGAACGCGGTCTCTTGGATGCAGATCTCCTCTTGCACGTCGTCGCCAGGGGTCTCGCAGCCGAGCTCCCAGACCCACGCGTCCAAGCCCTGCGTCCATCGGTCGAGGAGGAGGGGCGTATCGGCGAGGTTCAGGGCGAACAGGTTCGTGACCTCGGTGACGGTGGCGATGTTGCCCGCCGCGTTGGGCGCTTGGATGTACCCGTCGATGCGCTTTTCGTCCTTCGGGTCGCAGACGTGCGAGCTTTGGGGGAGCACGAGATCCTCGAGCGAGAGCAATTCGTGGCTCGAGGAGGCCTGCACGGTTCCCGGCAACGAGGTGCCAAGGAGGTCCCCCATCGTGGGTGAGCCCGGTTGGGCTAGGGGGAGCTCGTCGGGGAACGGGACGATGCCTGGCGGTTCGAAGCCCTCGTTGACGCAGTCGAAGTTCTCGGGGAGGTTGCCAGGGTTGACCCACTCACCGTGCTCGATGGGTGCCTCGGATAGCCGATCTGTCTGCGCCGCGCTCACGGGACCCTCCACTTGCCAGCTGATGGTCGCCTCTCCGAGCGTGTCCGCAGCGGTCCCACCCAGGGCCACCTGCGGGTAGAGGGCCATCAGGTACCGTCCATCGTCCTCAAGCTCCTCGAGCTCGATCTCATCTTGCCCGGTGAGGTTGCTCTCGTCGTCGGTGCCGGTGGGGGCGATGCGCTGGTTCTCGGGCCCATGATCGGTGAGGCCGAACGCGTAGGAGACGAACGGCTCATCCTCGTTGGGGTAGAGGTCGTAGACGATCTCTTGGGGGCAGTGGGGCGTGAACTCGCCGCCCTCCTCGGGCTGCTCGAAGACGTCCACGCCCGCGATGACGGCGCCCGTGGTCGAGATGTTCACGGTCGCGTCGCCCTCCATGCGCTCGATGATGACCCAAACGGGCTCGTGGGACTCGTCCACGGTGGTCTCCCCGAGGGTGACGCCATAGGTCTGGTTGTTCCACCAGCCGGCGTGGACCCGGAGATCATCCTCGATGACTATCTCACCCTCATGGCCGTGGGCCGCCGACGTGGGCAGGACCATGGTGATCAGCATAAGCGCGACAGCGAGCGTTGCAAGCCTCACTCCGGACACCTCACTCGTAATCCGAAGGTCCCCGTGGGGCTATATAAGCATTCACGAGATGACGTATCAGCGAAGCACCTGCCAGGTGTAACCAGGGTGCGTGGCACCCCCTCCTCCAGGGAGCCTTGTCACCCTCCAACGTGGAGAACGCAAGGAATTTTGTAGAAGAGGCAATACACACGGGGCGTGCGCGGGAAGCTCGTAACCAACGTGCGCGGCCTGATGGCCCAGGCCGGGTTCGCGGTCAGCGAGGTCTTCCGCCATCGACCCATCAGCTTCGACTTCTTAGCCCGACGCGACGACCAGCTCTACATCCTCAAAGTCCTCACCAACATCGACTCGCTCAGCGAAGAGGTCGCCCGCGAGATGCGCATCCTGGCGCGCTTCCTCGACGGGCGCCCCCTGCTCGTCGGCGTCAAAGCCTCCAGCGCCCCGCTCGAGGCCGGCGCCGTCTACCTGCGACACGGCATCCCCATCCTCAGCTTCCAAGGCCTGCGCGATTACCTCATCGACGGGGCGCCCCCCATGGCGTTCGCGGCCCCCGGCGGGTTCTGCGTGCGCCTGGACGGGAACCGGTTGCACGAGATCCGCGTCGAGGAGGACCTCTCCCTGGGCCAGCTGGCCGACGTGGCCGGCGTCTCGCGCCGCGCGATCAGCATGTACGAGGACGGGATGAGCGCCACGGTGGAAGCCGCGCTCCGGCTTGAGGAGTTCCTCGAAGAAGCCCTCATCCAACCCATCGACCCCTTCGAGCGCACCAAGCTCGACGGCGCCAGCGACCCCGTCGACATCGACGACATCGCCGACCCCTTCACGCGCGGGACCTTCGAACGGTTGTCCTCGATGGGTTTCGGCATCGTGCCCACCGGCAGAAGCCCCTTCCACGGGATCGGACTCATCTCGCCCGAAGACTACGACCCCGCCGACCCCCGCGATGCTCTCCTGTTGACGGCCACCAGCAAGCACAAGGCCCTCAAGAAGCGCCGCGGCCTGCTCGGCAGCGTCTCCACCGTGTGCGAGAGGACCTCCCTTTTCATCGTGAGCGAGAACCTGGATGGCCCCCGCGGCACCGCGTTCGTGGAGACGACCGAGCTCGACCGGTTGGACACGGCCGAGGGCCTCGTCGAGCTGGCCCGCGAGAAGGGCGAGCAAGGCGACGAACCCGACGAAGCAGACGACTGAGCCCGGCCAGCGGGCCGGTCAGGGTTTCTCGTCCGTCCAGATCTTCACGTCACCGGTCGGCTTCGAGACGCACGTGAGCACGTGCGTCTCCTGCTCCTCCTCGCTGATCGCCTGCGCCTGGCTTTGATCCGGCGCGGCGCCCTCCCAGCGGGCACAGCACGTCACGCACGAGCCCGCTCGGCAGTCGAAGGGAAGATCGAAGCCGTGGTTCTCAGCCGCGTCCAGGATGCTCTCATCCGGGAACACCGGGATGGCGGCCTCCTCCTTGACCAGCTCGACGCGGTGAGCCTCCTCCGGGATCTCGAACTCCTGGAAGCCCTCTTCCTCCTCCTCGCCCGCGCCGACATCGACCTGGACGCCGCCCGCGCGGACCTCCATGCGCTCGGCCACCAGAGAGTGGATCGAGCGGACATCCAGGCCCGCATCGTCGAGGACGTGGGCCAGGTCCACGCACCCGACCACGACCGTCGACCCGGCCAGCTCCTTTTTCAGCTCCATGCCGAGCGCGTCCGTCTGGTCCGGGTTCAAAAGCGCGTACGAGACGTCGGGGACGAGCACGTCTGCAGGGTCCGCCTCCTCGAAGGTGAGCCCGGGCACGGCCTCGGCGACGGTGCCCAGCGCCTGTTGCTCCTGCTCGGTCGCGAAGGGGCTGTGCACGAGGGTCGCCTTGAGCGGTTCGAACCCCTCGTCGCCTTCCTGCTCGTCCTCTTCACCGGCCTCCTCGGTGTCCTCCTGGGGGGCCTGTTCGGGCTCCTGCTCGGAGGATGCTTGCTCCTCGTCCGTGGCCGCCTCGCCCTCGGGAGCCGCTTCCTCCTCGTCCGTGGCCTCCTCGCCCTCGGCGTCTGCGTCCTCGGTGTCCCCCTGGAACGCCAACCGACCCGAGGAGACCAGGCTGGCCAGGGCCTCCGTGGCCGTGAGCACGCGCGGGGCGAAGCCCTCGTGCTCGGTGCGTGCCAGGAGCCCGGAGATGCGCCTGCGCGCCAGGTCCGCGTCCTCGCTGGAGGCCGTCACGAGCGTGCTCGGAAGGCTCTCCATGCGGTCCACGGCCTTGTCCAGGTAATCCACGAGCGCTTGCTGAGCCTCGTCCACCGCGCCCAGCCGGTGCGGCACGGTGCCGAAGTGCGTCTCGCGGGGGCCAAGCGTCGTGAACCCGAACCCCGCGTTCTGGAGCACGTTGAAGATGGCTCCCGCGTCGTCGCTTCGCTCGTACGAGGCCACGTCGCTGGTGACCAGCAGCGTGGTCGTGTCCACGCCGCTTGGGGCGCCCGCGGGCATCCAATCGCCTCGCGTGTCTGGGTCCTCCCCGAGCACGTTCCCGGTCTCGGCGAGATGGTCCAAGATGCTTTGGACGCCCGGCTGGTACCGGGTGGCGCGTTGCACCGCCTCGCGCACGCCCTCGATGGCAGCCAGCACGGGCGTGTCGTTCTGGCTGGCGTTCTGGTAGGTGGGCACGGCGGGTAGCGAGAGCGCGTGCCTGGCGGTGTGCTCTCCGGGTTCAGCGCCTTCGAGGATGGCTTTGCCGGCGGAGACGACGCCGCGGGGCAGCTGCGTTTCGAACCGGTGCGCGCGCACGATGGCGCGGGGGCGTTCCTTCTCGAACGTGAGGCCTCGGTGAAGGTTGCCGACGCGGTTGGTCAACCCGAGCCGGGAGCAGGCGTACAGATCGTCGCTGACCTCGGCCAGGTGCCGGGACAAGGTTCGGCCCATCACGGTCTTCAGGGCCCGGTTGCTGGGCTCGGTGGTGGACTCGCGCCGGTGGCTGAACTGGTCCCTGGCTGCCTTCATCATGGCCACGCCGGGCACAACGGCGGCGCGCGTCGGCAGGATGGGCACGCCCTTGACGCGGGCGGGCAGGATCTTGCCGGGGTTCATGATGTTGTGAGGGTCGCGTTCTTTGCAGAACGTAGACAAGCGCTTGACGCGGTCCTTGCCCAGCACGGGTTTGGCTTCGCCGGGCGTCAAAAGGCCAGGGGCCGTCGCGCGTCCTCCGGCGTCCTTGACGGCATCCATGAAAGCCAGCCGGTTCCCCCAGGCCAGGGGGAACGTGGGAAGCCGTTCGTCACAGAGGATCGAGGCGACGATCTTGACGGTTCCGTGACCGGTGCTGATGGCGCGAAGCGTGTACTCGGGGGCTTCGATCGCGTCGTCGGCTGCCCACCACGCGTCGGCGAGATCGCTGATCGCGCACTCGGCCTCCGCGACGAGAAGCGAGGGTCCAAAGCGTTGGTAGCATCGGTGCTGGAAGCGGTGTTTCCAGGCCCACTGGGCTTGTTCGTCCTTCATCCAGTCCCCGTCGAGGGTCTCGGCGCGAGCTTGCAGGTCGGGGACAAGGCGCTCGGCTTGGTCGGCTTCGATCGCGACGACGACCAGGCGTTTTTTCTTGGGGAGGGCTCGGGGTTCCCCCTTGGCTTCGAGGAGCAGGCCCACGTGTTGGGGGCCCAGGATGGTGACGGTGTCGACGCCGTCCTGGGGAAGGCTCCCGACGAAGTGTTCCACGTCCTTCATCATGTCGAACGTGGCGCCCACGACCTCGAGGTTCTTCTGATCGACGAGGCGGATCTTGGCGTCGAGGATGAACCCGCTTCGGCCCTGGCAGCCAAGGACGAGGTCCAGATCGTCCCCGGCGAGGGTTCGTTCCTCAAGGTCCGGGGTCAAAAGGGTGACCTCGTCGACGACGTCGCGCAGCGACCCGTGCCCGAAGGTCCCCAGCGAGGATTTATCCATCGCGAGGGCGCCCGCGAGGGTGCTCATGGGTGCGGTCTCGGGCATCACGGGCACGCTCAACCCGTGCTCGTTGGCCGTCTCTTCGAGGTCCAGCCACGTGATGCCGCCCTCGACGCGCACGGTGGCCTCGTCCTCGTCGATCTCGAGGACCCGGTCCATGCCGCGAAGGTCTGCGACGACGCCGCCCTCGACGGGGACCGCGCCCCCGTGCAGGCTGGTGCCGCCGCCACGGGGCACCAGGGGGACGGCGTTGTTCTTGGCGAACTCCAGAAGCTCCAGGAGCTCGCCCTGCTTGCGGGGCATCACGACCGCGCCGGGTGTTCGTTTGACGAGGCGGTCGACGCTGCCCGGGAGGGGGACGCTGTCCTCGCTGTACACCTCGCGCACGACGGGGTCCGCGCTGGCGTACGTGCGCTCGTCGCGCACGCGCATCCGGTGCTCGCCTTCGCGGACGCGGTTGTACATGAACAGGAGCTCGTTCTCCTGTCCTTCGGTCAAGTCCTCCTGCAGGGGGGAGTACCGACGCATGGCCTTCGTCGGTTCCATCAGTAGGTCCAGGAACCTCAAGGGAAGCCCTCGCGCTCGCACGTCACTGGTTGTATAAAAGTCTGAACGCCCCCGTTCGTGGGGGCTTGTGCCGGCTCAAGGCCCAGGGACAAGCCTGGACCCGTGGGGTCGATGCTCACCTGCGTCGTGCCAGCGCGAACGCGAGGACCGTGGCTGCGAGCACGGCAAGCGTTCCCGGGCCGGGTGCCCCGTTCCCATCCTCGCCACCGTCCACGGCATCGTCCCCGCCGCCGTCTTGGGCTTGGGCTTGGAGGTAAAGGCCCGAGGCTTCGTGGCTTCCCACATCGCACCAGAAGTACAACGCGTCGCCGTCCGCGGGCGCGGTGAACGTGATCGTGTCCTCTTCATTTTCACCGATGGTCTCGGTGCTGGCGAAGGCGTCCTCGGCGCTCGTGTCACCGCCCACGTCCGCGTTGTCCGCCTCGGTCACGTGCACGTTGTGCGGGTTGCCTTGACGGTTCTCGAGGGTCAGTTCGACCTCGTCTCCCTCCTGGATGCTGGCCACGTCCCCCTGTCGGACATCGAAGCAGAACGTGGCCTCCTCGCAGGTCCCCGAGACGGCCATGATCACCTGGACGTCCGCTTGCTGCGCGCCCGCGAGGGGAGCGGCCATCAAGCAAAGCCCAACGAACGCGAGAAGGCTCCAACGCATCGCGCCATGCAACACCTTACCATACTTAGGGGCGTCGGATCCCCGTCCGCCCCGTTCTCACGAGGACAGGTACGGCTCGATCCGTGAAAGCCCCTCCAACCCGGCCACGTCCGCAAGCGCCGGCACCGTGACCACCGGCCCCGCCTGCTCCCCCAAGCGCTTGACCCCGTCCGCGTGGACGCGCGCCAATCGAGCGTAATGGTCCAACAGGGCGTGCGCAGGGTGCCCCTCGATGTCCCCCGCCAGCGGCGGGTAGACGCGGTTGGCCACGCTGAACGCCGTGGACAGGCCAAGCCCGTTCACCTCCCGCGCCAACCCCAGCGCCTCCCCCACCGCTCCCGGGTCCGGCATCGCGATCAACCCCAACGCGGTGCGCTCCCCGTCGTGCACCAGCGCCTCCATGCGGTCCACGCGATCCTCCATGTCGTAGAACATGTCCTCGAACTCGATCATGAAATCGCTCAACGCATCCAGGTACTCGCGACTGGTCCACTTCGCGAACACCTTCGCCATGCGACCCCCCGCGATGCTGAACAGTTTACCCGGCTTGAACAGGAACCTCGTCAACCCCGACTCGAACACCCGCTGCAACCGACGGTTCACGGTGAGGAAGTCGATCGCGTGGTGCGCAGGCGGCGTGTCCACCACGATCAGATCGTAGCCCCCGTCCACGTAGAAATCGTGCAGGAGCCCCATCGCTGCGAACTCCTCGCTCCCCACGAGCGCGTTGGAGAGCTCCTGATACAGGGGACTCTCGAAGAGCGCACGAACCTTCTCCGGGCGAGGCGCGTACCGCTCGATCATATCGTCGAGCGCCCTCTTCGTGTCCACCATCACGGCATCCAAGCCCTCCGCAACGTGGGAGACCTCGTGCCCGAGATCCAACCCCAGCGCGTCCGCCAACCGCTTGGCCGGGTCGATCGTGACGACCAAGGTTCGCTGCTCCCGGCTGGCCTTGAGCCCCATCGCGGCGCTGAGGGTCGTCTTGCCCACCCCGCCCGGCCCAAGCACCGCCAACACCTCCCGGTCCTTGAGCGTGTCCTCGAGCACCCGCGGGCCCCTCATGGGAACCCCTCCAGGAATTGGGCCACCTCGCGTGGCAGGTCCCGCCGGCCGGGCAGGCTGGGCACGATGCGCGAGGATGCCGGCAACCCTTCCAACCGGTCCCGCCACCGCTTGGCCTCCTCGCGTTGAGCGCCAAGCAAGGCCAGGGCCTGGTCTGGGCCGATGCCCTCCCCGCTTGCGGACCCGAGGCTGGGGGGCTCGGGTGCCTCGGGCTTGTCCGTCTCGTATGGGACCGGTGGGGGCATCCTGTTGATGACGGTCCCGGCGATGGGGAAGCCTTGCTCGTCGAGCTTCTCGGCGAGTTCCATGGTCTCTTGCGTGGGGAGCTCCTCGGGGAGTGCAACGAGCACGACTTGGGTGCGTGCGGGGTCCTTGAGCATCTCATCGATGCGGTCCAGTCGCGCTTGCACCTTGCCCGTGACGACGCGGGAGAGCTTCGAGGGCGCTTCCAGAAAGTGCAGGCCGTGACCGGTGGCGGGCCCGTCGAGGAAGATCTGGTCGGCTTGCCGGTCCAGGAACCCGTAGAGGAAGTTGAGGACCGCGGCTTCCTTGATGCCGGGCGCGATCTCGAGCAGGGAGTCGTAGGCGGGGTTGTCCAGCAGGGTTCGCGTAAGGGGGCCCAGGGGGATCAGTTTCATCACGGCGTCGTCGAGCACGCTGCGCGGGTCCACGACGCGCGTGGAGAGGTTGTTGACGTGCTCGTTGGGGATCTGCGTGGAGGGTTCTGCGTGCAGGAGCGTCGTGGACGTGGAGCGGGCGCTGTTGAGCGCGAGGGCTCGGGCGATGGTGGTGCGGCCGGTCCCACCTTTCCCGAGGAGGATCGTGACCCGCGGCACGGGGCCGGGTACGGAGGGCCTTGCTTTTCAGTCATGCGGCCGGGTCGCGCGTCCAAGCTGAGGGTTAAAAACCCGGGCGGGATGTCGGGGGGTGTGGAGTTCCAGGCCTGGGCTCGCTGGCTAAGGCGTCCGCTCGTGCTGGCCGCGGTGTTGTTGGTGAACGCGGTGGGCATCGCGTACGGGTTCTACTATTACGTGCCCCAGTTCGCGGCCACGCCGTGGTGGCTTTGGCCGCTTGTGCCGGACAGCCCGTTCGCGGTCTTCTTGATGACGGCCGCGCTGGTGCTGGTGTGGCGGGGGACCGGTTCGCGCGTGTTCAACCTCGTCGCGGCGGGCGCGATGGTGAAGGTGGGCGTGTGGACCGCGTTCGTGCTCGTGGCCTTCGCAGGGCACTTCCGGTTCTCGCTGGTCCCGGACCTGGCGTGCGCTCAGGGGCTTCTGGGATGCGGGAACATGAACACGGTGCTCTTCTACCTGCACCTGGCCATGGCTTTGGAGGCTCTGATCGTGGCGGATCTTCTGCCTCGGGGGTGGCGCGAGTACGTGGGCGTGGGGGCCGCGTTCGTGCTCGTGGACGTGGTGGATTACTACTGGCCCGCCGACCACTTGGGTCGCGGTTGCCCGGGCCTTTTCCCTCATACGGTGCCCTGCCAGGGCCACACGGGCACGTTCCTGGTCACGGTCGCGATCTCGCTGGGGGCCCTCGCGTTGTTGGCGTTGTTGCATCGGTCCGCTCGCGGGGGCGAGGCTTAGCCTTTCGCGTCCTCGCTGCTTCGGCGAAGCCGCCACCAGGCCACCGGCAGCGCGGCGATCTTGAGCACGGGCTCGACGAGGTCGAACCAGTGCCGCTCGACGCGGGGCAGATCCATGGAGGCGCGCTTGGCTAGCGAGCGGTTTTTCAGGTACGCCATGCCGCCGCCGACGTTGTACTGGAACTGTTTCTTGGCGACGGTCCGGTACGAGTCCAGCCCGGTCAAATCGTGCTCGACCCACGCGTCCGCGACCAGGCCCCCCTCGAAGCCCGCCTGCTTGGCCCGCAACGCCAGATCCCAATCCTCGCCTCCCATGCTCAACCGCTCGTCGAACGGGCCCACCTCGTCGAACACGTGCATCGTCCACGCGCTGTTCCCCATCGGGATGCGCGTGGGATCCTCGCGGGCGGCCTCGTACAAACGCGCCTCCTTGAGAGCGACCAGGTCCATCGGGGCCAACGGTCGCGTGGGCCCCCCCGTCCAATCCAGCGAGCCCTCCTCCAGGGGTTCGACCAAGCGGCCAAGCCACGGATCCGGCGCCCACTGGTCCGTATCCAAGAACGCCACGATGCTCCCGCTTGCCGCCTCGAGGGCCCGGTTGCGAGCCCGGGCCACGCTGGCTCCCTCCTCGTGCACCATGCGCGCATCGTGATCCTTAGCAAGGCCCGTTAGCCAGGACACGAACGCCTCGTCCCGGCTCCCGTCCGCCACGATCACCTCGTCCGGTTCGCGCTGTTGACCCGCCAGCGACGACAACGTCTGCTCCACCCGCTCGTCCTCGTAGCTCGTGACCACGACCGTTACGCCCGCCCCGCTCACGCGCGAGCCTCCTCGTACACCTCTTCCCACGCGTCCACCACGTTCTCCCAGTCGTACGCACGCGAGATCTCCCGGTTCCTGCTCGACGAGGCGCCCAGCACGGACCCGATGCCCCGCGCGAACCCGTCGGGGTCCTCCGCCAGGACCACGTCCGCGTCCCGGTCCACAAGCTCCGGCACCACGCCCACGCCGCGAGCCACCACCGGCAACCCGCACGCCATCGCCTCCAAGAACACCAACCCGAACCCCTCGTTGCGCGACGCGCTCGCGAACACGTCCCCCGCATGGTACAACGCACGAAGCTCCTCCCGCTCCAAGCGACCCACCAGGTGCACGCGGTTGGGCGCGCCCACCCGCCGCGCCGTGCGCACCACCTCCTCGCGCCGCCCCTTCTCCTCCCCCGCGATCACCAGGTGCACGTCCCGAAGCCGCCCGATGCCCGCCACGAGCGTCTCCACGTCCTTGTGCTCCCACAACCCCCCCGCGTACACGACCAAACGGTCCTCCCCCGGCACCCCCAAACGCTCCCGGATCTCGCCCTCCTCCCCCTTCGCCCACCACGCATGATCCACGCCGTTCGGGATCACGCGCACCCGCTCACCAGCCTCCGGCGCCATCTCCAACGCCCGCTCCCGGTCCCGGTCCGTGAGCACCACGCTTCGCCGAGCCACCTGGAGCGAACGCGGCTCCACGCTCCCGTAATACGCGCGGTGCCGAAGCGCGTCCGAGTCCACGTCCGTGAACTCCGTCGGGCAATACACCCAGCGATCCCGAACCCCCCGGAACGGGTACAACGCCAGGTGCGAGAACACCTTCGAATGGTACGTCATCACGACGTCCCACCGGTCCTCCCGAACGCCCGCGTGCACGAAGCGCCGGTACCGCGCCACGCCCACCGGGCCCGTCGCGAACCCGTGCACCCGGATCCCGTCCACGCGGTCGCCCCGCGCCGGATGCTCGCTCGTGGCCACTTCTACGGAATGCCCCCGCTCCACCAACCCCCGCGACAAGCGAGCCACCACCGCCTCGGATCCCCCTACGTCCGGCGGGTAAGCATGCACCGCATGCAGAACGCGCACGCTCCCCAAGCTGCCGCGCACCCACATAAACACACCTGAAACCCATGCCACGGCGCCCGCGAGGCGTAACCCTCATGACCCTGCCGCGGGTGCCGTGCTCACGGTGGCCGCCCCCCACGACCGGTTCGACGTCGGCGAATCAGTCGCCACCTGGGAACGCATCGCGGAGAGCTTCAGCGAGACCCGCAACCGTCCCTGGGACCAGGTCGTCGACTTCCTCGAGAGCCTCCCAGACGCCTCCACGCTGCTCGACGTCGCATGCGGGAATGGACGCCACAGCGTGCTCGCCCGCAAGAAGGGCATGCGCGTTATCGGGGTCGACGCGAGCCTCGAACTGGCCACCATCGCCGTGGACCGCTTGCGAGAGGCCGGAGACCAAGACCCCACCAGTGCGGACGTGATCGGCGCCTCCGCGATCAACCTCCCCCTGGCCCGCAACACGGTCGACCACGCCCTCTTCATCGCGGCGCTGCACAACATCCCCGGTCGCGACCGACGCATCCAAGCTCTGCGCGAGCTGCGCCGCGTGATGCGCCCCCGAGGCATGGCCCTCGTCACCGTGTGGGCCCGCTGGCAGGACCGGTTCGCGGACCACTACTTCAAGGAGCTGCTTCGTCACATCCCACGTAAGCTCTCCCTGGGCGACGAGGCGCCCGAGTTCGGGGACATCCTGGTCCCCTGGCAGGGAGACGAGATGCGCTTTTACCACCTGATGAGCCTGCGGGAGACCGTGCTCACCTGCAAAGCGGCCGGCTTCTTCGTGAACGACGCCTGGAGCGAGAAGCTGGCCAGCCAATGGCTCCCGGACAACCACTTCGTCGTTGTCGAGAAGCCCACCCCGCCCGACTCGGACGCATAAAGCAGTTGAGGATGTGCGCGCGGGGCAATCGCTTATGTGCCGTCTCCCGTTGGGGCTTGCAAGGTCGACAAGGGTGCCGTCATGAGTCCACAAACCACCACGCCCCTTAGGCACGTGCACGACGATCTGGGCGCCCGCTTCACGACGTTCTCCGGGTACGAGATGCCCCTGCAGTACGACGGCATCATCGCCGAGCACCAAGCCGTGCGCGACGCGGTGGGCGTCTTCGATGTCAGCCACATGGGCAACTTGACCCTGGCCCCGGGGGACGCGGAGGACCTCGCGTACGCGGTGGGCGCGGACGCCACGAAACTCTCCCCCGGCGAAGCCGCCTACACCGTCGCGCTTCGCGAGGACGGCACGATCCTGGATGACTTGATCGTGTTCCGCTTGCCCAACCGGTTCCACCTGGTCCCCAACGCGGGCATGAACGGGACCGTCGCCAAGCACCTGGAAAGCCACGGGTGCCAGGTCGAGGACCGCACCACGGGCCTTTGCATCCTGGCCGTGCAGGGCCCCCAGGCGCCAGACGTCCTCCAGGAGGTCGTGGACGTGGACCCGCCCGGACGGTTCGAGGTCGAGCCGTTGTTCGACGAGGCAGGCTTCGTCTCCGGCACCGGGTACACGGGCGAGAAGGGCGCCGAGTTCGTGCTCCCCGTCGAGCACGCCGAGGACGTGCTCGCGGACCTGGTCGAGGCCGGCGTTCAGCCCTGCGGTCTGGGGGCTCGCGACACGCTTCGCCTCGAGAAGGGGTACTGCCTTGCCGGGAACGAGTTCGACCCTCCCGTGACGCCCGTGGAGGCCAAGCTCGTGTGGGCCGTGGACCTGGATCGGGACTTCGTGGGCCGCGACGGGGTGCTCACGCGGCGAGAGGCGGGCCCGGAGCGCGTGCTCGCGGGCATCCGGCTCGACGAGAAGGGCGTCCCGCGTCGGGGATGCGCCGTGTTCAACGACGAGGGGACCGTGGGGACGGTGTCCTCGGGCAGCATGAGCCCCATGCTCGAGAAGGGCATCGGGCTTGCTTACGTGGACCCGAGCGTGGACGAGGCGGGCACGCCGGTCGAGGTCGAGGTGCGCGAGCGGCGCTTGGAGGGCTCGGTGGAGGAGGTGCCTTTTTGCTAACCTCCCCCATTGGCGGCTCAACGCGCCTCGCGGAGGCTTAAGAACGTGGGATTCGAGACCCCGGAAGATCTTGCATACACGGACGAGCACGAGTGGGTGAAGGTCGAGGACGGTACCGCGCGCATCGGCATCACCGACTTCGCGCAGGACCAGCTCACGGACGTCGTGTACGTGGAGCTGCCCGTCGAAGACGAGTCGTACAGCGCCGGCGACGCGTTCGCCGTGCTGGAGTCGGTGAAAAGCGTCTCGGACGTGTACGCGCCCGTGGACGGGACCATCGTCGAGGTCAACCACGAGCTCGAGGACCAGCCCGGCCTCGTCAACGAGGACCCGTACGGGGATGGCTGGCTGATCGTGATCGACGTGGAGGACCCCGAGCAGGTGGACGCCCTCATGGACGCCTCCGCGTACGAGAAGAACACCGAGGCTTGAGCGATGGACCTGGCGCAGCCAGACCGCATCGACGCGATGCTCGACGAGGTGGACCTCTCCGTCGAGGAGATCTTCCAGGACATCCCGCAACCCGTGCGCCGCGAGCTGGATTTGGCTCCCGGCGCGCCCGATCGACGCATCGAAGCCCGGTTCCAAGATGCCCTGGCCCGCAACGTGACGATGCAGGACCAGGCCGCGCTTTTGGGCGGAGGATCCTACTCCCACTGGCTTCCCCCCGAGACGCGCTACATGGCCACGCGCGGCGAGCTGTTGACCGCGTACACCCCCTACCAGGCCGAGATCAACCAAGGCCTGCTCCAGTCCCTTTTCGAGTTCCAAACCCTCGCGACGCGCCTTCTCGAGCTGGACGTGGCGAACACGGGCATGTACGATGCCGCCAGCGCGGCCGGGGAAGCCGTGCTCATGACGCTGCGCATCACGCGCGGCAAGGACCGCGTGCTCGTGCCCGAGCACCTGCCCGCCCAGCGACGAAGCGTGCTCGAGAACTACGTAAGCGGCGCTCAAGGCCGCATCGAGACCGTGCCCACGGACCCCGCCACGGGCACCGTGGACCTCGACGCGCTCGAGGCCGCGCTCGACGAGGATGTCGCGTGCGTGCACCTGGAGACGCCCAACGCGTACGGGTGCTTGGAACCGATGCCCCGCGTGCGCGAAATCACAGACGCCAGCTCGGCCCGGTTGACCGTGAACGTGCCCGAGGTCACCTCGCTAGGCCTGGTGCACGGGCCCGGCCACCACGGCGCCGACATCGCCACCGCCGAAGGCCAACCCCTGGCGCTTCCCCCCAGCTACGGAGGCCCCGCGCTGGGCCTGTTCGCCGCGCGCGACGAGCACCTTAGGAAGATGCCCGGCCGCTTGGTCGGGCAAACCGAGGACGCCGACGGCGAGGACGCCTACTGCATGACGCTGCAAACCCGCGAGCAGCACATCCGACGATCCCGCGCCACCTCCAACATCTGCACGAACCAATCCTTCCTCGCCGTCCTCTTCACGACCACGCTCGCCGCGTACGGCGAGGACGGCTTCCAACGGTTAGCCAAAGAGAACGCCGCCCGCGCCGACGAGCTCGCCGATACGCTCCACGACGCCGGCGCGCACCTCCCTTACCAAGGCACGCCCACGTACAACGAGGTCCTCTACGAGCCCCCCACGGACGCAAGGACCTTCCGCAAGAGAGCCCGCGAGCACGGCATCGACCCCGGCGTGCCCGCCTCGCGCCTGCTAGGCGGCGACCACGAGGGCCTGATCGCGTGCGTGACCGAAACCACACCGGACGACGCCATCCACACGCTCGCCACCCTCGTCGAGGAGGACGCCTAGATGGTCGACCCCGACCGCTTCCGCCAAGCCCGCTGGGAGGAACCCACCCTCTTCGACCTCGACCAAGGCCCCGCGCCCAACGGCCTCATCGGCACGGACGCCGACCCCGACGTGCCCGACGAGCTGGCACGCGACGGGGTCGGCATCCCGACCGTGCCCCGCTCCCGGTTGACCCGGCACCTTACCCGGCAAGCCCAGATGACGTTCGGCGTCGACAGCGGCACCTACCCCCTGGGTTCGTGCACCATGAAGTACAACGCGAAGATGCCCGAGCTGATCGCGCACGAGGCGGACCTTGTCCACTCGCACCCCCTGGCCCGCGTCGAGGACGCCCAAGGCACGCTCGCGCTGCTCTACGAGCTCCAAGAGGTCCTCGCAGAGATCGGGGGCCTCCCGCACGTCTCGCTGCAACCCGCTGCGGGTGCGCAGGGCGAGTTCGTGGCCATGCGTATGGTGCGCGAATGGTTCCGCGACCAGGGAGAGCTCGGCGAGGGGACCCGCTGCGAGGTCGTGGTCCCCGACAGCGCGCACGGCACCAACCCCGCAAGCGCCGCCATGGCCGGGTTCGACGTGCTCGAGATCCCCAGCGGCGACGACGGGTGCGTCGACGTCAAGGAGCTCGAGGACGCCGTCAGCGAACGCACCGCCGCGTTCATGCTCACCAACCCGAACACGCTGGGCATCTTCGAGCGCAACGTCGAGAAGATCGCCGAGATCCTGCACGACGTCGGCGCCAAGCTCTACTACGACGGCGCCAACCTCAACGCGATCCTCGGCAAGACCAACCCCGGCGCGATGGGGTTCGACATCATGCACTTCAACGTGCACAAGACGTTCGCCACGCCCCACGGGGGAGGCGGACCCGGAGCCGGCCCCGTCGCGTGCACCGACGAGCTGGCCCCCTACCTTCCCACGCCCCGCGTCCAGCGGGACCCCCAAGCGGACCCGAAGCACGATCTGGACTGGGGCGACGAGCGATCGATCGGCACGGTCAAGGACTTCCACGGGAACGTGGGCGTGCTCGTGCGCGCGCTCGCGTACATCCGCCAGCACGGCCGCGAAGGGCTCACCCGGGTCACCGAGAACGCGGTCGCGAACGCCAACTACCTCTACCAGAAGGTCAAGCACGCCTACCCGGCCCCCGGGGACGAGCTCAAAAAGCACGAGTTCGTCGTCTCCGCGTCCAAGCTCAAGGACGAGCGCGGGTTCGGCGCCACCGAGATCGGCAAGCGCCTGCTCGACCACGGCATCCACGCGCCCACCGTGCACTTCCCCCTCAACGTGGCCGAATCCCTGATGCTCGAACCCACCGAGACCGAGAGCCGCGAGGAGCTGGACAAGCTCGTGGACGCGCTCGTCAGCATCGCGCACGAGGACCCCGACACCGTCAACCACGCCCCGCACAACACGGCCGCGAAACGCGTGGACGACGTGAAAGCCGCCCGGAACCCACGGTTGACGTGGGACGCGGCGCAACGCGAGGACGAGGCCTGAGACGCCCGGGCCCCTCGGGGGCAACGTTTTCAACCCGGCCGCGGGGTGAACCGGTCCGCATGCCCCCGCCCGATGCCCCCCCATCCCGACCCCTGGTCGGGTTCGTGGTGAACCCCATCGCGGGCATGGGAGGGCCCGTGGCGCTCAAGGGCACCGACGATGCCCTCGAACAAGCCCGCCAACGAGGGGCCACGCCCGTCAGCCCCCCGCGCGCAACGCGCTTCCTCGAGGCCTTCCAGGCCAAGGCGCGGTTTTTGACCTGCCAGGACCCCATGGGAGCTTCCCTGCTCGAAGGAGGGGGACATCCCCACGAAGCCCCGATCCCCGTCCAGGAGCCCACCACGGCCGACGATACGAAACGGGCCGTCCAAGCGTTCGCCGACGCGGGCGCGGACTTGATCGTGTTCGTGGGCGGCGACGGGACGGCGCTGGACGTGGCCGAAGCGATCGGTCAGGAGGCCGTTTGCCTGGGCGTGCCGGGCGGCGTGAAGATGAACTCGCCCGCGTTCGGGCAAACCCCCGAGCACGCCGCGCGCGTCGCGGAGGCCTTCCTGGCGGGACAGACAGGGATGCGAGCGGTCGAGATCGTGGAGGTCGACGAGGATCGGTTGCGGGAGGGCCGCGTGGAGGGTGCCCGGTTGGGCAGCTTGCGCGTGCCGGAGCACCCGGGCGTTCAACCGGGCAAGGCTTCGCCGGGGGGAAGCGTGGAGGGCGTGATCGAGGCGGGGGTGGAGCTTGCGACGCCGGGGAGCGTGCTCGTGCTGGGGCCGGGGGGGACGATGCATGCTCTCAAGGAGCGCTTGCTGGGCCGGGAGGCATCGCTCTTGGGCGTGGACGTGGTCCGGGGGCTCGAGGAGGGAGGGGCCGAGTGCTTGATCGAGGATGCGACGGCTGGGGATCTGGAGGGGGTGCCGGAGTCGGCGCGCATCGTCGTGTCTCCCATCGGGGGTCAGGGTTTCGTGCTTGGGCGTGGGAACCAGCAGCTTGTGCCGGGGCTGCTGCGGCGCGTCGGGTGGGACCGCGTGGTGGTTCTGGCGACGCCGAGGAAGCTTCGGGAGCTTGAGGCTCTTCGCGTGGACACGGGCGATCGGGGGTTGGATGAGGCGGCGCCGTCTTCGATGGATGTGATCACGGGGCCGGGGTTCCGCTCGCGCGTGAGGGTGCAGGCTGGACCCTGAGGGTGAGAAGAGGAAAGAAGGGACGCCCAACGGCCGAGAAACGAGGTGTTGCCGAACCCGCACGGCATCGATGGGCGCCTACCCCAGAACTCGGCTAGGACCTTTAAAGCCTTTGTGCCGGAGGTATCGTAATGGGATCCGCGCGGGGGGCCCGTCAGGCGGTCTCGCCGGTCCAACCGATCGCGTAGATGTCCTGTGGGCCGGCGCCGGCGTGCGTGTGCACCTCGAACGTGTAGTCGCCCGGCTCGTCGTCCCCGACCAGGCTCAGGTCCCCGCTCCCGAAGGCTCCAGGCAGGAGAACGGGGCCCTCCGTGGTCCCGTCCGCGTGGTGCAGCGAGACGTCCGAGACGGCGGCCGTGTTGTGCGAGGCGCCGCCGCTTGCGGTCTGCGAGGTGCCCCACCACGAGGGGCCGAACATCGCGTAGACGCGATCGCCGGCGTCCTGCGTGACGGTCTGGGTCCCCTGGCGCAGCACCTTGGCGCCCCACGTGTCGACGTGCTGGTCCGGGTCGAAGTCCTCGCCCGCGTGGGCGAAGCCCCCGTCGTGGGCGGTGGATCCGTGCATCTGGATCTCGTGCGGGGAGCGGATCTCCACGTTCACGTCCAACCGGTCCACGTCCGGGATGGAGAGGAAGATCCGGATCGTCAGGTGGTCTGCGTCGTCTGGAACGTCGTACCGCATCGCGTTGTCCCACACGATCGAGCCCTCGGCGCTTCCCCAGGCCCACCAGTTGGGGTCGTTCTCGAACGTGAACCCGGTGCTGGACTCGTGCACGCCCACCTCGGAGAGGTCCTGCCGGGGAACGCCCGCCTTCTCGATGAAGCACCCGTCGTCCCCGTTCTGGTTGATGCAACTGTCGCCGGAGAAGTACTCGACCACGCCCCGGATCCCGGTCGCGTGCTGGCTTCCGGTCGCGGATTGGTTCCCGCCGGAGTCCACGTAATACCCCTTCGCGTGGACCTGGCTGTCCGCGGCGATGTTGAAGTGATTCCGCTCGTCCGCGTCGACGCGGATGCTGAACTGGTAGGTGTCCTCGCCGTGGAAGGTCTCGTCCACGTGGATGCGGACGGGTTCATCGTCGAGCTGTGCCCCGCTTGCCGCGACCGTCGCGAGCGGGACGGCAAGCATCAGGACCGAGACAACAAGGGCGCGTTTGCGCATCGAGGCCTCCCTCTCGGGGTGGGATGAGGGTCCAAACGAAAAACCCTGCCCTTCGACAAGCCGGGGGTTGCCCGGCCCAAGGTGGTGCCTCTGAGAGCCGCAGGCCCCCCGGCGGGGCCCACAGCGTTCTTATAGGGTATCCGCAATGCTGGCCCTAACCCCCCCGCGAAGACGCGGGGACACCAACGCGGAGGAATCACGATGGCCGACAAACCCCACCTCAACATCGTCTTCATCGGTCACGTGGACCACGGAAAGTCCACGACCGTAGGTCGCCTGATGCTCGAGACGGGACACATCCCCGAGCACCTGATCGAGAACTTGAAAGAAGAAGCCGAGGAGAAAGGCAAGGGCGGGTTCGAGTTCGCCTACGTCATGGATAACCTCAAGGAAGAACGCGAGCGCGGCGTGACGATCGACATCGCGCACAAGGAGTTCGACACGGACGAGTACTACTTCACCATCATCGACGCGCCGGGCCACCGGGACTTCGTCAAGAACATGATCACGGGCACCTCGCAGGCCGACGCCGCGATCCTCGTCGTCGACGCGAAGGACGGCGTGATGGCGCAGACCAAAGAGCACATGTTCCTGGCCCGCACCCTGGGCGTGCCCCAACTGATCGTGGCCGTGAACAAGATGGACGCGGTGAACTACGACGAAGGCCGCTTCGACGACGTGGTCCAAGAGATCACGCAGCTGGCACAAACCGTCGGGTTCGACCCCAACAACGTCCCCTTCGTGCCCATCAGCGCGCTCAACGGAGCCAACGTCGCAGAACCCCACGACGATCTCAAGTTCTCCGACCAGACGCTGCTCCAAGCCCTCAACGGGCTCGAGGAGCCCGACAAGCCCGTGGACAAGCCCCTGCGCATCCCCATCCAGGACGTCTACAGCATCACGGGGATCGGCACCGTGCCCGTGGGCCGCATCGAGACGGGCGAGCTCAAGCTCAACGACACCGTCGTGTTCCAACCCAGCGACTCCAGCGGCGAGGTCAAGAGCATCGAGATGCACCACGAGGAGCACGAGAGCGCCGAACCCGGCGACAACATCGGGTTCAACGTGCGCGGCGCCGGCAAGGAGGACATCCGCCGCGGCGACGTCGCGGGACACCCCGACAACCCGCCCCGCGTCGCGAAGACGTTCAAGGCGCAGGTCGCTGTCCTGCAGCACCCCAGCGTCATCGCGGAAGGCTACACGCCCGTCTTCCACATCCACACCGCGCAGGTCGCCTGCCAGTTCGAGGAGCTCGTCTCCAAGCTCGACCCCAAGACGGGCGAGCCCAAGGAGGACGCGCCCGACTACCTCAAGACCGGCGACATCGGGATCGTCAAGATCCGGCCCACGCGGCCCATCAGCCTCGAGGACTCGCAAGAGAACCCGCACATGAGCCGCTTCGCCGTGCGGGACATGGGGCAAACCGTGGCCGCGGGCCTGTGCCTCGAGATCGAGGACCGCTGAACCCCGTCGGCCCCCGTGGTTCCTCCCTAGCCGCCCTCCCGGCGGCCTTCCTCTTCCTCATCCTCTTGTACCCGCGACGCGCTAGTACAGCGATGCCTGCGATGATCCCCGAAGGCGAGCGCTCTTCTCTCCCGGCGGCCTTCCTCGACGGCGCGTGGATCAACGCAGACAGGCCCCCCACGCCCGACGAGCTCGCGGGCTCCCCCACGCTGGTGGTCCGCTTCCACGCAGGCTCCCCGCGCGGGCTAGCCAGCCTGAAAGCCGCCAGCGCCACCCCGCACGCCAAAGCGATCGGCCTGCACGTGCCCCGGCACCCTCGCGAAGCCCAGCACCGGACCGTCGAACACGCCGTGCTCCGAGAGGCCCTCGAAGCTCCCATCCGGCACGACCCGGGGGGCCTACGCGCCGACGCGCTCAAGATCCAAGCCTCCGGGCACCTCCTCCTCGACGAGGACGCTCGGATCGCTGCACGATCCCACCACGCGCCCGGGCCCGAAACCTGGCACCTAGCCGAGACCCTCGCCAGCGACACGGCCCCCTCATGGTCCCTGCGAGGATCCGCCCCGCCCCCGTCCGCGCTTCTCTACCCCCAAGGCCTCGACGCCGGCCCGGAACGCATCGCGCTCTCCGACACCGGGCATCACCGCGTCCTCGTGCGCGCCCCGGATGGCACCGTCCAAGCCTTCGGGTCCGGCCTGCCCGGCCACGAGGACGGCCCCCGCCAGCGGGCACGCTTCAGCCACCCCCGCGGGCTCCTCGTTGACGATGAGCACGTGCTCGTGGCCGACACCGGCAACGGTGCCATCCGACGCATCCACCTCGACGACGCTCGCGTCGAGACCCTCATCCAAGCAAACCAACTCGCCCCCCGGTCCCCCAGTCCGCTTGGCCCCATGCCCTGGGATCTCCAGAAAGACCCCCAAGACGAGACCCTCGCGCACATCACGCTCCACGGCGAGGACGCGCTCGTCAAAGCCCGCCTGGATGCGCCCGCGGAGGACCCACCGGTCGTGTCCACGCTCACGATGGAGAACCCCACCGCGATCACCGGGCACCACGACGGCCTCGTCGTGGCACAAACCGATCCCCCCCGCCTTGCCCGGGTCCCCCCCACGCACGAGGACCCCCACGTCCTCGAGACCCCCGACGGCCTCCAGCACCCGATCGCCCTCGACGCGCACCAGGACACGCTGACCATCGCGGACCCCTACGCCGGGGCCCTTCACGTGCTCGACGCCTCCACGGGCCACGCGCTGGAAGGGTCCCCAAGCGTGCAAGGGCTCCCCGAGCCTCGCGCGGTCGCGCACCAAGGAGACGACCTCCTGCACGCGGACGCCGAGCACCAAGTGTTCCTCACGCCTGAGGCCTCCCAGAGCCCCACCCGGGTCGCCTTCAACCCACAAGCTCCCCCGGTCGACAGGTTCACGCGCCTGGACCCCCTCGAGGTGGCCCCGCGGGGCAGGGTGGAGCTGGAGATCGTGCTACGAGGCATCCAGGATGCCCCGCCAAGCAAGGTGCAACGCCCCGATGTCAAGGGGCCGCTGGTCATGGAGACCGTGGCCGAGCCTACGTGGAAGGAGTCGTCGCTCTGGACGAGGATCCAGGCCCGCGCCGAGGCCTCCGGGACCGTCGTGGCCTCCTGGGGCATCGAGGAAGAAGGGGACCGCTTCGAGGCCGCCTGGAGCCTTCCCGTGCTGCTTCGGCCGGGAGGCCCAGAGCGCACCGACGCGCGGGTGTCGGCTCGTCGCCCACGAGGTCGTGAGGACGAAGCGCCATCCCCCTAGCGTAAAATAGGTGGGCCCCCTCAGGGAAGGGTATGACTCAGACCGAGATCACCTGCGACGATTGCGGAGAGAAATCCACCGTCCCGTTCAAACCCACCAAGGGACGGCCCGTGTACTGCAAGTCCTGCTTCGAGAAGCGCAAGAACAGCCGTGGTAACCGCTCCAACAAGCAGCGGCGATGGAACCGCAGCGACTACCACGGGTACGACCCGAAGAAGCACGCGGCCGACCAACAGGCCTCCTAAGCGGGCTCGCGGTCTGAGTCACCTGCTCCTGCTTAGGCCCTTTTCCTCGCGGATCACTCCGGCGGCACGTCGAAGTCGTGGAACGGTTCGCCCTTCTCCTTGGACAGGATGTCCACCGCGATGGCTGCACCGTCGCCCACGCTGATCGCCGCTTGGATCTTGTCCGAGCGCGTCGACCACCCGCCCGCGTACGCATCTTCCACGCTCGTGCGCCCCGACCGGTCCACCGCGATCACGTCCCCCTCCATCTCTACGCCAAGCGTCTCTCCCAGCGAGGTATCGGAGCCCGTGGCGAGCACCAGGTAGCGACCGGTCACCGTGTCGCCCCCATCGGTCTCGGCCTCGAACCCGTCCCCCGTGGTTCCCACGCGTTCGACCTCGGCGTCCTGGAGCACCGCGTCCATCTGCTCACACTGGTCCCGGGCCGTCTCCATGAACGCTGTCCCGTCCTTCTCCATCAGGCCCAGGTAGTTGTACAGGTACGCGCTGTGAACGGGCGTCTCGTCGGGCCCGAACACGTGGACATCCAACCCGTTCTTGGCCAAGAAAAGCGCCGCGCTCAACCCCGTGGGCCCATCGCCCACGATGAGGACATCTCGATCAGGCATGCCGCGCGCATCGCGCCCCGGGCTTTTATGGTTGGGCCTTGGAGCCCGGACGATCCAGCGCCCGCGATTCGAGGTTTCGCCCCGAAGGCCCAGGCTAAACCCTGAAAAGGGAGAGCCTCGTACCTGGGGACGCGTGGACGCGTTCGACCTGCAAGCCCCCTACGAACCCGCCGGGGACCAAGGACAAGCCATCGAGAAGCTCGTGGACGGGCTCGAGCAGGGCTTGGACCGGCAGACCTTGCTCGGCGTCACGGGGTCCGGGAAGACGTTCACGATGGCGAACGTGATCGAGGCCGTCAACAAGCCCACGCTTGTGCTCTCCCCCAACAAGACGCTCGCCGCTCAACTCTACGACGAGTTCAAATCGTTGTTCCCCGAGAACCGCGTCGAGTTCTTCGTCAGCTACTACGACTACTACCAACCCGAGGCCTACGTGCCCCAGTCCGACACGTACATCGACAAAGAGACAGGCATCAACGACGCGATCGAGCAGTACCGACACTCCGCCACGCAAGCGCTCGCGATGCGCCGCGACGTGATCGTCGTAGCAAGCGTCTCCTGCATCTACGGGCTCGGCAACCCGAAAGAATACCGCGACCAGCACATCTTCTTGCGCCGCGAGCAAGCCCAGGACCGGGACGCGCTGATCCGCCACCTCGTCGACATCCACTACGACAGGAACGACATCGAACGCGAACCCGGATCCTTCCGCGCCCACGGCGACACGATCGAGGTCGCAAGCCCCGACGGGGACACGGTCTGGCGGATCGAGTTCTGGGGCGACGAGATCGATCATCTGGCCCGCATCGATCCCCTCACCGGGAAACAACAAACCAGCTTGGACGAACTCGTCATCCCACCCGCCGAACACTTCGTCACGCCGCCCGGACAGCTCGAAGGCATCCTCGCCGACATCGAGCACGAGCTCGAGCAACGCGTCACCGAGCTCGAGTCCAAGGACAAGCTCGTCCACGCCCAGCGGCTCGAGACACGCACCCGGCACGATCTGGAGATGATCCGCGAGATCGGGTACTGCAGCGGCATCGAGAACTACTCCCGGCACTTCAGCGGTCGAGAACCCGGCGAGCCCCCCTATACCCTCTTGGACCACTTCCCGGACGATTTCCTCACCATCATCGACGAGAGCCACGTCGCCGTCCCCCAAGTCGGCGGCATGTTCAAAGGAGACCGCTCCCGCAAGGAGACCCTCGTCGAGCACGGCTTCCGGCTACCCTGCGCCCTGGACAACCGGCCCCTGAAGATCGAGGAGTTCTGGGAGACCGTGGGTCCCGTGGTCTTCACCAGCGCAACGCCCAGCCCCCGCGAGCTCGAGCTTAGCGACCAAGTCGTGGAACAGATCGTGCGTCCCACCCACCTCGTAGACCCCCCCACGGAGGTCCGCTCCACCGACAACCAGGTCGACGACCTGCTCGCGGAGATCCGCGACCACGCCGACCGGGGCGAGCGCGTGCTCGTCACGACGCTCACCAAGCGCATGGCCGAGGAGCTGACCCAGTACTACCACGACGCCGGCGTAGCCGTGCGGTACCTGCACAGCGACGTGGACACGATGGACCGCGTACAGCTCTTGGAGGAGCTTCGCCAGGGCGAGTTCGACGTGCTCGTAGGCGTCAACCTGCTCCGCGAGGGCCTGGATTTGCCGGAGGTCAGCCTCGTGGCGATCCTGGATGCTGACCGGGAGGGGTACCTTCGGAGCGAGACCGCGCTCGTCCAGACGATGGGTCGCGCCGCGCGGAACGTGGACGGGAAGGTGCTCTTGTACGGGGACGAGAAGACGCCTGCGCTCCAGCGTGCCGTCGCCGAGACCAAGCGACGCCGTCGCATCCAGCAGGCGTACAACGAGGAGCACGGCGTCGAGCCGCGGACCACGGAGTCCAGCCGCGGCACGGGCGCGTTCCCGGTGCCCTTCGGCGAGGACGAGGAGATCCGCATGACGACCGAGGCGGAGGAACCGCTCGAGCGGGCCGAGGCCGTCGAGCTTCCGCCCGAGGAGAGAAAGCGCCTGATCGAGCACTTGACCGAGCGCATGGAGGAGCACGCCGAGAACCTGGAGTTCGAGCAGGCGGCCGAGCTGCGGGACCGCATCCGGCGCTTGAAGGCTACGCCCCCGGAAGCTTGACCGGTGCTACGGGACGGTTTCGGGGGCTTCGCGTCGGTGGTGGATGGTGCCGCCCACGACGAGGCCCGCGCTGAGCAGGATGAGGTTCTTGATCACGAACTCGCCCTCCGTGGTCAACAGCAGCGGGTTCCAGGTCTGGAACGCGATGTCGGGCCGGAGCACGAGGATCGAGAACGTGCCCAGCATCTGCAGGAAGAACAACAGAAGCGTGGTGCGGAGCGCGATGGCGAACAAGAGCCCCAGGCCGATCACGATCTCCCAGACGCCCAGGAGGACGATCAGGGCATCCGCGGGGATCAGGACCGCGATGGCCGCGATCAGGTGCTCGATGGGGCTCTCACCGGCCACCTTGAGCGCGCCGAACCATACGAACACGAGGCCCAGGGCTACGCGCAGGGCGAAGATCGCGTGCGCGCGCATCGTCTCGATGATCCACGCGTCCAGCCGTTCCGCCGTGTCCCGCAGGGACCCGTCCATCAGGATCCCTCCAGGGCGGGCGAGGGGGGCGTGTCAGGAGCCATGGATCCGGTCGTGGTCCCCGATCAGGGACCCTTGCAGCTCGACGCCTTGGACGTTCGCGTGGCTGTCGACGATGCATCCGGAAAGCGTTGCGTCTTCGACGCGGGCTCCGGGGAGGAGCACGGTCCGTTCCAGGCGCGAGGAGACGGCTTGGGCGTCCCCGAACACGTAGACGCCGTTTTGGACATCGCAGTCCTCGAGGCGACCGTCGACGTGCCGGTCCCCGAGCACGCCCTCGAGCGCGTTCAGGTACCCCTCGGGCGTGCCGATGTCGAACCAGTGATCCTCGAAGGACCACGCGTGCACGGGGGTTCCTTCGGTGACGGCCCATTCGAGGATGCGGCCGGGCTCGTCGAAGAGCTCGTCCTTGTTCATGGCTTTGCGGGCGTGGGCGTCGTACGCGTCGAACAGCCGGTCCCATCCGTCCGGATAGTGGTAAAGCGCGGTCGCGGCCAGGTTCGAGGGCGGGTCTTCGGGTTTCTCGTGGAACGTCCGGATGCGGGAGCCTTCCTCGAGTTCGACGACACCGAACTGGCTGGCGTCCTCGCGCCGGTCGAGCTTCTTGACGGCCACGCTGGGGCCATCCAGCGTGCCGGCCTCTTTCGCGAAGCGGCTCATCTCGAACCCGTAGTAGTTGTCCCCTGCCACGACGAGCAGGGGGCTTGAGGGGTCCAGCTCGTCGGCGACCTCGAACAGGGCGCCCAGGGCCCCCGGCTTCTCCTCCTCGCTGGATTGACCCTCTACGAAAAGCCTCGTCTGGGGGACGTCCGCGATCGCGTCTTGGAACTCTTGCTCGAAGAGCTCGTTCGTGGACACGATCACCTCATCCCCCAGCTTGACGACGTCCTCGAGCAGCCGGTTCAGGATGGTTTGATCGCCCAGGGGCAAAAGCGGCTTGGGCCGATGGCGCGTGATCGGCCAAAGCCGCGTGGCGTGCCCCCCTGCGAGAACGACGACGTTCATGCCTGACCATCGCCTCGGGCCCTGATAAGCCTCCTCCTTGACCGGAGATGTGACGACCCCTTCGACCTTGACCGCGGACCTGGGGGGACCGTCCATGAACGCGATGAGCAAGATTCAAGACCCGTTGACCGGACACGTCGTGCTCCCGGCCTTCTTGGAGGATCGCTCCGTGCCTCGATGCCATCTCGTCGCGGCGGCTCCTGCGCTCGTGCTCTCAGCCCTGCTCCTGGTCGCGTTCGCTCCCGGACTCGTGGCGGGCCTGGCGGACACGATGGACGCGTCCCTTCCGCTGGAAGAGGACCCCGGTGACCACGAGCGGACGCAACAGGAACCGCGGTGGAGCACCGGCAACTGGTGGACCTACGAAGTCCAGATCGAGGATCGGGACCCGAAGAGGGTCGCGGTCGTCGTCCACCAGGCCGACCGGGAGGGCTTCCACGTGGGCACCAACCAAAGCGGCAGCATCCTGGGTCTCCCGGTCAGCGGGGAGCTGACCCCCCAGCTGAACCCCACCCTCATGGGGGAGACCTGGCAGATGTACCGCTTCCCGCTTGAACCCGGCGACGGGTGGGACCAGTCGCTGATGGGCTACACCGTGAACACGACGGTCGAAGCCCAGAACCTGGACAGCCTCAACGGGACCGGCACCGTGCCCGGGTACGAGCTGACCGCGGAGGCCTACGGGCAGACCTTCGCCACGTACACCTACCACCCGCAAGCAGCGTGGTTCGACGCGCTGACGCTGGAGGACCCCCGCACCGGTGACACGGTGCTCGATGTCGAGCTTCTCGATCATGGGGACGAGTGGGACAGCGCCTACTACGTGAACGAGCCCGTGCACCAGGCCGAGATCGGGTACCCGGACGATCTGCCCGGGACCGAACGCTTCGAGGTGCCCGACGGGTACCAGCACGCACGCATGAACCTCGTAGGCTTCGTGAACGCGGGCACGCTCCAAGCAAGCGTGCAAGACGCCAAGGGCGAGGAACAAGCAAGCATCCGGATCCTCGCCAACGGGCACGCCATCGACTCCGCGACCGTCGAGGACCCGCAGGGCGAATGGACGCTTCGTCACCTGGGAACCGGGGAGGCGCGCGTCATGCTGGACGTGCTCGGCGTGAAAGCCATCACGCCCGAGGAAGCCGACTCGCCCACGCCCGACCCGAGCCTGGACGACGCGACGAACCTCGACACGGGCCTCGTGGGGACCCCGTGAGTCAGGCCAGATCCAACGTCTCTCGCGCCTTGCCGACGTCGTCGACGAGGAGCACGAGCTCGGGCTCGTCGTCCCCGTCTGCGGTCCCGTACAGGTTCTCGATGTTCACGTCCTCCCCGGCCAACCGTTCCAGGATCCCATGAAGCGCGCCCGGCTTGTTGGGAAGCGCCAACGTGAGCACCTCCCCCGTGCGCACCTGGAAGCCCTCGTCCTTGAGCGCCCGCTCGGCCTCCCTGAGCGGGTGCGCGCGGATGCGAGCGAACCCGAAATCGTGCTCGCCCTCCACCATGATGGACTCGATGTTGATGCCTTCCTCCGCGAGGATGCCGGTCATCTCGGCAAGCGCGCCCGGGCGGTTCTCGATGAAGACCGTGAGCTGTTGAGCCATACGGACCGCTTGCCCTTACGGTGCCTCCTAGCCCTTATCGCTTCGCCTAAGCCCCCTCTTTCACCACTAGCGAGAGTAGGAGGCCGTCAGGTGCCCCTGGGCCAAGACGCGTTCCTCCATGCTCGCTTGCACCTGCTCCCACGTGGCCCCCTCCTCGATCTCCAGGGACCGGTCCAGCGCGTACGCCGTGAACCGGTACGCGTGCTCGCCCCCACCCGAGGGCGGGCAGGGGCCCGCGTAGCCCAGGGCACCCTCGCTGTTTGTTCCCATGCGCGCCTCGTCGGGGACGCTGCCCTCGGGGACGTGCGCGCTGCCGGGGCCGGCGGGGATGTTCCACACGATCCACCCGACTTCGGGAGCTTGACCGGTTAGATCGGTCAACGCGACGGTCACGGTCTCGGTGCCGGAGGGCAGCTGGCCAACCTCCAGGGCGGGGGACCGGTCGTTCTCGTCACACGTGTGCGGGCGCGGGAAGGGCGAGTCCTCCTCGACGGTGGGGCTTGACACGACGAGCCCGTCCAGGGCGCATCCTGCGGTTCCCGCGCAGGCGACGAGCACGAGAAGGACCCAAGCGCGCATCGTCGTGCCACGCGTCAGGGGGATGTTGAGGCTTGCTCTCGGCGAAGCCACAGGTTCAACTACGGGGACAGGGTACGTGTGCCTGATGGAGAAGATCACGCTCGGCGGCGGGTGCTTCTGGTGCACGGAAGCTGTCTTCCAGCGCCTGGAAGGCGTCGAGGACGTCGTCCCCGGGTATGCCGGCGGAGACGCCGAGGATCCCACGTACGAGCAGGTGTGCAGCGGGGCCACGGGCCACGCCGAGGTCGTCCAGGTCACCTACGATCCTGAGACGGTCCCCGCGCGGACCCTGCTTCACGTGTTCTTCTCGGTCCACGATCCGACCACGAAGGACCGTGAAGGCGCGGACGTGGGCTCGCAGTACCGATCCATCGTGCTCTGGCACGATGAACAGCAGCGGGACCTCGCCGAGGAGGTCATCGAGGAGCTCGAGGAGGCCCTCTTCGAGGATCCGATCGTGACAGAGGTCGAACCCCTTGAGGCGTTCTACGAGGCCGAGGACGAGCACCAGGACTACTACGAGAACAACCAGGACGCTGGGTACTGTCGGCTCGTGATCGATCCCAAGATCAACAAGCTTCGCTCCCAGTGGAAGGACAAGATCCAGGCCGAGCCCTGACCCCGCCGGGGGGAACCGAAGCCCCAAAGTAGACTCTTGGGCCCTTGAGGCCATGGAGTCCTTGAACCCGAGGATCCGGACGGTTTGGATCCTCAAGTCCACGGTCCTCGCGGGCGTGCTGGGAGCGGCGGCTGGCGCCTTGGCCCTCCTCCTGCTCGAAGGGGCGTACCCCTGGGTCGCCACCGGCGTGTTCGCGGCACTTGTCCTCCTCTTCGTGGTCTACCAGCGAGCCCGGTACGACGCGTGGAGGTTCGACCTGCGGGACGATTCGGTGTACCTGGAGCGGGGCGTGTTCGTGCACGTGAGGACGCTTGCCCCGTTCGTCCGGATCCAGCACGTCGACACGCGCCGGTCCCCGATCGATCGGCTCTTCGGGCTGGCAAGCGTCGTGGTTTACACGGCAGGGTCCCGGGGAGCGGACGCGAGCATCCCGGGGCTTCTGCCGGACAGGGCCGAGCAGCTACGGGAGACGCTCAAGGACCTCGCCGTGCAAGGCCGCTCTCGGGAAGACGCCGTCTAGGCGGGTCCATGCCATGAAGCTTCATCCCCTCTCGATCCCGTACCGGTCCTTGGAAGGTTGGTCCAGGCTCGCCGGGGGCCTTGTCTTCTTATCGTTCGTCACGGAGCTAAGCCTGTCCTTCACCGTCGTGGCTGCGCTGGCGCTTCTTGTCCCGTACGCGGCCTGGGAGGCGGCCTACTACAAGCGGTTCGTGTTCGCCCTTTCCGCGGGCGTGCTCGAGATCCGCTCCGGCGTCGTCTCGAGGCGCGAGCGGGAGATCCCCGTTCGACGCATCCAGAACCTGAACATCAACCGGAACCTCCTGCAACGGGTCCTTGGGATCGCGACCGTGGGCATCGAGACGGCCGGGGGGCAGGCCACCGAAGCGCGCCTTCGTTACGTGGGCTACCCTGAGGCCCGAGACCTCCAGGAAGAGATCCGACGCCTCCAACGAGCCCAGGCCGAGCAGCCCGACGCCGAGCCATCCCCAGGGATCGAAGACGACGAGCTCTTCCGCCTGGACCCCCAGGAGCTGACGATCCTGTGCTTGGCCTCCTTCGATGCCCGCATCCTCGGGTTCCTTCTTTTCACGGTGCC
The DNA here is from genome assembly GCA_964581775.1 of uncultured Thermoplasmatales archaeon. GTDB lineage: Archaea > Thermoplasmatota > SW-10-69-26 > SW-10-69-26 > SW-10-69-26 > PWVY01. The sequence continues at coordinate 3,687 of CAZOQA010000019.1, read as the reverse complement.
CTTCATCGCGCCAAGCGTCCCCTGGCGACGGGTCCTTCCCAACCCGCTGGCCCCCATGGTCCTCCTCGCCGCAGCCCTCCTGTTGGCCCTCGCCTCTTGGGCAACGGGAGCCCTCGCCACCTTCGTCAAGTACCACGGGTTCCGCCTCTCGCGGCGCGGGGACGACCTGCGCATCGAGCGCGGTCTGCTCAGCCGCTACGAGGGCAGCATCCCCACCGACAAGATCCAAGCTCTCACCCTCCAGGACAACCCCCTCAAGCGGGCCCTCGGGTACGCCACGCTCAAGATCGAGACCGCCGGGTACGCCCCTCAGCAGACCTCCCAGGAAGGGACCCTTGCCGCCGTGCCCCTGGCCCGACGAGAAAGAGCCCTCGAGCTTGCTCGAACCATCGACCCCTTCGAGGCTCCCGAGCTGGAGGCTGTCCCCAGGCGGTCCAGGACCCGCTACGCGATCCGGTACGCCGTGCTCTTGACCCTCCTGGCAGGGCTCCTGTTCGCGGCCGAGACGACGCTTGGAACCCTCCCAGGGCTCGGGCAGACGTGGGTGTATCCGCTCGTGCTTGTCCCCCTTGCGCCCCTTGCCGCCCACCTCAAATGGGAACACCTCGGCTACGCCCTGACGCCAGAGCACCTCGTCACGCGACAAGGCTTCTGGAACCGCCAAACCAAGATCGTCCCCTGCTACCGCGTCCAGAACGCCATCAGCAGGCAAACCCTCCTCCAACGCCGCTGGAACCTCGCCACCGTCACCGCCGACACCGCCGGATCCTTCGGCCTTGCCCACAAACCCGCCCAAGCCCTCGACCTAGACGCCAAGACCGCCGAAACGCTCCGGGAACGCATCCACGAGAACCTGCAAGAGGCCCTCCACACGCAAAAGGTCCAAGAGCTCCTAGCAGACGAGATCGGCCAAGCCACCCTCCGGGGGCTTGAGGGAGACCCTCCCGAGGGCCCCGCCGGCGCGTGACGCCGCTTGCTTACCCCTCCAGCGCGTCAAGCCGCTTCTGGATGTCCTCGTCGCTCCAGGACTGGACACGGTCGATCATGGGCTGCTTGCCTGCCAGCTCGGCCACCGTCGTCACGTTGTACCCGTCCTCGGCCAACCTCCAGACCTCCCGCGTCCTCTCCCGGTATTGCCGCTCCCGCAAGAGGTGATGATCGAACACCATCACCTCCGGGTCCACCCCGCGCAGGATGCGCTCCGCGTTGTCGATGGACCGCTGCAGGTTCGTCCAGTTCAGCATCGGCCCCAGCAGGTACGTAGCCGGCCCATCCAAGAACAACGCGTCCGGGGCCAGCTCGATGATGCGATCCGCGTAATCCTCCACGACGGGGCCGTGGAGATCCGAGGAGTGCAGGAACGACGCCTCAGGCGTCTGCACGAGGACCGGGACCACGAACCCCGTCGCGGAGTACTCGATCCCATGGAACCAAGGCCCAAGGAAGCGGACCGTGGTCTCCCCCCGCTCGACGGTGCGCCCATCCGCGTACCCAAGGAAGCCCGGCTCGCGCACCCACGGCATCGTGCTCCACCGCTCGACGCGGCCCTCGAACCGCTCGCGCCACCTGGCCAAAAGCTCCTCCCGACGGTCCTGGTAGTCCCCGAAGTCCTTCTCGCGCGCGTGCTCCAGCTCGTCCAAGGGATCCGGGAACCGCGTCCGGCGAGGCTCGATCTCCTCCAACCCCTCCTCGTGCTCGTCCGCCAACGCGCTCAGGAACTCGCGCGCCCGGTCCCACTGGGCATCGTTGATCCACCGGTTGGGATCCTTGATCCACAGCTCCGTGTCCGAACTCGCCAGGAACCCCGCATCCCGCAGGTAATGATCGTGGTGGTAATGCGTGACCGCGACGAGGTCAGAAGCCGCGACCGCGCGCCGGATTTCGCCCTCTGCTTGCGACTTGAGATGCTCCTTGAGCCGGCTCGGCAGCGGGAACGAGGGCTGCATCACGGCCACGCCCGGGTCGATCACGACGGACGTATCCGGAGTCTGGACGCGACAGCACACGCTCTTGGCCCCCAGCGAGTCGCACCAGACGAACTCGATCGAAAGGTCCGCCACCTCGAACGTGGAGCTCACGCGCAACCCGAGCCGGTCGAGACGGGAAAGCGCCTGCGGCAGGCGAACAGCAGGCCCGGGGGCCTTGCCTCCCTGGAGCCAACGCTCAAGTAGCAAAGACCGCTACCGCCGGGTTGCACAACATGGGTGAGGACGAGATTCGGGTCCGAGGGGCGAGGGAGCACAACCTGAAAAGCATCGATGTGGACATCCCCCGAGAGGACTTCGTCGTCATCACGGGCCCCAGCGGGTCCGGGAAGTCCTCGTTGGCCTTCGATACGATCTTCGCGGAAGGCCAACGGCGCTACATGGAGTCCCTGTCCGCGTATGCGCGCCAGTTCCTCGGCCAGATGGAGAAACCGCAAGTCGACCACATCGACGGGTTAAGCCCCGCCATCAGCATCGACCAGAAAGCCCGCGGCCACAACCCCCGCTCCACCGTGGGCACCGTCACCGAGATCTACGACTACATGAGGCTCCTGTTCGCGAACCTGGGCGACCCCCACTGTCCCCAGTGCGGACAACCCGTCGCCGAACAAAGCCCCCAAGCCATCGCCGAACGCGTGCTCGAACTCGACGAGCGCACCAAGTACCAGATCCTCGCCCCCGTCGTTCGCGATCGCAAAGGCACGTACGAGCAACTGTTCGAGGACCTGCTCGCCGACGGGTACACGCGCGTTCGCGTCAACGACGAGATGGGCCGCACGGACGACGACTGGGACCTGGAACGGTACGAGAAGCACACCATCGAGGTCGTCGTCGACCGACTCGAAGCCGGCCGGGCCGACCGCGCCCGCGTCGTGGAAGCCGTCGAGACCGCGCTCGAGCTCTCCGAGGGCCTGCTCGTGGTCTGGACCGAGGACGGCGAGACCGTGCTCAGCGAGGAGCTGGCCTGCACGGACTGCAACCTCTCCATCCCCGAGATCACGCACCGGTCCTTCTCCTTCAACAGCCCCCAGGGAGCCTGCGAGCACTGCAGCGGGTTGGGCACCACCATGGAGGTCGACCCCGAGCGCGTCATCAAGGACGAGACCGCGCCCCTGGGGGACGGCGCCATCCACGGGTACGCCACGCGCGGCACGTGGGTGATGCGCAGCATCAAGAACCTCGGCAAGCACCTGGACTTCACGCTCGATACGCCCATCGAGAAGCTGGACAAAACGCAACGCCACGCCGTCCTCCACGGCACCGACGAGGAGTTCAAACAGGTCTACCAGAGCGACTCCAGCTCGTACCGATGGGAAGGCTACGCCAGCTTCGAAGGCCTGATCCCGCAACTCGAACGCCGCTACACGAACACGGACAGCGACCGCGTCAGGAAACGCATCAGCAAGCTGATGGCCGATCGACCCTGCCCCGCGTGCAACGGGCAACGCCTCAAGCCCGCAAGCCTGGCCGTGCTCATCCGTGAGACGACCATCCAAGAGCTCTGCGAGATGCCCATCGGTCGGCTTCTGGACTGGTTTCAAGGCCTCGAGGAGGACTTCACCGGGCGCGAACGAGCCATCGCAGGCGAGGTCATCAAAGAGATCCGATCCCGCTTGTCCTTCATGGACGAGGTCGGGCTCGAGTACCTGACCCTCTCCCGCGCCAGCGAGACCCTCTCCGGGGGCGAATCCCAACGCATCCG
>CAZOQA010000018.1:0-40538 GCA_964581775.1 uncultured Thermoplasmatales archaeon | reverse complement strand
ACCTGGGAGACCAAGACGTCGATCGCGGACATCGCGGCCCAGATGCGCACCGCCCACGAGGACGGGACATCCCTCGAGGAGCCGGACATGGTCGGCTTCGGCGTCCGAGAGCTCCCCGGCGACGGGGTCTCGTGGACCGGGCTCTCCCTGGGCGAATCGGAGATGCCGTGCCTGGAGATCGAGACATTGCTGGATCCAGAACTCGACGTGCCCGCCACGCCGATCAACGAGGGAGGCCCCCTGAAGGCGGGCTTGAGCGTTCACCTTCCCACGCTCGAGGAGGGATCCATCAGTCGGGTCGGTTCCGCCTCGATGGACCAGATGCTCTACCCCACCATCGAGCAGGATGTCACCCTCGACGAAACCTACGGCGTCGACATGCCCGGTTTCGTTGGATCGGGCGAGGTCGGCTGCCGACCGAACTTCAACCTCCGGCTCACGTGGGGCTCCGTCGCAGGCGACGGCGTCCTCGTAGGCTAAACCCGTTACACCACCAGATTAATAGGGGAACAAGACAACACAGACCCGGCCTAGACGGCGCCCCGGGAGGCTCCGTCGACGGTCAGATCGCGCCCAAGCCCCCTCGGGGCTGAAGGCGTGGGAGGCGAACGACATTGGGAGTAACAAGCAACGCGGTGCACAAGGTACTCTGCGTGCTGGCCGTCGTCACGATGCTTGCGGTCAGCGTACCAGCAGATTCCCTGTACGAGACAGAGACGAGGAACGACCCGACGAACGTGCTTGAGAGGTTTGGCGCGCCAGCGGCCACGCAGGAAGCCGAGAGCTTCCAGTGTGACGCAAGCGACCCCGTCCCCGCTCAGATGGAGCGAGCAGGGCTCGTCGAGTACTCGATTGAGCCCGATGGCGGGACGTGGCAACCCTGGTTCGTGGCCCCCGGCGAGTTGGAGATTCCGCCGCCCCCGGACACGGCGAGCCAGGAGACCGCCGAGGAGCTGGCCGAGATCCGCTTGTACGAGCTGAACCGGACCAACGAGCAGGTGCTTCGTGCCCAAAGCTGGGACGAAGGCCCCGCCACGTCCGGGTGGACGGACCTGTACCTCAACCTCATCGTCGAGCACGCGGACAAGAACGCGGATCGGAACCCGCCGAGGCTGGCTCGCGAGATGGCGATCATGCACACGGCGATGTACGACGCGCTGATCGCGACGTGGGCCGCCAAGTACTGCTACATGCGGCCGGCGCCCTACGATCTCGACCCGACGCTCGACCCGGCCGTTGAGGAGCGCCCCCTACCCAGTTACCCCAGCGAGCACGCGGCCGTCGCAGGGGTGGCGAAGGTGATCCTCCGCGAGTTCTTCTCCGAGGATGAAGAGCCAGCAGGCACCCTGGAGGCTACCGCTTCGGAAGCCGCAGAGAGCCGCGTCATCGCGGGAGCGAACTACCGCTCCGATGTCGACGTGGGCTTCTCCATCGGGGAAGAGGTCGCCGAACGCGTACTCGAAGCGCGCGCCGACGACGGATGGGACGAGGAGTGGGACGGCAGCGGCCGCATCGAGGGGCCCTGCCGCTGGATCCCCACCCCGACCGATAACGAGGGGCACGGGTTCGGTGGCCCCCTCGAACCCGCCTGGGGCGACGTCCGACCCTTCATCATGGAATCCGGCGACCAGTTCCGAGCCCCGCCACCGCCCGCATGCGACGGGGAAGACTACACCGCCCAGTACCGCGACGTGTACGAGGCCTCGAAGATCCTCACCGACCGGCAAAAGGAGATCTCGGACTACTGGGAGGCCGGCCAAGGCACCGTGACGCCGCCCGGTATGAACCTCGAGATCGCTCAAGAGAAGGCCCTCGAGAACGAGCTGAACACGCTGCGCGCGGCCCGCGTGATGGCCTACGTGAGCGTCGCCGTCGCGGACGCGGGCATCGCGGCCTGGGACTCCAAGTACCACTACTGGTGGGACCGACCGATCATCACCATCCGCCGGTTGGGCTGGGACACCCAGGACGGGCTATGCGACGACATCGGCGAGGACCCCCACTTCGAGTACGGCGGATGCTGGCTTAGCCATGCCGTCACCCCGCCCTTCCCCGGGTACGTCTCCGGGCACTCCACGTTCACGGGGGCAGGGCAAGAGACGCTGAAATACTTCTTCCCGGACGACGAGGAGGAGTTCCGCGCCTACCAGACGGAAGCGGCGATGTCCCGATTCTACGGCGGCATCCACTTCCGCCATGACAACGACCAAGGCGTGGAGGTCGGCATCGAGATCGGCCACCTCCTGCACGCCCGAGCGCTCGAAGACGGAGCAGACGCCGTCAGGGACGAGGCATCGGCCACGTAGTCATGGTCGATCGCCCGTCCCGGTCGCCGTCCCGGATCCCGTGGGTGGCGGCCGTGCTGCTGGCGGCCCTCGCCGCGGGAGCGGGGGCCGCCGGCGGGTTCGGCCCCGTCGCCCCCAGCGAGGAGCAGATCGACGTGTCCTGGTCGGCGGCGCCCACGCCCGCCGGGGAGCCCATGCAAGGGATCGGCGGAAGCCCCACCTGGCTGGTCGCCGTCTCCGAGACCGGGACCGCCTACCGGAGCACCGACGACGGCCAGCACTGGGAAGCCATCGAGGGCCTGCCCTCGCTATCCAAGGCGCGGGTCGAGAGCGACCCGCACGATCCCGAGGTTGGCTACGTCGCCGCCGTTGACGGGGTCTGGCGCACCCAGGACGCGGGGGAGACGTGGGAGCAGGTGCTCTCCGTGGACCGCGCGGCCCGCATCGACGTGGGCACCACGGGCCTGGTCCTGGTGGGGGCCCGGTACGAGGACGCGTCCAACCACGTGCTCTTGTCCTCCGACCGCGGTGAGAGCTGGGAGGACCTTGGCGCTCGCCTTCCCGACGACGAGCCGCTTTGCGGGGTCGCTTTCGGGCGCTCCTCAGAGGAGGTCATGACGATGACGGATGAGGCGTCCTGGTACAGCCACGACGGGGGGGACTCCTGGACCGAGACCCCCGGAGCGGGGTTGGACTTCGCGGTCCCCGACGACGGCGTGGTCTGGCGGAACGAGATGGCGTACCTGGAGCGGACCGTCGACGGTGGCGCCACGTGGGAGCGCGTCGACCCGCCGGCCATCGGGGCCCCCATCGGGCCCCGTCCTGGAGGCGGGATCTTCCTGGCCAGCACCGACGGCGTACTCTCGACGACCGACGGCGGACAGACGTGGGAGAACCTCGGCTACTCGCAGGTGTCCCTGGGCGTGAACAGTCTCCAGGGCGACCCGAGCGACCCCGACGCGGTGTTGTTGGCGGACGACGAGATCGGGATCTCGCGCGTGGCGCTCGACGGGGACGGGGTCCCGATCCTGGAAGGGCGCACGAACGGGCTCTCGCCAGCCCCGCTGGACGACGTTGAAACATCCGCCGGGGGCCAACTGGCCGTCGCCACAGGACCTCACGGCGTGTGGGCTCGCCATGAGCCGGGCGGGGAGTGGGCGCACACGGGCGCCGGCCTGGCTGCTGAGTCGCTGGATGCGCTGGCGGTGTCCACGGATGGATCCACGGCGTACATCGGTGGGCAGGATGCGACCGAGGCCCCGGTGATCGAGGCCAGCCTCGACGGCGGCCACCGGTTCCATACGCACCATTTCACGCTCCCTGATCCGGGGCACGTGGCGGGCCTCGCCGTCGATCCCGAGGATTCGATGAGGGCAGCCGTCGCCTTGTCGACGCAGGGGCCCCTCGACGAGGTTCGCCTCACCGAGGACGGGGGCCAGACGTGGACGACGCTCGCGGAGCTCCCCCTCGCCGTGCAGGACGTGGCCTGGCACGGGCCCACGGGTGGCCTTCTGGTCGCGTCGGACGCGGGGCTCGTGCAGGTCTTCGAGCCGGGCCTCGTGGTCCCGGGGCTTCCGGCTCCCGAGGCGGGCCTGGTGGCCAGCCACGCGGGTCAGGCCGTGGCCGCGGGCGGGGCTAACGGAGGGTTGTGGCGGGGTCTTGCGGGCACGGGAGCGATGGCGCCGTGGACGGGGGCGCTGGGGGGGCTTGCCGCGCTCGCCGTGGATGCTGGGGAGCCTGATCGGGCGTGGGCGGCCTCGGAGACCGGGGCTCTTTTGCTCTGCAGCGGCGAGGTGCTCGAGGGGTCCTGCGAGGCTGTGGGGCCCGAGGGCGTCTTCGTGTCGTCGGCGTGGGTCGACCCGCACGCGGGCCAGGTCCTGGCTGCGTCGGGGAGCGGCTTGTTCGTCGCTGCTGCGCCGTGACGCGGGGCTTTGTGGCCTGTGGGGGTTCAGGAAAGAGGTTGCCGCGGCCGGGGCCTCCAAGCACCGGCCGGCGGCGGGGGCCTCGCGGTGGACGCCTTCGGAGGCGCCCGACGAGACCGGGGGGGTCCAACAGGCTCCATAGCGACCTCCAGGGGGAGGCCGCATCCTTCCTGTCGGCCGGGGGTCTTAAAAGCAGTCTCGTGAGCGCGGCTTCGCGATGGCCTGTAACCGTCGGTTGTGACAGCTTCGGGGCTCGAAGGAGTTGTGGTTGAGGAAGGAGGGGGATGCCCGGCCGGGGCCTCCAACCCGGCCGGGGTGTGCCGCCGGCGCCGCGATGGGCCGTAAGCCCGACGGGCCAGGCGAGCAGGGGGATCCAACAGGCTCCATAGCGACCTCCGGGGAGGCCGCACGCTTACCGTGACCCAGGCCGCTTAAAAGCAGTTTGATGACGGGGGCTTCGCGATGGGGTGTCACGCCGCGGGGTTACGACTTCTGGGAGGGTGCACGCGGCGTTCTGGCCCGCCAAGCAGGGAACTCGTGACGAGGCTCCCTGGTGCGACTTAGCAAGGCATTTAAATAGGGGGTGGTGGGGGATGAGGGATTCAGCCCCCCCAAGCGGCGGCGGGGCCGGCCTCGCCGGCTGCCTGTCGCCGCGAGGAGGATCGCGGACCGGGAACCGCTCACCTGGCGCTCACGCGTCTCGCATGGGGTCACCACCGCGCGGGAACGCTGCCTTCCCGGTCCGTCCTCCTCGGGGTTTTCTCTCGAGCCGCCGGAAGCTCCGTGGATCGTCGAACCCCTCCTTTTCCTCCCGTTCGACGAGGCCCGAACAGACGGGACGAGGGTTGAAGGTGGGCTCCGTAGACGGGGAGGGTGGTGGAAGCATGAACGCGACCCGCAAGCCAGGGCGTCTTGGCGCAATCTGGCGAAGGCTCCCCCTTGCCCACCGGATCGGGGTTGTCGCATGCACCGGACTCGTGGCTACTGTGGCAGCTCCCTGGGTCGAGACCACGCCGTTCTTGGACGGGTTCGTGGGCTCCGACCCTCAGGGTCCCTCCACCCTCCGGGGCTACGATTCCCCCGCTCTCCCCGGCCTGGTCCCCGCGATGCTCGGCGCGGTCGGGGCCCTCGTCCCCCTCATCGCCCGCCGCAAGCTGCGCTCTGTGCTGGGCGCGGGCACCCTGGCCCTGGCTGCAGCATGGTCCATCGCGTTCGTGATCACCAGGGGTCTGTGGACGTGCTTCCTCTGCGAGGTTGAACGCGTGCTCTGGGGGGCCTACGCGGCCGCCGGGCTGGCCACGGTGGGAACGGTGGCCATGGCCTGGGAGCTGCGAGAGGAAGCTCGCTTGCGCTGGAAGGAACGGGGATAGAGAAAAGGGAAAGATCCCAGTCGCACCGAGGCCAACCCAGGCACAGGGCACGGGATTGAACCCGTGGGCTCCTGGATACGACCGGGCAACCGGCCACGGCGTAGCGATGGAGGAGATCCACCGGCACCCGAGAGGATCCGTCAAGATCCCATCGAGCGCGCCCAAGGCGTTTCGCCCAGGGACCGCGCCGGCACGATCGAACGGCACGCGGGCGCCCTACGAGCGCCCACCAAGGCCGCTTGGTTGTTTATCCACGGGCCGGTGGGCCTACGATGGGATCGTAGGGCGGCTTAGTGGCGTTCGATCGCGATGCTCGGCTACCGTATGGTCAATGTTTCGTCTCGTGTCACCACCTCCAATAGTGTTCTCGACCCGTGAGGGTCACCTTAACAGGGAGACGCATGCCCCATAAACCCTGCGTTCATCACCCACGCCCGTTTATACGTCCCCTGGAGGGTTCCCCCTTGTGGACACTGAGGAACGGCTCGCCCGCGAGATCGCCACGTGGACCAAGCGCTTAGACGGTGCGCTCGACGAAGCCACCCCCCGGACCGAGCGGGGCGAACGGTTCCTCGAGAACATCCACGCCTACCGGGCCGACACCGACCACTTCGAACAGGACAACGACCTCGTTCGCGCGTTCGAAGCCATCGTGTGGGCCTGGTCCTGGCTCGAGATCGGGGCCCGCATCGAGGCCATCGACTGGGACTACCCCGAAGACGGGTTCCGCACCGACTGACGGCCCCGGAACCTTTTCCGCGATAACCCAGCATGCCCCTGCATGGCCGCCGGGAGCGACGCGACGGTCCGCACCGAGGACACCGATCACGAGCACGTCACCCTCGTCCGCATCGATCGACCCTCGAAGCGGAACGCCCTCGACGAACCCACGCGGGACGCGCTCGTCGAGCAGTTGAAAGACAGCATCCAGAAGGGCGCCCGCGCGCTCGTCGTCACCGGGACCGAGGGCTCGTTCGCAAGCGGCGCCGACCTCGAGGAGATGAAGGCCCGCACCCCCCGCGAGCAACGAGCCTTCCTGTCCCGACCGCGGCTGTACGAATCCATCGAGGCGCTCCCCCGACCCGTCATCGCCGCCATCAACGGGCACGCGCTCGGGGCGGGCCTCGAGCTCGCCCTAGCGTGCGATGTTCGCGTCGCAGCCCACGAAGCCAAGCTCGGCTCGCCCGAGGTGCGCCTGGGGCTGATCCCGGGCGGCGGCGGCACGCAACGCCTGCCGCGGCTTGTCGGCATGGGCCAAGCGATGCGGCTGGTCCTCACGGGAGACACCCTGGAAGCCGAGGAGGCCAAGCGGCTGGGGCTCGTGGAGGAGACCGCAGAGGACGCGCAAGCGGCCGCCGTGGAGCTTGCCGGGAGGATGGCCCGATGGAGCCCCGTTGCGCTCTCCCAAGCCAAGAAGGCCCTGCAGCAGGCCTGGAGGCGACCCTTGCAGGAGGGGCTTTCTCGCGAGGTGGATGCTTTCGTCGACGCGTTCGCCTCGAGGGACGCTCAAGAGGGCATCCAGGCCTTCCTCGACGATCGGGCCCCCGCGTACGAGGGGCGCTGATCCGTCCCCCCACGCCTGCCGAAGGCGCCGCGTGTGCGGCGAAAAGCCTTTGACGGCGTAGACCCCCTATGGATACCGAGGCCAACGGTTGCAGATTTGGGACACCATCCAACGGTTCGACGACGACGCTTCCATCGACGAGTACCTAGATTCCTGCGAATCCTACTACCGACGCCAGCTCGTCGTGTACCAGAACTGGCCCCAGCGCAAGTACGGGCCCCTGGGCTACACCTCCGAGAAGCAGTTCGTCGACCAGAACGCGTGAACCCGCCCCGACGCGCTACGGTTCCACCACGTCGGACCCGTCGAAGTCCACCACAGGGTGCGGCACGCCCAGCTCGTCGGCCTCCTCCTCCGTCAACGGGGACTCCTCCACGTTCTCGCCCAAGATGGCCGAGTTCCCCAACGGGTCCTCGATGACCAAGGTCCACGCCTCCTCGACCTCCCGCAACCGATCCGCCTTCTCCAAAAGCCGCTCGGCACGCTCGCGCTTCTCCTGAACGTCCGTCCCCCTCAGGGCCGTCTCGATCGCGCTGATGCACCGATCCAAGACGCCCTCCGCGTTCGTCACGAACGAGTCCGCCGCCTGCCCCGGCTCGGCCCGGATCTCAAGCTCCGGGATTTCGAAGTGCCCGCTGGAGCTTCGCACCACGCGCGCGGACAAGTCCTGCACGCGGTCCACCGTCAAGCGGTACCGCATCGGTTCCTCCTGCTTGGTGATGTGAAGGTCCGTGCGGCGGAACCCGCACGCGTCGCACTGGAAGCTCAGCTGGAGGACCTCGTCGAAGTAGGCCAGGTTCAGCTCCTCCATGTGCGTGGTGAAGCTGTCGTTCTGGCAAACCGGGCAGACCACCGTCCTAGGCACGGTTGATGGTACCCGTTCGAACCTATCAACGTTGCCCCAGGAGCACGACAGAGCCCCCGCGAGGCCCCCGGCGAGCACAACCCTTATCCTCACCGTTCCAATCAGCACTGGGTAACAGCGGTGAACGTTCGCAGGGCACTGCTCTCGACGTACGACAAAACGGGCCTTGCCGAGCTGGCAACAGCGCTCGCCGAGATGGGCATCGAGATCGTATCCACGGGGGGCACCGCGGACGTGCTCGAGGACGCGGGAATCAAGGTGACGCCCGTCACCGAGGTCACCGGTCACCCCGAGCTCTTCGGGGGACGGGTGAAGACGCTTCATCCCAACATCCACGCCGCCATCCTGGCCCGCCGCGATGTCGCCAGCGACATGGACACGCTCGAGGAGATGGGCGTGGCCCCCATCGACCTGGTCGTTGCGAACCTGTACCCCTTCCAAGAGACCGCCGAACAAGGCACCGATCTCGACGAGGCGATGAACACCGTCGACATCGGGGGCCCCACGCTTGTGCGCGCCGCCGCTAAAAACCACGAGCACTGCGCACCCGTGGTCCACCCCTCCCGGTACGAAGCCATCGTGGACGAGCTCGACCCCGACCGCGAACTCAGCGGCGCCACCCGGCGCGCCCTCGCCGTGGAAGCCTTCGACCACACCGCCCACTACGACGCCGTCATCGGGAAGTGGCTGCGCGAGACCCAACGCACCGGCAAGTTCCCCCAACAGCTCTCGATCCCCCTCGATCGCGTCCAACCCCTCCGCTACGGGGAGAACGACCACCAGGAAGCCGCCTTCTACGAGACCCCGCTGGCCTCGAACGAACCCTGCATCCCCCGGGCCAACCAGCTGCATGGCAAGGAGCTCTCCTACAACAACATCCTCGACGCGGACGCGGCCCTCGAAGCCGTCAAGGAGTTCGACGAGCCCGCCGTCGCCATCATCAAGCACGCCACGCCCAGCGGCATCGCGCTCGGAGACACGATCCAGGAAGCCTACCAGCGCGCCTACGAGACCGACACCGACAGCCCCTACGGCGGCATCGTGGCCGCCAACCAACCCATCGACGAGGACGCCGCTCAAGCCATGAGCGAGCTCTTCCTCGAGGTCATCCTGGCCCCCTCCTTCACCCAGGACGCGCTCGAGATCCTCACCGAGAAGAAGAACGTGCGCCTTCTGGAGATCCCCTGGAACGACGACCCCCGGCGCGGGCTTGCCTACCGGAGCGTCGTCGGCGGCGCCATCGTGCAAGACCGCGACGTCAAAGAGCTCGACCCGGACACGTGGGACGTGGTTACGGACGCCTCCCCCACCCAAAACCAGATCGATGATATGCTCTTCGCGATGCGCTGCGTGCGCCACATCAAATCCAACAGCGTCGTCTTCGTCAAGGACGGAGCCACGGTCGGCATCGGGACCGGGCAAACAAGCCGCGTCGACGCCTCCTGGATCGCCACGAACAAGGGAGGCGACAGGATCCAGGACAGCGTGCTCGCCTCGGACGCGTTCTTCCCCTTCCGCGACGCCGTGGACGTGGCCGTGGACGCGGGCGTCAGCGCGATCATCGAACCGGGCGGATCCATCCGGGACGACGAGGTCATCGAAGCCGCCAACGAGCACGGGATCCCCATGGTGTTCAGCCACCAGCGCGCCTTCCGACACTGACACCGAGGATCCCTGGTTTGGAGAAGGAAAGGCCGCCCAGCGGAGGCCGGGAGGTTGTAGAAGGCTAGGGCTTGAAGGCTTGGGAGGCTACCGCCTCCGCGGGCAGGCCCACCTCCACGCAACGCCTTGGCGGTTGTAACCATTTTGACCCCGCAACCCGAGGGTTGCACGTGGCATGCACGCCTCAAGCCCCCCGACCGGTCGGGGCGAGAACCTTTAACCCCGGCCAGCATGGCGGGCACGATGGAACGCCGCCCCGACATCGAGCCCCACCCCGCCTCCCAGCAGGACCTTGACGGGTTCGAGGTCCTCTGGGCCGCCGAACCCGGCCCCATCCCCGACGACGTCGCGCAGGACCTGCGCGAGCTCGGCGACGCGGTCACCGCCTGCCTGGAGGAGGGCGACGGCGTCGTGGGCACCCGGTTCGGGCACCGCGTCATCGTCGCGCCTGCGGATGCGCCCCAGGACGCCGTGGACATCGCGGACGTGGACATCCCTCGACGCATCGTGCTCACGATGGGCGCCAAGGACCCGACGCCTGAAGGCGCGCTCCTGGCCCAGATCCTTCGACTGCGACAGGACGTCGTGCACGGGTTCGTCAAGGCCCCCGACGTGGACGGGCCCAGCATGGATGTCCTCCAGAAAGTCCTCCCCACGCTCCGTGGGGCCACGGGTGTCCACGTCCACAACGTGGGCCACATCGCGCTCGGTCGTCACCCTCGAGAGGTGCAGGGTGCGCTGGAGTCCGCGATGGAGCAGGAGGAGGCCCACGAGGGCGGGCTCGATCCCGAACTGGACCCCGACGACCTCACGCAGGTCTAGGGGACGAAGGGAACGTTCAAGGCCTCTCGGGTCCAAGAGGGTCCTGCCCATGACCGGTGACGCGGCCCGCAAGGTCAACCCGCTCCTGTTCATCGCGTTCTGCCCGCACTGTTTTTTCTCGGGCGTCTTCGCGCTGGCGGCCACGGGGGCCGTCACGTTGCCCACGGTGCTGGGGGTCCACGCGGGGGGGTACCTTCCTCCGCTTCTCGCGTTCGGCACGTTCTTTGCGTGGCTGACGTGGGGGATCCTCTCGAAGCGAGGCTACGTGGCCAAGAGGTGTCGGGGGTCGGTTTGCGGGGGCTCGTCCCGTCGGAGCACCTAGGTGCTCTGTCCGTCGTTGGCTCGCGTGCTGGGTCGCACCTTCTCGGCGCCTTTGCCCTTGTTCCGCAGGCCCCTTCCCTTCTTGCCCGCGCTCGTCTTGCCTCGACCTGCGCGGTCCTTGTGCTGGGGTTCCGTGATCCAGGACAGGTCGTCGTCGTTCTGGATGGCGGGGTGGTCGGGGTCGACGAGGATGACCTCGTAGTAGTAGTGGCGTCCGTCGTCGAGGGCGTGGTAGCTGTTGAGCACGCGCAGGTTCGGGAACCGTTTGGAGGTTCGTTCCTCGGCGATGCGTTGCGTGCTCTTGCTCGCCGTGATGCGCCGCACGCCCATCTTGCTGGGTCCGCGCCCGGAGCGGGGCCGGGGCTTGCGTAGGCCGCCTCGTCGTACGCGGCAGCGGGCCATGACGACGCCTTGCTTGGCTTTGTAGCCGAGCGATCGGGCCCGGTCGAGGCGCGTGGGCCGTTCGATGCGCTGGATGCTGGGAGCTCGGCGCCATTGGATCAGGCGCTTGATGGTTTGCTCTCGCATCTCTTCGTCGCGGGGTCGCTTCCACGCTTCGGCCATGTGGGAGTAGGAGCTGCGCGCCATCGGACCTCACCCTGGTTGCAGGGGAGCCGCGCTAGGGCCGTGCCGTATATAAGCGTTTCCTCGGGGGGGCGGGGTTCCCGTGAGGGGAGAAGGCGCCGTTGACGGGCCCCGCCATCCCGGGTGGATGTGCGGTTCCAACGGCAAGGGACCCGAGGAGCTTCTCGACCCCGCGACCCGCCGAGCGTCCCAAGTCCACGGTAGGGCTGCTCACTTCCGTGCCTGACCCGCTACCCGTGGCGAAGCAGACAGGGGCGACCCTCCGGTCGTGCTTGCCTGCGCCTCGGACCCCAGCGGACGAGGTCTCATCGTTGCTCCTCGGCTTGCCGCCGGCCCAGACACACCGTCCCGGGCGCTTTCAGCCCCCGCGTATCGACGTTCTCGGGTGACAGGGGACGCCGAGCCCCCCGGCCTAGGCGGAGCCTTTCGTCGGCGAAAGCACCAGCCAGGCCCGCAACGGGCATGGACCGGTGCTTGGCATCCCTGCTCTACGGAGGCTTCCTTGATACCCTTTTCCCTCGGGGGTGGGGCCCGGGGGAACGCGCCGGACACGCAAACCTTCAAGCGCTCCCGCGCGCGTGACGGGCCTGGGTTTGCCCATG
Organism: uncultured Thermoplasmatales archaeon; assembly: GCA_964581775.1. Taxonomy (GTDB): domain Archaea; phylum Thermoplasmatota; class SW-10-69-26; order SW-10-69-26; family SW-10-69-26; genus PWVY01. The sequence goes on along the minus strand of CAZOQA010000018.1, from coordinate 28,540 downwards.
AGGCTGTTGGTCATCATCGCTGCGGCGCTGCTTGTCGGGGCAGGCGCGTTCGCGGTCTCGCTCCCGAGCGAACCGGCACAGGTCGACGAAGCCCCGGGGTCGGCCGAGAACGACGGATGCGATCTCGAGGCCTCCCAGGACCACGCCCGTGCCTTCGGGGACGACGGCGTGGAGATCGCCTTCACGGTCCACGAGCCCGCCCTGGAGGAGGGAGAAACGGTCCCCTTGATCCTGCACAGTCACGGCTGGGCGGGGACCCGGGCCTCGCAAGCCTCCGGCCTCGTGGGGGACCTCGTGGAGGCCTGCTACGGCGTGGTGAGCATCGACATGCGCGGCCACGGCGACTCCGGCGGGCAAGCCCACGTCCACCATCCCGATCACGAGATCCAGGACGTCATCGGGATCCTCGACTGGGCCGAGGACGAGCTCGGTTGGATCGCGCACGACGAGGACGGGGTGCTCGTGGGCGCCATCGGAGGATCCTACGGGGGCGGGTACCAGCTGTTGACCGCGGCGCACGACGATCGCCTGGACGCGATCGCGCCCGATATGACGTGGAACGATCTCCCCTACGCGCTGGCCCCCAACGGGGCGATCAAAAGCGTCTGGGTCGACCTCCTCTACGGCGCCGGCACCGCGCAAGCCGAGCTTGCGCCGTTCATCCACCAAGGCTACGCCTGGGCGCAAGCCTTCAACGCGTTCCCCAGCGGAGAGCTCCCCGGCGAACCCGACGTGCACGGCATGTTCGTGGACAGCTCCCCCAGCACGTACCCGGACGCGATCGACGTGCCCACGCTTTTGATCCAGAGCCTCGACGACACCCTGTTCAACCTCAACCAAGCCGCCTGGAACGCTGACCAGATCCGCGAGGCCGGCCAAGACGATGTGCACCTTCTCACCTACAAAGGCGGACACATCGTGCACACGGACGGGACGCTCCCCTCCGAGGCTCCCCTCTCCGTTGGCCTCCAGCCAGCCCCCGCCGAGACCGCCTGCACCGACCCGGATCAGGCCGTCATCGCCTGGTACGACTGGCAGCTCAAAGGCCAAGACCCCGCGGACCTCGCACCCGTCGAGCTCACCCTGGACGACGAGGAGACCTGCCACCGGTTCGACTCCCTGGACCGGCTCGACGATGCCACGCACGTCCAACAGCTCGACGGGCCGGTCGCCGTGACGCAAGGCGCCCCCCTTGCCTCCGGCCACGTCGAGGCCGACGCCATCACGGTCACGGCAGAGTCCCCTGCCAGCCTGCACGCTCTCGACGGGAGCACCGCCGGGTCCCTGGCAGGCATCCCCACGTTGACGGGCACCGCGACCGTGGCCGGGGACCAAGCCATCGCGTACGTTTCCCTGATCGTGGACGACGGCGAGGAGGCTCGCGTGGCGAACAGCCAGGTGACCCCGCTCAAGCTGGACGGGCCCGCGCAGGAGATCGCCTTCGAGCTGGAGCTTGGCGGCGTCGGCGTGGATCTGACCGACGCGGACGAGGTCCGGTTGCAGATCTCCTCGTGGGATGGACAGTTCGCGCACAACCACGAGCGCGCGCCCGGGGGCCTGATCCTTGAGGACCTCGAGCTGGCGCTGCCCGCCCGGTGACCGGGGGGAGATGGAAGGGTCTTTGACCTCTGCGGCCCTCAACCATGCAGCGTGGCCGAGCTCTTCGAGAGCTTCACGGAGCCGTCCCTCGACGGGTTGGACGAGGAGATCCGCGTCGCCGTGATCAACTTCACGGCGACCTGGTGCGGCCCGTGCCGCCGCCAGGATCCTCTCTTCGAGCGGGTGGCAGGCACCGTCCTCGAGGAGGACCCTGAGGAGCCGGTCGCGTTCTTGAACGTCGACATCGACGAGAACGGAGCGCTGGCCACAAGGCGGCGCGTCAAGAGCGTCCCCACGACCCTGATCCTGGTCAAGGAGGAGGCCCTGTTCTGGGGGGAGGCTTGGAGGGAGAAGGCTCGCTTCACGGGCGTGATCCCGTACCCGAAGCTCTTGGGCGAGGTGCGGGACAGGTTCGAAGCTAGCGGGTAGGCTTACGGGTCGACGTGCTCGAAGCGCCCGTGGTCGGGCTCCGTGATCAGGCTGGCCAGCTTCATACGCTCCAGGTGTTCCAGGGCTCGGGCCCGAGGCACGTCCAGCCGTGCGAGCGCTTCGATCCAGGTGTCCTCGTCGAAGGGTCCCTTCTCGCGCGTAAGGCCCTGGGCGGCGGCTTGCACGCGCCGTCGCTGGTTCGTGATCTCGCGTGCGGACCGGATGGCTCGGTCGATGGCGTCGCGGTCCGCGGGGCTCGTGGTGGCCTCGTGGGGCAGCGTGTCGTCTTCGCGTTTCGCGTTGACCTGGCCGAGCGCGTTGCGGGCCGCGTGCATCGAGTCGGTGCGCACGTGCACGATCGCCTGGTCGATCTTCGTGGTGGCTTGGCAGCGGGGGCACTGCATGGTCTCGTGTCGGGCGTGGGCGACGCGCGGGGCGCCGCAGGAGGTGCAGGTGACCACGAGGTACGTGGCCGGGTCCCCGCGGCAGCTCACGGTGGGCGTGGAGGGGGAGGCGTGTGCGTCGGTCGTGCTGGCGGGGTGCGTGCTGGCCACGGCGCCCGGACCGGACCTTGCCCCCCTGAAGACTTGCTCGAACCGTCAGAGCGTTGCTCGAACCCCGGTCAGGGGAGCATCACGAGCGCCACGATGCACGCCCCGTAGTGATCCATCGGGACCTCCAGGCCCTCCAACTGGTACCGGATCTCCTTGAGGCCCACGTCCCGGTGCTTGGCGATCTCGTTGAGCTTCCACTCAAGGATCTCCCTCAGCGACTCCTCCCCCATGTAGCCGTGGCCCTCCGCCACGTAGCCCCCCTTCCCGTCGTCGCGCAACCCGTACGCGATCCCCGCGCTGATCGTCTCCCCCTCCGTGCCCCGTTCCTGAGCGAGCACGCAGTGCGTGATCGCGCCCCGGGGGATCTCCACCGGTTCGATCTCCTCGATGCCCTCGGGGAGCACCGACGACACCGACACCACGTTCTGCTCCCCGATGCCCGCCTCGATGAGCGCCTGATCGAACGCGTTCAAATGCGAGACCGGGGAGGTGGCCTTCCCGCTGCAAACGAAGTACCGCTCGGGGGTCTCGACGAGCGAGGTCACGAAGCGCCGAACCCGCAGGGTGCATTTAAGCCTGCGGTCCCCCACCTTCAGAGAGGCACGCGCCGTGAGAGGGGAGCCACGGCCGAGGTTCCCCTTGCGCAAAGTTCAAGCTCCGGTCGCCAGCAACCAGAAGGAGCACGATGAACGCGGAGAACGAAACCCTCGGAGCCTACCTTCGCCGCTTGTTTCGAGCCGTGAACCGACGCGCCGCCGTCGACGGCGAGGACGCGTACACGGTGCAAGTGCTCGACCAGGGCCTCGACCCCGAAGAGATCGACCTGCTCAAGTGACGACCCCCGACCACGTCGCTAGGCCCTCACGACAACCCTTATAGGCCGACGTCGCGACGGAAGCGGCGGAGGCTTCACGTGGGCAACGACCGCGCAGACGGGACCCCGCCAGCACCGCAAGCTCGCTTCGAGAACGCAGAGGAATACATCCGAGGGTTCCTCGCCGCCATCCGCACCCACCGCAAGCTCAACGACGACGAACCCCTCGAACCCGAAATCTACCCCCGCAAGGACCTCCCCCTCGCGCAGCGCGTGCTTCTCCGCTGACCCTCCCCACCCAGGTACACGGGCACAGTTAAGGGCCCACGCGACGCTGGGACACGAACGTGACCCGGTCGGGAGGCTGGAAAATCGCCCTGGCAGTGCTCGCCATCACGCTCGCCCCAGCCCCCGCCAGCGCCCTCGCCGACACCCCCACCCCCCCAGACCCGCAACGGACGCACGCCTGGGCCCAAGACATCCTCCCCGCAACCCCCCACGACGTCCCCCCAGCCACAGCAACCCTGCTCGACAAGGACCCCCCACCCCCGCGTGAGCCCCACCCCCCAGGCCCGGTCGCGCAGGCCCTCCACGAGCACGTCGACGACCCAGAATGGCTCCGCTGGCTGCTCGACCTCGACCAGCTTCGCCGCACCCTCGCCGCGCACGCGCCCGGCGACGGCCCCCTTCCCCCCACCACGGCCCTGTCCGCCTGGACCCACGCCCTGGACCGCATCGACACCCTCCACGACACGATGCCCCCCCTTCCCGGGCCCACCCTCGACGCCTGCGGCCTCCTGCGCGTCGACGGGACCGGCCAGGACTCCCACGTCACCTGCGATCACCTCCTCGAGGTCGACCTCGGCGGCGACGACGTCTACCTCAACAACGCCGGAGGAAGCCTTCCCCCCACCCACGAAGGTCCCTCCACGCTCGCCGCCAGCGAAGCCGGGCTCCTGCTCGACCTCGCCGGGAACGACACCTACACGTGCACCGTCCAACGGGGCGCGTGCACCGGGGCCGGGCACGGCGCTGCCGGCGCCCACTTCGACCTCGACGGGGATGACACGTACCACGCCACGGGCGTCACGGCGAGCGTCAACGGAGGCGGGGGGTACTGGGGGCTGGGTCTGCTCGTGAACGCCCAAGGCAACGATACGATGCACGGAGAGGTCGAGTACGGAGGCGTGAACGGGGGCGCCGCGTTCGGGGGTGCTGGCCTCCTAATCGACAGGGCAGGTGACGACCAGCACACGGGAAGCGTCGGAATCTTCGGTGGGGTGAACGGGGGCGCCAACGACGGGCTCGGCGTGTTCGCGGACCTCGGAGGGGCGGACACGCGCGAGGGGCATGTCGGGCAGCGGGGGGGCGTCAACGGAGGGGGCGAGCAGGCTGTGGGCGTCTTCTTCGATGCGGGCCTCGAGCCGGATGTGAACCGGGGGTCGGTGGGGGGCGGCGGCGTCAACGGGGCGGGCAACGGGAACGCGCTTGGCTACACGATGATCAGCGAGGGCGGCGGGAACACGTACGAGGGGACCGTGACGAACTACGGTGCCGTGAACGGGGCCTCGTCGTACGCGGCTGACGCGTTGCTCGTGGACCTCGAGGGGGGCGCTCGGTACGAGGCGACCGTGGAAGGTCCAGGCGCCGCGAACGGGGCCTCCATCGGCGGCGAGGCGACCCTCGTGAGCGGTGCAGGCGACGATGTGTTCAACGCGTTCGTTCGGGGGGCGGGCGCGGCCAACGGCGCCGGTCACCACGGCATGGGCGTGCTGTTGAACCTGGGCGGCGAGAACGTGTACCGTTCCGTGATCGAGGACGCGGAGCCGCATGGGTTCTGGGGCAGCGGGGGGGCCGAGAACGGGGAGGCCGTGAACGGGATGGGGCTCCTCGTGGACCCGGGTCGGGGTGTGAGCGTCGGGTCCGTGGGGGGGTTGGTGTGATGCGGGGCGCGGGCGCGCTCGTCGTGGTCTTGGTGGTGGTGCCGTTGGCGGGCGCGGCGGGCGCTTTGGACGTGGGCGATCCGTTGCGGGGGGAGCAGTACGCGTTGGATCTGGTGAACGCGCCGGAGGCGTGGGAGGTGGCCACGGGAACGGGGGTTCGCGTGGCCGTGGTGGATTCGGGGGTGGACCATGCGCATCATGACTTGGTGACGCGCGTCGACCCCGTGGCGGGTTCCTCGAGCGCGGAACCGTTCGGGTCCCTGGCGGCGTTGCCGGTGGGGCCGTGGTCTACGTCGCAGGATGCCGTGGGGCATGGGACGAACGTGGCGGGCGTGGTGGCGGCCGAGCGGGGGAACGGGTTGGGCCTTGCGGGGGTCAGCGAGGCGACCGTGGTGCCGGTGAAGGTGGAGGGGGTGGGCGTGGTGGGGAACGCGTCGATGCTGGCCGCGGGCATCGGGGCGGCGTTGGATGCGGGCGTGGACGTGGTCCAGGTGAGCGTGTCCACGGGGGATGCGTCCGCGCTGGAGGGGGTCCTGGAGCGGGCGGAGCGGGAGGGGGTCTTGGTGGTGGCGGCCGCGGGGAACCAGGGGCAGGCGGAGCCTCGGTGGCCGGCGGCGGCGGGCACGGTGGTGGCGGTGGGCGCGGTGGATGAGCACGCTCGCGTGTGGGAGGCTTCGAACGGGGGCGTGGACGTGGTGGCTCCGGGCGTGGACGTGTGGACCACGTCGTTGGGCAACGGGTTCGAGCAGGTCACGGGCACGAGCGTGGCGGCGCCCGTGGTGAGCGGCGTGGGAGCCATGATGCTGGAGGCGTGCCCGGACGTGTCTCCGGGTCAGGCGCGGGAGGCGTTGAACGCGACCGCGATCGGGCTGGGAACGGGTGGGTCGGGGTGGGGGCTGGTGCAGGCGGATGGGGCGGTCGCGGAGGTCGCGTGCGAGGGCGCCGGAGCGTGAGGGCTCCAGGGAGCAGATGTGGGGGACCGTAGGCTTGATGGGCTAGGAGGGGGGTTGCGTTTTCATGGCTTGGAGGTTGGCGAAGAGCCGCCTTCTCGTGGCCGCGGTGAGCTTGGCGATGGTGACCATGCTCGTCCCGGCGACGGGAGGCGCGAACGAGACAGCGTCCTTGAACGATGCGGCGTCCCTGCAGCCCGCTCAAACGGGCCTCGAGGAGGCCGACGAGATCGCATGGGAGCAGGCGCCTGCGTCCCCCGCCGCCGCGACGGGGTGGGGCGTGGGCGCGAGCACGAGCGCGGCCGTCCTGAGCACCGACGGGGACGGCACGTTCGTGAGCACGGACGGCGCGAACACGTGGGATCAGGTCGACGCGGGCGTGAACGCGGGCACGGTCGAGTTCGACCCCTCGGACCCGGACGTGGGTTACGTGGGCGGGTTCGACGGGCTCGCGCGCACCACGGACGGCGGGGAGACCTTTGAGCACATCCTGGACGCGCACAACGTGCGCGTGATGAGCGTCAGCCAGGAGGGCACGCTGGCCATCGGCGTGGCCTTGGACGGGTTCGATCTGGACATCCTCGTCAGCGAGGACCACGGCGACACGTGGGAGGACATCGGGTGGCCCAGCGACCAGTACACCCTGTACGGTCTCGAGTTCGGGCAAAGCGATGACAACCTCGTCGCGGTCGCCCTGGGCACGACGTGGGTGACCACCGACGGAGGCCAGACGTGGACCGTGGACGAGGACGACGGAGCCGGGACCCTGGCCGCGAACGCGGACGGGACCCTGTGGCAAGCCGGGTACGGGGACTTCGAGGTGTCCACGGACGGCGGGTTGACCTGGGAGACCGTGGATGCGCCCATGAACCCGAAAGAGCTCGCCCCGCGGCCCGGAGGCGGCGTCTTCGCCGCCGGTTCAAGCGGCATCATCGTCAGCGAGGACGGCGAGTCCTGGACCGACATGGGCGCCGAGGAGATCGGATGGGCCACCACGGGCATGGTCGCGGACCCCGACGACCCGGACGCCGTGATCGTCAGCGACGAGAACATCGGCGTCGGGTGGATCGGGCCCGTGGGCGAGGACGCGTACGCTTACGAGGGCCGCACCACGGGGCTACCGTTCGTGGACGTGACCGCTCTTGGCAGCGCCCCGGACGGTTCGATCCTGCTGGCGGGCAGCTCGCACGGCGCGTACGCGAGCACCCCGGGCAGCGACACGTTCGACCATCTGGGCGCCGGCATGGGCATGGGGCACGTGGGCGCCGTCGCCGCCGCCCCCGGAGGCGAGGTCCTCTACGTGGGCGGACAGAACATGATCTTCCAAGCGTTCCTGCAGATCAGCCAGGACGCTGGCGCCACCTGGCAGGCTACGCTCCCCATCGGGGACGATTCGTCTACCCGCGATGTCGCCGTCCACCCGCAGGATGAGGATCGGGCGTGGGCCGCGATCTGGGTCGAGCTCGGGGACGATGTCGTCTTCGAGACCACGGACGCCGGCGACACCTGGGAGCCCATCTTCGAGGTCCCGCAGGGCGAGCTCATGGAGGTCGCCTACGACGAGGCGGGCGACCGCCTGCTCATCGCGACGAGCACGGGCGTGTTCGCCTACGACGCCGAGACGGGGCTCTCCCTGCCCGTCAGCCCCGCCCCCGCCTCCAGCGTGGGCACCTCCGCTTCGCACGCGTACGCGACCGGCCTCGTGGACAGCGTGTGGAGCGACCGGCTCGAGGCCACCGGCATCGCGGACCCGTTCGTGCCCTGGGCGGACACGGGCGGGACCGTGGACGAGCTCGTGGCGACGAGCCAGAGCAGCGAGCACGTCGTCGTGAAGGACCCGGACGGGCTCTTGCACCATTGCTCGGGCCTCGCCGAGGACCCAAGCGGCGCGTGCAGCCAGGCCCCCCTGCCCGAGGGCGAGACCACGGCGTTGGCCGCGGCCAACGGGCAAGCGTGGGCGGGCACCAGCCAGCACGGGGTCTTCCAGGCCAGCCTCGAGTGACCCCGCAAGGGACCCTCGCGGGTTCCGGCCCCGGGCGCGCGGTGAGGCCCGCCGGCCTCACGCCGAGAGTTCTTCCAGCCACGCGAGAAGAAGCCGCATCGGCGCGCCCGTGGCTCCCTCGGGGACGTAGGCCCCGTTCAGGTGCGGTTTGTCGTCGTTCCACGCCACGCCCGCGATGTCCAGGTGCGCCCACGACGCCTCCGGCGCGAAGTGCTCAAGGAACTTGCCCGCCGTGATGCAGCCCGCGTTCTTGCCGCCCACGTTCTTGATGTCCCCCACGCCCCCCTCCAACTGCTTCCCGTACGCATCGTAGAACGGCAACGGCCACGCCGGCTCGCTGGCCGCCTCCCCCGCCTCCCGGAGCGCCTTGACGAGCTCCTCGTCGTTGCCCATCACGGCCGCCGCCTGCGTCCCCAACGCGCTCTTCACCGCGCCCGTCAACGTCGCCAACGTGACCGTGTGATCCGCCCCCACCTCCTTGGCCACGTCCAACGCGTCCGCCAGGATCAACCGCCCCTCCGCGTCCGTGTTCAACACGTCCACCGTGGACCCGCTTCGCATCCGGATCACATCCCCCGGCTTCACCGCGGACCCCCCCGGCATGTTCTCCACCAACGGGCAAAGCCCCGTCACGCGCACCGGCAGCTCAAGCTCGGCCACGGCCAGCACCGCCCCGAACACGGCCGCCGCGCCCCCCTTATCGTACCGCATCCGGTCCATACCCGATCGCGACTTCAACGAGATGCCCCCCGTGTCGAACGTTACACCCTTGCCGACCAAGCACACATGCCCAGAAGCCCCGTCCGGGTCCCACTCCAACCGCACGAACCGAGGCTCCCGATCGCTGCCCTTCGACACCGCGATCACGCCCCCCATCTGCTCCCGGTCGATCCCGTCCGGACCCCGCACCTCGACCGCGACGCCCGCCTGCTCCGCCACGCGCTCGACCGTGCCCGCCAACGCGGACGGGTCCGCCTCCTCCCCCGACACGCTGGCCACGTCCCGCACGAAGTTCTGCGCGTTCGCCACGACCGCTCCCTTTCGAGCCCCCCGCTCGACGCCCGCGAGCTTCTCCTCGTCGAACTCGACCAGCACCAACGCGTCCAAGGACCCCTCGTCCTCCTCGTCACGATCCGTCTTCCGGTCGAACCCATACTCCCGGCTGACGGCGCCCACCGCGACCGCGCGCGCGGCCTCCGCCGGGTCCAAGCCCCCCACGCCGGCCCCGTGCACGACCGTCGCCGCGCGCCGAGCCTGGGTGTCCGAAAGCGCGTTCACCGACGCGCCCGCCGCCGACCGCACCGCGTCCCCATCCATCGCGTCCGGATCCCCCAACCCCACGACGACGACGCGGTCCGCGGGTACGCCCTCGGTCGCGTACAGGACGCGCGTTTGCCCCCTGGACCCGTCGAAATCCCCCGTCTCGATCAAGGCTGAGATGGCTCCGTCGAGGGCCGCGTCCACGGCTCCCGTGGCCCCGCCCGGGTCCCGGACACCCTCGAACAGGTTGACGACGATCGCGTCCCCATCCCACGCGCTCAGGTCACCGTGCTCGGTCTCGATGGACAGCATGGAGCTCGAAGGCCCCAACCCCGAGCGCCGTACATCACGTTGCCGGGTCGCGCCCAGCGCCGCACCGTCAGGTCTGCGGGCAGGCGTCCTCGTCGGCGAGCGTAGTCTTCGTGGCCTTGTTGCCGTGCAGGTCGCGCGCGGTGACCGTGACCTCGTCGCAGGGGCCCAGCTCGTCGTCGAGGCTGATCTCGAAGCGCTCGCCCCAGTCGTCCGTGGTGACCGTCATGAGCGCGACCGCGTCGGTGCCGGCTTGGTCGTGGTCGATGTCCCCGTGGCCTTGGTCGAGGCCGTTGACGAGGATGTCGACGCTGTCACGGATCACGTGCTCGCCGAACGTGACGGTGAGCGTGCTGGGGTCCTCGACGGATTCCAGGGGCACGTCCCCGGGCACGACCTGCGGCCAGGGCGGCGTCGTGTCTTGGTTGTCGCAGGCCATGCGCGTGGGCTCGCAGGGTTCCCAGGTGGTGTCGTCGGCGTCGTTCGCGGTGATGGCGTACGCGTACCCCATTGCGAGGACCTCGAGGCCGCCCGGGTAGGGTTGGTTGAGGTCGCCTTCGTCTAGGCCTGCTTCGTCTAGCTCGTCGCTGTGGCCGAGGAACGCGAGCTTGGCTCCGTACGCGTTGTCGGGGACCAGGAGCGTGTTGATGGGGATCGTCCAGCCGTCGCTTTTGTCGGTGTCGCCGCGGAAGAACTCGTAGTATGCGCCGCTGGCGGTGGCCGCGTGGCGGTCGAGGCTGGCGCAGGTCTCGTCCGTTCCTCCGCCTGCGCCGGCAAGGGGCGCGGTGGGCGTGGTTTGGAGGTAGTTGAACCAGATGGCTTCGACCTGGTCGGCGTCCTCGCCGCTGAGCTCGGGGATGACGTAGAAGGATCCGCTGGCGAGGAGCACGGCGTGCTCGCGTGCGAAGGCGTGCTCGTCTTTGTCCCCGAACCGGTCTGGGTCGTCGATGGCGGGGTCGGGCACGTACATGGGGAAGGGGTTCTGGATGCCGATGTCCAGGTCCACGCCGTCGGCCTTGCACGTGTAGAAGGGGGGGCTCCCGGAGAGGATCTTGCCGTCCTCGTCGGTCCAGAGGCTGTGTTCGTCGGTGTCCCAGCAGGGCATCTCGCTGTTGAAGTTGTCCTCCGCGTTGGGGCCCGTCCCGCCGCGGAGCTCGCTGGTGCCGTCGTGCGAGGTGGCGTGCGTGGCTGCGGATTGGTCCGGCACGCTGGGGTCGCCGCAGTTCACGGTGGCTTCGTGCACGATCTCGGCGGGTCGGTCGCTTTCCTCGGGCACGAACACGTCGAAGTAGGCATCGTGCGCGGGGCGCGTGCTCACGGAGTACGCTACGGGGGCTGCAAGCATCGCGATCGCGAGGATGGCGACGCCGAGCCGGAGGGTCGTTCTCATCGCCTCGGGACCTCCCGCTTGGGGGATGGGGTCCCGGGGACAAATACGTTGCCATGCGGTGGCACGGGCTTGCGGGGGCCCGGGCGCGTGCGGGTTACTCGAACTCTTCGCGCGAGATGACGAGGCGCTGGATCTCGCTGGTGCCCTCGTAGATCTCGGTGATCTTCGCGTCCCGCATGTACCGTTCCACGGGGTAGTCCGTGGTGTACCCGTTCCCTCCGTGCACCTGGACGGCTTGCACGGCGTTGTCCATGGCGGCCTCGCTGGCGTTGAGCTTCGCGATGCTGGCGGTCCGGGTGACGTCCTCGCCAGCGTCCTTCATCGCTGCCGCCTTGTACACTTGGTTGCGGGCGACCTCGGTTCGCATCGCCATGTCCGCGATCTTGAACTGGATGGCTTGGAAGTTCTTGATGGCCTGCCCGAACTGTTCGCGCTCGCTCGCGTACGCTTTGGAAGCGTCCAGGCAGGCTTGCGCGATGCCGACGGCTTGGGCCCCGATCCCGATGCGGCCCCCGTCGAGGACCTGCATGGCGATCTTGAACCCTTCTCCCTCGCTGCCGAGCAGCCGGTCCTCGGGGACCTCCACGTCGTCGAGGAAAAGCTGTACGCTGTGGGCGGCCCGGATGCCCATCTTCTCTTCCGGCTCGCTCCAGTCGAACCCGTCCATGTCCTTGTCGAGGATGAATGCGGACATGCCTCGGTGGCGCTCGCCGGGGTCGGTCTTGGCGAAGTAGATGTACGTGTCCGCGTGGCCCCCGTTCGTGATGAAGTTCTTCTGCCCGTTGATCGTGTACGTGTCGCCGTCCTTGGTGGCGGTGGAGCTCATGCCTGCGGGGTCGCTTCCGGCGCCGGGCTCGCTGAGGGCGTACGCGCCCAGCTTGGTCCCGTTGCACAGGGGCTCGAGGAAGCGTTCGCGTTGGTCCTCGGTGCCCCAGTTGTAGATGGGGAACGCGCAAAGCGAGTTGTTGACGCTGGCGATGACGCCGTGGCTTGCGCAGGCTCGGGAGAGCTCCTCGATCGTGATGGCGTACGAGACGGTGTCCGCGCCGGAGCCCCCGTACTCTTCGGGGATGAGCATCCCCATCAGGCCGAGATCGGCCAACCGTTTGATGTTCTCGGTGGGGAAGCGTTTCTCCTCGTCGATCTCGCTCGCGATGGGGCGCACGTGCTTGTCCGCGAAGTCCTTCACGGTGCGCCGGATCAGCTGCTGCTCTTCCGTGAGGGAGAACGCGTGCGGATCGCCAGCGTTCCGGGGCATGGGGGGTCAACGGGCCAGGTCCCATCCTCGCGATAAAGCTTTGCGTCTGGGGGGCGGCGATAGAAATGGAGAGGGGGTCCCCGGCCGCGGACCGGTCGTCAGACCAGGAGGGGATGGATCTCCTCGGATTCTCCGCCTACGAGGCGAAGCGCCTGCTCCTTGTCGAGCCGAACCATGCGCACGCAGTCCGAGCGTTGAAGCGAGAGCATAAGCATATCTGAGTCCGAGGAGATCTCTGCGACCGAGAACCCCTTGTCGAGCAAGTCGTTTAGCGTCTCCACCGTGTCTCCCGTCGTCGTCATCCCAGTCACCGCGGGCAGGATGAGGGCGGTTCATGAAGGAGGTAGGGGCCGGGCCGGTTCGGCCATTCCGGAACGTTGAAGAAGGATCCCCGGTCCGCCACGTGACCCAGGCTAGAGGCTCTAAAAAAGGCGGATGTCGACCGTACACGTTCAGGGGGCGATCGTCGCGCGCGGGGGAACCTCTGAGCTTTGGGCCAACCGGTCCAGGAGGTCCGAGGGGAGCAAGGATCGGGCCTCGTCGGGTCCCAGGTGGACCCTGAGGCCGCAGTCCCCGTTCAGGAATGTGAACACGAGGTGCTCCTGGGTGGAGGTCACGTCGTGCAGCCGGTATCCTTCGTCGAGGACCTCCTCGAGGGTCCGGGTACTGGCGGCGACGGTCGCGGGGTCGTTTGCGGGCATGCGTTTCACCCACGGGCGCGAACGAGAATCTGGCATGTATCCGGCTCGGCAACGGGGAGGGTCCACGCGTCCAGGGGTCCATGGGTCCAAAGGGACCCTTGCTTGTCAAGTGGGCCCGGTGGTTCGGGTGCAAAAGGCCCGTACGTTCTTGGGGGGTGGTTCGTTTGGGAGGCTGTGACGTCGGGGAACGGAGCCCTTGGGACGGTGTGCGTGGTGGGCGGCGGGGGCGCTGGCATGATCACCGCGCTCACGCTGCAGGAGCGCCATCCGGAGCTTGAGATCCGCGTGATCGAGCGGGAGCCGGAGGCGTACACGACGCTTTGTGCGGAGGGCATCAGCGAGAGGACGCTCTCGCGCTTCACCGCGTTCGACGCGACGCCGCACTGCGCGCAAGCGTTCGAGGGGGCTCGCTGGTGGTTCCCGGGCGGCGTGGAGGTGCTCGTGGACGAGGCGTGCTACACGATCGAGCGCGCCTCGTGGATCCCGGCGATGGCCAAGGCGTTCCAGGAGCGGGGGGGCGTGTTCGAGACGGGGCGCAAGGTGATGCCTGAGGACGTGGCCCAGCTTCGCCGCGAGCACGACCTGGTGGTGGGCGCGGACGGGCCCGGGTCGAACGTGCGGGAGGCCATCGGCGGGTCCGCGACGACGCGCTTGGGCGTGCAGGTTCGCTTGGAGGCTCCCTGGGAGGGGGACCGGTTGGAGTTCTACACGCACAAGGCCTTCTCTCCCGAGTACGCGTGGGTGTTCCCGAAGGGCGAGATCCTGAACGTGGGCATCCTGGGCGTCGAGGACGGGGACGATTTCGACAGGATCGAGGCCTTCCGCGAGTGGATCGGGCTCGAGGAGGGACGGATCGTGAAGAAGGAGGCGTACCCGATCGCGTTCCACGGGTCCACCGTCGCGGAGGGCAACGTGGCCTTGGTCGGGGACGCGGCGGGGTTGACGAACCCGCTCACGAAGGGCGGCATGGCGGCGATCATCCACAGCGCGGGGCTCCTGGCCGACGCAGTGGACGAGGCCTCCTCCAAGCAGCCTGGCCTCGCAGCGGCGCGCGCGTACCGGGACAAGGTGCAGGAGCATCCCGTCTCGGATCCGATCTACCAGGAGGCGCTGGACGTGATGCTGGCCTGGGAGAACGAGGACTTCGAGCGGTTGGCCCGGTTCGCACCGTCCCAGATCGTGGCCGGCGGGGGCAGCCTCGTCTCCAAGCTGCTTTTGGGGGTGGGCGCGGCCTCGAGCCCCTCACGGGCCCGGGCGCTTTTCACGCTGTACCGCGCCATGGGGCTCTCGAAAGAGTACTCCTGGTGACACGCACGGGCCCGGCGCTTAAGGGTGGAGCTTTCCATCGTTCAGGCGCGCCGTTTCACCGGGGTTTATCAACGCTTGCCATGGTACAAAGCCTCACTTGGGTGTGCTTGATGACCGGAGAGGATGGGGACAAGGCGGGCTTGGAGGAAGAGCTGTCTCGTCAGAAGGAGATCAAGGTCAAGATCCCGATGGATCTGTACCTGAAGCTCCATCAGAACAAGATCATCAACGGCGAGCTGCTCAAGGACGCCGTCCAGGACGCGCTGGACGTGTACCTGGACGAGCTCGAGGACGAGGCCCAAACGGACCCCTAGGGACCCTTGCACCCCCAGCGAAGGGTTAAGGTGCCGAGCGGCCCTGGCCGAGCACGGGCCCCCTGATGGCACTCGAAACCGATTTCGAGCCCGACGCGGAGATCCCCTCCAGCGACGACCTCGAGGAGACCACGCAGGAGCGCTTGCTCACCGAGATGACGCAAGCCCTCCGAAGCCTCGAGGCCAACACGAAAGGCATCTTCGGGAGCGCCGTCGTCGACAGCGAGGGCTTCCCCATCGCGTGGGACCTCAAAGGCGGCACGCAGCAGACCAGCGTGGGCCTGCTCGGAGCCACGATCCGCACGCAACTGGAGCGCTCCTCCACCATCCTGGACCTGGGCGAGTTCTCCAGCGGCCTCATCAAGTTCGACAAGGGCTACCTGGGCATCTTCGACATCGGCACGGACGATCTGTTCCTCGTGATCCTCGCCGGAAGCCAGGTCAACATCATGGACCTGCTCCTCGAGAACCAGTCCGTCGTTCGACAGCTCAAGGAAATTCTGGGGGGCACCTGACGTGGTCGCCTTCAGCCTGGACCTGGTCGCCTACGGCGTCGCCATCGCCGTGGGCGTGGGCGCCATGCTCTTCGGCGGGCGCGCGCTGATGATCCTCCGAGGCGGCCCCACCGGGGAAGCCGCGCGCGAGCTCGTGTTCCTCAACGGGCGCGATCTGATCCCGCCCTTCGTGCTCATCCTCGTGGCCCTGCTCATCGAGTGGATCAGCTGGGTCGTGGGCGGGCTCAACGCGTGGGGCATCGTCTCCATGCCCGCGTTCGCGTCCTACGCGAACATGGCGCAAGCCATCGTGCTGCTCGTGGCCGGCGTGATGGCCTTCCGCGTGCTCGTGCCCTACACCCGGGCTCGCCGCACCGAGCGGGCTCGCATGATGCTGGATCGGTTGGCCGCGCGCGTGGCCATGCTGCGCGGGCGCGAGCGCTGACCCTCCGGCGTGACGGACTCCCAGATCCGGTTCCTCGAGAAGGTCGAGGACATCCCCGGGTGACCGGCCCCCGCGCGGGTCCAGCGGCTAGCGCTTCTTGGCCAGCTCCGTGAGCGCCGGCACCACGTCGTACAAGTCGCCCACGATGCCGTAGTCGGCATGCTCGAAGAAGGGCGCGTTCTTGTCCGTGTTGATCACGACGATGGTTTCGCTGTCCCGGCACCCGGCCAGGTGCTGGATCTGGCCGCTGATGCCGCACGCGACGTACACGCTGGGCGTGACGACCTTGCCCGAGAGCCCGATCCAACGCTCGTCCCCCAACCAGTGAAGGTCCGCGCTGATCGGGCGCGAGCACCCGACCTCGCCCCCGAGCGCCTCGGCCAGATCGAAGATCAGCTCCATGTCATCCTCTTCCTTCACGCCGCGACCGAACGCGACCACGACGTCCGCGTCCTCGATGTCGACGCCCTCGTCGCCGCGCGCATCCAAGCTTACGCGCTCGACCCGACCCTCCTCCAGGCTCACCGTCACCTCTTCGATGGGCGCGGGGTCGCCCGTGGCGGGGTCGAAGCTGTGGGGCGCGATCGTGGCGACCACGGAGTCCGTGGTGGGCTTCTGCGTGGCCATCGTGCGCCCGCCCATGTACTTGCGCTTGAACGCGCCGTCCGGGAACGCGAGCGCGTTCACGATGTACGCTGCCCCCAGCTGAGCGGCGAGCATGGGCGCGATCTCCTTCCCGCGCCGGTTCCCGCCCACAAGCACCGTGTCCGCGCCCTCCACGTCCACGATCTGAGCCAGCGCGTCCTTCACGCTTCCCGTCAGGTGCTCCTCGAGCCCTTCGCCGGTCGCGGTGAGCACGCGATCCGCGCCCGGGGCCAGCTCGCCCGCCTTCTCTGCCAGGGGTCCAAGCGCGACCGCGACGACCTCCTCGCCTCGCTCTTGGGCCGCCGTGACGAGCTCCGGGTACAGGCCTGCTTCCGTGGCGAAGATGAGCGTCGTCATTCAGATCGCCCCCTGGCTTTGCAGCTCGTCCAGAAGCCACTGACCGTCCTCGCGCGCATCGCTGAGCTCCACGATCTCCTGCTTGCGCGTCTCCTCGGGGGCGATGTTCTCCAGCATCTCCGTGCTGCGCGCCGTCTCGACGCCCAAGTCCTCCGCGCTGAGCGTCTCCAGGGGCTTGTTCTTGGCTTGCAGGATCTGCGTCAGCGCCGGAAGCCGCGGGTCGTTGATGGCCTCCACCACGGTCACGACCGCCGGGAACGGGCTTCGAAGCGTCTCCAGGCCCTCGTCGACCTCGCGCTTGACCTCCACGCTGTCCCCGTCCAGGCTAAGCTCGTACACGTACGAGAGAAGCGAAGCGTCCAGGAACTCCGCCACCATGGGTCCCGTGCTGGCCGTGTGGCTGTCCGCGGACTCCTCGCTCGCGAACACAAGGTCCACGTCGCCCACGTGCTCGACCGCTCGGGCCAAGGCCTCGGCCTTGCCCAGGCCCCCGCCCTCGTCGAGGTCGGGCGCCTCGATCGCGACGGCCTCGTCGATGCCCATCGCGAGCACCTCCCGGAGGGACTCCTCGATGCCCTCCGGGCCCAGGCTGATCGCGACGGTCTCGTCGACGGCTCCGTCCTCTTGGAGCCCGACGGCCGTTTCGACGGCGTGCTTATCGTACTGGGAGACGACGCGCTCGGCCCGGCTTGCATCCGGTTCGCGCGTCTTGTCATCGATCCGGACCTCCTCCGTGTCCGGGACTTGTTTGACGAGCACCGCAGCTTTGACCATGAGGTACACCTACGAGTGCCCGGGGCACACGCCCGCGCCTATAAGGGTTTGACTCCGGAGGCGTCGTAGACGCGCGGCAGAACGCCGGCTCAGGAGGCTTCCTCGATGACCTCGACCGCGTCCGCGAACGCCAACGTGCCGCTCACGTTGTTCACCTTGGCCTTCACGACCTGCCCCTTGCGGGTGCCGCTGACGAACATGGTGAACTTATCCACGTGCGCGACGCCGTCGCCCTGGCGACCCGTGTCCTCGATCTTGACCTCGTAGACGCCGCCCTCCTCGACGGCCTCGGCCTCCTCCTCGGCCTGCGTGGTCTGCTTGCGGGCCTGCACGGGCCGGTGCGCCCCGCACGCATCGCACTGTAACAGGAGCGTGCGATCCTCCTTGACGAGGTTCGTGTCGGGCCGGCCGCATTCGCTGCAGATGACGTACGTCTCCACGTACCGGTCCAGTCGGTCCTCGATCGTGCGCCGGGCGTGGTCGCCCTGGAGCTTGAGACGCCGGTCCTCGTAGGTCCCCGCGGCCCCGATCTCGCGCAACAGGCGCGCGAGGACCTCGTCCGGTTCGCGGTTCATCGCGTCCAGCACGTCCGCGAAGTTCCGCACGACGGTCGCTTTGCCTTCCTTGGCGATCTCGAGGTCGGGAAGCTCGAACCGCTCCCCTGTGGAGATCGGTTCGGGGATCTCCTCCTTGGCTCGCTCGAGGAGGGCGTCGTAATCGTTCATGGTAGTCCCTGTTGAGGCTAGGCTGCGTTAAAGGTGTTGCGTCGTCCAGCCCCGCGTTAGCTCTGGAGCATGTCCGCCAGCCTGTTCAGGTCAGCGGGCATAAGGATCGGGCCCAGCTTTCGCCCCGTAGTAACGCCCGCGGTCATGGCAGGGCTGGGTTTTCAGCCCGCTCGACGGGTTGACCCAAGGGGCGGGGCCGCCGGCTCGTTCGCCGGGGAGGCCCAGGGGTGCCATCCCTCGCTGGGGCCCTTGTGGGGCCTCGCGTTGCCCCGGCGTCATCGTCGAGCCCTGGAGGGGGGGTAACCCTCCGAACAGGCCACTCGCCGGGCGCCCATTGACCGCGAGACCCATCCTACCATGCGGGGTCTAAGCTTTTCAACCCTCCCCTTCGCGTGCAGCGTCCGGGGGGCATGCCCTATTAGTACGAGGCTCGATAGGGGGCCCCGTGCCCAGGGACCACCTGCTCACGGTGCAGGCCACCGCCAAGGACCGCCCCGGGTTGCTCGCGGAGATCTCGGGCCTCGTCACGTCGCTGCGCGGCAACATCGTGCACGTGGAGCACCGGCAAACGCGCGGGATGCTCACGCTTTTGATGCTGATCGAGGACCCCGAGGACGACGGGCAGCAACGCGAACGCCTGACCCGCATGGGCGACGTGCTCAAAACGCGACTGAAGGGCCTGGGCGTGGATGCGACCGTGAACGTCTCCACCGCGGAAGCCGACCCCCCTGCGCGGGATCTGCGCGTGATCACGATCATCGGAGCGGACAAGGTGGGCGTGATGCACGCGATCACGCGAACCATCGCGGACCACGAGGTGCCCATCCTGCAGACGCACCAGGTCGCCTCGGGCGAGTTCATGGCGTTCGAGCTCGTCGTCGACGTGGGCGGCAACGGCGGGGAACCGGCGGACATCCAGACCCTCCGGGAGGATGTCCGGTCCACGTGCGAGGCCATCGGCGTGGACGTCGTGGTCCAGCCGCATGGCGTCAACCGGCGGCGCCGGCGCTTGGTCGTCTTCGACATGGACTCCACGCTGATCCAGGGCGAGGTCATCAACGAGCTTGCGCGCGCGGCGGGCGCCGAGGAGAAGGTCGAGGATCTCACCGAGCGTGCCATGCGCGGCGAGTTGGACTTCGAGGAGGCCCTGAGGGCCCGCGTGGCTCAACTGGAGGGCTTGCCCGTGGGGGAGCTTGAACAGATTGCGGAGTCCATGCAGCTGACGCCGGGCGCCAGCGACTTGGTGCGCGTGCTCAAGCAGATGGGGTTCAAGGTCGCGCTGATCAGCGGCGGGTTCACGTTCTTCACGGACACGCTCAAGGAGAGCCTGGGCCTGGATTACGCGTTCGGGAACGAGCTCGTCATCGAGGAGGGCAAGCTCACAGGCCAGGTGCGTGGCGAGATCATCGACAGCGAGCGCAAGGGCGAGCTCGTGGAGGAGATCGCGGACCGGGAGGGGCTGCCGTTGGAGGAGGTGGTCGCCATCGGGGACGGCGCCAACGATCAGATCATGCTCAAGAACGCGGGCTTGGGCATCGCGTTCAACGCGAAGGACATCCTGCGCCGCACCGCGGACGGGCAGATCACGCGCGACAACCTGGCCGGGCTGCTCTACTGTTTGGGTGCGAGCGATCTGGAGCTGGACGAGTTCCGGCGTGAGACGGCCGAGATCCAGAACACGGGTTAGGCCATGTAGAGGCCGCCGTTCACGTGCAGGGTCTCGCCCGTCACGTAGGAGGCGTCCTCGCCGACGAGGAACCGGATCACGCTTGCGACCTCTTCGGGTTGCCCCACGCGGCTTATGGGGATCACGTCCTGTCGGCGTTGGCGTTCCTCGGGGGAGTCGTTGGCGATCATGTCGGTCTCGATCGCGCCGGGGCAGATCGCGTTGACGAGGATCCCGTGCTCGGCCAGTTCGCGCGCGAGGCTCTTGGTGAGGCCGATCACCGCGGCTTTGGAGGCGCTGTAGTGCGTGCCGTGGCGGGACCCGCGCACGCCGAGGATCGAGGACAGGTTCACGATGCGTCCGCCCCCGTTCTGTTTGAGGTGGGGGACCAGGGGCTTGGTGACGTTGAACGCGCCTTGCGCGTTGACCTTCGTGACGCGCTCGAAGTCCTCGGGCGTGACGTCCTCGACCTTGGCGCGGGGGTACATGCCCGCGTTGTTGATGAGGGTGTCCAGGTGCGGGAAGTGCTCAAGCGCGGTCTCGGCTAGGTCCTGGGCTTGCTCGGGGTCCGCAATGTCGGCTTGGTGCACGATGGCTTGGGCGCCTTCGTCGCGGACGGCTTCGAGGGTGGTTTTGGCGCGGTCGTGGGCTTCGTGGTAGTGGACCGCGATGTCGAACCCGTCGCGGGCTAGGCGCTGGGCGGTGGCGGCGCCGATGCCTCGGCTGGATCCTGTGATCAGGGCTGCGCGCTCGGGCATGCGGGCCGGGTAGGGCGTGCTCGCGTTGAAAACGCTGCGGGTGAAGAGTGGCGTCATGGGGGCGCCGTGGTGGTCCTCAGGGATCGAGGGGTAGCGTCGCCCAGGCTTTCACGGCATCCAGGAAGCCTGTGTGATTACGCCAGAACCCCAATTTGGTCGGCCCGAGGATCATCCACGTCATCGAGCCAGGGTCCTACGCGAGCAGGGGGTCGGACCAGGCGCCGAGTTCGGCCTCGTGTTGGCGCACGGTGTCCTGCACGTCCTGGATCGCGGTCAGGATCGCATCTGACTTGGGTCCGAGCTCGAGCACGACGCTTATACGGTTGTCCTCGAACTCGCCGTCCTCAGGGGCGCGGAACTGGAGGATGGCCCACTGGCTGAGCCGCTGGGTCAACCGCTTGAAGCTCTCGGGATGAGCACCGATCTGTTGGCGTGCCGACTCGTAAGCCACCGTTCCCTCCTCTTCGAGGAGGAAGAGAAGATGGCGGGCGTCCCCGTGGTAGAGGAGGAACGTAACCGGGTTCTCGTGTGCCTGCATCACACCTTGTGATGTGAGATGTTTCTATAAGAGACTTGACCTGATGAAACGTGAGCCCTGGAGAGGCGCTGCGGGGGATCTCAGCCGTTGAGGGGGATACTCAACCTGAGAGTCAGGGGAGCACGTCGTCGGTGGCTTCGAGCAGTTCGGCGAGGCTGAAGGGTTTCTGGAGGAGGGCTTCGAAGCCGAGGCCTTGCGTGGCGGTGGCTTCGATGCTGGGGCCGGTTCGTCCGGTGACGCCAATCACGCGCGTCTGGGTGAGCGCATCGAGGTCGCGGATGCGCTCTTGGATGTGCCATCCGTCTTGGCCGGGCAGCGTGAGATCGAGGAGGACGAGGTCGGGGGCTTGGTCGGGGGCGGATTCGAGGAAGGCGTCGCCGTCTTGGAAGGTTCGAACGGCGTGGCCTTCCTGCTCGAGGGCTTCCTTGAGCAGGGACCCAAGCTGGGCTTGGTCGTCGACGATGAAGATCTCTCTCGCGTCCATGGGGCTTCCTCGCGGGGGGCGGGGGGTCCTTCCCCGGGCATCCCGTGCATAAGCGTACCGGTTGTGGACGCGTTAGGCCTCGGAGAGGGGGTTCTGGATGTCGAGCGCGGGCAGGCGGAACCGGTAGCCGGTCCAGCCGTCGTCGAGGTCGGAGACGAGGACGGTGGCTTCGTGGTGCTCGAGGATGGCTCGGGCCAGGGGGAGGTCCACGTCGGTGGCCGTCACGGTGGCGGGTTCGGTGAGCGCGGAGGCGAGGGTGGCTTGGGTGAGGGAGGTTTGCGTGCTCCCGACGAACCCGTTGACGGTGTCGTCGTCCCAGGACAGGCGGATGCCGGCGTGCCCGGTGGTGGTCTGGTTCCGTACGTGTTTGGCGAGGGCGAGGATCGCGTCGACGAGGCGCTTGCGGTCGCCGTGCACGGGGGCGGGGTCGAGCCAGAGCTCGATGTCCTCGCGCAGAGGGGTCCCGATGAGTTCTTCGCGCAGCGCGTTGGAGAGGTCGAAGGGTTCGGGTTCGAGGTTGAGAAAGCGTTTGGCGATCTCTTCGCGGGCGAGGTGAGCGTCGAGGAGCTCCGCGGCGTGTTCGAGGCTTTCCAGGAGCACGTGCGCGCTTTCGCGTGTGACGGGCGGCGTGGAGGGTTGTGTGCGTCGCAGCCCGAGCTCGATGACGTGGTGCATGCGGGTGACGATCTCTCTGAGCTCGGCGTTGGTGGCTTCCGCGAGCGCTTCGTACGCGATCCAGGTGCCCTCGTCGAGGTCGGCTTCGTGGCGCTGGAAGGCGTCCTCGATCGTGTCCAGGATGCGCTCGGTCCGTTCGGCTTGGAAGGGCGAGAGCACGGGTTCGATCGCGTCCCAGGGTTCCTCTGTGTCGTCGTCGAGCTCGAACGTCGAGGATTTTGGGGGTCTTAGGTTCCGGATCTCGGGCTTGGGCGGGTTGTAGCGGGGGTCTCGAACGGGAAGCTCCTCGTCGCCCACGCTTAGGCCTCCCGGGGCGCTTGGTGGCCCATCGGGGCCCCGTCGGGGGGGAGCATCGAGGACATGGATTGTACCGTCCCGAACCTGTTCACGCGTTCTTGCCCAGGGTTCGGGAGGCCTCCGTCTAAGCCGTTTCGGAGGTTCCCCTGGTCCCTATCCCCCTCACGATCAGGGTTTCCAAGGGGTTACTTCATCGAAACCGTATTCTAGACACCCTCCATAAGCAACCGGAGATTCAGCTGGTGTATGGGTAATTGTACCGATCGTATCTCGGGTCACAGTTACTGTGTCCTTGACGCTCATTATCGCCAAGAGGCACACTTTGCCAAACCCCTCCTGTTCAGTGGGTCCCCACCACCAGTTGTTTTCAAACATGCCAGGCGCTGCTTGGTCGAGAGGCTTGAATCCATCCCGAGCGGTATAGCTACTTCCCGACAAGGACGGGCACGGGGTGAATCCGAGATCTATGAGGATGCCTGGTAAATCTCGCTCAACGGTATCAAACCATTCACTCGTTCCAATGAGACAATTAGTTTCTCCGACCCTTCCAATAAGCTTTCCAGTCTCCCCAATATTATCGGGGCCTTCGACCCGTTCCGTTAGGAGGAATGGCCCATCGGTTTCCACCGTGAACAAGAGCCCAACACCCCCGCCAGTATCATAGCCCGATCTCTCAAGATATTCTCCACACTTCTCGCCAACGTAGGTCAGGCAGCCATCGTTATATGCGTCCCAATACGGCTCCCAGATGCAGGAGTCCGTCTTAGGGCACTCATCTAGAGATCCTGATTCTGAGGTATCGAGGATTCCTCTAAGGAGCCCCTCAAAGCTGTATGCATTTGTAAGATTCCCGCATAGGCTTAGGGTACATTCGACCAGCTCGGACGAAATTTCCATCTCTGTTACGACCCCGCCCTCAACTGCTCGGTCTTCATCGAGGAGGAAGATATCAGCAGAGCTTGTACATCGCAAACCTGAACCTAGGTCTTCGACGAATTTCTCCTGAACGAGAGGAGTAATATTCCCTTCGCTTATGCTCTGCGCAAGGCCACCTACTCTATCCGTATAGTCCTTCGCAAGCTGTTCAGTGAATTTAAATCCGTGGCGAGCATCGTCGTAGGTTTCAGCGTGGACTATTTCGGCCGAGCTATGATATATGACTGGCCGTTGGTCATATACGATTCCGTCAGCCTGGTATTCACCATAGAAACCTGGGTCCTCGGGCGCTCCAATATGACCAGAACCAACGCCTTCCGCTAGGATGCTTGGTTTCACACACCACAAGGGGTGGTCCTGATCGGGGACCTTTGGATTGACGGCAAAATACCTATGCGATGTATCCTCGTAGCTTGAGTTCTTTCCCAAATATGACTGGGAAAACGAAAGCAGAGTATGAACTGTCGGAGTCTCCACTTGGGTTTCAGTACTATGCCATCCAGGCAGAATCGAAATCCACGATGGGGGCCCCTCGTCGATCCCGAGTCCCCCATCTAAGTGGTCCCCCATAAAGAAGGAAATGAGGTTTCCCGACGGGCCACAATGAGTTTCCCGAGATCCTAACTCTGCGAATTCGGGCGCATATTCACATAGTCGGCCCCTTCCTTCATCATCGTAAAGTTCTAGGTCTTTGGGAGTAAGAAGGTTGCAATCCATTGTCCGATCTCCGCACACCCCCGTGAGGTCATGGACCGGATTACCGAATTCTGAAGGGTTTGGGCCAAATGGGCCCGAACCCGCTTCAAATTTGCTCTTCGACGGGTTATCTGGGTGAGATTGCCCAAAGATCAGGATGTAAGTCCTCGTAGTAAGAGGGAAAGTAGAGGAGCCGCCAGGACTCTCATCTCCATAAATTGCATCGTATACTTCCTCAGATTCAAGGAGGTTCGAATCAATCTGTATACTCCCAACGTGGTAGTAGTCATGGCTTTTTCCTTGGCATCGATCGTCTATCGATCTCTCAAATCCGACGACGAGGGAATCAAAAGGTTGGATCCCTGTAACCTCCTCGTCCCCAGATGTACCGTCGCAGTAATCATCTTCTGCATCTGGGTTAAGGAAATATAGGGGATCATTAGGACCAAATTGGGGGAAGAGAGGCGCAGGATGGAACATCCTAAAGGTTTCGAAGTAACCGATATAGCAATGAACGCGATTCTCCGCTGGGCTATAACTGCTTCCTAGTTCCTGATATGTAGTGCAATCTGAATATCGTTGACCAGTCTGGTCTCTAGGTGATTCTCGAGGCTCTGGGATGATCCCCTGCTCATATTCTGAGACATGAAATTCGAGAGCTAGCTCCTCACTTGCTCGTGGGTTCAATTCTCCATCATCCACGGCTTGTGGCGAGATTACACCCACGTGTACACCCGCAGAATTATGGCTCGCAACAGCCCCAGTGGTAAGCGCTATCGACGCGGCTATAAAGAGAGAAAATGTTAGTAGGATTGGCTTCATCTTTCGATCAGCTCCAGGACTAGTGTGACTGGATCATCACCATCAATCTCTATTGCTGCTTTGTAATTGCCGGCGAGCTCGAGTGTTAACGTTTCATTAACAGGATCCATTGACCATTCCCTTTCCAGAACCTTCGCCCCCTGTTCGTGTAAAAGCTGGAACCTAAATTCTGAGTCGGCTTCCTCAGCTGCGTGGTCTATGAGCACTTTTAATTCATCCTCTGCCTCCGCAGAGAAGACCTCTGAGCCTGCATATATGAACGTCGTATTCAAGAATTTACTCGTCGGAGGGCTTTCTGCTTCGCGCGAAGGTTGGTCGTGTAGAGCTATTACAAGGAAGAGGATACAGATAATAATAACTCCGGCGAACTTTCTCCCTATATCAATCACCCCCATCCGCCCGTCAAGTCGGGATGATCCTCATGAAATGGATGTTGGAGACACTCGGTTTTCTCTCTTTTATCCTCGAGATTCCATCCCGCTGGATTGATCAAATTTATAATATAATCCCACTCGTTTTCAACGCTACCAATACAATAAGGGTCTCCTTCCTCGAATCCTTGGGCGTTAACTTTCGTCAACTGTAGTAAATTGTTTAGTTCCCAAGGAGCTCGTACCTGGTCCGTTCCACATTCAATCCATGCATAGGTCGCGGAGGCTGGATGATGGGGCGCCCATCGGATCTCCCCCTCTCCCCAGGTTGTCTCACCCTCATTAAAACTGAAACCCCAGTTGCTTGGAGCCCCGCCAGTCCATGCTTTGCAGGCCCAGGAAGCCCCACGATCCATTACATGCGGGTCTGGAGGTTGATATCTTCGAAAGTGATTATTCGATTTAGCAACGTTTGCATCTTCATCCCAGCAACCGGGTTCGAACTTAGAGAAATAGCATCTCGTCACCCACTCCGTATAGTTGCCCTGGACCGTGTAGGGGGTATACACGGCCTCTGAGCTACCACCACTGTCGGTTTTCTCTAAATCAGACCTCTTAACAGAGTCCAAGTCATCGGTCGTAAAGTTTGGGGCATATCCGTCAATAATCTCCTCGGCCGTCATTGTTGAAATTTCTTCAATATAAACAATACATTCTTCGTAATCCGTGGCAATCTGCATCCTCCCACCACTCACGAGAGCCCCACCGGATTTTACGTGAACCCCAACCTCAGGAGTCCCAGACAAGTCGCAGACCAGATTTCCTGATTCGGTCTCTATCATGACTCCTTCGTGTAAAATCTGGTCTTTTTCGTACACCTCTCCAGATACAGAGTCCCTGGCTTCAGCCACCGCCTGAGAAGCCTCCTCCTCGAGGGAGGCTAGACTCAGAAAATCTTCTCCACCATCACTCGCCACTACTACGGATCCCAGTAAGGTGATTACCGAGACTGCTACAAGCCCCATGATAAGGTGATTATTGACCATCTTTGTCCCTTTACCCTGTTTCGCGGCCTTCCGAACTCTCCGCCATAAGCCTTGGAATAAACATCTATGCTAATATACTTAGCGTTGGAAATCTCAATCGATGTGAGTGAGTGCTGAGGTATGATTCACCACCCGATGCGCAGCGATAGGTCGGGCTGCAGCTGCGCCAGGTTCCTCTTCAAACTCAGCGCGTCTGCAGCGTTCTTGGCGCGTCGCCAACGCCGTGGCCTATGGCCTTTCAAACCCCCTCCGTCAACTGACCTTAGGTGCATCTGAAATCTTCCTTGACAGCCCCGTCATGCGCAATCCTGAACCTCAACAAGGCGGCCTACCGGCGGGCGAAAAGCCTTAACGCTTCGCGAGCGTGGCCCACGCGTGGCGGCGGCCGAGCCCCTGCAGTACTTGGACGAGAAGGGTCACCCTTCCCCGCAAACACCCAGCCTGGGAGAGGACACGCTTGTTCGCATGTACCGGGCCATGGCGGCCACCCGCCGGATCGACGAACGGTGCATGAAGCTCCAGCGCCAGGGCCGCATCGGGTTCTACGGGGCCTCCACCGGCGAAGAGGCCGCCGCGGTGGGATCCGCCGCAGCGCTCCGCGACGACGATTGGGTCTTCCCCGGCCTGCGCCAGGGCGGCGTGATGATCTACCGCGGTTGGAGCATCGAGAACTGGTTCCACCACCTGTTCGGGAACGCGCAAGCCGTCGAGCAGGGCCGCTCGATGCCCTGCCACTTCAGCGACCGCGACGTGAACCAGGTGTCCTGGTCGTCCTGCATGGCCACGCAGCTTCCCCACGCGGTCGGGATGGCGTACGCGGCCCGGTACCAGGGCGACGACGTGATCGCGGCCGCGTACCTGGGCGACGGGGCCACCAGCGAGAGCGACTTCCACACCTCCCTGAACTTCGCAGGCGTCTGGGATGCGCCCGTCGTGTTCCTCTGCAACAACAACAAGTGGGCCATCAGCGTGCCCACCGACAAGCAAACCGCCAGCGAGACGTTCGCCCAGAAGGCCCGCGCGTACGGGTTCGAAGGACGCAAGGTGGACGGGAACGACGTGCTCGCCGTGTACGAGGCCACCCGGGACGCCGTCGAGAAGGCCCGCCGCGGAGACGGCCCCACGCTCATCGAGTACGACACGTACCGCGTGCGCGGGCACTCCACCAGCGACGACCCGACCCGCTACCGGGACGAGGGCGAGGTCGAGGCGGCCAAACGGGCCGACCCGCTTAGCCGGTTCAGGACGTACCTGATCCGCGAGGACGTGGCCCCGCAACGCGAGCTGGAGACCATCGACGAGGAGCTCGAGGACCAGATCGACGAGGCCGTCCAGGAAGCCGAGAAGGGCTCCCCGCCCGAGCTGTCCTCCATGGTGGAGGACGTGTACGACGAGGTCCCCTGGCACCTCAAGGAACAGATCGACGCGCTGAAAGAGACCATCGAGGAGTGAGACGGCTTTGGTGTTCGAGTTCAAGTTCCCCGACGTGGGGGAAGGCATCCACGAGGGCGAGATCGTCAACTGGCTCGTCGACGAGGGCGACACCGTCGACGAGGACGAGGACATCGTGGAGGTGATGACGGACAAGGCCACCGTGCAGATCAGCGCGCCCGTCGCCGGCACGATCCAAGACCTCGTCTTCGGCGAGGGCGACGTGGTCACGGTGGGCGAAGTGTTCGTGCTCATCAGCCCCGACGACGCCGCCGCGGTCACGGAGCCCGAGACCGAGGAGCCTCCCGAGCAGGAAGCCCCCGAGCCCGAGCAAGAGGCCGACGAGCCCGAGCCCTCGATGGAACCCACCGTCGCCACGGGCTCCAACGGGGGACCCGACCGCGACGTGGTCACCACGCGCACGCCGGACGACGTGCTCGCCCCGCCCCGCGTGCGCATCGAGGCACGCAAGCGAGGCATCGATCTGTCCACCGTCGACGGTCAAGGCCCCGCCGGCCGCATCACGATGCAGGATCTGGACGAGCACGA